>CAVYHX010000001.1:0-11910 GCA_963768415.1 uncultured Gammaproteobacteria bacterium
ACAGGCGAGAATCTTCATCAGCTAAAACTATCAATGATAGTTGCGGAGAACCGATAAAAAAGGCCGCATCATCGCGGCCTTTTATTGAGCAACCACCCTGGAGTAATCAGAACTTGTAGGAGTAACTCAGATCCACAGAATTCTGGTACATCTCGATACGACCGGGAATGCCGAATGCGGTCTGTGATGATGTTACCTCTTCCTCAAACGCATGCATGTAGGCAAAGTTCCACTCAGTCTTCGCATTCGGCATGAAGGTGAAACCGACAGTGGCATGCTTTTCCACCACGGCCGGGGCCAGGATATTGAACAGCAACTGGTCGTCCGGAATCGGCTGGTCATTCAGCGCGAAGCCGGCACGGTATATCCACTGCTTGTTATGCGCATACTCCGCGGCCAACCGGTAGATATTGATATCCTCCCAGCCGAAGCCCATACCCTGGTCCATGCCGAGCAAACAGCTTGGACAGGGTGGATTGGGTCCTGCATTTGGAGCGGGAGGAGGCACAAATACTGGGCCGGCATTGGAAATGGAGTTCACCCCTTCATACAGGATACGCTGGAAATCAAACGAGACCTTCAGCTTCGGCGTGGCCTTGAAGGTCGCGCCCAGGGTGAAATTGGCAGGAATGTCGAAGTCGCCGTCCTCGGCAAACAACTCGTCATAATCATCGAGCTTGGTCATGTAGACCTTGCTGGAAACCGAGGCGCCCAGGGTCACCCGCGGATGCACTTCGCCCAGCCAGCCTATCCGTGCACCGGCACCATAGGACCAGTCACTGTTGTTACCGGACAGGCCATCTGACAGCACGGTGGGGGCCGGCGCACAGGTAGGACCGGCGGTTTGCGTAAAGCACTGGAAATCACCCAGGCCACGTGCGCTGAAGCGTTGCACACCGATCAGCAGGGACACGCCAATGGAATGCCTTTCTTTGACCTTCATGGCCAGCGTCGGCGCAAAGATGGCCTGGGCCAGGTCCACTCCCAATGTGCCGGTATCCGGGGTGCCGGTACCAAAGCCTTCGGGAGCCCCGCCCAGGGCCGCAAAGGCCTCATCGTAGATATTCCGGTCATAGGTGGAGTTCATCCCCCCGTTGCCGTAATTATTGAAATCCGAACCAGAGGTTGTCCTTGAGCTGGATGTTGAAACCGATATTAGGAATCAAGAATAAATCACGGCGGCTCTTGTCATCCACATCAAACGTAACCACTGGCGCTGGCGAAGCCGAGGTCGTCAGTTGCGCCTCGCGAATCGGGCTGAAAAAGCGCAGACCGACGTCGACCCGCTTGCCGACCACCGTCATCGCGGCCGGGTTTACGGCGATGGTCGCGGTATCCTGTGGATTGGAGACCACGGCACCGGCCACGCCCATCGCCTTGGCGCCATAGCCGAGCGCGAAATAACCGGTGGTTGCCGTCGCTGTTGATGTTATTGCCAGCCCCGCAATCAAAGACACCACCTTCAACAACCCCGGTGATCTTGTCATAGTGTTTCGCTCCCCATCTGGATATGTCGTGAAATCATTTTAATCAGTGCATGTTGCCAAATAACAACAACACTCATTATGACCGAGGCAACTCTGACAGTTGGTTAGGGCATTGTCAACATGAGTGTTGTATTTTTACAGCAGGTGCAATAGGGTACCTGACAACATTGCCGGGAGTCACAATCCAGGGCGCACAGAAAGCAGCTCCTCAATGTTTCCATCATGACGATTTGCGAATTCGCAAACAGCCGAGGAGGCATGCATGCACAATCATCACGGTATTAACCGGCGCATCCGCGCATGTAGTATTGCGGTTCTGTTGTCATTCACCGCGACCGGTGCGGGGGCAGCGGGCTTTGCACTGATCGAACAAAGTGTCAGTAGTATGGGTAACGCCTACGCCGGTTCCGGTGCGATCGCGCAAGATGCCTCCACCGTCTTCTTCAATCCGGCCAGCATGGCGCGGCTGGAAGGCAACCAGCTATCAGCCGGTCTGCACATTGTGCTGCCTAATTCAGAGTTCCAGGGATCGGCTGCCGTCAATGACCCGCTCGCTGCATTCGGCGCTGACGGCGATCCGATTAGTGGCAGTAATGGCGGTAACGGGGGCGAAACCGGCGTGGTGCCGCACTTTACCTACGTGCGCGCCGTCGATGAACGCTGGAAGGTCGGTGTCGGTGTCAATGTACCCTTTGGTCTTGCCACCAAGTACAAAAACGACTGGCTCGGGCGTTACAGTGCCACCGAATCCGAAATCATTACTGTCAATATCAATCCGACGGTGTCATTCAGGATCGATGAACACGCCTCGATCGGGTTCGGCGTCAGCGCCATGTATGCCAAGCTGATACTCAAAAATGCTATTGACTTCGGCCTGCTTGGTGGCGGCGCTACCGGCACAGCCGACGGCAAGGCCGATCTCGATGTCGATGACTGGGGTTTTGGATTCAACATGGGGCTCTTGCTGGAGCCAACTGAACACACGCGCCTGAGTATTGCCTACCGCTCCAAGGTCGACGTTAAACTGGATGATGATGTAACAATCACCGGCCCGTCACCATCCCGGCAGGGAGCAAGGGCCGATGTATCCCTGCCGAATACCGTGTCGCTCGGTGCCTATCATGAGATCAATCCCCGCTGGGCGATTATGGCGGACATCACCTGGACGCAATGGAGCAAGATCGATGCGCTCGTTGCCAGATTTGATGACGGTTCATCGAATACCATCCCGCTGATGTGGGAAGACACCGTGCGCACTGCCGTTGGGGCCAGTTACAAGTATGACGATGCCTGGACCCTGCGCACCGGCCTTGCCTTTGACGAGTCACCGGTACTGAATGCAAACTTTCGTCCCGCGGCTCTCCCGGACGATGATCGCATCTGGCTGACATTCGGTGCCGGCTACAAATATTCGGACAGGCTGAGTATCGACATCGGGTACGCACACCTGTTCATTGACGACCCGCAGATCAACAGCACCGATGCGGCAAGCTCGGCAGTAGGTTTGCCGGAAGGCCTGCATCGCCTCACCGGTGAATTTGATGCGGACACCAACATTATCAGTGCACAGGCGAACTGGAAATTCTGAACGGTAATTTTTTCTCAAAAAAAACCCCGGCGATTGGCCGGGGTTTTTGAATCTGTTGCCGCATTAAATACAGGTGTTATCCACCCTTCTTCATCAGGAAGGTGAATTTACCACCCTCTTCCGACGAAGCCATGAGTTCATTGCCGGTCTGCTTGGCAAAGGCTTCGAAGTCCTTGACGGAACCCGGGTCAGTTGCAATGATGCGCAGTATCTTGCCTGCTTCCATACCATTCAGGGCTTTCTTTGCGCGTAAAATAGGCAGCGGGCAGTTCAGGCCGGTTGCATCAAGTTCATTATCAAAATCCGCCATTGGACTCTCCTTTAAATAATAAGTTGTTCTACTACATCAGCCCCGGCACGCGGAACCTGAATAATGATATTAGAATACCTATGAGAACTTATGATAACACGTTCCAATAGGCAAGGCCCCATTTAGGGTCCGGATATTATATCCCGACCCTAACTGAACCGGAACGCCAAGTCCTTGTCCGATAGACAACAATCATGATTACCCGACTCTATACATGAGAATCTTTCCCCGGCTGTTGCTGTGCTTATTGATGATCCTGCGACCTGTGACCACCCTGTCACAGGGCACATTCCATGATCTGCCCGACCTGGGAGATGCCTCCGGTAAAACCATATCCCCGCAGCAGGACCAGGCACTGGGGGCTGAATTCATGCGCCAGATCCGCCAGGAAGGCATGGTACGGGATGATCCCGAGATTACCAGCTATCTGCAGGCCCTGGGCCAGCGGCTGGTGCTCAAGAGTGAAGATCCCGGACACAGCTTCTCATTTTTCCTGGTCGATGAACCGGACATCAACGCCTTCGCGGGTCCAGGCGGTTATATCGGGATCAATGCCGGCCTGTTCCTTGCCGCGGAGACCGAGAGTGAACTGGCCGGCGTCATGGCGCATGAAATCGCACATGTCACCCAACGCCACCTCGCACGCGCCTTCGGGGCCGCCGACAGGATGAGTCTGCCATCGGCCGCCGCGCTGCTTGCCGCTATCCTGATTGGCACACAAGACAGTCAGGCAGGCGCAGCGGCGCTGACGGCCGCTTCGGCGGCCAGCATGCAGTACCAGATCAACTTCACCCGCGCCAATGAAGAAGAAGCTGACCGGGTCGGCATACAGACACTGGCAGAGGCAGGCCTCGACCCCTTCGGAATGCCGCGGTTTTTTGAACGCCTGCAAAAAAATTCCAGGCTTTACGGTACCCGGCCACCGGAATTCCTGAGCACACACCCGGTGACCACCAACCGTATCGCCGAGGCGGTTTCACGCGCCGAATCCTATCCGACCCTCAAGGGAGACACCGGACTGGACTTCCAGCTGCTGCGCGTCCGGTTGCGCGTCAGCATGTATAACAACCCCAAACAGGTCCTGGCGGATTTTCAGCGCTACCAGGGAAAACCGGACAGTGCATCACCGGTCAACCGCTACGAATATGCGTTATTGTTGAACGAAGCCGGCAAGAACACGGAAGCACAGGCGATCATGCGAGAACTGCACAAAGAGGATCCTGATCGCATTAGCTACCGGCTGGCGCTCGCCGGGATTCTGGGCGCGGGCAAGGAGTACAGCAGTGCCCTGGATGTATATACCGACACGCTGCAACTGTATCCGGGCAATGTAATCGTGCTGTTACCCTATTGCAGTACCCTGCTGGCTGCCGATCAAGCCGACAAGGCTTATTCCATCCTGAATGGCATCACTGAGCGAGCCTCGGACAACCCGGAAATCTACAAGCTCCTGGCACAGGCTGCCAGGTCGAGCGGTCACACTGTACACACCCATACTGCCATGTCGCAGTATTACTTTCTCAGCGGTTTTACCCAACAGGCGATCGACCAGCTCAAACGTGCAGAACAACAGCCCGGCCTGAGTGACTATGAAAGCGCACGCATTGTGGCACGCATCAAAAACCTTGAATTGCTGCTGGAAAGAAGCAAATTAGAATAGCGTAATTTACTAATGTTATTTGGCCTGTTAACTTTTCTATTTACTTGACAGTTATTAAGTACGGGTGCTAGCTTTCCGTGCGTAACTCACGCAGACACATGTCAATTTTTTCCTATCACCCTGATAAATCCATTTGGAGTTGACTCGATGAAGACACGCCTTTCCGTCAAGTTCCTGATTACCGCTCTACTTTCGCTATGGCTGGTAACCGGCTGTGCTGACCAGCAAACCAAGCAAGCGACAGCGGCGCCTGCTACCAAGGCAAGCCCGGAAGCGACGGCGGCCATCGCCAGTGCCGGTGCTGCTATCAAGGCAGCAAAAGCAAATGACTGGATCTGGCGGGATACCGAGCAGTTCCTCACGCAAGCACAGACAGCAGCCGACAAGGGTGACAATGCCGCTGCCATCAAGCTGGCCAACAAGGCGAAGGATCAGGCTGAACTGGCTGTGAGCCAGTACAAGTATGAAAAAACACATCCGCGCGGGCTCTAGGCAACCGGTGACGAAATGAAAACCGCAATGGACCACTTACACCCAGGAGAACGAACGATGCGGCAAACCGCGAAAAAGATTTTTATTACTGCACTTTCTCTCGCAACGATCATTGGAACTGCAGCACTGGTAACGGTCTCCCCGGTATCAGCACAGGAAGATGCACCGAGTTCAACCATAGAAAAAGGCAAAGCGGTCGCATATGACCGTAAAAAAGGTAATTGCCTGGCCTGCCATGCGATGGATGACGGCGCCCTGCCCGGCAACATCGGACCGCCGCTGGTGAGCATGAAGCTGCGCTATCCGGACATGGCAAAACTGCGCAAGCAGATCTGGGACGCCACCGCGGCCAACCCCAACTCCATCATGCCCCCGTTTGGGCGGCACAAGATGCTCAGTGAGGAGGAAATCGACCAAATCACTGAATATGTCTATACACTGTAACCAGACTACAGTCGAAAACCAGTTCAATTACTCAGGAGAAGCACCCGTGACTAGCATGAAACGCAGAATATTTCTTAGAGGCACACTGGCCACCGGCGCCGTGGGCATGGCGGTCAGCGCCGGCCTGCTGACGCCGCGTTCGGTCCTGGCAGCATGGCCAAAATCAGCCTTCGAAGCCAAGGACGTCAACTCCGCCCTGACCGGACTGTTCGGCAGTTCCGACCTGGCCGGCAGCGACAAGATCAAGATCAAGGCGCCGGACATCGCCGAAAACGGCGCTGTGGTACCGATCTCGGTCACTACCGATATCAGTGGCGTTGAATCCATCAGCATTATCGCCGAGAAAAATGCAGCGCCATTGTCCGCTTCCTACGACATGGGTCCCAACACCGAAGGCTATGTCTCCACCCGCATCAAAATGGGCAAGACATCCAGTGTCATTGCAGTGGTCAAGGCCGGCGGCAAACTTTACAGCACCGGCAAGGAAGTCAAGGTAACGATCGGCGGGTGCGGCGGCTAGTCAAAACCCGGCCCGTAACGACACATTTATTCAAGCATCAGTATTATTGAAGAGGATTTATCATGGCCAGCATTAAAATGCGCGCAAATATCGAAGGCGGCGTGACTACGATCAAGGCATTGATCAGCCACCCGATGGAAACCGGTGCCCGCAAGGACAAGAAAACGGGTGAAACGATACCGGCACACTTCATTCAGGAAGTAGTATGTGAACACAAGGGTGCGAAGGTAATCACTGCCAACTGGGGACCAGCCATCTCCAAGAACCCGTATCTCTCCTTCCGCTTCAAGGGTGCAGCTGCCGGCGACACGGTCAAACTGAGCTGGGTCGACAACAAGGGCAACAGCTGACTCGATGGAAGCAAACCGTCAAGTAAACGTATCCGGCAACCGGACAATAGACACCAACCAGATCTTGGAGGAGAGCCACTCAATGATCAAGCTCCTGACCGCAACCCTCGTCCTGGGACTGCTCGGTGCCGTCGCACTGCCGGTCCAGGCTACACCACAGGATGACCTGAACAAGTTCAGATCGTACTTTCAGAAGCGTTTTCCAAAGACTCCTTTCGAGGATTTCGTCAACGGAGTGTATTCCATCGATGCCGCTTCGCGGGAGCAATGGGAAGAAATCGAGGAATTTCCTCCGTATGAACTGAGTCTGGAAAAAGGCAAGCAACTGTTCAATACGCCATTCAAAAACGGCAAGACCTATGCCAGTTGCTTTGAAAACGGTGGCATCGGTATTGCGCACAAGTATCCGTTCTTCGATACCAAATCAGGCAAGGTGATCACCCTGGAAGAATCGATCAACACCTGCCGCCAGGCCAATGGCGAAGAGCCGCTGGGCTACCAGAAAGGTGCGATTGCCGATATCTCCGCCTACATGCACTACACCTCGCGCGGCCAGATAATCAATGTCCAGATCCCGGATGATCCGCGCGCCCTGGCCGCCTATGAGCGGGGCAAGCAGCATTTCTATGCCAAGCGTGGCCAGATGAACATGGCCTGTGCCGATTGCCATGTCTACAATGCCGGCAACAAGGTGCGTGCCGACTTGTTGAGTCCCGCACTCGGGCATACCACGCACTTCCCGGTATACCGTTCCAAGTGGGGCGGCATGGGCACCCTGCATCGTCGCTACGGCGGCTGCAACAAGCAGGTCCGCGCCAAGCCCTACAAGCCGCAGAGCGATGAATACAAGGCCCTGGAGTATTTCCATAGCTTCATGAGCAACGGACTGGCATCCAACGGCCCGGGGGCACGCAAATAATCAATCCCCGAAACTTTTGAAATCTTACGCGCCCGGCTCTACCAAGCCGGGCTTTTTTTTGTGTCCGCATTGTCAACGCAACCGGTGCAAATGTTACCTGATTGTAAATTGTTGCCGGATTGTTTCACGACTGTCGAATACCCTGACAAACCCGCCCGCTTGCAATGTCATGATCCTGCATCCCTTTCCTGCATGAATAGAACATAATGCCGATCCCGCCCGGCAAGTTGTAAAATCTGCGCGACTCAACACATCCATGCGGAAATAAACCAGTCACCTGCCGGAACAGGGTGTTACCTGCCGTGACACAATGATTCACATTCAAGCGTCCTGTGCCGATGTCGGATTATCATAATTTTTCACCTGCCGCACGGTCGCTTATACACCGTATATTCACCAACCACCCGATTATAAAAGCCTTTCCAAATATGGCATGGCACTTGCTATTACACCAGGCAGAGCAATAGCAGTTTCGGGTCGGAGAAAGGCAATTCCCCCTGTATCACCCCAACTTTCTCCGGCCCTTTTTTATCTGGAACAATCAGACAGCGATGCAGACCAGCACCGGATGCAGCACTCTCCAGCCACGCATTCACGCGCCCCCGCCAGGAGACCTGCAATTCAATAATTTCCACAAGACCGCGTCGATTCCAGCCGCACCACCATGCCTGTAGTGGAACCCGGGATATCGAAATGTACAACAAGCACTTGGATGAGACAGACGAATCTGCGAAAATCCTTCCATTATTACGCGAAAAGGGAGATGTCGTGCAGATTGCACTCATTGAGGACGATGCTGCACAGGCAGAATTATTGCAGTCCTGGCTAAACGACAGCGGCCATGACTGTTACCTCTTCGCGCACGGGAAGGCATTTTTCCATGGCGTCAAACGTTTCACCTTCGACCTGATCATCCTGGACTGGATGCTCCCGGATACCACGGGCCCGGAACTGCTGACATGGATTCGCGAAAACATCGACTGGCACATCCCCGTGCTCTTTACGACCAGCCGTGATAATGAACAGGATATCGTGCACGCCCTTTCGAAAGGCGCCGACGACTACATGGTCAAACCGATCAAGCAGCATGAAACGCTTGCCCGGCTCGAGGCGCTGTTGCGGCGCGCGCATCCGGACGGTGAGCCACGCAGGATCTTCGAGGCAGCTCCCTACATCTTCGACACCGAGAGTCGCACCCTGTCAGTGAACGGAAAGCCGCTGGATTTGACACACAAGGAATATGACCTGGCGCTGTTCATGTTCCGCCATGCCGGCCGCCTGCTGTCGCGCAATTACCTGCTGGAAAATATCTGGGGCCAGGGTGTGGAGCTGCAAACCCGTACGGTAGATACCCACATCAGCCGGATACGCAAGAAACTCGCCATTGTCCCGGGAAGCGGCTGGCGGCTTGCCTCGGTCTATCAACACGGCTACCGCCTGGAAAAAACGTCCGCCGGTAACCCGTCGTAGCGCTTATCATTTATGCGTTCATTTGCTATTGTCATTCCTGACCTCCTCCCCGAAAAGCGAGGCTTGCAGAATGCATACATTCAAGCTGCTCCCTGGACAGAGTAACCACCGGATACTGGTCTGCCTGCTGGCATACCTGCTGTTTGCCTGTTGCTCACGGCCGGTACTCGCACAGGAGTGGATTTATACAATCCAGCCGGGTGACAACCTCTGGAATTTCTATGAAGAGTACCTGACCGATATCAACTACTGGTACCGCTTGCAGAAACTGAACAATATAGATCATCCGCGCCAGATGTTGCCAGGCAGCAAGATCAGGGTGCCTGTCGCATGGCTGAAAATCCAGCCGGTTACCGCGCAGGTCGCACAGGTCCAGGGTAGCGTGGAACTGCTTCGCACGGGGGAATCCGGCAGCCGTGTCCTCGAGAATGGCACTGAACTGCGCATTGGTGACAGCGTCCGCACCGGCCCGGACAGTAATGTCAGCATCCGCTTCGCCGATGGCTCGGAACTACTGGTACTGGCCGACAGCGAAGTTGTCATGGACACTCTCAGCAGCTACCACAAGACCGGCATGGTCGACACCCGGGTACGCCTGCAAAAGGGCCGGGTGGATACCCGTGTCAAGCCGGCAAAAGGGCCGGGGAGCCAGTATCACATTATCACTCCGGCAGCGGTCGCCGCCGTCAGGGGCACCAACTTTCGTGTCAGTACCGAGCATGACCAGCCGGTATCCCGCAGTGAAGTACTCGAGGGCAAGGTCAATGTCAGTGGCGACCAGGGCGGCCAGGATGTGCCCGGCGGGTATGGTACGGTCGCGGAAAAGGGCAAGCCGCCCATCAAACCCAGAGAACTGTTACCCGCACCGGTAACCGCTGGCATCAAGCAGCATTATCAGCGCCTGCCGCTGCAGTTTACGTGGGATCCTGTCAACAACGCACAAGGCTATCGTTTCCAGATCGCATCCAGCAGGGATTTTTCGCCGCTGCTTGCCGACCGGGAAACAGCCGCACCGACCGGCCTGTGGCACGACCTGCCGGATGGTGAATATGTACTCAGGCTGCGTGCGATCGATGATCTCAGGCTGGAGGGAATGAACAGTGATATCGCGTTTAGCGTCGACGCACGTCCGTTTCCACCTTTACTGATCGAACCGAAGCTCGAGCAGCTGCTGCGCACCGAACGCCCTGCCCTGACCTGGTCAGAGCCGGAAGGTGTCACGAAATATCATCTGCAGATCGCTTCAGATGCCGATTTTCAATCCCTTGTTCATGACGAGACAGGGCATAGCCGGCCGAATTACCAGCCTGCGGCGGCACTCGCAGAGGGCCAGTATTACTGGCGTATTGCATCGATCGATGCCTCCGGCGAGCAAGGCCCGTACAGCGACAGCCGCCAGTTCGAATATCGGGCAGCCCCTCCCAACCCGGAATTTCAGGAACCGCAACTTGACAAGAATACACTGGTAATTCAGTGGCAGTCGGGCGCGGAAAACGTGCAGTATCACTTCCAGTTTGCCGCGGATGCGGATTTTGATGATGTCATCATCGACAGGATCATCGATGAACCCCGTATTGAAATGGACAGGCCCATCCCCGAACAGTATTACTTCCGGGCAAAGGCCATCGCCAGCGACGGCTTCGCCGGCGAGTTCAGCCCTGCACAAAAAATCGTTATTCCACCTACCAGCTACTGGTCATTTCTGATTCCGCTGCTGCTGCTGTTCTGATGCAACGGACAACGCTGGGCAATCCACTGGCAGAACGCCTGGTCCTTGCCTTCCTGCTGACCTGCCTGACACTACTTGTCGTACAGCAGGACTGGCTGTGGCGGCTCGATCGTGTCATATACGACTCGCAACTGCGTATGTGGACCCGGTCAGCGCCGGATGAAATCATCATTATCGCCATTGACGAGGAAAGCCTGGCCCGGATCGGCCGCTGGCCATGGCCAAGGTCGATGCATGCACAATTACTTGACCGCCTCGCCCCGGAGCAACCCCGGGCGATTGCCTTTGATATCCTGTTATCGGAGCCTGATTTACAGCATCCGGAGAATGACACCCGCCTTGCCACGGCGCTCGCGCACAGCCATAACGTCTTCCTGCCAGTCGCCATCGAGCAGACCCGGCGGCTGGGTTACTACAGCGAGAGCCTGCCGATCCACGACTTGACCGTTGCCGCTACCGGCCTGGGGCATATTCATGTGGAGCTGGACAAGGACGGCATCGCTCGTCACACCTATCTGAACGAAGGTCTGGGGACGGCGCGCTGGGAAAATATCAATCTCGCCCTGCTGCGGGCCGGAGAAAATCGCCCATCCGGGACAACAAATGATTACCGGACATATAGTCCGGAATCGGAACACATTTCGGCGGACTGGATACGAAACACACTTATTATGATCCCCTACGCCGGCCCCCCCGGGCACTTCAGCGCGTATCTCCTATCACCAGGTCCTGAGCGGTGATTTCACCCCCGGTACGTTTCGCGATAAATATGTACTTGTCGGCGCTACTGCCGTGGGCCTCGGCGATGCCCTGCCGACACCGGTATCCGGAAACAACGAACCCATGTCCGGCGTTGAAATCAACGCGAACATACTGGATTCACTCTACCGGGGCATCGATCTGCAACCGGTCGGCCGGGTCTGGGTGCTGGCCTTCTCCGG
>CAVYHX010000002.1:0-15169 GCA_963768415.1 uncultured Gammaproteobacteria bacterium
CCATTTGCTGTTAAGGTCAGGGCCTGCTTTTCCCACCAGGATCCGGTGACCATGATGTATGTGGCAATCACGTAATCCTCCGGGCTGGAGATCCCGGAGACCGCACCTGCCAATGTGAGAGACCCGCAATCGGCGACCTCAGTCAGGTTAATAACGGTTTGTGCGAAAGCGGGCGGCGCAAGCATCAGAACGACCGCATAGCCGCGCAAGATGGTCACCAAGCAGAGTGCTGCCTTTTTGCATGCCTTAACAGCGAAATACTGGCTTGCCGAGTTATTTATGATTTTTCCTCGCGCACCTGGTGCATACATATTATGTTCCCCAATAACCGGGAATAGTATAGCCAGTGTAGGGCGCAATAGCGCAGCGTATTGCGCCGCAGGTATCGGCACCAACCAGGTAAAGTAACGTTCACTACGACCAGTCGATCAACTTCATGATGTATCCAGGACGCATGGGGTAGATACGTCTGTTTCGGTGGTGCAAATACTATTACAGTAATTATAAATAAACCCCGCCCGGTTGGCAGGTATATCGATTGTTGAGTATGACTCAGTCATGCGGCGCAATACGCTGCGCTATTGCGCCCTACGGGGCTGGAACCTAAAGGGACCGAAGCGGAGGTGCAGCAGCGGATCCTTTCTTTGCCCGGCAATACCCGGTGCATGTAATTGACCTGACAGGTAATTCGCGATCTTTCCCGCAGCCGTGGCATCCCCTTACCGTCTATTGTCTTGTCTAACCCTGTCGCCAGCCTGATGTGCACTAGTGCTGCCGACCAGCAGATGTACTAAGCTGGTATTTGTCAATAACACGTTATGATGCATTGCATGGGGAGGGTTTATGGCCGCGATAATCAACTATCTTGCTAGACCAAGCCACGATTTGCCGGAACATATGGACCGGCATAACGAACTGGCAGGCTGGGATCGTGACGAGGCCAGGGAAGCAGCCGCCCTGGAGGGAATCGAGCTATCGGACGAGCACTGGAAGGTCATAATTTTCCTGCGGCACTATTACCTGGAGCATGGCTGGTCGGCCTTGCCCCACCAGTTGTCGCGTGAACTTGATAATGCCTTCACCGAACAGGGTGGTGCACGCTACCTTTACCGGCTGTTCCCGCATGGGCCACTTGCCCAGGGCGCACGCATAGCCGGCCTGCCGGTTCCGGCAAATGTCACGCAACGCTTCCTTCGGCTCCATGCAATAGCAGCACAAGGTTGCATGGTGGAACCGGTGTTCAACCCGATCAGCCAGTGTAGGGCGCAATAGCGCAGCGTATTGCGCCGCAGGTATCGGCACCAACCAGGTAAAGTAACGTTGATTACGACCAGTCGATCACCTTCATGATGTATCCAGGCCGCATGGAATAGATACGTCTGTTCCGGTGGTGCATATACCTTTACAGAAAATATAAAGAAACCCCGCCCGGTTGGCAGGTATATCGATTGTTGCGCATGACTCAGTATGTTATGGCACAGTCATGCGGCGCAATACGCTGCGCTATTGCGCCCTACGGGGCTGCTTCATGCCTGGCAATATCACCGAATCCCGGAATACAGCCGCTGTAGAGGTTGACGGCTGGGGGATCGCCCACATTTTAGTCTGGTTTGCTGAATTCAAGGAGCAGCCAGTGTAGGGCGCAATAGCGCAGCGTATTGCGCCGCAGGTATCGGCACCAACCAGGTAAAGTAACGTTGATTACGACCAGTCGATCACCTTCATGATGTATCCAGGCCGCATGGAATAGATACGTCTGTTCCGGTGGTGCATATACCTTTACAGCCAGTGTAGGGCGCAATAGCGCAGCGTATTGCGCCGCAGGTATCGGCACCAACCAGGTAAAGTAACGTTGATTACGACCAGTCGATCACCTTCATGATGTATCCAGGCCGCATGGAATAGATACGTCTGTTCCGGTGGTGCATATACCTTTACAGAAAATATGAAGAATCCCCGCCCGGTTGGCAGGTATATCGATTGTTGAGCATGACTCAGTATGTTATGGCACAGTCATGCGGCGCAATACGCTGCGCTATTGCGCCCTACGGGGCTGCGGGCTGCTTTTGATTCTATTGTTCGGGACGAGAGGGTGAGCCGGAAACAAAACAATGTCCCAATGGACATTGTTCCCGGCGAACGCCCGGTGCGTCTCGCGCCGGGCCGGGCCGGGAATCCGAACGCACCGGACAACGAAAAAAGGCCGTTCATGAGAACGGCCTTTTTGATGTTGGTCGGGACGAGAGGATTCGAACCTCCGACCACTTGACCCCCAGTCAAGTGCGCTACCAGGCTGCGCTACGCCCCGAAGATTGATGTAGTGAGATTATAACAGGGTACCCTGGATACTGCGTAACCTGACAAGTCTATGACTAGCGCTTCAGCAACTGCAGCACGTCTTCCAGCTCCATGCGGACCTGGTGCACGATCTGCTGGCTCTGGGTCACGTCCTCTTTCGCGTCTTCGCCGGACATCTTTTGCCGGGCGCCGCCGATGGTGAAGCCTTGCTCGTAGAGCAGGCTTCTGATCTGGCGGATCATCAGCACGTCCTGGCGCTGGTAGTAACGCCGGTTGCCGCGCCGCTTGACCGGCTTCAGCTGCGGGAACTCCTGCTCCCAGTAACGCAGCACGTGCGGCTTTACCCCGCACAGCTCGCTGACTTCACCGATGGTGAAATAGCGCTTGCCCGGTATGACTGGAAGTTCGTCGTTATTACTCGCTTCCAGCATATGCCTCTACTCTCGCCTTGAGTTTCTGGCCGGAACGGAAGGTCACGACACGCCGGGCGGAAATCGGAATTTCTTCACCCGTCTTCGGGTTGCGGCCCGGCCGCTGGTTCTTTTCGCGCAAATCGAAATTACCGAAACCGGACAGTTTGACCTGGCGCCCGTTTTCCAGTGCAGCCCGGATCTCCTCGAAAAACAGCTCGACCAGTTCCTTGGCTTCGCGCTTGTTCAGTCCCAGGTCCTCAAACAGTTTTTCTGCCATATCTGCTTTGGTCAATGCCATGGTACTAATCCCTTAAGGTTGCCCCGAATTCCTCCCCGAGCCGACCGCTCACCCGATCGACCACGGCCTCTACATCCTGATCAGTAAGTGTGCGTGAAGAATCCTGTAGAATCAAGCCAAAGGCGATGCTTTTTCGCCCTGTTTCTACGCCTTTTCCCTGGTAGATATCGAATATCACCACATCCTGCAGCAGCTCACCGGCGGCCTCGCGGACGACAGAATCCAGTGCGCCCGCCCGGATTTCGGCAGCCACGACCACCGCCAGGTCACGGCGAATGGAGGGATAGCGGGAGATCTCATGGAAGCGCGCCAGTGTGCGTGCATTGATGGCAGCGTATTCCAGCTCGAACAGGCAGGCACTGCGGTCGATATCATACTGTTCCGCCAGCTGCGGATGAATACGACCCAGCCAGCCGGCAGCAATGTCCCCTGAGTGAATCCGTGCTGTTTGCCCGGGATGCAATGCCGGGTGTTCCGCGGCAGTAAAGACAAATTCGTGTGCATGCCTTGTCTGCGCAAGGAGCGCCTCCACATCACGACGCACGTCATAGAAATCAACCGGCGCCGGCGCGCCCTCCCAGTGTTCCGGCAACCGCGACCCGGTCACTACACCGGCGACCACGGTATCTTGCCTGATATCAGTGTCATCGGTAATGAATCTCAGTCCGTGCTCGAACAAGCGCAGCCGCGGTTTCTGGCGACGCTGGTTATACTGCACGGCCTTCAGCAGGCCCGGCCACAGGCTGGTGCGCATTTCGGCCATCTCGGATGAAATCGGGTTGGCGAGCACCACCGGCGCCAGGTCCGGATTCACCCTGCGCTGCAATTCGGGATCGACGAAGCTGTAGGTCACTGCCTCCTGATAACCACGCGCAACCAGGATATCGCTGAGCTGTTCGATACTGACCACGGCTTCCGCAACCGGCTGAATGGTCAACGCACCCCGCAAGGGAGTCATGGGAATCCGGTTGTATCCGTAGATACGCCCGATTTCCTCGATCAGGTCTGCTTCCAGCGTGATGTCGAAGCGGAAGGTGGGCGGCAAGATCCGCCAGCCCATCGATTGCTCCTCGATGCCCATCCCCAGGCGCTGCAGTATATCGACCACCTCATCGCGCGCAGGCGTCATACCCAGCACCCGCTGGATACGCTCCGCGCGTAACTCGATCGGTGTACGCGCGGGTATTTCCTCCGCAGCCGTAATTTCAGTTACCGGCCCGGCGTCGCCGCCACATATCTCCAGCAGCAAGGCGGTGGCGCGCTCCAGCGCACGCTCCTGCAGGCCGGGATCGACACCGCGTTCAAACCGGTATGCCGAGTCGGTATGCAAGGCGTAGTTGCGCGCGCAACCGGCAATACCTGCCGGCGTGAAGAACGCGCATTCAAGAAACAGGTCGGTGGTCTCCGGCTGTACGCCGGAATCGATTCCGCCCATGACGCCGGCTATCGCCAGTGGCTTTTCATGGTCGGCAATCACCAGCGTGTCCGAATTCATGGTAATGGTGCGTTCATCCAGCAGGGTAAGCTGTTCGCCCTGCTCCGCGTAACGCACGCGAATACCCCGCGCAAGCTTCGCCAGGTCGAAGGCGTGCAGTGGCTGCCCCAGTTCCAGCAGGACATAGTTAGTGACGTCCACCACCGGCCCGAGACTGCGCAGGCCGCTGCGGCGCAAGCGTTCCTGCATCCACAGCGGTGTGACTGCAGTGGTGTCGATAGCGCGGATGACCCGGCCGAGGTAGCGTGGACAGGCGGCCGGTACCTGGACCTCGATGTCGAAACGGTCCTTTATGGTGACCGCAACCGCCTTGATATAGATACTCGATACCGGGCTGCGCGTCAGGGTACCCACTTCCCGCGCAATACCTTCTATGCCCAGGCAGTCGCCCCGGTTCGGGGTCAGGTCGATATCGATCATGCTGTCATCGAGACCAAGATAGTCAGCCAGCGGTCTGCCCCGCCGGCGCATCCGCAGGTAATTCCAGCAGGCCGGACTGATCCTCGCCCAGCCCCAGTTCCCGCGCGGAACACAACATGCCCAGGGATTCCACGCCCCGCAGCCTGGTCTTCTTTATCTTGATTCCCGGCAGGCGCGCACCGACCGGGGCCAGCGGATAACGGCCACCCGCTTTCACATTGGGTGCACCACAGACAATCTGCAAGGCCTCGGTTTGACCGGCATTGACGCGACAGACCCTGAGCTTGTCCGCATCCGGATGGGGTTCAACGGACACCACCTCACCCACCAGCAGCCCGTCGATGCCGGCGGCGACCGGTTCGACCGTATCGACCTCCAGGCCCGCCATGGTCAACTGCTCGACCAGTTCCGCCGGTAGAGACCGGCGGATCAACCCATTCGCGCAACCATTTTTCACTGAATTTCATATAGATAAGGGTATAAGTTCAGAAAGATTCAAGATATCAGGCCCGGTGCGATATACCTGCGGCAGATTGCCGCGTCGCTATGCTCCTCGCAATGACCATACACAAAACTCACTCAGTTAAACTGCTGTAAAAAACCCAGATCGTTTTCAAAGAACAGGCGCAGGTCATTCACGCCGTAGCGCAACATGGCCAGGCGTTCGACGCCCATGCCAAAGGCAAAGCCGGTGTACGTCTCGTTATCGATATCCGACGTGCTTGAAGACATTCGGATGCACCATGCCGCAACCCAGCACTTCCAGCCAGCCGGTATGGCTGCACACCCGACAGCCTTCGCCCGCACACATCACACACTGGATATCGACTTCCGCTGA
The DNA here is from genome assembly GCA_963768415.1 of uncultured Gammaproteobacteria bacterium. GTDB lineage: Bacteria > Pseudomonadota > Gammaproteobacteria > UBA9214 > UBA9214 > CAVYHX01. The sequence continues at coordinate 5,763 of CAVYHX010000002.1, forward strand.
CGGTTCGGTGAAGGGGAAATAGGACGGCCGAAAACGGACCACGAGGTCATCGTTCTCAAAGAAACGGTGCAGAAAATCATTCAGCATCCCTTTGAGATCGGCAAAGCTGACATCGCTATCCACCATCAGACCTTCGACCTGATGAAACATGGGCGTATGGGTCAAATCCGAATCGCAGCGGTACACCCGTCCCGGGGCGATAACGCGCAGCGGCGGCTTGCGGTCCTGCATCACCCGCACCTGCACCGGCGAGGTATGGGTCCGCAGCAGGGTGTGCGCATCGAAAATAGAAGGTATCGTGCATGGCGCGGGCGGGGTGATGCGCGGGAATATTCAGGGCCTCGAAATTATGGTAGTCATCTTCGATTTCCGGGCCCTCGGCCACGCTGAACCCCAGCGGCATGAACAGTTGCTCGATCCGGCGCATGGTGATGGTCACCGGATGCAGCCCTCCGTGGTGCTGACCACGTCCCGGCAGGGTGACGTCAACCCGTTCACTCGCAAGCCGCTGCGCCAGCACAACGGAATCCAGCTCCGCCCGGCGCTGCTCGATGACCTGCTGGAGCTGCTGCTTGATCCGGTTGATCTCCTGACCGGCGGCCGGTCGCTCCGCTGCGGGCAGCTTGCCGAGCTGCTTGAGCTGTTCCGTCAACTCACCCTTCTTGCCGAGCAGCCGCACGCGCACCTCATCGAGCGCAGCGGGATCACCCGCATTCGCAATGTCCTGCAATGCCTGTTGTTCGAGATCGTTCAGGCTGGTCACCGGGTCGCACTCCCTGATTGTAGTTTTTTTTCAATTAAGCCCCCTCCCCCTCAGGGGGAGGGTTGGGGAGAGGGGACATGCATCTTGATCCCTTCCCGCACCCGTCCGCACCCCACGGGCGCGGAACTGTTCTCATACATAGCGCAGCAGCGATAAAAAAAGGGGAAAGGCGTCAACCTTTCCCCTTTTTAGATTTTTCAGCAGCGCTAAGGGGCTTACACCGATAAGTTGGCCTTGGCCTTGTCCGCCAGCGCACTAAAACCCGCTTTGTCGAATACCGCCAAATCGGCGAGCACCTTTCTGTCGACCTCGATATTCGCCTTGCTCAGGCCATCGATCATACGACTGTAGGACAGCCCGTTTTCACGCGCCGCTGCATTGATGCGCGCAATCCACAGGCTGCGAAACTGGCGCTTGCGTTGCCGGCGGTCGCGATAGGCATACTGGCCCGCCTTGATAACGGCCTGCTTGGCGACGCGGTACACCTTGCTGCGCGCACCGTAATAACCTTTTGCCTTGCCCAGCACCTTTTTGTGCCTGGCATGGGCGGTAACACCTCGTTTTACTCTTGGCATTGCTGACGACCTCTGAAATAACGACTTAAACGAAAGGCAGCATACGGCGCACCAGGGCCGTGTCGGCCTCATGCACCTGCGCCGGCGAACCCAGCTGACGTTTACGCTTGCTGCTCTTCTTCGTCAGAATATGACGGCGATGTGACTGGCCACGCTTGAAGCTGCCGGAGCCGGTTTTTCTAAAGCGCTTGGCTGCACCGCGGTTGGTTTTTAACTTGGGCATTTCCTTAAATCTCCAAAATAATTAATTCATGATTCGGCAGTGTGCGGAACACCCCAAGGGCAATCCTTCAGATCATCATCCCCGCATTACGGGATTGCTTCGCTGGCCGCTCCCTGCATCCCGCGGCACTTGTACATCCCTGTACATCGTGCCCGCAATGACGTGAACTGCGTTCACGTCACTTGTTTTTCTTCGGCGCCAGCACCATGACCATCAAGCGCCCTTCCATCTTGGGTTCCTGCTCGACGGTCCCGTACGGATCGAGATCCGCCTGCACCCGCTGCAGCAACTCCAGACCCAGCTCCTGGTGCGCCATCTCCCTGCCGCGGAAACGCAGGGTCACCTTGGTGCGATCACCGTCTTCAAGAAAGCTGATCAACTTGCGCAGCTTGATATTGTAATCGCCGATATCGGTACCCGGCCGGAACTTGATTTCCTTGACCTGGGTTTGTTTCTGCCGTTTCTTCGAGGTCTGGTGCTTCTTGTTTTCCTCGAACCTGAACTTGCCGTAGTCCATGACCCGGCAAACCGGCGGTTCCGCATTCGGTGATATCTCGACAAGATCGAGGTTGGCTTCGCTTGCTACAGCCTTCGCCTCTTCCAGCGAGACGACGCCGACCTGACCACCCTCCGCATCAATGACCCTGACCTGTTGCGCGAGAATGGAATCATTCACCCGATGTTGCGATTTTTTCGCGGCGATACTCTAATCCTCCAAAACAGTACGGCCGTGGCTCGCGCTTTCGGCTGTCAGTCCTGCGGCAAGCTGTTCGATCGACAGACTACCCAGATCCTCGCCACTGCGCGTGCGCACGGCCACGGTACCGGCTTCCGTTTCCCGATCGCCGACTACCAGCAGATAGGGAATACGCTGAATCGTGTGCTCGCGGATTTTAAAGCCGATCTTCTCATTTCTCAAGTCCGATTTTACCCTCAGACCCTGATTTTTCAGGGTTTCTTCCACTTTCCGGGCAAATACCGCCTGCTTGTCGGTAATATTGAGGATTACGGCCTGCACCGGGGCCAGCCACAGCGGCAGGGCGCCGGCATAATGCTCGATCAGAATGCCGATAAAACGCTCCAGCGAACCCAGGATCGCCCGGTGCAGCATCACCGGCACCTGCTTGCTGCCATCTTCGGCGACATAGTGCGCGCCCAGCCGGTCCGGCATGGAAAAATCCACCTGAATGGTGCCCACTGCCAGACCCGGCCCAGGCAGTCCTTCAGGTTGAATTCGATCTTCGGACCGTAGAAGGCCCCCTCTCCCGGCTGCAGCTCCCAGTCCAGCTGCTTGTGCTCCAGCACCGCCTGCAGGGCCGCCTCGGCCTTGTCCCAGAGCTCATCCGCGCCGACGCGCTGCTTCGGGCCGGGTGGAGAACTTCACACTGACCTCGGTAAAGCCGAAATCCGCATAGACCTCGAACAGCAGATCGATGAAGTCCGACACCTCGTCCTGGATCTGCTCCTCGGTGCAGAAGATGTGGGCATCGTCCTGGACGAAATTGCGCACCCGCATCAGGCCGTGCAGGGTGCCGGACGGCTCGTTGCGGTGACAGGAGCCGAATTCCGCCAGCCGCAGCGGCAGGTCCCGGTAGCTCTTCAGGCCCTGGTTGTAGATCTGGATGTGGCCGGGCAGTTCATCGGCTTGATGGCATAAGTCCGGTTTTCGGACTCCGTGGTGAACATGTCGTCCCGGAACTTGTCCCAGTGGCCGGATTTCTCCCACAAGCGAGCGGTCGAGAATCTGCGGCGTATGCACCTCCTGGTAGCCGTGCTCGCTCAGCATGCCGCGGATGTAGTCCTCGATCACCTGGTAGACCTGCCAGCCCTTGTCGTGCCAGAACACCATGCCCGGCGCCTCTTCCTGGGTGTGGAACAGGTCCATGATCTTGCCGAGCTTGCGGTGATCGCGCTTCTCGGCCTCTTCCAGGCGGTGCAGGTAGGCCTTGAGCGCCTTCTTGTCCGCCCAGGCGGTGCCGTAGATGCGCTGCAGCATCTCGTTGTTCGAATCGCCGCGCCAGTAGGCGCCGGCCACCTTCATCAGCTTGAAGGCCTTGAGCTTGCCGGTGCGTGGGCACATGCGGGCCGCGGCACAGGTCGATAAAGTCACCCTGCTCGTACAGCGACAGCTCCTCGATCCGCCGGGATGTCTTCGATGATCTCCGCCTTGTATTCCTCGCCCATGTCGCGGAAAAAAGTGACCGCCTCGTCGCGCGGCATCACCGTGCGCGCGACCGGCAGATCCTGTTTCGCCAGTTCGCCCATCTTCTTTTCGATCGCCTCCAGGTCTTCCGGGGTAAAACTGCGCGCGTAGGCGAAGTCGTAGTAGAAGCCATCCTCGATCACCGGGCCGATGGTCACCTGCGCCTCCGGGAACAGCGCCTTGACCGCCTGCGCCAGCAGGTGCGCGGTGGAATGACGGATGACCTCAAGACCATCGTCGTCGCGATCGGTGATGATCGCCAGCTCGGTGTCGTTCTCGATGACAAACGAGGTATCCACCAGCCGGCCGTCCACCTTGCCGGCCAGCGCCGCCTTGGCCAGACCCGGGCCGATGTCTGCGGCGACATCGTGAACGGTGACTGCGTGATCGAATTCGCGGCGGCTGCCGTCAGGGAGGGTAATTATTGGCATGGTTTGCTCCAGTGGTGACCGATACGAGGGGCCACTTGAAATGTCAGTTCAGTTATGTATTAAATAATCAATATAATACAGATAGATAGAGAGGAAAGATCACAAACGACACTAACTGGGTTGCCGGCATGCCTGTGACTTGTATTTTTCCCCTGTTATCCCGTTGTCGCATTGTTTGGTAGGCGCGAGTGGATTCGAACCACCGACCCCCACCATGTCAAGGTGGTGCTCTAACCAACTGAGCTACGCGCCTGCGAAGGGTGGGAACGATACAAGATAGAGGGGTCTGCTTCAAGCACAGCGCGGTGCCCGGGCCGCGATTAGTTATCCCATGCCATCGCGCCGATGGACGGCGCTCCCACAGTGGCTTTTTATAATCGCCTGTAGGAGCGGCCTCCTGGCCGCGATGGGTCCGACAATCGCGCCGAAGGACGGCGCTCCCACAGTGGCTCTTAATAACCGCCTGTAGGAGCGGCCTCCTGGCCGCGATGGGGTTCCAGCCAATCGCGCCGAAGGACGGCGCTCCCACAGTGGCTTTTTATAACCGCCTGTAGGAGCGGCCTCCTGGCCGCGATAGGGTTCCAGCCAATCGCGCCGAAGGACGGCGCTCCCACAGTGGCTTTTATAACCGCCTGTAGGAGCGGCCTCCTGGCCGCGATGGGGTTCCTGACAATCGCGCCGAAGGACGGCGCTCCCACAGTGGCTTTTTATAACCGCCTGTAGGAGCGGCCTCCTGGCCGCGATAGGGTTCCAGCCAATCGCGCCGAAGGACGGCGCTCCCACAGTGGCTCTTAATAACCGCCTGTGGGGGACGCCGGGCCGCGCTGCCCTGATTCAGTCCACCACCCCCAGGCTGGCATGTTCGATATGGCGGATTTCGTCGCGCAGGCGGGCGGCGTCCTCAAATTCCAGGTTGCGGGCGTGCTCGTACATCGCCTGCTCCAGCTTGCCGATTTTCTTTGCCAGTTGTGCGGATGTCAGGTGACCGTATTCTGCAGTGGCCTCCGCCACCTGCGCGAATTTCCGCACCGACCCCGAACCCGGTGTCAGCGCGCCCTCCATGATGTCGGCCACGGACTTTTCAATGCCGCGCGGGGTGATGCCATGGGTCACGTTATAGGCACGCTGCGTTTCCCGGCGGCGATTTGTCTCATCCATGGCCCGGCGCATGGAATCCGTCACCTTGTCGGCATACAGGATCGCCTTGCCGCGCAGGTTGCGCGCCGCCCGGCCGATGGTCTGGATCAGCGAGCGCTCGGAACGCAGGAAACCCTCCTTGTCGGCATCCAGGATCGCGACCAGCGAGACCTCGGGCATATCCAGCCCCTCGCGCAGCAGGTTGATCCCGACCAGCACATCGAACTCGCCCAGGCGCAGGTCGCGGATGATCTCGACCCGCTCCACGGTATCGATATCGGAATGCAGGTAGCGCACCCGCACACCGTGTTCGCCCAGGTAGTCCGTCAGATCCTCGGACATGCGCTTGGTCAGGGTGGTCACCAGCACGCGCTCGCCCGCGGCCACGCGCAGTCGGATCTCCGATAACAGGTCATCCACCTGGGTCACGGCCGGCCGCACCTCGATTTCCGGATCGATCAGGCCGGTCGGGCGCACCAGCTGCTCCACCACCGCCCCCGCATGCTCCGCCTCATAGTTCCCGGGCGTGGCCGAGGTAAAGATCGCCTGGGGCGCCAGGCGCTCGAATTCATCGAAGCGCAGCGGCCGGTTATCCAGCGCCGACGGCAGGCGGAACCCGTATTCGACCAGGTTTTCCTTGCGCGAGCGGTCACCGCGGTACATGCCGCCCAGCTGCGGGATGGTGACGTGCGACTCGTCGATGATCAGCAGCGCATCGGGGGGCAGATAATCGAACAGTGTCGGCGGCGGCTCCCCGGCCTGGCGCCCCGACAGATAACGGGAGTAGTTTTCAATGCCGTTGCAATAACCCAGCTCCGCCATCATCTCCAGGTCGAACAGGGTGCGCTGCTCCAGGCGCTGCGCCTCCACCAGCTTGTCCGCCTGGCGCAGCTCCTCGAGGCGCGCCTTGAGTTCCGCCTTGATCACATCGACGGCGCCCAGGATGACGGAGCGCGGCGTAACGTAATGGGTCTTCGGATAGATGGTCAGGCGCGGCACGCGCCGCAGGACCTCCCCGGTCAGCGGGTCGAACCAGGCCAGGGAATCGATTTCGTCGTCAAACAGCTCGATCCGCACCGCTTCGCCGTCCGACTCCGCCGGGAAGATGTCGATGACCTCGCCGCGCACCCGGTAGGTGCCGCGGTGCAGCTCGACGTCATTGCGGGTGTACTGCAACTCGGCGAGACGCCTGAGCAAGGCGCGCTGGTCGGCCTTGTCGCCGCGCACCAGGTGCAGCACCATGCTGAGATAGGCGCGCGGATCACCCAGGCCGTAGATGGCCGATACCGTCGCGACGATGATGGTATCCGGCCGCTCCAGCAGGGCCTTGGTGGCGGACAGGCGCATCTGTTCGATGTGCTCGTTTACCGAGGCGTCCTTTTCGATAAAGGTATCCGATGCCGGGACATAGGCCTCGGGCTGGTAGTAATCGTAATAGGACACGAAATATTCCACCGCGTTGTGCGGGAACAACTCGCGCATTTCACCGTACAGCTGGGCCGCCAGCGTCTTGTTGGGCGCCAGGATCAGGGTCGGGCGCTGCACGGCGGCGATGACATGCGCGACGGTAAAGGTCTTGCCCGAGCCGGTGACGCCCAGCAGCGTCTGGTGCGCCAGGCCGTCCCGCAACCCCTCCACCAGGGCCTGAATGGCCTGGGGCTGGTCGCCGGCCGGTGTCAGGGAAGATTCCAGGCGAAAATGATCGGTCATAAAGGTATTATCCGGGGAGCTGACTTTGCGTATGATTGGCGGCCGTTACATCAATCCACAGGATACAGGACACAGCCTTGGACAAACTCACTCTCGCAAACCGGGTACTGCGCGTCAAACCCTCACCGACACTGGCGGTCACGGCACGCGTTGCCGAATTACGTGCCGCCGGCAAGGACATCATCGGACTGGGCGCGGGTGAACCCGATTTTGACACCCCGGATCACATCAAGGCGGCTGCAATTGCAGCCATCAATGCGGGCTTTACGCGCTATACCGCCGTCGATGGCACGCCGTCCCTGAAACAGGCGATTATAGATAAATTCAGGCGCGATAACGGTTTCGAATACAAACCGGACCAGATACTGGTCTCCTGCGGCGGCAAACAAAGTTTTTACAACCTGGCGCAGGCACTGCTCAATCCGGGTGACGAGGTCATCATCCCGGCGCCTTACTGGGTGTCGTACCCGGACATGGTGCGCCTCGCCGAGGGTGAGCCCGTCATTATCCGTGCGGGCGTCGACACCGGTTTCAAGATCACACCGGACCAGCTGCAAGGGGCCATCAACAACCGGACGCGGCTGTTCGTCATCAACAGCCCCTCGAACCCGACCGGCGTGGCCTACTCGAAGGCCGAGCTCGGCGCCCTGGGTGAAGTACTGAAAATGCACCCCCATGTGCTCATCGCCACCGATGACATGTACGAACATATCCTCTGGAATGAACTGCCGTTCTGCAACATCCTGAACGCCTGCCCGGAATTGTATGACCGCACCATGGTGCTGAACGGCGTCTCCAAGGCCTACGCCATGACCGGCTGGCGCATCGGCTATGCCGGCGGCCCGGCCGAGCTGATCAAGGCCATGAAGAAGGTCCAGTCACAAAGCACCTCGAATCCGGCCTCGATCTCGCAGGCCGCGGCCCAGGCCGCGCTGGAGGGTGACCAGTCCTGCATTCAGCCGATGCTGACGGCCTTCAAGGAGCGCCACGATTATCTCGTCGCGGCATTGAACGGGATCCCCGGTATCAACTGTCTCCCGGCAGATGGCACGTTTTACTGTTTCCCGCACGTCGAGGCGGTCATCGACCGGCTGGACGGCGTGAATGACGATATCGAGTTCGCGGAATACCTGCTCGATCATGCCGGCGTGGCACTGGTGCCCGGTTCCGCGTTCGGTGCACCGGGTTATGTGCGCTTCTCCTTTGCCATCGGCCTCGATGTCCTGAAAGATGCCATTGGCCGCATCACCGGTGCACTGAGCGGCTGAGCAGTAACGAGCTACATTTACCCGGCACGCCTGTGACAACCTGGTATCCATCCACTGTTATCACAGTACCCGTCATTCCCGCGAATGCGGGAATCCAGGAATCCTGGTTAATCCAGCCTGTTAATTACTGAATTGCCGGGTTTTCATATTCGGATGTTTTGCCTGCATCCTCAGTATTCTCTTACACAACCATCCCGTAATCGCCGCTAGCACATCAGCAACACCGTAATACACTACCGGTAAAGCAAAAGATTCATCACCCACGGATGGAGGATGACCCCCATGGCAAGGCGACTGCGCGCAACGACTGGTCCGGATTTTCCGGGAACGGCCCAGGACGGACTCACGCTGCTGGAATTACTGATCGGACTGGCTGTCGTCTCGATCGTAGCGCTGGGCGCCACGGGCAGCCTGGCGCAGTTGATCCAGCAAGGCCGTATGACCAGCGCGGTCAATCATTTCGTCAGTGCACTCCAGCTCGCCCGCAGCGAGGCGGTCAAACAGGGACAACAGGTCGTGTTGTGTCCCTCCGCAGACGGCGCCCGTTGCGGTGACAGCACGGATTGGATCGATGGCTGGATGCTGTTTGCCAGCGACAACCGCGAGCGGGAACCTGGCGAGCCCCTGCTCCAGCGCGGTACGCCCCTGCAGGCCGATATCTCGATGCGCTCCGGCAATCAGCGCAAGCGCATCGTCTACCAGCCGGATGGCAGCAGCGGCGGGACCAACAGTTCATTTACATTCTGCGATCGCAGAAACCGGGCAAGCCCCAGGGTCATCTGCCTGTCCAACACCGGCCGGCCCCGGCTCACGCGGACACGCTGCGACGGCGGTCCGGTTGCATGCAGGTAGCGCGGTACCGGGCCACAATGCGGTGCGTTGACCAAAAACCCCCCGATCCAGTATGATGCGCGCTCTTGCAAGCCCTGTTATTCCCCGGTAGCTCAGTTGGTAGAGCGGGTGACTGTTAATCACTAGGTCGGCGGTTCGAGCCCGTCCCGGGGAGCCATTTATTTTCTTCTGCTTACGTGCCGCACAGGCGTGATACCGAGTGAGTCATAAACCGAAAGTCACCGGGCCAACCGGGAGTCAGTAAT
>CAVYHX010000003.1:0-55423 GCA_963768415.1 uncultured Gammaproteobacteria bacterium
GAACATAACGAATATGCATCCTATAGAAAAAAGGTGTGGGCAATTTATATTTTTGCGGTTATTTTCCTAATCATTATTTTGGTAGCGGTAGTCGCTCAAGATAATGAAGAAAAACTATTTTATTCATTGATGACTGCAGCGGCTTCCTATGTTTTTCGCCCATCTGATAGATTTATTGATAAGGCCGTTATGCGGTTATTTGGTGTCGCGCCCCCTGCAGAATCTAATGATAGTCAATAATGCACCTAACAAGGCGCCCCAGTCGGACGCTTCGCGCCGCTGGGCTTAATCGTTATGTGTTTCAGAAACGACCATTATTGACTCTGAGCGAATTATAGGGGACAGACCACGTTTTTAATCAGTTCAAGCACCCCGATCCCTTGAAAGACGGGAGTTGATGGGGTCCTGTTTGAAAAACAGGCTGAGTACCTCGTACACTTTCGGATATGCATCGTTGAGTAAGTCTGGTTTCTCGAAGAATACTTCACTCAGTACTGCAAGAAATTCGGCCGGGGCAGTGGCGCCATAACGGTCCAGTCCTGGTTTTGGATTTCGCTTGAAATCCTCGAATGCCTCGGTGAATATTTCCGACCAGGATGTCGCACTTATGTCCTTGTGCATAGGTGGAAATCCGTTTGCCGCACCGTTCAACATATCCAGCTTGTGAACGAATTCGTGGATAACCACATTGTGTCCATCCTTGATCCTCGCGTGTTCAGCATGCTTCCAGGAAAGGATCACTGGCCCACGTTGCCATGCTTCACCACTGAGTTCGCTCCTGATGGTATGCGCCAGGCCGAATTCATCCACCACGGTTCTTTCAGGCGCGAAGCCTGCCGGGTATACGATGATGGACGTCCATCCCGAGTACCAGTCGATCCCGAGATGTAGAATTGGCAGGCAGGCTTGCAGCACGATGAGCAGTCTCATCTCTTCGCTGACTTCAAGGTCATGCGCGCCGATGAATGATTTCTCATGCAGAAGCAATATGGTAAGGTCTCGCAGGCTATTCTTCTCATCTGCAGATAAATGGTCAAGCAGCGGCAAGAGGTCAAACGCGTTTACCCAGCTTCCGGGAGATATCGTGCTACTTGTAATAATTCGCTGCTGCCGCCACTTCCTTAGGAATTTGAACATTCGGTGCGATTATAATGAGAGGTTGGGTAAATAAAGGGTGTCGGAGCACATCTGTTTATAATATATGCAGTAAATGTACTCTGACACCCTTTTTCTATGAAGCCCTTGTATTTCCTGCTCGGTTGGTGTTTCTTCGGTCTCGGTGCTGTCGGTACCGTGGTCCCCGGCCTGCCAACCACGCCCTTCATGCTGCTTGCCCTGTGGGCGTTTTCAAAAAGCTCACAGCGCTTCCATGACTGGCTCTACAGTCACCGCGTGTTCGGGCCGCCGCTGCACCAGTGGCGCACCCACCGCGTAATCCCCGGCAAGGCGAAACTGCTGGCGGTCGCCACCATGGCGGTGAGTTTCGGATACCTGGTTTTTTTTACGGGTATCAGTGTCTGGCTTAAGGTGTTGACTGCGCTAGTGATGGTGTACGGGGCTGCATTCATTCTCAGCAAACCCTCACGGGCGCCGAAGTCTTATACGAGATAGGCGAAATAGGTGTCAGAGCACATTTTTCTCTAAAATTAGCCGCCGTTTTTCGTGCGGGGTCTTCCTCTGAAATTAAAGGGGGCGGTGACAAACAAGAACTGGATGTGTGTGTCACCGACCCCTTTTTGAACCAGGCTCTGGCAGCACTATGGCTAATTGAACGCCAGAAAACTGATTCCGGTAACCAGCAGATGCCGGTTGGACCATTTTCCGCCTGATTTCCGGGATTGCAGGCGGTAGCCGAGCTTCCATTTTTTCCCTTTGCCCCAGAATTTTGAAAACCCCAGGGTCAGCCAGTTCTCGTTCAGCTCGCTGTCAGTGATGTCGTAAAAAAACTCCTCTTCGACAAACGGCGTGAGCTGGTGACTTCCGTAACTGCGTGGCGCAATCTAGACGGACTCATTACGGTATCGTCTTCTGTTCTTCGCGTCGCCCTCGAAGTAACGCAGCTCGATACGATTACGGTTGGAAAATTTTCCCTCTCCCAGTTTGCCGCGCCAGTACAGGGCGAGCATGGGTCGGTATTCTTCCCGCCAGTCATCTTCGATTTTGAGGTAAGCCTGTCGATATCCGGCCTCGACCGACCAGTGCTCGTCCAGCGAATGGCGAATGTTGGCATCGACATAACCGAAAAATATGTCCGAGAACCCGTCACGGGTCACCAGGTTTGCCCGGCCTACGAAATAACGTTTGTCATCAAGCTGGTCAAGCATGAAAAGATTGTGGCTGGAGCCGGTTTCCGCCGCCCGCGCACCTTCAGTTAATGGCGCCATTACCATTGCAATTGAAACAATGACAAATAGTGGGGCCGGATACATTCACTTTCGAGGATAGGAAGGTGTGAATAAAAGGGGATGGAAGGATTTAAATTTATACCCTTCACCCCTGTTATTGGCAAGGCCAGACAGTATATTTATAGCCTCTGTCCCCTTAATTTCGCTATTAACCTGCCAGCCATCGCCGGCTGTGGCGCCGGTCGAGACGCCGCAGACCATGACTGCTCGCGCAGGCAAGGGCTGCCTCGAATTCCTGCGCCCGGATTGTGCGGTCGAGCGGCGGATTGTCCTCGGCCCGGTAACAGGGGAAATACTGGTCCATCAGGTTGGGGAGTTCCGGGGACAGTATACTTAATTATCCTATCGCGGAGTTCCGGGGACAGTATACTTAATTATCCTATCGCGCCAGGTAAATCGTTGGTATAGATTGGTCATGAATCTGTTCAGGGAGGAACAGCATGGCGCGCATTCCACGGATTGTCTTGCCTGGATGTCCGCATCACGTCACCCAAAGAGGGAATCGCAGGCAGAAGGTCTTCTTTAATCGTGAGGACTACCGGGTATATCGTGATTATATAGCTGAGGGCTGTGAGGCGGTACAAACCCGATGCTGGGCCTATTGCCTGATGCCCAATCATGTTCATCTTGTATTGGTGCCGCAATATTCGGACGGGTTGCGTGAGTCACTGGCCGGGGCGCATCGTCATTACACACGACGCATCAATTTTCGCTACGGCTGGCGGGGTCATCTCTGGCAGGAGCGTTTTCATTCCTTTCCGATGGATGAGAAACATCTGCTGGCCGCCGTTCGCTATGTCGAGCTGAATCCCGTTCGCGCACACCTGGTCACACAGGCCGGAGACTGGCCATGGTCCAGTGCCTGTGCACACATACAGGGTCAGGATGACTGCCTTGTGCAAGTGTCCGCCATGCTCGATCGAGTCGGCGACTGGGGTGTTTATCTCGCGCAAGACGATTCGTCGAACGGGCTGGAGACACTTCGTAAACATTCCCGAACAGGCCGGCCACTCGGTCATGAGGCGTTTATAGAAATGGCAGAAAAAGTGACGAGCCGCACACTGAAACCTTCGCGACCCGGCCCAAAGCGGCATTCGGGTAACGGGGGCTGACGGGTTGAATTAAGTATACTGTCCCCCAATTTCTAATTGGTATACTGTCCCCGGAATTTGCAACCATGGCCATGAGCTAGCAGTGGAATCCATATTACTCGCCATCGATCCACGGGACCCGCTGTGGATTGCGATCGCCTTTGCGTGTGGTCTCGCCGTCAAATCGATCGGGCTTCCACCCCTGGTCGGTTTTCTCGTGGCCGGTTTTCTGCTCAACATTGCGGGTGCCGAGGGCGGCGAATTTCTGAATGTGACGGCCGACCTGGGTGTCACCCTCCTGTTGTTCACCATCGGGCTGAAACTCAAGTTGCGATCACTGGCGCGGCCGGAAATCTGGGGCGTGGCCGTACTGCACATGTCGGTTATCACCGTCTTCATGTCGGGTGTGGTCCTTGCAATCGGTGCGATCGGTCTTCCCCTGTTCGCCGACGTTGACAGGTCCACTGCACTCCTGATCGGTTTTGCCCTGTCGTTTTCGAGCACCGTTTTTGCCGTCAAGATACTGGACGAGCTGGGTGCGACCGCTACCCGTCACGGCCGCGTGGCAATCGGTGTCCTCATCGTGCAGGACATCGCGGCGGTGATTTTCCTGGCGGTCTCGGCCGGCAAGCTGCCCAGCGTATGGGCCATCGGCCTGCTGCTGCTGATACCGCTGCGTCACGTCATACATAGGCTGCTGAACCAGACCGGCCACGGTGAGCTGCTGGTCCTGTTCGGCATCACGCTGGCCCTCGGCGGGGCCGACCTGTTCGAACTCGTTGGCATGAAGGGTGACCTGGGTGCACTGGTGATTGGCATGCTGCTGGCGGATCACACGAAGGCGAACGAACTCTCCAAGGCACTGCTGGCCTTCAAGAATCTGTTCCTGTTGGGCTTTTTCCTCAGCGTCGGTATGACCGCCGTGCCGGGATGGGCCGAAATCATGGCTGCGATCCTGCTCATGGTCATCCTGCCCTTGAAGGTGATGCTGTATTTCGGTCTGTTTGCAGGTTTCAGGCTCCGTGCACGCACGGCCTGGCAGGCTTCTCTGGATCTTGCCAACTACAGTGAATTCGGCCTGATTGTCGGCACGATTGCCGCCGCATCCGGCTGGCTGCCAGGCGAGTGGCTGGTGGTCTTCGCTATCCTCCTGTCGATATCATTCATTGGCTCGGCACCGCTGGCAACGGCAGGTGACAGACTCTACACACGCTGGCGAAGTCGCATCAATCGGTTCGAGCGTGAAGAGCGTCTGCCCGAAGACGTGGACCTGGTCCTGAAAAACATCGACCTGGTCATTTTCGGCATGGGCCGCATGGGCACCGCTGTTTATGATGCAGTCCAGAATGATTGTCCTGGTCGCGTTGTGGGTGTCGACATGGATCCGGCCCGGATTGCCGAACATCGCACTGCCGGCAGACACGTCGAGATGGGCGACGGAACCAACCCCGACTTCTGGTCGCGCGCCCGGGGACTGGCACAACAGCTTGAATGGGTCATACTGACGATGCCGGCGCACCAGGCGAATCTGGCAGCAGCCCTGCGCCTGCGCGAGCTCGGTTATACAGGCCGTATCGCTGTTACGACCAAGTTCCCTGATGAGGCGGCAGAGCTGGAACAGCACGGCGTAGAGTTCGCCTTTAATATCTACGCCGAGGCCGGCACCGGTTTTGCCAATGATTTGCGGCGCCGCTTTTAAGGTAAGGGAATCAACGGGGTCAGACTCGATTGATTCGTCAAATAGGTAACGTCTGACAGATCTTCCTGACGATAGCCTGCTTGCAGCAGTCTGGAATAAATTGGGGTCTGAGCACAATTATTGCTTCTGAATATAAAAGATTTTAATAGAAGACAGGACTTGCCTGTGCCACCCGGTCAGTATTAGGCAAGAGAAAGCTTGTGCCATGAGTTATTAGCAAAAGCTAACATAGTTTTGATTTATAGCCGAGAATGCCGCAGACCGGCCATGAAACTCGTTTTTACTATTGTTAGTGTAAAGTGTGTTCGGGATAATTGTCTGTACGGAGGTGCGGAATGCAGACACAAACAGGTGGTTCCGTAGGGAATAAAGTTCCCCTCTACACACCTTGCCGCAAGCTCTCCATCGGCGATCCATTCAGATGGCTGAAGTTGGGGTGGCAGGATTTCAGGCGCGTACCGTGGCACAGCCTGGCATACGGTTTGGCATTTGTCTTTCTTGGCTGGCTGCTTATTTATTTTGCATGGGCCCATGAAAATAATGCCTTGATCGTCAGCCTCCTGTTCGGCTTCCTGTTTATGGGGCCCGTGCTTGCCTTCGGTCTTTACGACGTCAGCTATCAACTCGAAAAGAACCGCAAGCCAAGCTTCCTTCACGAACGCATGAAGGCCTTCCATGAAATGGGGCACGAGCGATTGTTTGCGATGATGCTCAGCATGCTGATCGTGACCCTGATCATCGTGCTATCGATACTGGCCGGGATAGAGCCGGCATTCGGTCAGAATACAGGCTCTTACGAAGTGGCGCCTCTGCTGGTCGCCATGATTTTTGCATTCCTGGCCTTTTGTGCCAGTGCGTTCGCACTACCGATGATTCTGCACCAGGATGCCGATGGGGCGACAGCGATATTAACCAGCATCAATGCGGTATTGCGGAATATGCGGGTTATGGCGCTCTGGGGATTGCTGATCTTCGTGCTTACGGCTGTTGGATTCGCGACTGCATTGATCGGTCTCGCGTTCACAACCCCGGTGCTCGGTTATGCCACCTGGCACGCGTACCGTGAGACGATCATTACGAAGAGATAAGGAGCAAGCCGGCAGGCAGGCGGCTTAACGGTTCAGGAACATCGGCCCCGGTGGGCTGCGTTTTACCGGTGACTGGATATCCGGTTCGGGTTGATCCCGGGCAAACTGGCCTGGTTTGTTTGATGAATCATTTACGTTTGTGTGTCGGGATCACAAGGACCGGGTACCCCGATTTACGCAGAATCCCCCTGCTGACGCTGCCCACAAGCAGTTCATGCATCTTGCCTCCCCCGTGAGTGCCTACGACAATCATGTCGACGTCCAGGTCCGACGCCTCTTTTAGAATGGTTTCCACCGTTGGTCCATGGACGAGCAGGGCGGTTGCGTCCAGGCCCCCCTTGCGTAGCCGATCGGCTATTTCCTGGACACGGCGATGATCGTTGTGAAATTTCCTGGCAAGGTCTTCCCGGGCTGCCAGCGGATCAACCTTGAATTCAACGATGTCCGGTTCAGGCTCTGCGTTATGCAGGATCCACACCTTTGCCGGGTATTTTTTGGTAATTTCCTCGACCTTGTCCACTATGGTTTGAGTGGAATCGGAAAGGTCGACTGCGACCAGAAGTTTCATGTCTGTACTCCGTCAGTTACTGAAAAACTCTACCCGACCTGTACCGGGTCGTTCGGACCGCCAGGCTGACAGGGTCCGGGAGCTGATGAACAGGCAGTAATGAAAGTCATGAACACCGGTATGTAATAAATATCGGAGATTCGGGTGATTATGCAACGAATCGAACATCTCTGGGATCCCGTGCCGGTATCTATTTGGCAGGTGCGGCGAATATCACGATAAAAGCCAGGATGCCGGCCACCGTGGCAAAGCGCGTACTCAGGAGGTAGCGCGCCCTGCGTCCGTAATGATGGTTGCACGCAATAATGGCAACGAAGCATTGCAGCAGGTAATACAGTGCAAAGGCACGAGATGCAACAGAGATGATTTCCATAAGGTTTGCAGTCCAGACCAGTATGATTGCAAAGGTCGATACAATCAGGTAACCCCTGTTGGTCGATAATTTTCCTTTACTGCTTTCACTGGCCAGGCTTCCGGCGCCGACCGTATCTGCGACAGCTGCACTGAATTGACTCATGATCGCTGCGACAATGAGCATGAAGGGGAGTGCGGTTGCCGCCAGACCCGTTGCAGATACGATATCCGAAATCTGTATATTTGTAAGGTCGATGTGTTGCACGATCGGCATCAATAGCAAGACCGATACCACGTACAGGGCTCCTGAAATCAATTGTGCCCGGCGCATGGTGCGAACGCGAATTTCCGCGCTATATTTCTGGCCCAGAAAACGCGATGTTTCGAAACCCTGTACCACGAGTAAAATGCCGGACAGAATGCACGCCCTGGTCATAATGTCCCTGTCCTGCAAGTCATATACGAGTGATTTTCCGGATTGTATGAAGTTATAGTCATAGACGAATATACCGGTCAGCAGTGCCGCAACAATCGACAACTGCAGAGACATCGAATATGCCTCGAGTTTCTCCAGCCCGCCCAGCCCGCGGAAGAAACCTGTCGTTGCTATAAATACTATGATGATTGTCGTCAGGGCTCTTTCCAGGTTATACGCTTCCTCAAAACCCATGTAGGTTAGAAGAAATGACGATAGCAATGAGAGATAGAACGCAACGGCAGTCACGTAGGCGAATGACAGCACGGCATTGGCAAACAAATCGGTTTTATAGATTACGGGATGTGCTTCCCGTTGATGTATAAGAGGTTCGGCATGAATAATGTTGAAACGAATGACGCCGCCAATGATATATGCAAGCACGACGATGCCCGTGACTGCGAGAGGAGAATAAGCGCCGACCACGCTTGCAAGCAGCGGCGCTATAATCAGGAACCCGCTGCCGATTATCGAGGACAGTGGTGTGAGTGTTGCCTGCCAGGACCTGCTATTGGTCAGGCGCGGGTGGAACATGAACAGTAAAACACCAGCTGTAATAATCACGAGTATCGTGTTAAGCATTGTCCTCCCCGAATTTATAGCCTGGTAGTATGCAACATGGTGTTGCAAGAGGAAATATCCTGGTTAACGTCTTGCCAGACCGATCAAAAATAAAGGGGTCGGATACATTTTTTCTTCTACACTGGGGGGAAGATCAGACCACGATTTCCTGGTCTATCGTTTGTCGATGTCTGACTGATCTCTCTGTCGATACAGATATATTTAAAGGGTACATGATAAGCTAAATAAATCCGCTCCCCCTATATTCTCCCACCCCGATTCTCTGTAATCCGAAACAATTCTTAACAATTCATACACAATTTATGTGTCAAAAAATGCTTACAATGGTTGCAGAATGATCGCTAATAGATCGAAACGGGAGTGACCGTTATGAACGACATGATCAGTAAAGTAACCGATTTACTCGGGCCGGCAGGCTCAAGCGCGTTTGGCCATGCACTAATCGGCCTGGCGATTCTTGTCATTGGTCTTTTTGTCGTCAAGTTCCTCGTCGGAATTTTCAGGCGCATGCTGAAAAAGGTATCGATGCTGCATCGCACGAACGCTGACGGTTCAGTCACGGACCTGGCGACACCGGTCGCCTCC
This sequence comes from uncultured Gammaproteobacteria bacterium, assembly GCA_963768415.1. Taxonomy (GTDB): domain Bacteria; phylum Pseudomonadota; class Gammaproteobacteria; order UBA9214; family UBA9214; genus CAVYHX01. The sequence continues at coordinate 8,848 of CAVYHX010000003.1, forward strand.
CTGGTCAAGGCGGTATTGACCATTTTCGTGCTCATGGCGGTACTGCAGCATTTCGGGCTGACTGACGTGCTGGAACCGCTGAAGGATATGGTCAGCAAGTTCATGACAGCGATACCGAACATCATTGGTGCCGGCGTCATCGGCTACGCGGGCTGGGTCATCGCGAAGATTGTTTCCCAGCTGGCGGGTGTCGGGCTGGGCAAGGTTGACGAGCAGCTGGCCGAGCGTACCGGAAACAAGGATATCAGTATTTCGAAGTTTGGTGGCGCGCTGATCTTCGCTATCATCCTGCTGCCCATCGCGGTCTCCGCCCTCGGCGTGCTCAATATTCCGGCGATCTCCGACCCGGCTTCCGCCATGATCCAGAAACTGATGGCCGCAGTGCCGAATATCATCGGCGCCGGCATTATCCTGCTGGTGGTCTTCTTTGCCGCGAAGTTTGTTGTCTACATCCTTGGCGGCCTGCTGGAAGGCGCGAACATCAATGCGTTGCCGGAGAAAATGGGCATGCAGGGCGTGTTTACGGCTACCTTTACACCGGTCCGGCTGGTCGGCGGTGCGATCATGTTTTTCTCGATGGTGGCCGCGGCGACTGCAGCCGTGAATATTCTGGGTATTGATGTTATCTCCGAAGTGTTCGCCAGGATCCTGGAATTCGGCGGCGGTCTGCTGGTTGGCGGCCTGATCCTGATAATCGGTAATTTCCTGAGCACCATCGCCTACGACAAACTATCCGGCCACGGGAACACCGGCGTTGCCAACATCGCACGCATCGCGATACTCGGCCTGGTGCTGGCGATGGGCCTGAAGGCCATGGGTCTCGCCGATAATATCGTTACCATGGCCTTTGGTTTCACGATCGGCAGTGTGGCGGTTGCAGCTGCGCTTGCATTCGGCCTGGGCGGCAGGGATGCGGCCAAGGCAGTTGCTGACAACTGGGCAGCAAAAATAAACGCCTAGTACCAAGTACGGTCAGACTCGATTGATAGGATGTTTTCCTGTCGAATCAGTCGAGTCTGACCTCATTAATCCCATTAACCAAGACGCATCATACTTTAGGTCAATATCAAATCTTTACAACTATAAGTACTGTAGGAGATATTCATAATAAGCGAGCTGCGAGGAGAACTTAGGCTCGAAATACAAACCTGCGGTAGATCACAATGAAGAAATCCAAACTATTGGTCGTAATGCTCGCACCGTGCATATCAGCCCTGATCGGCTTATCACAAAGCGTGTTCGCATATGAATTTGACGAAGAACAACAGAGGAGTCAGGGCGTTGTCGATATGAGCAACAGACAATGGGCTCCCCCGCCGAGATACAAGCCATGGACTATCCCTCCGATGAGTAAGCGGTGGGGCGTCCCACCTAGATACAAGCCATATACTATCCCGCCGATCAGCAAGCGGTGGGGTGTCCCACCGAAATCCAGGCATTGGGTAATCCCCCGATCAGCAACCAGTCTGTTACCTCCCGACGAGAGGAAATAAAGCGCAGACTCATAAAAGGGTGTCAGAGCACAATTGTTTCTAATATAAGCAGTAAATGTGCTCTGAAACCGTTTTGTGTGTAAGCAGTAAATGTGCTCTGACACCGTTTTGTGCTTAATCCTCAGTCGAACGTGAAGATTTCAATAGGGCGGGTTATGCCCTTCAGCGTTGCGCTTTCCAGTTTCCTTGCGCGAATGTGATCCGGAATTTTCTCTCTTGTGGCAGTGCTGAAAATGACCTCCGTCCCGCGCTGTTTATTAAATTCCTGAAGACGTGAAGCGATGTTGACTGTATCACCAATCAGGGTATATGACGGTTGATCTTCACTACCGGTATTCCCTGCCAGGACTTCTCCCGTGTGAATGCCGATACGGTGCTTGAAAGGCCGTTTCCCCTCTTTTGTCCGTGCATTATTCAGATGATGTAAATTCTTTTGCATTTCCATGGCTGCCTGTATCGCTCCGCCCGCATGGTCAGTGCATGCAACCGGTGCTCCGAAGGCCGTCACAATTTCATCGCCCACATAATGCAGTATCAGTCCATGGTGCCGGCGTACGGCTTTCTGCATGGCCGTAAAATACTCCCGCAGACTTTTTACGACCTCTTCCGGGTCGTTCTCCTCGACGTAAGGTGTAAAGTCACTTAGATCTGCGATGAGTACCGTTGCCTCCGTTCTTTCACCATTCAAAGGTATTTGGCCGGCAAGTATCTGATCCCTGATCTCTGGAGTCACATACTTGCCGAACAGGTCTTTTACATACTGCTTTTCTCTTTGCTCCAGGTAATCATGTATGACAAGTTTCTTTGCACTGGAGCCGATGTATCCTGATATAAAAGCCACACCCAGCAATATAAAACCTTTGAATAATGTCGTAACTACCAGATATGGATGACTCATCACGTGGGTCTGTAAATCGTACAAGGTAAGACCAAATAGAGCCATGACACTTAATACTGCAGAGTACATGGATAATCTGAAATCAAACCTTAGACCACTCATCGCATTAACCATAAACAGAACAAGAAAGGCGGGGATATCCGACGTCATTTCATAGATGTCTCTGCTCATCGTGTATCGAACGATAAGTACCAGGATAAAGACGAATGCAATATCCAGGGTGACCAGGAGGTACTTTGCCAGTGAAGAATTTCTGTGGTTGTTGTAATAGCGCCAGAGAAGAATGCCAATGGCAATGCAGGATGCAGAAAAAAGGCTTACTAAAAGGAACCTGACGTTCAGTTCTTCGCCCAGCATCAGCCTGGAAACGATCATCATGACCAGGACAAGCGTGAACACAGATATTCTTGCCAGATGTATTATCCTCTCATTCTTTCTCTCTTCTTCCAGTATGCTTTTCGTGGCCGAATTTATAATATCTTTGTCATTCATGCGCTCAACCTGTTTGGTGAAAGCCTTGGAGAGAACCGGGATCGGAGCATTAGTATTCCTGGAACGTGAGGAAATAGTGTCTTGAGGCAGCCGTGATTTCGCGGAAGAATTATAGGGTCAGACTCACTGCTGTCCCATAGATCCTTTGCGCAAAAGAGGCAAAGCAAGGGTATCGTAGTCTGCACGCTGATCAGCAGATACCCTGGACAACAATTCCGTTCTTGAGCTAACGCCTCTATTGTCATTCCCACGTAATAATACGTAATAATAGGGGACAGACCACGATTTCCGGAGAGTAAAAGGGGACGGAGGGATTAAAAAATAACCCTTACTTCCCCTTTAATTACATTGTCAGAAAATGTATCCGGCCCCTTTATCCAAGATGTTTTTCCATAATCGCCAGTTGTTTATTCACGATATCCAAATGCTGCTGTATGGCAGGATGATCAACAAAGTGGCTCAGGCGCGCCTGGCACTTGCGGAAGACGGAAATTTCAAAATAATTGATGCGGTTGCCGCTATAGTCGGCGGCCAGGCGGCTACACAGTGGTGCCAGCAACTCAGGTGCCATTTCAGTATATTTTTCAGTGATCAGGTCATACGATAAGGATCTGGGGTAATCATATGCCTTGGGATTCGACTCAGTTGTTTTCAGCATGGCCAGGAGTATACGTGCACGCAGCTCAGTACCGGGCAGATGTAGCGCCAGGGCATATTCCTGTAATTTCGTAATGTATGGATAATCGATCCCTGGCAGGTTCATCATCAACACAAGTTCCGCAAGGAAGGTGGGATCGTAGCTGGCATGTTGTATCGTCAGATAGGCGGCTTTAAAAAACTCACGGTGACGACGTTTCTGCTCGGCTGACGCCGCATTATGACGATCATACTGGCGATACACCGCGCGGGCCTGTTCTAGACTGGTAAAACTGTCTACATTCCCGGTTGCTTCCCACCACACAGGCAAAGGTGCATGTTTCACCAGCGCCCGTTCCAGGCGTGCCGTGCGGATATCCTCAGCATAATATTTATCCAGGATCTGGGTAGTAAAAAGCAGGCCAAGGGTGATCACAAACAAGGCGGCCGTCGCGCCGATCACATACCGGACAGCACGAGGCCCATGGGGTGTGACAACCATCCAGAACGCGGCCGCCACTAATGCACCATATATACCCGCGTATAACCCACCGAGAATATTGCCAAAAGCCAGGCCGATGGACATTGGCATGATCAGGCCCGCCAGTATCAGATTCAGCAGATTTGACTTATTAAAATAGTGCAACACCAGGTAGACAGGCACGCCATAGACCAGTGTCACCACAAACGACACCAACATGGCATAGCCAGCAAACAGTAATCCCGAGCTATAAAATTTTACATGTCCGTGGAAATCCGTGGTCGTAAGCGCATCCAACAGCGAACCGCCCAGAATGCCAAACGCCCACACCGGAATATGAATCAGCTGCGCGAGAAACAGCGCCAGTATGATGCGGACTACATGGCGCCGGGTAATCTTGGATTTTTCCATTTTGAAAGAATCGGGATCAGCATACATTTAGCCCTAATATTAGAGCAAATAATAGGGGACAGATCACGATTACCTGGTCTATCGTTTGTCGTTGTCTGACTGATCTCCCTGTCGGTAAGAGCCAGGCTGCTTGTGGCAGCTTGGCTGTACCGCATGGACAAGGAGGTCATCGGTGCCGCGACGCGCACGCCTGACCGTGGCGGGCATTCCCTGGCATATCATCCAAAGGCTGTTTTTTTGCACCTTGAAAATCCCATTCCAGCGAGTCCCAGCCCGAACAGGGCCAGGGTGCCTGGTTCGGGTACGGCTGAAGTTTCACGAACTATGAGCACACTAATGTTGTTCCAGGCGGCTGCCCTGCTTGGAGACCATGTGTAATCCGGGCTCGTTAATTGGCTAAGGTCATCGGCAGTGTTAGCAATAAGATCTCTACCAGTGTTGTGATACCAGCCGATCCTTCTTACAGAGTCGATTGCGTTAACATACAACCCGTATCCATATTCTGTTCTTCCAAAACGCGAATCCATTTCCACGCCACCAAATAGTGAGTAGAAAATACCAGCAAGGGCGTTTTGAGCATCGTCACCGAGCGCGCTTGAAAGTCCTGGTGCGCCAGTACTCACGAAATCTGGAACGAGTTTATTGAACATATCAACAACCTCACTGTTTGTGGCTAATCGCCATCCAGGATTGTTGATTGGGGCTGAATTGATAGACTCACCCAGTGTTGTTGTGATGTCCAACCAGTCCAGTCCGGCTTCTGTATCGGTTGTGTATGTGCCGTTGTCTATGAATGTAGCATTTGCGACGGATACTGACATCGCCAACATCATTGCAAGTACATATTTCATTGTTTTCACCCTTAATTCTTATTCCTTTCCATCTTGTTAAGCGGACTGGTGTACACAGCCTAACATCCTCAAATATTTGATAAATCGTACGGAGGTACTAGCCTGCATATTGCATGAGCGGTGCTGATGGAGCCATATTCGGTATTGATTTTGGATTTATGTTGTTGAGGCGATGTGGCGAACAAGCAAAATATGGGTGTCAGAGCACATTTACTGCTTATATTAGAAACATTTGTGCTCTGACACGCTATTCTCGCGACTGCATAGGCCCTGAGCCTCTAAGTTCAATGGCGATAGGTTTCAACAAACCGCCTGAGAATTTCCTGGGCATGCGGGGTGGGTTTCTGACTGACTCTCTTTTTCAGTTCATCCGCTTCATGCGGTTCGAAATAGCCGTGGTTGCGGTAGATGTTGATACGCAATATAAATTCCTCGGCGTCTCCTTCCGGGTGGAACTGGGTGGCATACACGTTTTCGCCGATGCGAAACATCTGTATCGGACAACCGCTGCCGGTCATCAGTAACGTCGCACCTTCGGGGAGGGTGTCGACGGCCTCCTTGTGACCGAGCAGAACGTCTATTCGGTCCGGAAAGCCCCGAAGCAGTTTGTCCCGCTTGCCGGCTTCGGTTATGTCCAGCGTTACGCAGCCCACGGCTTCGGCGTACCTTGTCGAGATGCTGGTGCCGAGGTAGTTGCCCAGCAGGCCGTTGCCGGAGCAGGCGCCAAGAAAGGGGATGTCCCGGGTGACTACCTGTTCCAGCAGCCGGTTGAAATCGGCCTCGATTTTTTTCTGGATGCCGGATTTTCTGTCTTCCGGGGTGCTGATATCGAACGGGCTGCCGCCGACAATGATGGCGGAATAGTCTTCCGGGTTCAGGTCATCAGGGATGCCCTGCTGCTCGATGCGTTTCCTGCAAGTATCCCCGGCCTGTCAATCCGCCGTATTTCAGAATACAGGCGTATTCACTGTCGGACGTGGCGTCTTCAGGCCGCAGTTGCAGAATCAGAACGGGTTTCGTGGCAGCCATGAGTGACATATTACGTGAGAAGCAATGAGCAATTCCGGGGGCAGTATACTCAATGTAAACACACCCAAAAAGTAAAAGGGTGTCAGAGCGCATTTTTTCTAATGAAATAATAGGGGACAGATCACGATTTCCTGGTCTATCGTTTTCGGTGATGCGCGGTTCAGTGAATAAATAGAAGCGATGTTGCAACGCCGGGTAATACCGGGAAAGGCGGGGAGGCCGGTGAAGGGCTGGCTGAAATCGTGGTCTGTTCCCTATTTTCCGCAGTGCAGAAATCGATCCAGCCACCTATGGATCGGGTGCCATGACCGGGACTACATCATCGACTGCAGATAGTTTTTCAGTCCGACCTTGTCGATCAGTTCGAGCTGGGTTTCCAGCCAGTCGATATGCTCTTCTTCGCTTGCCAGGATGTCGGCAAACAGGTCGCGCGTGACATAGTCGCTCTTGGATTCACAATAGGCTATTCCCTCGAGCAGCGCCGGGTGTGCTTTTTTCTCCATTTTCAGATCGTTCTCCAGCATTTCCCGGACATCCTCACCAATCATGAGCTTGCCGATATCCTGCAGGTTTGGCAGCCCGTCGAGTAACAGGATGCGCTCGATGAGGCGGTCGGCGTGTTTCATTTCATCGATGGATTCACCGTATTCATGCTCGTTCAGCTTGCCCAGCCCCCAGTTGCCGTACATGCGCGCATGGAGGAAATACTGGTTAATCGCGGTGAGTTCATTCCTGAGCACGCCATTCAGGTGCTCGATCACTTTGCTGTCGCCTTTCATGAGTCTGCCTCCGGGTCCTGATTGGTGTCGTTTTGACCGGTACCGACCGGTATTGCCCCCTGCATGCGGGGCGGGTTGCCGGGTTGCCTTGTCCCGATCATGCCGGAACACAATGGCGGTTATCAATGTGACCACCGTTTGATAATACCTATGTAACTGAAATAAATACTATAAATACGTGGACAATCCGGGGCCGGTCACGACATTGTAAATGCTATTGACAATGATTCTCATTTATATTTGAATATGAATCATACGATCAGGACTCAAGGTGTGCAACATGTATATCTGTATCTGCAAGGGGGTTACCGACCGGGAAATCCGCGGCGCGGTAGAGGGGGGTATCCGTACGGTACGCGGCCTGCGCAAACAGCTGGGCTGCACCGGACAGTGCGGTAAATGCAAGGCGCAGGTGCGCGAAATCAGGGACGAGGTGATCGCGGGTCAGTGCAATATGGCGCTCAACACGCTTGCGTTGTCATCGTGAATTCCGGGGACAGTATACTCAATTGTGGTATCGCGTTAAGTAGATACGTTGATATAAAGTGCCCATGAATCTGTTCAGGTAGGAACAGTAGGCATGCATCCCACGGGTAGTTCTGCCCGGCTATCCGCATCAGGTCACCCAACGGGGAATCGCAGGCAAAAGATCTTCATTGGAAAAATGTCGGGTCGCAAACAGAAACACGCGCGACCTGGCCGAAAGTGGATTTCGGGCAATGAGGGAAGACCAGTACCCTTTAAACAGTAAAAGGGTAATGATCCCTTTTCGCCTATCTGTGCGCGCTCGACTATCGATTAGGAGGCACCGCTTCATGACGACAGTAGTTAGATTTCTAGGTTTTGTTTTACTGGCTTTCGCTTTTAACTGCCACGCCTCCGACCTCGCCAAGGAAAGACGCTGGGCCGAACAGGTCGTCGACAGCATCATGGATGGTGATGCCGAAATGCTCAAAGATGGTAATAACGAATTCCTGAGTATTTATACTGAAGCCGCGGAGGACAAAGGCCGTGCCGCAATCGTGATGCATGGCACCGGTATTCACCCCGACTGGCAGCAGGTCATTCAACCGTTGCGTGTTGGCCTCACAGAACACAACTGGCATACCCTGGCGATACAGATGCCGATTCTTCACAACGAAGCAGAGTACATCGACTATGCCCCGCTATATGACGAAGTCGCGCCACGCATAGAAGCTGCAATTGAATTCCTCAAAGACAATGGCGCAAAAAACATCGTGCTTGTTGGTCACAGCCAGGGGGCATCGATGCCGGCATATTCCCTCTCAAAAAATAGCCATGATGTAACGGGTTTTGTTGCTATCGGGATGGGTGTATATGCAGAAGACGAACGCATGAACAGCATCAAGGCCCTCGAAAAGATCAAAATACCTGTTCTTGATATCTATGGTTCGGAAGATATCGAACCCGTACTTTCCAGTATTGATGACCGTTCAGCCGCGGCAAAGAAAGCAGGCAACAAGAATTACACCCAGGTAAAAATTACCGGTGCGAACCATATGTTTGATGGTAAGAGTGATGCACTTATTGAAGCTATTGCTGGATGGTTGGATAAGTTGACTACGGAGGAATAGGGGGCATGCCGCATTTTCAGACATTCAGGCAGAAAAACGTGGTCTGTCCCCTGTTTTCCTGACGGATCAGCTGCGTTTATGTGTCGGGATTACGAGAATCGGGTGTCGGGATTTATGCAGTACTCCTTCGCTGACGCTGCCAACGAGAAGCTGGTACATGGCGCCGCGACCGTGAGTACCGACAACAATCATGTCCACATCCAGGTCGGCGGCTTCCTGCAGGATTGTCTCCACTGTCGCACCATGTACCAGCAGCGCCGTGGTATCCACACCGGCCGCGCGCATCCTGTCTGCAATCTCCTGTATCCTGCGATGTTCGGTATGGAATTTCTTCGCAAGTTCCTCCCGTGCAGCCAGCGGATCCGTCTTGAATTCGATGAAGTCCGGCGCCGGCTCTGCGTTATGCAGGAGCCACACCCTGGCCTGAAGATCCCCGGCGATTTCAATTATTTTTCCCACGATCTTCTCTGTTGACTCGGAGAGGTCAACGCAGACCAGAATCTTCATTTCGTATCACCGCCAGTAGAGGGCACGCTGCGGAAATCGGGTAACAAGGCACGGCACACGGCTGTCGATACCCGGCGGTTGAGCCGGTCACTTTCGTGTGTCGGTACTCTCGAATGCAACTCAGCACGTAACATGTTTCAAATCACCGTTTTGATTTTATTTGGCCGGGATTGCAAAGACCACTATAAAGGCCAGGATGGTCGCCAGTGTCGCAAAATGAGCCCGATGCGCGAAATATGCCCAGCGCTCGTAATGATGGTGGTAACTGACCATGAGTGCAACAAAGCACTGTAGCAGGTAATACAATGCAAAAGCGCGTGATGCGAAAGAGATTATCTCCAGCAGATCGGCAGTCCATATCAGGACGATAGCGAACAATGACACCGCCACGTATGCCTTGTTGGTCGGTAATTTCCGGTCACTGCTTTCGCTGGCCAGGCAGCCGGCGCCGACGGTATCGGCTACCGCGGCGCTGAACTGACTCATGATGGCGGCCACGATCAGCATGAATGGCAATGCAGATGCAGCGAGTCCCGTTACCGAAACGATATCCGCTATCCGGATATTCTCGAGGTCGAGATGCTGAACGATCGGCATCAATGCAGTGACTGAAACTACGTACAGTGCGCCCGATATTATTTGGGCGCGACGCATGGTTTGCACGCGGATTCTGGCTGAATATTTTTCTCCCAGAAACCGCGATGTCTCGAATCCCTGAACCACAAGCAGGATGCCGCACAGGATACATGCCTTGGTAACCCAGCTCCTGTCCTGGTAGTCAATCGTGAGCGACTGACCGGATTGTATGAAGTGGTAGTCGTATACAAATATCCCTGTCAACAGTGCCGCGACAATGGATAACTGGACTGACATTGAATATGCCTCGAGTTTCTCAAGTCCTCCCAGTCCGCGAAGATAGCCCGTTGCAGCGATGAACACGATGATGATGGTTGTCAGGGATCTCTCGAGGGCAGGTGAATCCACGTACCCCATGTAATTCAGCAGAAAAGAGGAAAGCAGCGACAGGTAGAAGGCAACAGCTGTTACATAGGCCAGTGAAAGCATGGCATTGGCCAGAAAATCAACTTTGTAGATCATCGGATGTGCTTTCCTGTTATGCAGGAGGGGCTCGGCATGAAGAATATTGAAGCGAATAACGCTACCTATGGCATAGGCAAGCAATACAATTGCAGTCACCGCGATTGGCGAATACTCACCGACGATGCTTGCCAGCAATGGCGCAATTACCAGAAACCCGCTACCGATAATGGAGGAGAGTGGCGTGAGCGTCGCCTGCCACGACTCACTTCCGGTTATTCGAGGGTGAAACATGATAAGCAGAAAACCCGCTGCGATAATGATGAGAATTATGTTCAACATATGCCACACCTTTTATTTCGATTGACACGGAACGTAAAGCAGCAGCATGAGGTCTTACTGATTCTCGACGTGGCATTACGATCTTGCATGAAGTTACCGATAGCTTCACCGCATGATTCGATTTGATAAACGATATGCATTCTCATTAAGTGCCAAGTCGTTTACGATTGCTCGACATTCCCTCCTTTCTCAGCGTATTACTGACAATACTCCCATTAACCCGAAATCAATGGTCTTATGTATAAATATAGGAAACAGGGAAGAAAAAAATAATTTGATATATTTTATGCCCTAAACACTAAATTTTATCAGTAATGCAGGACAGGAATTCCGGGGACAGTATACTCAATGTAAACACACTCTAACCGGCCGACCACTCGGTAATGAGGCGTTACAGGCATTTATAGAAACGGTAGAGAAGCTTTGAAATGGTAGAGAAACTGTTGGGGCGCACGCTGAATTCCGTACAACCTGCTCGTTAGAGGAGGCAGGGCAACAGGGCCTGACTGATTTAAATAGGTATACTGTCCCCGGAATCACGGCCACTTTTATTGGTCTGCTATCATCCCGCCCATGCTCAATATCCAGAACCTGTCTTACCTGCAAGGCGGCATCCCGCTGCTCAATGATGTGAATCTACAGGCGTACACCAACCAGCGCATCGGCCTGACCGGCAAGAACGGCTGCGGCAAGTCGACGCTGTTCCGCCTGATACGTGGCGAAATCAAGCCGGACAGCGGCGAGGTTTCCATGCAGCCCGGCAAGACCATCGCCTACGTTGAACAGGAGATCGCCAACTCCGATCAGCCCGCGCTGGAGTTCGTACTCGACGGCGACGTTGAACTGCGCCTGCTGGAGAAAACGCTGGCGCGCGAGAATCACGATACCAGGTGGTTCGCTGCACAACAGCGTTATGAAGACATCGACGGCTATGGTGCCGGGGCGCGCGCCGCGCAAATGTTGAGCGGTCTTGGCTTTGCCAACGACACGCTGGCCCGCCCGGTGACGAGTTTCTCCGGCGGCTGGCGCATGCGTTTGAACCTGGCACGTGCGCTGATGCATCGCGCCGACCTGTTATTGCTGGACGAACCCACCAATCATCTCGATCTCGAAGCCATCCTCTGGCTCGAAGAATACCTGGCGCGCTATCCCGGCAGCATCCTGCTGGTCTCGCACGACCGCGAATTCCTCAATGCCTGTGTCAACCGCATCGCCCATATGCATGACCAGACCATCGACTGCTACACCGGCGACTATGATGACTTCGAGCGCGCGCGTACAGAAAAGATCGCACTGCAGAACCAGGCATTCAACAAACAGCAGGAAAAGATCAAGCATCTCGAAGACTTCGTGCGCCGCTTTCGCGCCAAGGCCACCAAGGCCAAACAGGCGCAAAGCCGCCTCAAGGCGCTGGACAGAATCACGCGCATCGCCGCCGTGCATGTCACCGACGGTCATTTCGAACTGGAGATCGAAGCGCCACAACGCAGCCCGGACCTGTTGATACGCGCAAAAAGCATGGGCTTCGCCTATGGCGACAAGACGTTGTTCAGGAATATCGAACTGGTGCTGCGCGCCGGTGCGCGCATCGCCCTGCTCGGCCCCAACGGTGCGGGTAAATCCACGCTGATCAAACTGCTGGTGGGTGCATTGCAGCCCACCTCGGGCACGCTGGAGATCACCCCCGACATCCGTATCGGCTACTTCGCCCAGCATCAGCTGGAGAATCTCGACAACGCAGCCACGCCGCTGCAACACATGGAACGGGTAGCGCCAAAAGAAACCACGCTGGCGCTACGCAACTTCCTCGGCCGTTTCGGCCTGGCCGGCGATAGTGAAGACCGCCCGGTGGCGAGTTTCTCCGGCGGCGAGAAAAGCCGTCTCGCGCTCGCTCTGCTGGCCTGGCAGAAACCGCACCTGCTGCTGCTTGATGAGCCCACCAACCACCTTGACCTGGATATGCGTGACGCACTCACTATCGCGCTGGAAGATTACACCGGTGCCGTGGTGCTCGTATCACACGACCGCAGCCTGATCCGCGCCGTCGCCGACGAACTATGGCTGGTCAATGAGGGTCAAGCCAAACTGTTCGATGGCGACCTGGAAGACTACAAACGCTGGATCGAAACCCGCCGCCCGCGCGAAGCCGCCAGCCAGCCCCGGCAGGAAAAACAGCGCACTCAAGACGCCCCCAGGCCCAACCGGAAAGCATTGCAGTCCAAACAAAAGAAACTCGAATCTCTGCTGACCACTGCACAGGCAGAACTCGCCGCGGTCACCGGGCAACTCGCCGATCGCGCCACCTACGTTAGCTCCGACCGCAAAAGGATCAGTGAATTGAATGCGGCGCACACACGACTGAAAGAGAAAGTGGCAGAGCTGGAGGAAAGTTGGCTGGAGCTGGAGACGTTAATGGGGGACTGAAGTTGGGTGTAAAGGGGACAGGTTTATTTCATATGACTATATACGTAGTAGTTCAGATTCGATCTGGTAGACAGTGTCAGATTGTAAGTCCGGTTTCCGCCTCAACCCGGTCCTTTAGCGGGCGCTTATATTAAAGATCACTAAACGGGGAAGAACGACCCGGTCATTCGCCGTAAGTCCCTGTATGTCTTAGATGTACTGAAGTCGGCCCTTCACATCATGCGTCCATCGGTAACCAATCGTCCCTTTCTAGGCATTCGATAAAATCCTTACTTGCTATATTACTATTTAGAATTGCCGCAAGTGTTATGGAGGAATCATTATGTCTGATTGCCGTCATTCAGAATGTGCTACTGAATCACCATTGAGAATGCATGTATGTCCTGCAAATGGCAAAGAATACAGGTCAGTTTCCTTGAAGACGATTCTTCACCATATTAATTCACCGTGGGAGTGGACAGAAAAGCAGCAAGGTTACTACTTCTGTGATGACCCGGAATGTGATGTTGTTTACTTTGGTGAAGACAACTCAGTTGTCACAAAAACAGAGCTCAGAACTGTCGTAGGAATAAAAGAATGTAAACCTAATACTTTGGCCTGCTACTGCTTTGGTATATCGAATACTGATGTGCAGCACCACCCTGAAGTACGGGACTTTATCGTTCAAATGACAAAGGCAGGATTTTGCTCCTGTGACACTAGTAATCCAGCCGGATGTTGCTGCTTACGATATATTCTCGCCAATGAGAAATCCACTCATTGAGTAAAGCAGTCTATTTGTCTTAAATGGCCACTTCTGGCAGGTAATTGTCAAAGGGAGAATAACGCAGCGTGGATATCAAAATATTATTGACTGTATTTATTGCCGTATTCGTAGCGGAATTGGGAGATAAAACTCAACTAGCAACGCTTTTATTTGCAGCTGATAAGGATGTTAGCAAATGGGTTGTGTTTCTCGGAGCATCATCAGCTCTCATTGTGGCTGCCGGAATTGCTGTATTGGCTGGAGGTGTAATATCCCAATATGTCAGCGAAAGATATCTGCGCTACATAGCAGGCATTGGATTCGTTGGAATTGGGATTTGGACGCTTTTTAGAGCATGATTTCATTTATTGGAACGGTAACTCTTGCTGCGTTCCTGCCGTTCCCTAATCGTCTGGGAAGGGCAGGAAATGGCCGCCAGCTGCCTAACAGGAACCCCGCATCAGCGGGGTTTTCTGTGTCCGGGGAATGGCAATTCTTGCGCCGTCTTCTGTCATTCATGTGAGCAAGTGAAGCTCGCGATAATCTGACAATGTCTGTCAGATCGAATACTGACTATTACATTTATATGAGACAGAAAATAAATCTGTCCCCTTTCTTCGCTTCCTTTTATTTCGAATTACTTTTCGCTAGCCCTGTGTTATTTAACAAGGCCTCAACTTCTTCTTTGCTCAACGTTCCCGGCACATAAGTGCTGCCCCAGGTCATCATGGCATGCAATACCGGACCCAGCATCTGGCCCTTCTCGGTCAGGTGATACTCGTAGCGCGGCGGTCGCTCCTGGTATAACTCTCTCCGCAAAATCCCTTCACGCTCCAGGCGCTTGAGCCGGTCCGCCAGGATGTTGCTTGGAATACCTTCCGGTGACATTTGTAACGATTTATATGTGTGCTGGCCCAGCAGCAGGTCGCGCACGACGAGCAGGGTCCATTTGTCACCCAGCAAATCCAGGGTACAGGCGGCAGGACAGGGGGAACGCTTGCAGTTGCTCATGATCGGAACTTCGCTATCAGATTGATACGCCTAGTATAACACTTACTTGCAAAAGTGAAGTTACTGATCTAGGCTAGTGACTTAAGAAATGAAAGTTACTGGAGATTGCCAATGGAACTGACCCTCTATTATTTGTCCGGCTCCCGGGCCGAGCGCATCCGCTGGATTCTCGATGAACTGGATCTGGACTACCAGGTTGTAACGATCGATCTGTTCAAGGGTGAAGGAGAGCGACCGGACTACCTCGCCATTCATCCGCTGGGGCAATTGCCTGCCCTGAAAATCAATGGCGAAGTAATGATCGAGAGCGGGGCCATTGTGCAGTGGCTGGCAGAGTCAGTGCCCGGGAGCGAACTGGCGCCGGCGACGGATCAGCCAGCCCGGCGCGCCTTTGACCAGTGGATGTATTTCGCGGTCGCCAGCCTGGAAGCTCCCGCCTGGGAAATGATGTTGCATGGCAACATCCTTCCAGACAAACAGGCGGTCAAGGCGATCATTCCGTTTGCCGAGCAACGCTATGTGAAGACGCTCAACGTACTGGAACAGGCGTTGCGTGATCAGGACTACCTGGTGGATGGCCGGTTCAGCGCAGCCGACATCATGACCGGTTACATACTGGCCTGGTTTCCGGAACAACTGGTCGCGTATCCTGCCCTTCAAAAGTATCTTGCACGCCTGCAGCAACGCCCGGCCTATCCACACAAGCCGAAAGAATAATGCATCTTGCCTTTCACTCACCAACCATAAGGACGCTGACATGCAAACACATACACTTTCCCCGGAACTGTTCTGGCTGACTATCACCACATTGATGACCGGACTCATGTGGGTGCCGTACATTCTCAACCGCCTGGCGGAGAAGGGTCCGCTGAAGGCGACATGGGATCCGCAGGGTGATACAGCAACGCGTGTACCCTGGGCCGACCGCATGATGCGCGCGCATCAAAATGCCGTAGAGAACCTGGTGATCTTCGCTCCCCTGGTACTCGCTCTGCAGATTGCAGGGATCAGTAGCGCAGCAACCGTTAGCGCCTGTGTTGTTTATTTCTTTGCCCGGCTGGCGCACTACCTGGTCTTTACTCTGGGCATACCCGTTGTACGGGTTCTGGCATTTGCCGCAGGTGTGGCCGCACAGGTGACACTCGCATTGGCGCTACTTGGCCTGGTTTAAATAGAAAAAGTGTCAGAGCACATTTATTTCTAATATAAGCAGTAAATGTGCTCTGACACCATTTAACTATTGATCAGTCCAGCGGTATTCGAATCTTCTGCCCCGGATAAATGAGGTCGGGATCCTTTATGACTTCCCTGTTTGCCTCGAACAACCGCGGGTATTGCATGGCATCGCCATAATATTTCTTGGCTATACCCGAGAGTGTGTCGCCGGACACGATCTCGTAGTATTCAACTTGTGGCTCATCGGGTGTCTTCACCGTTACCGCCATGACCTTTTCCACGCCCTGAACGTTTCCGGCGAGCAGTACGGCCTTTTCCAGTGCCTCGCGGGATGTCGCCTCGCCCTTCAGTGAAACAACCCCCTCGTTGACTGATACGTCGAGATCAGCGATACCCGGATTGTCTGCTTCGATATGGGTCTTGATTTTCGCGGCCTGTTCGGTAGGGTCCTCCTTGTCGCCAAACACCTTCGCGCCGATATTTTTTGCAAAATCGAATAATCCCATGGGTTGTTCCTCTCAGTTCAATGTGAGCTATGTGCCCGGTAAATTAATTGTACGCTGTCTGGAGCATGGCCGGTATCGCGCCACGCGGCTCAACGACGCCGTCCGCGCGGGTGAGGCGGGCGCACACCGGGTAGCGGTGGAAAGCCACCGGGATACGGGCCGGGTGGAATGGCCGCCCAGGGTGAGGGTGGTGGCATCCTGCCGGGAGCAGGTGCCTGTCCGGCAGCCTGTTGTTCGATGCGTTGTTTCCAGCCGTCCAGTTTCCATTGCTGCTGCCGCCGGAAGCCCTCGAATTCCTGTTTCTGATGCGTATCAAAGCGCATCTTTTCCTGTTCCTGATAGCGGGCAAACGTTTCCTGGTCGCGACGCTGTTTGAGGTTGAAGCCATTGCGCTCCCTGTCCTGGTGTGCGCGAAAGGCGTCCCATTCACGGTCCCACCAGTTTTCCTCCATCGCGTCGAGATCCGGTGCCGGCTCGTCTGTGGCAGCAGCGGCATCGGTTACCGGCGCTTCCGCCGCCCCGGTGGTGGTCTTGCCGGCAGAGGGTGTTGCTTCGGCGGATTCCTGTTCCGCAGCTACCGCCCCCGGCAGCGTGTGTTGCAGAATATCCTTCACCCGCTCCAGCATGGAATCATCATCCTCCTCATCCACCGTTTTAGCAGAGCCGGTTTCTTTGCGGGCTGTACCGGGTAACGGCGCATTGAGTATCTCGCCCAACTTGTCGAAAAAACTGGATTCGTCATTCGGTTCCATAATCGTGTCCCTGGTTATTGAGGAATATGTTGAAGCTGCGTGCATTAACCCTTGATCTTTCTCGCGCCCCAGATAATCAGCAGCGCGCCAAGCAGTGCGACAACAATGGAACTGATAATGCCGCCGGTTCCCGAGACGCCGAGCAGTGCCACAATATAACCACCGAGCACTCCGCCGACGATGCCCAGGATGACATCACCAATCATACCGAACGGTGAAGTGCCGCTCATGATATTACGCGCCAGCAAGCCGGCAACAGCGCCCACTCCCAGCCACACGAGTAATGTCCAAAGTGCCATGCGATTCTCCTTGTTCGTTGTATTTTTGAATCAGAGGTGTTGCATTCGGGGATATGTAACCACGTAATTCCGGTCCACGCGGCCATTGCCGCGCGCATGATGCTAGCAAAGCCAACCTGGACATGTCATTGTCCCAGATCAAACAGTCGGCGCCCGGAAAAAGTGTCAGAGCACACTTATTTGTAATATAAGCAGTAAATGTGCTCTGACACCATTTAAATATTCCTGCTACGTGCCGCAGAAAGTCTGCTGAACGACCTCATCCGGTTCCGGCGGTAACATGTAGTCTTCTTTCCGCGGTTGTAATTCGTAAGGCTTTTGCAATACCGCATGCAGCTTATGGAACGCTGAAAAATCATCCTGGTCTTCCGCTGCCCGGATGGCGGCTTCTACCTGGTGGTTTCTGGGTATATATACAGGATTGACCGCTCTGCATCCGCGCCTGGCGGGTTGCATCGTCACTGTCTTCCTCGGCGCAGGCGTGCACGCCATTGCTGTGCCCAGTGATCGAATTGCCCGGGATCATCAAACAGGGAGCGCACATCCCTGTCCTGGTCTGCAGGCTCGATTGCCAGCGCTGATAAATAATAAAACGTCAGGGTAAAGTCCGCGTGATTCGCAGCCATGACGTCAAACAGTTCCTCGATCAGCGCCTTGTCATGATCGAGGTGGCTCGTCAGGCCGGTTTTTTCCCGCATCCCGTCCAGCCAGTAACCTTCATATAAACCGGCATACTTTTCCAGCGCGCCTTGTGCGGCCTCAACAGCGGTTTCGGCAGTATCTGCCAGCAACGGCAGGAGTGATTCCGCCAGGCGCGTTAAATTCCACAAGCCGATGGCTGGCTGGTTGTTATAGGCATAGCGCCCGTGTTGATCAATGGAGCTATAGACCCGGTCGTGGGCATAATGGTCCATGAACGCACAGGGGCCATAGTCTATGGTCTCGCCGGCAATCGACATGTTGTCGGTATTCATCACGCCATGGATAAAACCGAACTGCATCCACTGCGCGATCAGTGCCGCCTGCCGGTCGATAATGGCCTCGAACCAGGCCAGGTAAGGATTTGGTGCATCACGACATGCGGGGTAGTTATGCCGGATGACGTAGTCGGCCAGTTTGGTGACGGCATCCAGATTGCCTTTCGATGAGAAATACTCGAAGGTGCCGACACGCACAAAGCTGGTTGCGATGCGGGTAATCACCCCGCCGGGTAATAATTGCTGCCGGGCGACTTCCTCGCCCGTAGTGACCGCGGCCAATGCGCGTGTGGTCGGGACGCCGAGTTTTACCATTGCCTCGCTGACCAGGTATTCGCGCAGTACCGGCCCTAGCGCAGAACGTCCGTCGCCGCCGCGCGAATAGAATGTGCGACCGGAACCCTTCAGGTGCATGTCGAAGAGTGTGCCGCCCGGGCCGGTAATCTGACCCAGCAGGAGGGCGCGGCCATCACCCAGCTGTGGAACGAAATGGCCGAATTGATGACCCGCATACGCCATCGCCAGGGGTTCCGTCCCAGCGGGGACGCGATTGCCCGCAAAGATGGCAGTGCCCTCGGGCGTGTTCAAACAGGTGTCTGAAAGTCCCAGTTCAGCGCCCAGCTCCTGGTTGAAAATAATCAGACCCGGATCCGCAACGGGCACGGGCCTGGATTTGACATAGAAGTCATTGCCCAGGTTTGTGTAACGATTATTGAAGGGTATCTGTTTCAAGTGTTGTTTATGACCTTATGGCATATAGTAAAGAGTAAAGGGTGTCAGAGCATATTTACTGCTTATAGTTGGAAATAAATATGCTCTGACACCCTTTATTTCTATCCTGTAGATTTGATATAGGTAGCCGATAATATACCGATATTCCAATAGCCATTACATGGATATAGCATGCGAAACAGGTATATTGTCTGCATATTGTGCCTTGTGGCATCATTCTTGAGTAGCAGCGTATTAAGCGGGATATATCGCTGGGTCGATGATGAAGGCAATGTCCATTACAGTGATAAACCTGTTCAGGCAGATCAGGCTGAAGAGATTTCCGAGCATGTCGAAGACCGTAATATCGTAGCATCTGATATAGGAAAAATATCTTTTAGCCCGTTTAAAAATCGTCATGGCCGTGACATTACAGAACTCTTCATAACTGAAAATCACGATATACCGCTTGCCTTTAAAGTCTATTCCTTGCAAGAGCCCCTGTTACCAAAAGCGCGTCTACTCCAAATGGTGCATCGGAAGGACTCGATCTGGTTGGCCAGCGATATCGGCCTGATTCAATTCAGCAAGCGAGACGAGCAATGGTATCTGTACGACAGGCGCACAAAACTACCCGGGGATAATGTTCAGAAATTAATGCTCGACGGAAAGCACCTGATGCTGAAGGTTTATGATAAGTCCAGGGGGGGTGTATTGAGCAATGCTCAGGACATCTTGTTCGATGTAGAAAATCACAAGTTCAAAAAAAGCACAAAAACGTTTGAACAGGTCAGGGACGGTGGCAGTTACACAATCAAGAATAGTGACATAATGAGCACTCATATATTCAATGTGTTGCATTATGATAATAAAGTATGGCTAACATCATCTGACAGCAGGAGCGGCGCGAAGCAATGGCCGGGCGGCGTGTCCGTTTTAAAACCATTAACCAAGCGTGGTAAAAAATATACCGTCCGTGACGGATTGGCGCATAAATATTGCTACGATATCACGGCGAGTGAAAATAACAGTGTCTGGGTGACGCACTGGGAACCCGCGCGCGGTCTTAGTGTACTCAAAAATAATTATCGCAAGTGGCATCAGCTTAAAACAAGCCGTAACGGTGTTGAGCTGGGTGGCGTCAGGATTGCAGCGCTTGATCACTATATCCTGGTCGGGCAACAGCGTGCACTGGTGATCTACGATAAGCGTTCCGGGCTGGCCTTCGAACTTGATGAAACCAACGGCATGCCGGGTCGTATCATATCTGACATCTCGGTGGATGATGGTTACATCTGGATCAGTGCATATACGTATGCCAGAAAAGGCAGCAACCGGGGCGGAGTTGTGAGGATTGCACGCAATGAACTGGACGGGTTATTCGAGCGCATAAAGAATGAAGAGCGGGAACTGATACTGGAGAAAAAAAGGTCTTCCAGTCCAATGCCACCCGAAGCTGATCCCGCGGTTGACAAGAATAAGATCATATCTCACCAGAAAATCTACGAGAATGATGAGACCTTGAATATTATCGTTAACTACTTTTATTCGGGAGATCATGGAGAAGATGTCTGGATGAGCGCAACTGCTACGGCCAATGGGCAATCTACAGGTTACTGGACGTATCGTCCTGCGCGGCTAATCAAAGGTGAGCATCAATCCAGCATCACGGTAGGAATTAAAGAAGATGCGCCTTCTTTCCATTGTAGCGACGGTATCGTTTTCAATATGTTCTCGAAGGAATCAGGCATGTTTTACACTCACTCTGTAAAATTTAACAAGTGTTGGCGCAGCGCACGCTGATCCTTGTTCATAAAACACGAAAAAAGGGGCCGATACGTTCTCACTTCTAAATGGTCAGAAAATGTATCCGGCCCCATTATTCTTTTTTTTGCTTTATTCTTACATGCTGGACAGTGCCCGCATCCACGCATCGCTAAGTGATTTGTACTGGGCCAGTTTCATCATCTGCGGCACCGCCATTTTCTGGAACTCCTGGCTCTGCAGGAGTTGCTTCTGCGCGATCTCCTGCATCTCTTCCGGTGAAGGCCGCGGGAGATTTTGCACCTGCGCTGCGACCTCGGCCAGGCGGTTTCCCAGGGCTTCGATCTCACCGGACGCCTCATCGGCCGACGCCTGGTCCGTGACACCCTCCAGGACGCCGACCATCTGCGTCATGATCTCCGCATGTGCCTTAAGCCCGTCTTCATAGGAGCTGATACCGCCGCTGCAGGCACCACACAGCAATCCTGCAGCCGCTACCATTATAATTCGCCACAAGATCGATCCCCCCCCCTGATGATAGACACGAACACCAATAATAGCTGATACAGAAGTACTGGCAACTGATCCGGCAGCATAGAGAACAGTGGAACGGGACCGGATTCACTACAAGGCGTCCACTACGAGGACACCGGAGTCAGTTACCGGTTTCACCTGACAGCGGCTGAAACATGGATCACTCCCCGGATCTGGGTACTAATTTTCCACAACCCCGTTAGCGCAGAGTTTAAATCTGCTCATACCGGAAACAGCTGGTCACGTGGTCATTCACCAGCCCCGCCGCCTGCATGTAGGCATAACAGATGGTCGAACCGGTGAACTTGAAGCCGCGTTCTTTCAGCGCCTTGCTCATGGCGTCTGACTGAGTGGTCCGGGCGGGCAACTGCTTCAGGCTGCGCCAGCGGTTGTGCCGGGTCCGGCCATCTACAAACTGCCATACAAAGGCGTCGAATGAACCCTCGCGCTCCTGTAACTCAAGGAACATGCGTGCGTTGCTGATCGCAGACTCCACTTTCAGCCGGTTGCGGATGATGCCGGGGTTGCCCAGCAGCGTATTGACCTTGCGCTTGCTGTAGCGCGCGATGCGTTCCGGGTCGAAATGGTCGAATGCATTGCGAAAGTTCTCGCGTTTGTTCAATACCGTCGACCAGCTCAGGCCGGCCTGGAAGGCGTCCAGTACCAGGTATTCGAAATGCTTGCGGTCGTCGTGCACGGGGACGCCCCACTCGGTGTCGTGGTACTCGATCATGAGGGGATGGGTCTCGACCGTGCCGGGCCACTGGCAGCGGGGAAGGGTGGGGTCAAGGGGCATGGAGCTATCAACCTGGTCAGTACACAATGAATCCTGATATGAGGTGAAATTGTGCGCTGAAACTGATATTACTTCTACCTGGCAAGGGGTGGATTCTGTCATTCCCGCATTCACTCACGGCCCGGCTCCGGCTGGCGCTGCAGGGCTTGTTGGGCATGCTACGCTTTGCCCAACCTACATTTGCTACGGGCTTGCATCCAGTGCAACTCCACCCGCAGGTTGGGCAAAGGAGCGCAGCGACGCTGTACAGGGAAGTACGAGTGTCGCGAGAGGGCAGGATGCCAGTAGCGGCCGTGCCCGACAATGTTGTGCCGCAAAAGTCAAAGGGTGTCAGCGCAGATTTACCGCTTATAATAGGGAACACTCGACTTATTCGTCATTGCGAGCAATGACGGGATACTCGTATTAATCAGATGTTCCCTGGAAATTGTTGTATTCTGGCACCCATTATCTTTTAAACTGTTCTGCATCATGGATACGACCCCAAATATTAACGCAACCGTTAGCAGTCAGGGCGAACGTTTTCCCGTCTTTGTGTTTCTCGTGCTGTTCCTGCCGGTTGCGGCCCTGGTTTCTGTGCTGGGTGTTTATTTTGCATCGCAACGCACCGCTGATCATATCAACGGAATACTTGCTTATGACAGCGCCAGGCTCAATCTCATCAGCGGGTTTCTCGGGGCGGAGGTATTGGGTTCACTGAAGCATCTGCGCTCCCTTTCTACTGAAACCATCACCCGGCAAGCCGTGGAATCACGGGAGCCGGGAAACCTGCGGTCACTGGAGTCTTCCTTTCTTACGCTCGCGCGCCGCAATCCGCAATATCAGCAGATTCGCTGGATTGATGAATCCGGCAAGGAACTGGCAAGGGTCAATCGTGATCGGGGCAAGCCGTACGCGGTGGCTCCACAGGACCTGCAGGACAAGCGCGACCGCTATTATTTCAAGGCAGCCAATGCGCTGCTGCCGGGTGAACTGTATATCTCCCGGGTGGATATGAATGAAGAGCGTGGACAGAATGAAATTCCAGGCAGGCCGGTGCTCCGTATCGCCACGCCCGTGCAGGACAGTCGCAAGAAACGCCGCGGAATTATCATTATCAACATCGAAATGCGCCACCTGTTCAGTCTGGTGCACGCGCCGGGGGAAACCCGGGACGAGGCAAATTACCTGCTGGTCAACCAGCAGGGCATTGTCTTGCATGGCGATATCGGGGACGTCCAGGCCGCTGATGCGCAGGAACAAGGTATGGACTTCATAATGCCCGATCAGAAAGCCCGGGACAGAGTGCTGGCGAGCGACTCGGGCAGCCTGCAGTTGCAGGACGGGTTATGGACCTGGAAGAGACTTTCACCTGCCACCTTCAGCAGGTTAAGCCGGGTATTTCCGGAGCATCTGGTCGCCTTTGACCAGCTGATCACCGACGACTTTTCGCTGACGCTGGTGGCGCACCGGCCCCTGAGTACCTTGATGGGCGTACGCCGCGACAATCGGATGCTGATCTCGCTGGTTATTGTTTCTATTCTGTCGGTTTACGCCCTTTCCCTGTTTTTCTATCTGGGCGGGCGTGCCCGTGTGCGGCGTGCTGAAGTGGAAGCCGCCCACGCACTGGCCTTCGCAGCGAATATGGAGCGGACGAAGGAACTTGAAGAGCGCTTCCATCGCCTGGTCGATGCCAGCAGTATTGGCCAAATGGTCGTTAACGGCGATGGCCGTATTGAAATTTCCAATCTCGCTGCCGAGCGCATACTGGGCTATGCAAGAGGGGAACTCGAGGGTGTCCTGGTGGATGCACTGTTGCCAGCCGGTATGCAGGAGCGGCACGTACACTATCGCGAGGACTATATGCAGGCACCGGAGGCGCGCATGATGGGTATGGGGCGTGAATTGAAAGCCGTCAGGAAAGACGGTGCAGCAATACCTGTGGAAGTCGGCCTGACCCCCTACTCGGATCATGACCGGCAGCTGGTTCTGGTGAGTATCATCGACCTCTCGCATCGTAATGGAGTGGTTGGAATCAGATAGTGTATTAATCCGGGACAGACCACATTTGTTGTCCTGCAAGGCCTGCATGAATAAATGGAAGCAGATTTATTTCTCGAAATGAAGCGTCCACTTTTCACCCGTTACAAACCACTCTCATCACCATGGTCCAGCCCCCCGCAATTTCCGCAACCGGTACCCGCGATGAGCTGGTAGTTACACCGTTCTGTGACTACGAGCTGATCGATTTTGGCGCCGGTTCCAAGCTTGAACGCTGGGGCGAATACACAGTAGAACGCCCGGACCGGCTGGCCAGGGGCAAGGCCGCCAGCGACAACTGGCAGGCTGACTGGATCTATGTCACCGATGTCGGGCAGCCCGGTCATGCCGGTCACTGGGAGCCGACCCGTAGCGGACTGCCGCGTGAATGGACCGTCAGTGTGGGGTATCAGAGCGTCTGCTGCCGTCTGGATGCGCACGGGCGGGCGGGCTTGCCGGGCCGTGATATTTGTTGTGCCGCCTGGGTGCGCACGCGTGTCGAAGGCTGTTACGACCTCGATGACATCAATGTCCTCAATCTTTTCGGTGGCAATGGCTATGTGACGGCAGCAGCAAAGCATACGGGTGCATCCGTCGTGCATGTCGATGCCAGTGATGACATGCTCGCGCTCGCGCGTGTCAATGCCGGTCACCGGCAGGTCGAGTACCTGCAGGAAAATGTCATGGACTATGTCGAGGCGGCGCTGCGGCGCCAGCAACGCTTTGACATGATTATCCTGCCCATCCCGCCACTGGGTCACGGTCCGCGCGGACAACTGTGGGACCGCGAAGTGGACATGGCCAAACTGGTCAGGTATCTGCCCCGCTTGATCAGCGCTGATTGTCTCGGCGTATGGTTGTCCACCGACAGTGGCGCCAACACCTGGAAGGCGGATGGACTCGTGCAATTGCTGCGCGACGCGCTGCCCGGCTGTACGGTCGAACCGCTGCGCCTGGGTGTGCAGACCGCGGACGCGCGTGTACTGCCGGCCGGTGTGGCGGCGCGCTGGTATGACGAGACCGAATTCCTGCAAACCGGCAGCACGCCGCTGACCGCCTCCCAGCTGGAGGAGCGGCTCGATATCCATATGATCTCGCTGGGCGCGGCGGAAGAGCCGGCCCGCGCCCTGGCGGAATGCCCCCGTGAGCAGCAGGACTTCGTGTTGCACTGGGCCGCCATCGTGGCGCGCACCAGTTCCGGCATGGCGCTGAATTTTGTCTCGCATGTCTGCCATGCGTTGCGCCAGATGGACCTGGATGGCGTCGAGGCCTGGCTGCTGTCCTGTATGGACATCTACGACACCCGCGGTCTGCACCCGGCGGTCGTGGCATTCAAGGACGTCGAAACGTTCGCGCGTGAACACCGGGCGCGCACCACCGGCGTCGCCTTCGATGACGTGGTCAATGTGCTGGAGGCCTTCGTGCACGGGCTGAACGGCCGGCGCCTGAAACTCGAATGCGGTGCGCAGGCATATACGGACACCGAGACGCTGTATCTGCCGGCTAGCGTCGGTTGTTTCGAAACAGCCGCAGATAATTTCCAGTTATACAAGGCCATGGTGGTGCACCAGTGGGCGCAAAACTGGTATGGCACCTGGCGCACCGAATATCGGGAAGCCCTGGCGCAGTTACCTGATGATGGCCGGGCGCTGGCCTGTTTTCATGCCCTGGAAACCCTGCGCCTGGATGCGCGCCTGCAGGATGAGCTGCCCGGTGTATACCGCTATTTAAAGCGTTTCCGCATGGCAACGGACAGCAGCATGAATGCTGCCTGGCTGGCGGCAGCGCAGCACCTGGGCCGGCCGGACGCACGGGCGCGCGACAGCCTAGACCTGCTGGCCAGCGTGCTGGATGCGCCGCTGCCGATTGAGACGCTTTACCAGGGCGCGCTGCGCCCGAATGCGGTCGATGCGGTGCGCACGCGGCGTATCGAAGCCGACAAGCAGGCCTTCAGGTTGATGCTGCTCAGTATGAATAAAGAAATCGAACAGGCGAACACAGACGCCGCTGCTGACCCGGAGTCAGCAGTGGAAAACGCCGCGGACACCCTCGCGCAGCGCCTGCCGTTTGAATTGCGCGAGGTGGTGTCAGATGCCATGCCGGACGGCTTTACATATGCGATCGAACTGGATGGCAAGCCGGTCGCGCCGCCCGATAATGTGAAGGGAACAATGGCCTCGATACTCCAGGACCTTGGTGAAATACCGGAGGATTACCTGTATGCGGCCGGTGACGGGGCCTATTCAGCCGAGGCGGCGGGCGAACGCAGTGCCGATGATGTCTGGAAGGGCACTTACCATGAAGAGGGCGCCTTTTTCTATAACGAGTGGGATTACGAGCGCCAGAACTATCGCAAGAACTGGACCGTGCTGCGCGAACTGGATGTGCATCCGCAACACGACCGGTTTGTCGAGGACACCCTGAACAAATACCGCGGCCTGGCCGGCAGTCTGCGGCGCACCTTCGAGGCGCTGCGCGGCGAGGACAAATTACTGAAGAAGCAACCCTACGGTGACAATGTCGATATCGATGCGCTGGTCGAAGCCTATGCGGATGCGAAGATCGGCCTGGAGATGTCCGACCGGCTGTTTACCAAGATGCACAAGCTCGAGCGCAATATCGCGGTCATGTTCATGGTGGACATGAGCGGTTCCACCAAGGGCTGGATCAACGATGCCGAGCGCGAGGCGCTGGTGCTGTTGTGCGAGTCGCTGGAGACGCTCGGCGACCGCTACGCGATTTACGGCTTTTCCGGCATGACGCGCAAACGCTGCGAGGTCTACCGGGTCAAGCGCTTCGACGAAGCCTACGATGATGAAGTCAGGGCGCGTATCAGCGGGATCTCGCCGAAGGACTATACCCGTATGGGTGTGACGATCCGCCACCTCAGCAGCCTGCTGAATGCCGTGGAGGCGCGCACCAAACTGTTGATCACCCTGTCGGACGGCAAGCCGGATGATTATGACACCTACCGCGGCGCTTACGGTATCGAGGATACGCGCCAGGCATTGATCGAGGCCAAGCGCAATGGAATACATTCCTTTTGCATCACCATCGATACCGAGGCGAAGGATTACCTGCCGCACATGTACGGGCCGGTGAACTACGCGGTGATCGACGAGGTACGCAAGCTGCCGCTGAAGGTATCGGATATTTACCGGCGCTTGACGACCTGAATGTCAGTGCCCATGTTGGGCACGCTGCGCTTTGCCCAACCTGCAAATACCGGCCGCAATAATTTCTCCAACCATTCGCGCCGAAGGACGGCGCTCCCACAGGTGGATTTATGTTACCCCTGTAGGAGCGGCCTCCTGGCCGCGAGGGTTTTCCTGACCATCGCGCCGCAGGACGGCGCTCCCACAGTGGTTCCTATTACCGCCTGCAGGAGCGGCCTCCTGGCCGCGAGGGTTTTCCTGACCATCGCGCCGCAGGCCGGCGCTCCCACAGTGGTTCCTATTACCGCCTGTAGGAGCGGCCTCCTGGCCGCGAGGGTTTTCCCTGACCATCGCGCCGCAGGACGGCGCTCCCACAGTGGTTCCTATTACCGCCTGTAGGAGCGGCCTCCTGGCCGCGATAGTGTTCCAGCCCATCGCGCCGAAGGCCGGCGCTCCTACAGGTGGATCTAAGGACCATGAAGGGTCCATATTATGCCAATATATTGGCTCCTGATATCCCAATGAATCGCAACAAGTTATTGATATAAATAATTATTGACAAATTATTAGAATACGTTAATATAATGAATAACTGTTGTACCATAGTAAACAAAGGAGGTGCGCCATGTACTTCGACAGTTTGACAATCGCGGGAATTATTGTGTTTGTAATTGCAGTGGCGATGTTTGTCGGGTGCTGTCTGGTTCACCAATGCGCCGCGCCGTGTGAACACGGCGAGGACTGCGGCGAGGAGCCTGACGCACGGCACTGGCCATGATAAGCGGTCTGATGCAAACACATCCCGGCATGCAGGCAGAGGCCCTCTCTGCGGACCATGCCCGGGTGCTGCTGGCGGGCGGCGGGCAGCTGGTTGATATCCGTCCGCCGGCGGATTTCGGCCGGGAATCATTGCCCGGTGCCGTGAACCTGCCCGTGGGTGCGCTTGCGTATGAATTCACGCGGCTTAACAAACGCAGCCCGGTGATCCTGCATTGCAAGGGCGGCGCGCTGAGTTGTCGTGCCGCGGGCCTGCTGGCGGGTCAGGGTTTCTCCCGTATTTATCGCCTGCAAAGTTAACGTAACACGCCTTCTCCCCTCATCCGTCATTGCGAGCGCGATGTACATGGAGGTACAAGTGCCGCGAGAGGCAGGAAGCCGGGAGCGGCCAGCGCGGCAATCTCACAACGGGCGATAATCGATTTAAAGATTGCCGCGTCGCTGTGCTCCTCGATGCTGGTTCCCGACAGCATTCTACCTCCTGCATTGCCCAGGCCAGCCTCTCGACCGGTTCCCGGTCTCACCTTCTCCATGCAGTCGTCGCAATGACAGCACACCAGATCTTTCTTTATACCGCCTACTGTTTGTCGGGCGGTTCATCCGCGTCCGTTATCTCAATACTGTCATCGTCGTCCATAATGATCCGGTGCGCAGGTCCCTCCAGGTCATCGAACTGGCCGGAACGTATGGCCCAGACAAACGCCCAGCCGATCAGGCCGATCAGCACGAGTGACAGGGGAATCAGCAAATAGATAATTTCCATGGTGTCAGTTTTCCGGGACGCGGACGGTTGCCGGCCGGACGCGTGTCAGGCGCAGTGCATTCAGCACCACGACCAGCGAACTGGCCGACATACCGATGGCGGCCATCCAGGGCGCGACATATCCCAGCGCCGCGGCAGGCAGGGCGACAAGATTATAGCTGATCGCCCACGCCAGATTCTGCCGAATGATCCGGAGCATCCGGCGGGCGGTCTCCATGCCGTCAGACAGGGCGCCGAGCCGGTCGGACAGCAGGATCATGTCCGCGCTGGCGTGACTGATATGGGCGGCCTCATGCATGGCGATGGATACATCGGCCCCCGCCAGCACCGGTGCATCATTGATGCCGTCACCCACCATCGCCACGACTGCACCCTGACGTTGCAGTTGCTGCACGCGTGCCAGCTTGTCCTGCGGCTGCAAGCCGGCATGCACCGCTTCAATACCCACTGCGCGCGCCACCTGCCGGGCCTGCTGCAAGCTGTCCCCGGTCATTAACAGCGTCTCGTGCCCCGCTGCTTGCAGGGCCAGTACCGTTGCGCGCGCGTCCGGCCGCAGTGCATCCTGCAACACGAACACAGCCAGCACTCCCTGCCTGTCGGCGAGCACAATGCAGATACCGGGCGTCTGCTGTTGCGCTATGGTTGCAGCTATTGCGTCGCTGCCGCACGCGGCGGCGACAAAACCGGGGCTGCCGATGCTGTAGGCAGCGCCGTTGACGGTCCCGCTGATGCCCGCGCCCGGCTGGTTGACCAGACCGGTTGCCGCTAACGGGTCCAGCCCGGCCGCTGCCCTGACGATGGCCCGGCCGAGGGGGTGTTCCGACTGACTCTCCAGGGCCGCCGCGATTTGCAGGACTTCCGTTTCCGAATGCGCCGTCAGCACACGCACGGCGCCGAGCGAGGGTTCCCCCTGTGTCAGGGTGCCGGTCTTGTCGAATACCACATGCGTACAGCGTGCCAGTGTTTCCAGGCGGTTGCCGCGCGCCGCCAGCAGGCCGCCCGCCAGCATGGCGCCGGTGGCCGCGCTGAGTGCTGTCGGTGTCGCCAGCGACAAGGCGCAGGGACACGTGACCACGAGTACTGCTACCACTATGGGCAGCCACTCGTCCGGGGCGTGCTGCCACCAGTAGATGCCGACACCGCACGCGACCAGGAGGACGCCGCTGACGAACCAGCTCGCGGTCCGGTCCGCCAGCCGGGTGAGGGCGGGTTTTTCACCCATGGCGCGTTCCAGCAGGCGCGAGATGTGTGCCAGTACCGACTCCATGCCCGCGGCAGTGACGCGCAGCTCCAGCGGGCTTTCGATGTTGATACTGCCGCCGATGAGGGTGTCGCCGGCCTGCTTGCGCAAGCGGGGTGCCTTCGCCGGTCAGCAGTGCCTCGCTCACCGAAGAGCTGCCGGTTTCGATACTGCCATCGGCGGGAACGGTTGCGCCCGGCCGGATCAGCACCCGGTCACCGGCGTTGAGTTCGGCAACGGGGACCACTTCCTGCGCGCCGGCGTCAGTCAGCCGTATCGCCATTGCCGGCAGGGCATGACCGAGGCGCTCCGCGGTTTCCGCGCCGCGCTTGCGCGCCATGATTTCGAAATACCGGCTCAGCAGCAGGAAGAAAACGAACATGACGACCGAGTCGTAGTAGACCTCGCCGCGGCCGGTCCAGGTGGCCTGCAGGCTGCCGGAAAAGGCCACCAGGATACCGAGTGACACCGGCACATCCATGCCCACCTGAAAGTTGCGCAAGTCACGCCAGGCGCCGCGCAGAAACGGTGCGGCGGAATACACCAGCACCGGCGTTGTCAGCAGCAGCCCGATCCAGCGGAAGAACGTGCGGAAGCCTGCCTCCATGCCCGACCAGGCGCCGGCATACAGCGCGATGGACAACATCATGACCTGCATACCCAGCAGTCCGGCCACGCCGAGGCGTTTCAGGTGCTGTCTGCGTTCGCGCTCGAATACCTGCTGTTGCTGTTGCGGATCGAAGGGGTGGGCTTCGTAACCGATGCTGCGGATCGCCTGCAGGATTTCGCTGAGCTTGATGCGGGTGGCATCCCAGCGGATGCGGGCGCGGTGGGTGGCGTAATTGATCTGCACATCGAGGACGCCGGGCAGCCTGCCGAGGTGGCGTTCATTGAGCCAGATGCAGGCGGCGCAGGTGATGCCTTCCAGGATCAGCGCGGCCTCGCGGGTGTCGTCCGTCCTGCGTGCGCACGAAGGTTTTCTGCACCTGCGGATGATCGTAGACGCGGGTCTGTTCGATAAAGTCCGGGACCAGTTCACGGCCGGTGGGTGCGGAATCGGTGCGATAGCGGTAAAAATCGCCATGCCCGGCAGCCATGATGGCCTGCGCCACCGCCTGGCAGCCGTAACAGCACATCGGTTGCTGCACGCCGTTGATGCTGACATGCAAGTCGAGTCCCTGTGGCAACGGCAGGCCGCAATGGAAGCAGGCCGGCCGGGGTGTGACGTTAACAGGCTGTGGGGAGGACACCATCGATTCCGTGTTGTGCAGCGGTATTGCCGCGGGCAACACCGGTAATCCGGCGGACAGCATACCGCAACGCCCGGCGCACCGGACGGAAGTTCATTAGAATCTGCTGTTAAATTGATATATATCAAACGACATCCGGATGGCTTGCAGGATAATTCCACTCCCTTTTGGCGGGTGCGGCCAGTATGCCGCATTATCATATAACCATTTAATTCAACAGGAGAAAAGACGATGAACAAGCGAATCATGGGTGCAGCCTTGGGTGCGCTGCTGACGACCGGCGCCCTGTTGGGTTCCGCTACCGCATTAGCTTGGCAGGCCGGTGATATCATCGTCAGGGCGGGTGCCGCCGGCGTGTTACCTGATTCCGATTCCGAAAGGATCACCCCGTTGAGTGCGGATGCCAGGGTCGAGGCGCAGGACGCGTGGAGCCTGGGGCTCACCGGTGACCTACATGGCGACGAACAATATCGGTGTCGGTGTCCTGGCCGCCTGGCCGTTCGAGCACGACATCGATGGTGCCGGTGACATTTCCGCGCTGAACACCGTGGCCACGACCAAGCATCTGCCGCCCACCGTGACCCTGCAGTATCATTTCGATACCGGCTCCAAGTTCCATCCCTACGTCGGCGCCGGACTTAATTACACCTATTTCTTCGACGAGGATACCAAGAATACCCTGGCAACGATTTCACCCGAAATCGATCTGGATGATTCCTTCGGGCTGGCCGGCGAGGTTGGTGTGGATTACGAGCTGAGCAACAACTGGGTGGTCAGCGGCCAGGTGTGGTACCTCGATATCGATACCAGGGCCAAGATCAAGGGTGTTGCTGGTAGCTACGATGTCGACATCGATCCCTGGGTCGTCATGGTCGGTGTCGGCAAAAAGTTCTGATACCCGTTCAGGTGCTATAACTTTAAATACACCCGGTATCGCAATCATTACGTGATGGTGTGGTGGGCCGTCTGAATACTGACGCTTGATGATCTGAACTGAGAATTGACGTAGCGACCGGCTGGCGCGAGACTGGCAGCCGGTGACTGCGTCAGCAGAGGGGAGTCTGCAATGGTGCTACAACATGTCTGGGGTCTGTTTACCGATCCAAAGCGCGAGTGGGAAGCGATACGCAACGATGAGTGCACCATCGGCAAGTGCTACGCGGTGCATGTCCTGCTGCTCGCGGCCATTCCGGCCGTTTCCGGTTTTATCGGCACCACCCAGTTCGGCTGGCAGATCGGCGCCGGCGATCCTATCAAGCTGACGCTGGAGAGCGCCGGCATGATCGCGGTGCTCTACTACCTCGCCATGCTGGTCGGGGTGTACTCCATCGGCTGGATGATCCACTGGATGGCAGGTACCTACGGCGCCAGCCCGCTGCTGTCGCAGTGCGTGGTGCTGGCGGCCTATACGGCGACGCCGCTGTTTCTGATCGGACTCATGGAGCTGTACCCGGTGCTGTGGCTCAACATGGTCGTCGGTATCGTGGCCCTGTGCTATTCCGTGTATCTCCTGTACACCGGCGTACCCATCATGATGGAGATCACCGAAGACCGCGGTTTTCTGTTTTCCAGCGCCGTGCTCGGGGTCGGGCTGGTGGCCTTTGTCGCCATGCTGGCCATCACCGCCCTGCTGTGGGGCATGGGCCTCGAGCCGAGTTTTACCCGCTAGTTTTTTCACTATGTTTTCTTGTTTTTCATTCTCACGCATGTCAGGGAGGTCGGGATGACCGATCAGGAAACCTACAACTACAAGGTGGTCCGGCAGTTCGCCATCATGACCATCGTCTGGGGCATCGTCGGCATGCTGGTGGGCGTGCTCATCGCCGCGCAGCTCGCCTGGCCGGTGCTGAATTTCGACATTCCCTGGCTGACCTTCGGGCGCCTGCGCCCGCTGCATACCAACGCGGTCATCTTCGCCTTCGGCGGTTGCGCGCTGTTTGCCACCTCCTACTACGTCGTGCAGCGCACCTGCCACGTGCGTCTGTTCAGCGACAAGCTGGCGGCGTTCACCTTCTGGGGCTGGCAACTGGTCATCGTGCTGGCGGCCATCACGCTGCCGCTCGGCATCACCACCAGCAAGGAATACGCCGAGCTGGAATGGCCGATCGACATCCTGATCACCCTGGTCTGGGTGTCCTACGCCGTGGTGTTCTTCGGCACCATCGTCAAGCGCCGGGTGCAGCACATCTACGTGGCCAACTGGTTCTTCGGCGCCTTCATCCTCGACGGTGGCCATGCTGCACGTCGTCAACAGCGCGGCGCGTGCCGGTCAGCCTGCTGAAGTCCTATTCGGCCTACGCCGGCGTGCAGGACGCCATGGTGCAGTGGTGGTACGGCCATAACGC
The DNA here is from genome assembly GCA_963768415.1 of uncultured Gammaproteobacteria bacterium. Lineage (GTDB taxonomy): Bacteria > Pseudomonadota > Gammaproteobacteria > UBA9214 > UBA9214 > CAVYHX01. The sequence continues at coordinate 42,644 of CAVYHX010000003.1, forward strand.
GGTCGGCTTTTTCCTGACCGCCGGCTTCCTCGGCATGATGTACTACTTCGTGCCCAAGCAGGCCGGCCGCCCGGTCTATTCCTACCGCCTGTCGATCGTGCACTTCTGGGCGCTGATCTTCACCTACATCTGGGCCGGCCCGCATCACCTGCACTACACCGCGCTGCCGGACTGGGCGCAGTCGCTCGGCATGGTGATGTCGCTGATCCTGCTGGCGCCGTCCTGGGGCGGCATGATCAACGGCATCATGACGCTGTCGGGTGCCTGGGAGAAACTGCGCACCGACCCGGTGCTGCGCTTCCTGATCGTGTCCATTTCGTTCTACGGCATGTCCACCTTCGAAGGCCCGATGATGTCCATCAAGACGGTCAACGCCCTGTCGCACTACACCGACTGGACCATCGGGCACGTGCATTCCGGCGCGCTCGGCTGGGTGGCGCTGATCTCCATCGGCAGCCTGTACTACCTGATTCCGCGCCTGTTCGATCGCGAGCTCTACAGCCTGAAGCTGGTCGAGGTGCATTTCTGGATCTCGACCATCGGCATCGTGCTGTACATCTCCTCCATGTGGGTGGCCGGCATCATGCAGGGGCTGATGTGGCGCGCGGTCAATGCACGACGGCACCCTGACCTACAGCTTCGTGGAGTCGGTGCAGGCCATGCATCCGTTCTATATCGTGCGCTTCCTCGGCGGCGCCTTCTTCCTGCTGGGCACCCTGGTGATGGCCTAGAACATCTGGAAGACCATTGCCGGCGCCAAACCGGCGGTCGCCACCATTCCGGCCCCCGCAATGGCTCACTGAGGAGAACGCTATGCCAACCGGACATGACAAGGTCGAAAAAAACGTCGGCCTGATGATCGTGCTGATCCTGGTGGTGGTTTCCGTCGGCGGGCTGGTGCAGATCGTGCCGCTGTTCTTCCAGCAGTCCACGACGGAAGCGGTGGCCGGGCTGGAACCCTATACGCCGTTACGGCTGGCGGGCCGGGATGTCTACGTGCGCGAGGGCTGTTATCTGTGTCATTCGCAGATGATCCGGCCGTTCCGCGCGGAGACCGAACGTTACGGGCACTATTCCGTGGCCGGTGAGTTCGTCTACGACCGTCCGTTCCAGTGGGGCTCGAAACGCACCGGTCCGGACCTGGCGCGCGTCGGTGGCCGCTACAGTGATGAGTGGCACCGGGTGCATCTGATCAATCCGCGCGATGTCGTGCCCGAGTCCATCATGCCGGGTTATCCCTGGCTGGCGGAAACACCGGCGGATGCCAAAGATATCGTACGCAAGCTGGAAGTGTTGCGCATGCTGGGCGCGCCCTACACGGATGAAGAAATCCAGAACGCACCCAAGGCCCTGGAAGGCAAGACCGAGATGGATGCCATGATTGCCTACCTGCAGGGCATGGGCACGGCAATCAAGACCCGGAGGTAAGCCGCATGGATTACTCGCTGATACAGTCGATCTGGACCGTGGTGGTGTTGGTGGTGTTCATCGGCATCGTGGTGTGGGCGTGGAGCGGGAAGCGCAAGGAGCGCTTCGACCAGGCGGCAAACATCCCGTTCGATGACGACGCACCGATGCATGCGGACAATAAGTCCAAGGAGAAGACCCATGGCTGATTTCACCAGCAGCTTCTGGAACTGGTACATCATCATTCCGACCGTGGCCGGGATCATCGCCTGTTTTCTCATGATCCGCTGGCTGTCGAGCGACATCAAACCGGAAGACCAGAAGTCCATGGGCCATGTCTGGGACGGGGACCTCGAGGAACTCAACAATCCGCTGCCGCGCTGGTGGCTGAACCTGTTCTATATCACGCTGTTTTTCGGTATCGGTTACCTGGCGCTGTATCCGGGCCTGGGGATCGTTCAAGGGTCTGCTCGGCTGGACCTCGCTGGGCCAGTACCAGCAGGAAGTCGATGTGGCCGATGCAAAATTCTCGCCGTTATTTGCGCACTACGCGGCCATGGATATTCCCGCGGTTGCGGATGATGCCGAGGCACGCAAGATCGGTGAGCGCCTGTTCGTGAACTATTGCGCGACCTGTCATGGCTCCGATGCACGCGGCGCACGCGGCTTCCCGAACCTGCGTGACAATGACTGGCTGTACGGCGGCACGCCTGACCAGATTCAGCAATCCATCCTGAGCGGGCGCAACGGCGTGATGCCCGCCTGGGAGGCGGCGCTGGGCGGTGCCGCCGGTGTGTCCGATATGGCGGAGTATGTCTTCAGCCTGAGCGGCCGCAATGTCGATCAGGCGGCTGCACTGCGCGGCCAGGAAAAGTACACCATGCTGTGCGCATCCTGTCACGGTGCTGACGGAACCGGTAACCAGCTGCTGGGCGCACCGAACCTGACTGACAACGTGTGGCTGTATGGCGGCTCGAAGACGCGCGTCATGGAGACCATTGCCCTGGGCCGCAATGGCCAGATGCCGGCACACCGGGATTTTCTGGGCACAGACAAGGTGCACCTGCTGGCCGCCTATGTCTACAGTCTGTCCACCGGTCAGGCAGATGAAACCAATTAGGACCGGGGTGGCAGGAACGGGACATGGCGGAAACAGAGATACCCAACTTCCAGAAATGCATCGCGGTGTTGTGGCCATCGTTCCTGACCGCGGTCGTCGTGACCGGCCTGTTTTTTTCCGCATTCGATCCGGATGACCTGCTTCCCTTCGGTGCCGATTTGCCGATCAGCCGCCTGGGCATCTACACGATCGGTTTTCTGCTGTTCTGGCTGATCACCGCGGTTGCGGGTATCGGTACCCTCTATTTCGCCATCACCAACTGCATGCGGAATAACCCGGATTCCCGGGACCAGTAAGGCCGGCATGGCAACCCCTGCATCGAAAGGGCCGGATACGGCACGGCCTGCTGACGAGCAGGTCGAAAAGTCCCTGTATGCGAAGCGCGAAAAGATTTACCCGCGCGAGGTGCACGGCCTGTTTGCACGCCTGCGGGTGCTGGGCGTGCTGGGGCTGCTGGGCATTTACTACTTCACGCCGTGGCTGCGCTGGGACGGCCAACAGGCCATCCTGCTGGACCTCCCGGCGCGCAAGTTCCATATCTTCGGTATCACCCTGTGGCCGCAGGATTTCATCTTCCTCGCCTTTCTGCTGATCATTGCCGGCCTGACCCTGTTCTTCGTGACCGCCCTGGCCGGCCGGGTGTGGTGTGGTTATGCCTGTCCGCAGACCGTGTGGACGGAGGCCTTTCTGTGGATCGAGCGCAAGGTCGAGGGTAGTCGCATGCAGCAGCAAAAGCTCGATGCGCTGCCGATGAATGCCCGTAAATTCCGTATCAAGGCAACCAAACACACGCTGTGGCTGCTGTTCGCGGCCTGGACCGGATTCACCTTTGTCGGGTACTTCACGCCGATCACCGATCTCGGCCAGCGCCTGCTGACCTTCAACCTCGGGCCCTGGGAGACGTTCTGGGTTATTTTCTACGGCTTTGCGACCTACGGTAATGCCGGCTGGATGCGCGAGCAGGTATGCCTGTACATGTGTCCCTACGCACGGTTCCAGAGTGCCATGTTCGACAAGGACACGCTGGTGGTTTCCTACCTGCCCGCGCGCGGCGAGCCGCGTGGCGCGCGCAAACGCAGTGCCGATCCGGCCGCGCTGGGACTGGGGGCCTGTATCGACTGCACGCTGTGTGTGCAGGTCTGTCCGACCGGTATCGATATCCGCGATGGCCTGCAGTATGAGTGCATTGCCTGTTCCGCCTGCATCGATGCCTGCGACGACGTTATGGACAAGATGGGCTACGCCAGGGGCCTGATCAAATACACGACCGAGCATGCCATGCAAGGCGGTGTGACACACATCATCCGCCCGCGCATCCTCATCTATGCCGTGATTCTCCTGGCGATCATGGCCACATTTGTGTATACCTTCAGTCAGCGCACCCTGCTGGGGCTGGATGTCATCCGCGACCGCAATACGCTGTACCGGGAGACGCCCGCGGGTTTGATAGAAAATGTCTATATTCTGAAGATACTCAATATGGATGACGCGGCGCATACATATACCCTGAGTGTTGACGGTATACCCGGTATCCAGTTACACGTGGATGCGCAATCAATCCGGGCCGAGGCGGGCGCTGTCATGGAATTTCCCGTGCGCCTGCAGGCCGATGAGGGGGACCTTGAGGTGCGCAGCAGCAAGGTGGTGTTCCAGCTGATTGCCAATGATGATCCCGCGCTGGCAGTGCAGGAAGAAGCACGCTTCCTGGGGCCGCAGTAGGTATGCACGCCGCTCCCGAAAGCGCCAAGCGTCACTGGTCCCGCGAACCCTGGGTCTGGCTGCTGATAGCGTTGCCGCTGACGGCTGTCATCGCCGGTATGGTTACCCTGTATCTCGCGATCGTGTCCAGTGACGGGCTGGTGGTGGATGATTATTACCGGCGTGGCAAGGCCATCAACCGCGACCTGGCCCGTGACCAGGCGGCGGCAGACCATCAATTGCACGCCGCGCTGGATTACACTGCGGCCCAGAATCTGTTCACACTCATACTGCAGGCGCAGGACTATACCCTGCCGCAGGCCGTCGGGCTCTCCGTGTTGCACCCGACCATGGCGGGGCGTGATCAGGTTGTCACCCTTGTCCACCAGGGGGCCGGGCACTATGCGGGTGCTGCTGCCGATCTTGCGCCGGGCAACTGGTATATTCAGCTGGAGGCGGACGACTGGCGCCTGTCCGGCTCGCTGCCGGTGCCGGGAACCACGCCGCTTGTCCTGCTGCCGGCCGTAACCGGCAGCTGATACCAGCCGGCGCTCCGGACCGGCGAGCGCTGTGCCCGCACTGCGGGCCAAACGGCAACCGCACACTGTTTCCCGACCTCTTGACGCAACCATCACCGTGAATATGGAACTGACATTACCTGCCGCTTTTCTCGTGGGGTTGCTCGGCGGTGTCCATTGCGTCGGTATGTGCAGTGGCATCGTGGGCGGGCTGACGGGCAGTCTGGCGCCTGCCATACGCGCTTCAAAAGGGCGTTTTCTGCTCGCGTTGCTGGCCTATAACAGCGGGCGTATCGGCAGTTATACGCTGGCCGGGCTGCTGCTGGGGCTGCTGGGCCAGCAGGTCAGTGCATTCGGTGTGCTGGCTGCCTGGCCCGTTGGCAGGATACTGGCCGGCCTGTTCATGATTCTGTTCGGTCTCTATCTGGCGGGCTGGTGGCAGGCGCTGCGGGTACTGGAAAAAGCAGGTGCCGGCGTGTGGCGGCACATCGAACCGTTCGGGCGGCGTTTTATCCCGGTGCGCGGTCCGGTGCAGGCCTGCATGCTGGGCGCAATCTGGGGCTGGCTGCCCTGTGGCATGGTCTATGCGGTACTCGCCATGGCACTGGCCAGCAGCAGCGTACTCTATGGTGGCTTGATCATGCTTGCATTCGGGCTCGGCACCCTGCCACTGATGGTGGCGATGGGATATACCTTCGGTTCCCTGATCCGGGTACTGCAAGCGCCCGCCATGCGCAGCTTTGCCGGTGTGACGATCATCCTGTTCGGGCTCTACACCTGGTTCCTCGCGCCTGCCGGGCATGATCACCATCAGCCGCAGGAAACGCCGGGCCACGCGCACCATACGCACCATACGGACACTGCCGGCGCGCCCTGACGCCGGCTTGCGGCGCTAAAACAGGGCGTGGGGACAGGGTTCGGGCTATATTAGATACACAATATATAGTGTTTGACTGTTATACCCCGGGCGCTGTTCCGACGTTTTTCCGGCACCCCATAAAATATTCTAACTTATTGAAAAAATAATATATTTATACGCCCATAAATTAGACTTGACAGGCTCTCGGGGGCTGCATTATCTTGCCGTTTCGAACACAATATATTGTGCCTGTTCCAGGCCTGGCCGGTGCCGCACCGGCCCTGTCCCCTGCGGGGAAGGCTAATTCTATACTAAACAATAACCTGGAAACCTGGGAGGAAGACCGGACGCTATGACCAATACCGTACATCTTGAAGCAGTACCCACAGGCCCGACCGAGATCCAGATGCAGCCGGCATCGCTCGACATCTGGGAGAAGAAGTACCGCCTCGTCGCCAAGGACGGAGTCCCGGTCGACCGGGAGATTGACGATACCTACCGGCGCGTTGCCCGTGCACTGGCGGATGTCGAAGTAACCCCGGAACTGCGCGACACCTGGTACCGGGAGTTTTTGTGGGCCCTGCGCCACGGCGCGATACCGGCCGGCCGCATCACCTCGAATGCGGGCGCACAGGAGCACAAGCCGGCAACCTCTACCATCAACTGCACCGTGTCCGGCACCATCCGCGACTCCATGAACGACATTCTCAACAAGGTGCACGAGGCCGGGCTGACGCTGAAGGCCGGGTGCGGCATCGGTTATGAATTCTCCACCTTGCGTCCCCGGGGTGCCTATGTTTCCGGCGCCGGCGCCTACACGTCCGGCCCGCTGTCCTTCATGGATATCTACGACAAGATGTGCTTCACCGTGTCTTCGGCCGGCGGCCGGCGCGGCGCGCAGATGGCGACGTTCGATGTCGGCCATCCGGATGTCATGGATTTTATCCGCGCCAAACGTGAAGACGGCCGCCTGCGCCAGTTCAACCTGTCGCTGCTTATAACCACGGAATTCATGGACGCGGTGGAAAATGACGCTGACTGGAAGCTGGCATTCCCGATCAGCCGCGACGAGCTGGAAGCCGGTATCAGTCTGAATGATCCCGAACAGGTCGTGTGGCGCGAGTGGCCGAGCAAGCAGGACTATGTAACCAACAATGCAGGGCTGGTGGCATGCAGAATCTACAAGAGTATTCCGGCGCGGCGCCTGTGGGACATGATCATGAGCTCGACCTATGATTTCGCCGAGCCGGGGTTCATCCTGATCGACAAGGTCAACGAGATGAACAACAACTGGTTCTGCGAGAACATCCGTGCCACCAACCCCTGCGGCGAACAGCCCTTGCCGCCCTACGGATCCTGCCTGCTGGGATCGATCAATCTGACCCGGTTCGTACGCAAGCCGTTCACGGAACAGGCCGAGTTCGACTGGGAGGAATTTCGCAAGGTGGTGGCCATTTTTACGCGCATGCTGGACAACGTGGTCGAAATCAATGGTCTGCCGCTGGACGGGCAACGCGATGAAATTTTCCGCAAGCGCCGTCATGGCATGGGGTTTCTCGGCCTGGGATCCACGGCCACCATGCTGCGTATGAAATACGGCGCACCGGATTCTCTGGAGTTTACCGAGCGCGTCAGCCGCGAACTTGCGCTGACCGGCTGGCAGGTTGCCCTGGATCTGGCAAAGGAAAAAGGCCCGGCACCCATCATGGAGGAAGACATCGAGATCACGGAAGCAATGCTGCGCAAACGTCCCGAGATGCGGCGCGATGGTTATCTGCCGGGCAATACCGTCAAGGGCAAGGTGCTGCATACCAGGTACAGCCGTTACATGCAGCGCGTAGCCGAGGAGGCGCCCGAGCTGGTCAGGGAGCTGGCGGAGACCGGTGCGCGCTTTACCCACCACAGTTCCATCGCGCCGACCGGCACCATCTCGCTGTCGCTGGCCAACAATGCCAGCAATGGCATCGAGCCAAGTTTTGCACACCATTACTTCCGCAACGTTATCCGCGAAGGCAGGAAAACCAAGGAAAAGGTGGATGTGTATTCCTATGAGCTGCTCGCATACCGGCAGCTGATTAACCCGCAGGCCGGTGTCAGCATGGAATGTGATCATGAGGCCTTGCCGGATTATTTCATTGCCGCAGACAACGTGACGCCGAAGCAGCATGTCGATATCCAGGCGGCCGCGCAAAAGTGGGTGGATTCCTCGATTTCGAAGACTGCCAATGTGCCTACCGACTATGCCTTCGCCGATTTCAAGGATATCTACCGGTATGCCTATGAAAAGGAGCTGAAGGGCTGTACGACTTTCCGCTTCAACCCGGAGGCATTCCAGGGCGTGCTCGTGAAGGAGAAAGACCTGGAAAATACGGTTTATGATTTCACGCTCGAGGATGGCTCAACAGTCAGTCTGAAGGGTAATGAAGAAGTTGAGTACGATGGCGAGACCCATACCGCCGCGAATTTGTACGATGCCCTCAAGGAAGGGTACTACGGCAAATTCTGATCAGGCAGAGAAAGAATTTTCAGGAGCAGATAATGGCAATTCAAATAGAAAAAAAGATAATTGGTTACAAGGTCGGTGGCCAGGACAAGCAGCAGGAGCCGCAGCAGGCCCCGGCAGCGGCGCCGTCACCGCAGGACAACGTGGTGCAGTTGCATGAAAAACTCGAGCGGCCGGAGATGCTCATCGGTTCGACTTACAAGGTCAAGACGCCACTGTCCGAGCATGCCCTGTATGTAACCATCAACGATATCATTCTCAATCACGGGACGAAGAACGAACTGCGGCGTCCGTTCGAGATATTTATCAATTCCAAGAATATGGACCACTTCCAGTGGATCGTCGCCCTGACCCGGATTATTTCGGCTGTGTTCCGCAAGGGCGGGGACGTGACTTTTCTGGTCGAGGAACTGCGCTCGGTATTCGATCCGCGCGGCGGCTATTTCAAGAAAGGCGGCAAGTACATGCCATCACTGGTGGGCGAGATCGGTGATGCCATCGATTGCCATTTACGCATGATCGGCATGATGAAAGACGACGGTCTCGATGAGCATCAAAAGAAACTGGTGGCGGAAAAACGCGCCCAGTACGAATCAGCAGCAGTTTTGGCGGCGGGCGATGACGACGCTGGCGGCGATTTCCCCGCAGGTTCGCAATTGTGCTTCAAGTGCAATACCAAGGCAGCGATTGTTATGGACGGCTGCCTCACCTGCCTTAACTGCGGCGAGTCCAAGTGCGGTTAGCCTGTGCCATGCGACAGCGGGGCCGGCTATTGTCCTTTCGTACAGTTACTGTCCTTTTGTACCATTGATGGACCCTGATATTTTCGGTTAAATAGCTACAAGAGGTAGATTTGACTGGCTGATACTGACTGACGCCATAACAATAACAGGCCGCCACAGGGATAATCCCGGGCGCAGGAGGCACATATGTATTTTCAGCAAAAACCGATACCCGGTTACTGGTACAGCAATCTTGCCGGCCAGCTGATTCAGGTCAGGGCACTTGTATATTCTGCCGGCACCCAGAGCCGCGTGGTGCTGGAAGACATCAATGGCAAACGCGATTATGTTGAGCTCGAACGCTGGCGCGGTATGGACCTGGTGCTGCATTCACCGGTGGTGGAGAAACGCAACCTGGCACGCGATTTTTGAGCAGCCCTGCTGCTGCCGGCAACACACTGTCCGGCTGCATCCCGTCCGGCCTCCCGGGCGGACGGGATGCCGGCCCGAACGGGTCTGGTGTGATCTGAATAGTCGCGGGGAGACGCGGCTGCAGAGCCGTACAGCACCCCGCTGATAAATTCCCTGTTGTCATCATCGAAGTTCTAACCGGCGCCGGCCGGATGGCGCCCGGCAGCGGTACCGGCTGTCCGGCCTTGATCCGGCCGCAATGCGCCACCGGTTGTGCCTGATTGTTGCCCGTGAGCGGAAATTGGGTCGCATGCCGCCGGAAAGATAGCGATAATATCCGGCTTCGAGGGTATTGTATGCACCGGGGCCGGATACAGGATGAAACCGGGTTCATATCCTGTCCTGTGGCGGGGCCTGCTGGCTTCGGGACAGCCGGTCGACAAGCCTGTCATGCCCGGGTAACGATAGTGGCGCACTATGTATCTAGATCACTTCAAGCTGACTGAACGGCCGTTCTCGATAACGCCGGATCCGCGTTTCCTCTATATGAGCGCGCGGCATCGGGAGGCACTGGCGCATCTGCTCTACGGTCTGGGCGAGGGCGGTGGCTTTGTGCAGCTAACCGGTGAGGTGGGCACCGGCAAGACCACGATATGCCGCTGCCTGCTGGAGCAGGTACCGGACAATGTCGATCTTGCGGTCGTGCTGAATCCCAAAGTGACATCGGCTGAATTGATCGCCACGGTCTGCGACGAACTCGGCATTGAATACCGCGAGGAAAATGCCAGCATCAAGATGCTGACCGATGTGCTGAACCGCTATTTACTGGAGGCCCACGCCAACGGCCGGCGCACTGTCCTGATCATTGACGAGGCCCAGAACCTGAGCGCGGATGTACTCGAGCAGGTGCGTCTGCTGACCAACCTGGAAACTCCCACGCAGAAGCTGCTGCAGATCATCCTGATCGGGCAGCCCGAGCTCCGTGCCTTGTTACACCGCGATGACATGCGGCAACTGGCGCAGCGTGTCACAGCCCGCTATCACCTGGAGCCTATCAGCCGGGAAGAGGCGGGGGCCTATATCAAGCACCGCCTGCATGTCTGTGGCGCAACCGGGACGATATTTACCAACAAGGCAGTGGATCAGGTATTCAAGCTGTCCGGAGGGATACCCCGCCTGATCAATGTATTGTGTGACCGCGCCATGCTGGGCGCCTATGTTGAAGGCAAGTCACAGATCGACAAAGCACTCGTGCAGCGGGCTTCAAAGGAGGTGCTGGCCGGAGAGCTGGAAGAACCGCGTGCCGGGAGCAGGTATGGGCTGGCTGCCGCTGGTGTGGCCATGCTGGCACTCATAGGTGCCGGGATATACGGTTACTGGCAATATCCGGGTACCGGGGCCGCACTGTTCTCCAGGCTGGGCGACCGGGTAGTGGCGCCATCCCGGAGTATGCCCGACGGGCAACTGTCTGCCGCTACTCAACTGCCGCAGACCGCAGCGGGAGGACGGCCCGGTGCAATACAGGGTGTCGCGGTGGCGAGCAACGCGGCCTCTGAATCACGGTCGCTGGCAGAAATGCTGCTGGCCTCCGATCAAACCTACGATCGTGCCGCCTGGAAGGAATTGTTTGCGCTCTGGTCTATCGCACTGCCTTCGGATGGGACGCCTGGTTACTGTGATTTTGCCGATGACCATGGACTCGGCTGTCTCGCCGAGCAGGGGTCCTGGGAGATGCTGCGACAGTACAACCGGCCGGTGATAATGCAACTGGTTGCAGCCGATGGCCGCCGTGTGCCCGTGGTGTTGCGGCATCTCGATGACTCGATTGCCGAATTGGTGATTGGTAACGAGTTATACCGGCTCACCATCGACCAGGTGGATCGCTACTGGTATGGTGACTTTACGCTGTTGGTGCAGGCACCCCCCGGTGGGCGCCTGGAACTCAAGGTGGGCGACCGGGGTCCGGATGTCGCCTGGTTGCGCCAGCGGCTCGAAGAAACCCAGCAAGTGAAGCTGTCTGCCACTGATCCGCAGTATTTTGATTTCCCGATGCAGAAGCAGGTGCTGGATTTCCAGCGCAGTCAGGGACTCACTCCTGACGGCATCGTGGGAAAATACACACTGATTCAACTTGAATCATATGTCGGCAGGGACGTTCCGCTGCTGTCGACCGAAACTTCCTGAGTGGTCAAGGTATGTCTTATATCCTCGAGGCACTGAAAAAAGCGGATCAGGATCGCGTTATCGGCGCAGTGCCTGACCTTGAATCGACCCATGAGGTCGTGCAGCCGAAAAGGTCGTTCCTTCGGCTGGCTATGGATCGTTGCGCCGCTGCTGATCGTGAATGGTGGGTTGCTCGCCGTGTTGCTGACACAGCAGGATACCGATGCGACTGATTCAACAGGCGTTCCACTGGAGCAGCAAGCCGGTGTGACAATGGATCGGCCGCTGCAACCGCTTGCGCGTACCCCCGGCCCCCGGATCACTGAGGCGCCGCAACCGGCAAGGTCCCGGCAACCGGCAAGGTCAGCGCAACCGGCAAGTGTCAAGCCGTTGGTGCCGGCACGGCAACCGGTGGTGGCAGCAAAACCCGTAGCGCCGGCACCCCCCGCGCCGGTTACCCGGAAACCGGCGCCGCCACGGGAACAGGCAGTTGCCCCGGCTGTTACCGCGACGGCAGGGGCGGACACGCCGCAGGTGCCTAACTGGGATGAGCTGTCACTGGAGACGCGCAGTCGGATTACACTGCCGCGTCTTGATGTCCACGTGTATTCAGAAGACCCGCAACGGCGCTTTATCCTGGTCGATCTGGATAAATACCGGGAGGGTGAGACGCTTGCAAGCGGCCTTGTGCTGGAAGAGATCCTGCCCAATGGAACCATTCTGTCCTACGAGGGGCAGCGTTTCCAGCTCGATAAATAGAGTATTATTTTCAACTCATGCAAGCACCGTCGCCTGGCGGATTTCTTCTTCCGACGCTGCACGAATTGCCTGAATCTCGACTTCGAAAACCAGCGACTGGCCCGCCAGCGGGTGATTACCATCGAGGTGCGCAACTTCATCCCTGATATCGGTAACGGTGAAAGTGACTTCTGCACCATGATGATCCGTTCCAGTGACCTGGCCACCTGTCTCAATCGTCTCGCCGGGCGGAAATTCGCTCAGGGGTACCGCGCACACCAGTTCGATATCGCGTTTGCCGAAGGCATCATCCGGCAGCAAGCGTACACTTTTGATATCACCCACAGCACAATTCTCCAGTGCCTTTTCGAGTTTCTCGAACAAGACGCCGGCACCATGCAGGTAAGTCACCGGTGCGCCGCTTGCTTCGCGCACAACAACACCCTCGGTGTTGCAGAGGGAGTATTGCATTGTGACCACCTTGTGCCTGCCTACAGTATGAGTGTCAGTCATGGATTCAGCAGTAACGCCGCCAGGTTGTATTGAAGGGTTTTTCGTGCTGTTTGTGTATTATACGCAAGTCATATATACAGTCGAACTTGCCGTGATTTACGGGGTCGAAGTTATTTGCACACTGGATA
>CAVYHX010000004.1:0-16055 GCA_963768415.1 uncultured Gammaproteobacteria bacterium
TTGAGGCCAGCGGCGGCGAAGCCGTCCGACTGGGGCGATTTGTTAGGTTTACGTTCGCTCATCTCTAATGGCCTTAAGGTCGCATCTGACTACACTCAACAATAATGGAACCCATAATGGGGAAAGAACCAGAAATAGCATGATTAACCCATGATCCCCATAAAACAGCTCATCTAGCGTCCCAGGCTGATTGAAACTTAGCCAGAGCAACAAAATCGATATTACTAGAAAGTAAGAAACAATCACCGTTCTGACTATTGAGGAAAGATCCCAAAAATAACTAAATGAGTGCCCATCGAATCGATCTCGCTCAATATCCTTACGGAGGATTCCAATGATGCCCCCAAATAAAAAAAGGCTCATCATTTTAAACTCATAAGACTCAAGTACTCCGTGCACTAGTATTGCTGCAACGATTAATACCCAGCTCCATATGATCTTCTGGCTGTACATTCCAAACTAGTAAACCTAACTACTATTAGTTGGTTGATTGGCGTTGTATCACGCACGTTATGATTAATACTGCCAAGAACACACAATAAATACAATCAGATGGATTATCCCGCCCCCATACCAATAGATGTAAATATATGGCCAAATTGCCTGTTTATACGAAAATGCGCTAAATAGCGTTATAACCTGTATAAAATTGTAAGTACCAGCTTACAGTTCTCATCTACTATGCCTTACAGACAAATTCTAAATTACACGTACGCTTGAGTTACTTGCCTGAACACATAATTCTGTATACATAATTAATATCATTAAAGTCATGCTATTTTCAGGGATGGAAGATAACGATGACGCAAAGCCAGCAACACACAAATAGAAATATCCGTCTGTTTGACCGGTTCCGTAACGTGATAATGACCCGGCACTACAGTTTCAGAACAGAGCAGTCGTACTGGCACTGGACTAAACGCTACATCCTCTACCATGGTAAACGACATCCCGCCGAGATGGGCACTGATGAAATATCCGCCTTTCTTACGTATTTGGCTGTGGAGCGTAACGTTGCATCGGCCACTCAGAACCAGGCACTTAATGCACTTCTGTTCCTCTATAAGCAGGTTCTCGAAATTGACCTGCCAAAAATACAGGGCATTAAACGCGCGAAACGCCAGGCGCGCCTGCCTGTTGTACTGACACGCGATGAAATTCGCTCGGTTCTCGGTCGCATGCGCCACCGTGAATGGCTGATGGCCAGCTTGATGTACGGGTCCGGTTTGCGCTTGCGCGAGTGCCTGCAACTTCGTGTAAAGGATGTCGATTTTGGCTATCGGCAAATCGTGGTCCGCCAGGGCAAAGGCGGCAAGGATCGTGTAACACCGCTCCCGAAACAATTGATCCCGCCATTGAAAGAACAGCTGGAGCAAGTCAGGCGATACCATACTGCCGACAAGGAAGACGGATTTGGTGAGACCTCATTACCATATGCACTTGCTAGAAAATATCCCAATGCGGGCTTTGACTGGGGCTGGCAATATGTCTTTCCTGCATCGAAACGTTCAGTCGATCCGCATAGCAAGAGAATCAAACGTCATCACATTGATAATTCCGTCATCCAAAAAGCGCTCAGGTCTGCGGTAAGAAGTGCCGGTCTGTCCAAGCGCGTCACCTGCCATAGCCTGCGGCATTCTTTTGCAACTCATTTACTGGAGTCCGGTCAGGATATTCGCACCATACAGGAGATCATGGGTCACAAGGATGTACGCACCACAATGATATATACCCATGTGCTGGGGTTGGGTGGCCAAGGCGTCCCCAGCCCGCTGGATAGCACAGGCGGCATACCCCCAGCCGTGTGAAACTGAAACGCGCCTGTTATCTGCAAACCCGCATTACTAAGGCCACATTCAACCCGGCTTGCTCCGGCTATTCCTGTCTTCATCAAATAATGCCGCCTTCTCTCGAAACAGCGCCGAGATGTCCTCATCGCCGTAACCGGCATCCAGCAGGCGGCGGTAGTGAATCAGTGTCATTTCGACAACTGGCAGGGCGACATCGAACTCGGCCGCCATCTGCTTGCAAATGGCCAGGTCTTTGTGGTGCAGCGCGACCCGGAAACCGGGCGCGAAGCGGCCATCCACCATGCTGCCGCCGCGGTGTTCCAGGAACCAGTTGCCCGCCGCTCCGGCGCTCACCACCTCGATGACCTTGTCCAGCGGCAACTCGAGTGCGCCGGCGAAGGCCAGTGCCTCGGTCACGGCCTGGTTGATACCGGCCGCCATGACCTGGTTGACGGCCTTGGTCGCCTGCCCGGCGCCCACCGGGCCCATGTGTGTCACGCGCGCGGTGATGGCAGCCAGTACCGGGCGAACCCGTGCCAGCACCAGTTCATCACCGCCGGTCATCATGGCGAGTGTGCCCTGGCGCGCACCCTCGGTACCGCCGGAAACCGGGGCATCGAGAAAGGCCGCACCGGTCTCACTGACTCGCGTGGCAGCCAGCCGGGCGGTCGCGCGACTCACGGTCGAGGTATCGAGCACCACGTGATCTGCAGTCAGCCCGGGCAGCAGGGCATCACTGACGGCGAGTACATCAGCATCGGCCGACACGGAAATAATAACCAGTTCGCAGTGCCGTGCGAGGTCCGCCGGGTCCTCTGCCTGCAAAACATCGAGTTCGCGTGCGAGTTCTTCCGCGATGGTTGCGGTGCGGTTCCACACCGCATTCAGGTATCCCGCAGTATGCAGGTTACGCGCCATGGGTGCGCCCATGGCACCGAGGCCGATGACTCCTGCTTTCATTGGCTTATTACCTGGCTCACTCCCCGGATATCACTGCGATCCATCGAGACAAAGCTATATGCAGGCTGGACAATGCGCAGTTTGCCTGACATTTGTTGTTTGCACTGTTGGGCACGCTGCGCTTTGCCCAACCTGGGAATTTTCTGGTCCGGATACAGCTTATTCATAGCGGTATCAGCGTTTTTCCCAAGGCAGGATTCACAGCTTATGTTCATTCGTCCTCCAGGTAGGTCGTCCCGGTGAGGCCGCCTTCCAGTGCCTGCAGGCAGGCGCTGCGTTCCGCGCCGGTCAGGCCGCTTGCATTGAGCTTTTCACGGTAGCGCGCCATCAGCCGCTTCGGATCAAACTCGACATAGCGCAGCAATTCATCCACGGTATCACCGTGATGCGGATCAACCAGGCGATAGCCGCCGGCGTCATCGAGTTCGACATTAACGGCGTCGGTGTCGCCGAACAGGTTATGCATGTCGCCCAGTATTTCCTGGTAGGCGCCGAGCAGGAAAAACCCCAGCAGGTACGGTTCGCCGGGGCGCAACGCGTGCACCGGCAGGGTCGACTCGACCCCGCTGTCAACGACATAGTATTCAATATGACCATCGGAATCGCAGGTCAGATCGTGCAGGATAGCGCGCCGCTCCGGTTGCCTCTCCAGGTCCTGCAGCGGAACGATCGGGAATACCTGGTCGATACCCCAGACATCGGGCATCGACTGGAATACCGACAGGTTGCAGAAATACTTGTCGGCGAGCCCGCGGTTGATCACATCCAGTTCAGCGGGCGAATTCGGCAGCATCGCCAGGTAACCCTGCACCCGGCGGCACAGGGCATAGTAAAGGGAGTCTGCACGGGCGCGCTGCGCCAGGTCCATGCCGCCGTCGATATATAATGCCCGCAGCTCCGGTAATAGTTCAGTGGCACGGTAGTAACTGTCCAGTGCATTCTCCGCCGAGCAATCCTGCAGACAGTCACGCAGGCGCAGCAGCAACTCAGCATCGGCAGGGTCGCTGTCGGCGGCATCACACCGCACCGCTTCGTTTTCGATGACATTGGTAATCAACACGGCATGGTGCGCTGTCAGGGCGCGGCCGGATTCACTCATCAGGTCTGGAACCGGCAACCGGTGCGCCTGTGCCATGGCCGCAATCACTTCGACGACGGTCTCTGCATAGCGTCGGGCGTCATAGTTCACCGAACAGTCACTCGCCGACGCAGTACCATCGTAGTCGATGCCCAGACCGCCACCGACATTCACTGTGGTCAGCGGCGCACCCGCCATGCGCAGCTCCACCCAGGTACGCGCGACTTCCCGCAAGGCATCGCGCAATACATTGATATCACTGATTTGCGAACCCGGGTGACAGTGCAGCAGCACCAGACAATCGAGCATATCCGCGGTACGCAATCGCTCCAGCACAACCAGTGCACCCGCAGCGGGAAAACCGAATTTGGAACGGTCGCCGCCGGTGTTCTGCCAGTTGCCGGCCGTCACTGTCGACAGACGCACGCGCAGTCCGAGTTGCGGGCGTATGCGCATCTCGGCGGATATGCGCATAATCAGGTCCAGTTCCGAAAGCTTCTCGATCACCAGGGTCACGCGCAGGCCGAGGCGCTGCGCGATCAGCGCCAGGCGCACGTATTCGGCATCCTTGTAGCCGTTACAGATAATGACGCCGCCGGCGGGCAGGCTGCCGATCACGGCCATCAGCTCCGGCTTGCTGCCGCACTCGAGACCGATGCGGGTACCGCCGTGCGCCACGATCGCGTCCACCACGTGCTGTTGCTGGTTGACCTTGATCGGGTAGATGGCGGTATAGGCGGCCCTGGAGCCGCTCGCCTCCAGGGCAGTGCCAAAGGCGCCATGCAGGCGATCCACCCGACTGCGCAGGATATCGGTGAAGCGCACCAGCACCGGCAGGGACAGGCCCTCGGCACGGGCACGCTGCGCGAGTGCATGCAGGTCGATTGCGGCCGATCCGGGGAGGCCATGTGGCCGTACTACCACATGGCCAGTGTCATCAATATCAAAATAGTCGCCGGCCCAGCCGGAAATATTGTACTGGTGGCGGCTGTTTTCGGTTGTCCACGTCATGCGTGCAAGATAATGAGAGATGCCGCCGGGCACAAGTTATAAATCAGGGTATTGTCCACCCTGCACCGCTTCGAGTATTGTCTGCCTGCGCCATCCATCAGAATCAACCAACCAGGGACATTGCCATGCTGGAAACCAGCCAGTGGTTCACCGAGATTTGCGAGGAAGGCGGATCTGCCTTCAGTATGAAGATCCGCGAGAAACTGCATGATGAACAGAGCGAGTATCAGCGCATCGAGATTTACGCCACGGAAAAATTCGGCAATCTCATGGTGATCGACGGTTTTGTCATGCTGACGGCGCGTGATAATTTCATTTACCACGAAATGATGTCCCACCCCGTCCTCTTCACACATCCCTCGCCCGGTAACGTCGTAATTATCGGCGGTGGTGACTGCGGCACCCTGCGCGAGGTATTGAAGCATGGCCGGGTGACACATGCCCTGCAGGTGGAAATAGATGAGCGCGTGACCCGACTGGCAGAGGAATTCTTTCCGGAGTTGTGTGTCTCGAACAGTGATACGCGTGCGGAATTCTTTTTCGGGGATGGCATTCGCTGGATGCAGGAAGCCGAAGACGGCACGGTCGATGTGATCATTGTCGACAGCACCGACCCGATCGGTCCTGCCGAGGGCCTGTTTACCGAGGCGTTCTACAGGGAATGTCACCGTGCGCTGGGAGACCACGGCATGCTGATCCAGCAGAGCGAATCACCGCTCTATCACATGTCTATCATCAACCCCATGCGCAAGGCGATGCAGGCTGCCGGTTTCGCCGATGTGCAGACCCTGTTTTTCCCGCAGGCAACCTATCCCTCCGGCTGGTGGACGGCCACCATGGCATGCAAGCGGGACATGGCAGACCTGTTCAGGGAGAATGACGCCCGCAAAAAGACCTTCGAAACCGGTTATTACAATGCCGCCATTCACACCGCCGCGCTGACCGCACCGGAATTTTTTCATCGGGCACTGGAGTAAATCCCGCCTGAATGGACGCAAGCGTAGCAAGCGTAGGGCGCAATAGCGCAGCGTATTGCGCCGGATGGCATCAATCACCATAACCACGCCTAACCGGATTAAATGCAACCAACCCGGGTATGTCGATTGTTGGGCATATATCGGGAGACACTTCTCATTCGGCGCAATACGCTGCGCTATTGCGCCCTACATGGCTGGGGCAACTTCCGCCTGCGTGCAGGCTTTCATGGCAGGTTGGGCGTAGGAACGCAGTGATGCGCCCGACAAAGACTGCCACGACACCACGCTCAATTACACCACCTGGCCACATCCGCACGGGCGCGTTCCGTGGACTGCTGACGTTCCGCATCCGACAGGTAGACACGCTTGCCTTCATTGTCCAGGTTATACAAGGTGCCGGCCATCTCGAACCGGCGCAGCCGGTCCCTTGCCAGCAGGCGTAGGGCGCAATAGCGCAGCGTATTGCGCCGGATGGCATCAAACATCATAACCACACTTGACCGGATTAAGTGCAACTAAACCAGGTATGTCGATTGTTGGGCATATATCGGGAGATACTTCTCATTCGGCGCAATACGCTGCGCTATTGCGCCCTGCATGGCCGGAGTGACTTCGGCCTGCTTGCATGCATCATGGTAGGTTGGGAGAAGGAACGCAGTGACGCGTCCAACAAAACCGGCCACGACAACGCCGCAAGGCATCAATCACCATAACCACGCCTAACCGGATTAAATGCAACCAACCCGGGTATGTCGATAGTTGGGCATATATCGGGAGGTACTTCTCATTCGGCGCAATACGCTGCGCTATTGCGCCCTACATGACCGGAGTGACTTCTGCCTGCGTGCAGGCATCATGGCAGGTTGGGTGAAGGAACGCAGTGATGCGCCCGACAAAGCACTGCCACGACACCAGGCTCAATTACACCACCTGGCCACATCCGCACGGGCGCGTTCCGTGGACTGCTGACGTTCCGCATCCGACAGGTAGACACGCTTGCCTTCATTGTCCAGGTTATACAAGGTGCCGGCCATCTCGAACCGGCGCAGCCGGTCCCTTGCCAGCGCACAGTTGCGCAGGCGTTCTTCCTTTCTGGCCTGCACGTCCGCCTGCTGTTGCTTCGCTTCCTGGCGTTCTGCATCGTAAGCACGCAGCAGGCGCTGCGTCTTTTCCATGCGTGCATCCGCATCCGGTGCCGCCGCCGGCGCGGACTTGCGCCTGATAGTAGTCGAGGTGCCGCCGCAGGGTGTGTCCCGGTAGGTCACCTTGCCGTGTGCATCGGTGCACTTGTGAACGTCGGCAACAGCCGGAATACATGCCAGCAGGCAGATGATTGTGAGCGGGAATATCCTGTGCATGGAGCAGCCTATGTATATTTATCTGCTATACCGGCAAGTAACATGAAATATTTAGTCATGACCAGTCAGGCGATCCAGACAGAGCCGCTGGCGGTCGTCGAACAGCCGCCGGGAACCGGTGCTCACGGCAGCCAGGGTCCCGAGCCCGGTGCCGACAGTGATCAGAAACATAATCAGGATCTGGTACTTCACCGCCTCGACCGGTGACGCGCCGGCCAGTATCTGGCCGGTCATCATGCCGGGCAGGCTGACCACACCGGCCGCGGCCATGGCATTGATAATCGGGATCATGCCACTACGGATCGCCTCCCTGCGCATGCTGGACACCGCTTCATCCCAGCGCTGCCCCAGCATCAGCCGCGCCTCGATCACGTTGCGCTGCTCCCATACGGAATGGGTCAGGCGATCCATGGCGATGGCGATGCCGTTCATGGTGTTGCCCAGCAGCATGCCCAGCAGCGGAATGGCATACTGCGGCGCATACCAGGGGGTCTCGCCGAGGATGACGACCAGGGCGAAAATCGTGACCGCAAACGAGGAAAGAAACATGGAGAAGGTACCGACGGCATAACCCCACCAGCCCGTCAGGCGGCGTTCCTGCCGCACCATGACCTCGCGTCCGGCCACCAGCAACATGAACAGCGCCATCAGGGTCACCCAGACCAGGCGCGCATTGGCAAACAGGGCCTCCAGCACCAGGCCGATCAGCGTCAGCTGCACGGCAGTCCGGACTGCGGCAATCACCAGCTGCCGGCTGATCCCGGTGCGCAACCGCATTGACAGCACGGTCAGCAGCAGCACCAGAAGTGCGGCAATAATCAAATCGGACGGGCTCAGCGTAACCACTGCACACTCTCCAGTTCGATTTCCCGCAGACTTCCCGCGGACACTTCCAGGTGCCGGTCGGCAACCCGCTCAATCTGCTGTTGATCGTGACTGATCCAGATGATGGCCGCATCCTGCATCTTGCGGTATTCGTCGATCACCGCCTCGACACGCCGGGTATTGTCGGGATCGAGATTGGCGGTTGGCTCGTCCAGCAACAGGACACGCGGCCGGTTCGACAACAGGCGCATCAGCGCCAGCCGCTGCTTCTCCCCGCTCGACAGCCGTGTCACCGGCTGATCGAGTATCCCGGTCGTCAGGCCGATATGCTCGAGCGGAACCGGTATGCCATTATGAAAATGATCCATGATTACGGGCAGCCACCAGCTGCTTTCCGGTGGCAACAGGCCGATATCGCGCCGCCACTGCTCCGGCAGGATCGCCGCACTGGGCTGGCCTGCCAGCCAGACCTCGCCTTCGTGCGGATCGAGGTCTGCGATAGCGCGCAGTAATAGTGATTTGCCGGTCCCGGAGGGCCCGGAAATGCACAGGCAATCCCCGGCATCGACACTGAAGGATACCGGCCCGAGCATCAGGCGACGCAGATTCTTGATTTGCAGCAGGGGCAATGGTTTACTCACGGTGAATACGCTGGTACCAATTCGCGCGCGCATGGCGCTGTTGCCGTACAAGACCGGAGAAATACAGCTGCTGCCTCTCCGGATCGAGTGTCGCTCATCGAAGCGATGGAATGATACTCAACAATGCAGCTTGCACTCATTCATTATTACTAACGAGGCCATTATGTCAGATCCTACAATTGCACAAAAAGCGCCCTATGAACAGGAACTGGACGCAGGCACCTACTGGTGGTGCGCCTGCGGCAAGTCGAAGAACCAGCCTTTTTGCGACGGCTCCCACAAGGATACCGGGTTTTCGCCGGTCAAGCTGGAACTCGCCGAAAACAGCAAGGTCTGGCTGTGTGGCTGCAAACACAGCAGTGACAAGCCGTTCTGCGACGGGTCGCACAAAAAACTGTAGGCACATTCGCATCTCACAACACAGGAAAGATATATCACAGATAAAGGTTCGGAATTTGACTGTAGGAGCGGCCTCCTGGCCGCGATGTTTTCTCAACCAATCGCGCCGAAGGACGGCGTTTACACCCGGCGATTAATCGGGTGCTCCTACAGGTTAAATTTCCATACGTTAGAAGCGGTCATTTGTACATCCAGGTACATCATAACAACGGGCGCCGCAGCGCCCGTTGCATCATACACATCAACTATTCGGCTAAATGTTATAACCGGTCTCGTCGTGCAGCACGACATCAAGGCCTTCGGTTTCTTCATCAGGCGTCACGCGCAGGCCGATAACGAGATCGATCACCTTCAGGATGACCCAGGTCGCCACCGCGCACCAGATGAACGTCGCGGCGACACCGGTGAACTGCACCCCGAGCTGACTGCTCATGGTCATGCCGTCCGCCAGTCCGACGCCGCCCAGCACAGCGACGAATACACCGGCCAGCATGGTGCCAAGGATGCCGCCGACACCGTGCACCGGAAACACGTCGAGCGAATCATCGATCTTCAGGACGCGCTTGATGTAGCTGGTGGCGGTATAGCAGACCACGCCGGCGCTCAGACCGATAATCAGCGCGCCCACCGGACCGACAAAACCGGAGGCCGGTGTGATGGTGCCCAGGCCCGCCACCATGCCGGTGACGATACCCAGCACACTGGGCTTGCCGTGGCGGACCCATTCCATAAACATCCACGCCAGCGAACCGGAGGCCGCACCGATGTGCGTGACCAGCATCGCCATTCCCGCATCACCGTTGGCGGCCAGCGCGCTGCCGGCATTGAAACCGAACCAGCCGACCCACAGCATGGCGGCGCCGGTAACCGTCATGGTGAGGTTGTGCGGTGGCATGGCCGTGGTCGGAAAACCCTTGCGGTTGCCGACCAACATGGCCGCGATGATGGCGGCGACGCCGGCATTGATATGCACCACGGTGCCGCCGGCGAAATCCAGCAGGCCCATTTCGCCCAGCCAGCCACCGCCCCACACCCAGTGGCACACCGGCGCATAGACGACCGTCAGCCAGATGGCCGAGAACCACAGCATGGCGGAAAACTTCATGCGTTCGGCAAACCCGCCGACCACCAGTGCCGGGGTGATGATCGCGAAGGTCATCTGGAACATGGCAAACACGGTCTCGGGAATGGTGCCACTCATGCTGTCACGCCCGATGTTCGCGAACAGGACCTGGTCAAGCCCGCCGATCCAGGCATTCCAGCGTCCGCCGTCACCGAAGGCCAGCCCGTAGCCGTACAGCAACCACAACACGGACACCAGGCAGGTGACGGCGAAACACTGCATCAGCACGGACAACACATTCTTGCTGCGCACCAGCCCGGCATAAAACAGCGCGAGGCCCGGAATCGTCATAAACAGCACCAGCGCCGTTGATGTCAGGATCCATGCCGTATCGCCGGTATCCAGTTCATCGGCCAGTGCCAGCACAGGCACGAGAAACAGAAAGACAGCAGACATGACCTTGATTGCGGAAATTCTCATCAGGATCCCCCCTATATTTGGTGTTATTGATTAAAGCGCGTCAGGGCCGGATTCGCCGGTGCGTATCCGGATTGTCTGTTCCAGGCTGGTCACAAAGATCTTCCCGTCACCGATCTTGCCGGTATTGGCAGCCCTGGAAATGGCATCGATGACCTGGTCAGCCTTGTCCGCCGCAATACCGATCTCGAGCTTCATCTTGGGCAGAAAATCAACCACATACTCCGCGCCACGATACAGTTCGGTGTGACCTTTCTGGCGGCCGAAGCCCTTGACCTCGGTAACGGTAAGGCCCTGGACCCCGATCTCGGACAGGGCCTCGCGGACATCGTCCAGCTTGAAGGGTTTGATAATTGCCGTAATAAGTTTCATTTTTATCCTCCGGTTATTCGGACTCCCCGTTGCAGTGGGGAATCATACCAAAGGATGCACCGGAATAGTGCCTTTGCGGGATCGTACGGGGGGTCAGTGGCGAGCAGGGGCGGATACACCTATATAGTTGTGAATTTGACACGGCGTCCCCTGCTCTGCGGTGAATGAGATGAACCTGTAGGAGCGGCCTCCTGGCCGCGATAATGATTACACAATCGCGCCGAAGGACGGCGCTCCCACAGGATGGCGCTCCCACAGGTGGTCAACCCGAATCGTAATATGAACGCTGCATTAGTAGCCGTTATCCCAAACATCAGCTGTGACATTGAGACATCGCTCCCGGCTTGGCCCAGGCCAGCCTCTCGACCCGGGCTATGCCCGTAGTAATGGCTCACCTTCTCCTGCCTCCCGCGACGATGTACATGGATGTACGAGTGCCGCGAGAGGGCAGGATGCCCGTAGTGGCCGTTTCTCCCATGCTGCAGCTGTTGCATTGAGACGCCGCTCCCGGCTTCCTGCCTCCCGCGGCGTACCTACATCCCTGTAGGCAAAAAAAACGGGCGCCGAAGCGCCCGTAAGCTGAGGAATGATGCAGTAAATAAGTATTTTATTTGCCGGAACCCTGGGCACCGGTGAACTCGGGATAGGCCTCCAGGCCACACTCGGAGAGGTCGACACCGTTGTATTCCTCTTCCTCGCTGACGCGGATACCGAAGATCATCTTGATGACGCCCCAGGTGATCAGACTCGCGACAAAGGTCCAGCCCAGAATCACACCCAGACCGGTCAGCTGCGCGACGATGGTCGCATCCGGGTTGGACAGCACCACCGCGATCAGTCCCCACATGCCCACGACACCGTGCACGGAAATGGCACCCACCGGGTCATCGATCTTCAGCTTGTCCATGCCGATGATCGAGAACACCACGATGACACCGCCCACGGCACCGATGATGGTGGCCAGCAGCGGCGTGGGTGTCAGCGGTTCTGCGGTAATAGCCACCAGTCCGGCCAGGGCACCATTCAATGCCATGGTCAGATCAGTCTTGCCGAACAGCAGGCGCGCCACCAGCATGGCCGCGATTACACCGCCGGCAGCCGCCATGTTGGTATTGACGAATACCAGCGCCACCGCATTGGCTTCCGCGACATCCGAGACCTTAAGTTCGGAACCGCCATTGAAACCGAACCAGCCCATCCACAGGATGAAGGTACCCAGCGTCGCCAGCGGCATGTTCGCGCCCGGAATCGGGTTGATGGAACCGTCAGAGCGGTATTTACCCTTACGTGCGCCAAGCAGCAGCACACCGGCAAACGCGGCCGTCGCACCACACAGGTGCACTACGCCGGAGCCGGCAAAGTCCAGGAAACCCAGCGCATCCAGGCCACCACCGCCCCACTTCCAGTAACCCTGCATGGGGTAAATGAAACCGGTCATGACCACGGCGAACAGCAGAAACGCCCATAGCTTCATACGCTCGGCCACGGCACCGGAAACAATCGACATGGCCGTTGCGACGAACACCACCTGAAAGAAGAAATCCGACAGGTTGGAGTAATAGGTGTCCCCGCCACTGGCGATCACATCGGCAGCCGCATTGTCGTCACTGCCCAGGATACTGCCCAGGCCCGGCCACCACGCGTTCACTGCGGCATCGCCCGGATACATGATGCTATAGCCATACAGCATGTACATAATGCAGGCCACGGCGAACAGGGAAATGTTCTTGGTGAGAATTTCGGCGGTGTTTTTCGCACGCACCATGCCGGCCTCGAGCATCGAAAAGCCCGCGGCCATCCACATAACGAGCACCCCGGTTACCAGAAAATAAAAGGTATCCAGCGCATAACTCAGTTCAGTTAATGCATCCACAATTTATCCCTCCGTCGGCTTGATTACAGCGCATCCGGACCGGTTTCACCGGTGCGAATGCGAACTGTCTGTTCAAGACTGGATACGAAAATCTTGCCATCACCGATCTTGCCGGTGTTGGCCGCCTTGGAAATGGCCTCAATGACCTTGTCCGCCATATCGGCCTTCACCGCGGCTTCGATCTTCACCTTGGGCAGAAAATCGACCACGTATTCCGCACCACGGTAGAGTTCCGTGTGGCCCTTCTGGCGCCCGAATCCCTTGACCTCGGTCACGGTGATGCCCTGCACACCGATCTCCGACAGGGCCTCACGCACATCATCGAGCTTGAAGGGCTTGATGATTGCAGTTACCAGTTTCATATATCTTTACTCCTTGTATTAGAGACGACCTGCCCGAGGGCAGGCCGATTCGGTGCCGGTTAAAGGGACTTTGATATGCTGAAGACGACCCGCGAGTCGGCCAGGTCACCGAACATGTCTGAGTCATCACCATCGCTGTCCACGTAGGTCAGGCCCAGATCCACACCGGCCACATGACTTGGTCAGACCAATGCTCCAGTCCGTGTAGGTGTCCGGCAGACCCTTGTCGTTGCTAGGTGGCGGGGGGGCATCAACATCGTAGGCATCGCCGAAGCTGTAGCCAACATGCGCAGAGAAGCCGATCTCGTACCAGGGCAGGGTCATATCGTAACCGGCAGCCAGGTACCAGGCACTCTGGTCCGAACCGATAAAGCTCAGTTCATCGGAGTAGTTGAGCGCCACGGTGAAACCGTCCATGCTGCCTTTTACATACACCTCACTGGTATTGGCATCATGGTAGCCGGGGTAGCTGTAGTGCAGGAAACCAACGTCATAGCCAATGCCGTTGGCAAACTCGCTGCCGTAACCTGCGTAGATATCGTGTTCGATCTGCGGGTCAGTCGATGTACCCGAGAAAAAGTTCGAATCGATATTCGAGGCCCAGGTACCGGTATAAAAGCCACTTTCATGGGCCCAGTCGAAGCCACCCTGAATGGCTACCTGGTTATCCGTCTGTGAAACACCGCGGAAGGCGTAGTCCGTGGCCAGCGTGACATTGCCGCTGATTTCTGCCATTGCAGCTGAAGAGCTGGCCAGCAGCGCGGTTGCAATCAAGGTTTTCTTAATCATTTCATCATCTCCATTAAGTTGTGGTTAAACACTGTGCAATGACCAACCACTCAACTGTGCTGTAAGGGGAATTCACCGCTAGATCAGCAGAAACCGTGCCATTATTACTATTCATATATATATCAATATGTTGAATAATATCCTGGACATGCCTGGAGGCTTGATTGCACTAATGCAGTGCGCTTTTATCCTTGATGCACCAACATAAGGCATCCGCTTTGGCGCGCTGGACGCGTCACCGGCTGATGGTCTAAGGTGGCCATATGCTGGAGACAAAATTCATCGACGACCTCGCCCGCCAGATCAGCGCCGGCATGCCCGCAGGCCTGAAGGAAATGCAGGAGGATGTGGACAAAAACATCCGCACCCTGCTGCAGGGAACGCTGGCAAAACTCGACCTGGTCACCCGGGAGGAATTCGACGCCCAGACCCGGGTCCTGGCCCGCACCCGGGAAAAACTCGAGCAACTCGAGAAGGTCATCGCCGAACTGGAAGCGCAGCATTTGCAGGACAAGTAACCGACCCGAGGGGCGTGACAGGACGCGGAAGCTTTGCCCATCCTACATGGATCGGTAAATAACGTAGGTTGGGCGAAGGAGCGCAGCGACGCGCCCAACAAATCAGCACCCTGAATGGGTAACAGGCCCCGGCGGCATACCCGTTAGCACACCGACAGCAAGGAGGCTGTTATGGACTACAGGAGGTTCTACCAACCTGGTGGCAGATATTTCTTTACCGTCACCACCTATCAACGCACACCCATCCTGAAAGACCGTGCGCAGATTGACCGCCTGCGCAAATCATTCAGCCGGGTACGAAGTAAACGTCCATTCGAAATTGACGCTATCGTTATACTGCCTGATCACTTGCATACCGTTTGGCAGTTACCCGAAGGTGATGCCGACTACTCCACCCGCTGGAGTATGATCAAGCATGATTTCAGTATTGCCCTGCATGGAACACCGGTGAATTCATCCAGACGCTCCAGACGCGAGAAGGGCATCTGGCAAAGACGCTTCTGGGAACATGTAATCAGGGATGATATGGACTGGAAACGACATATGGATTATGTGCATTTCAATCCCGTCAAACATGGTTATGCCCTTAGCCCGGCTGATTGGCCATACAGCACATTTAAACAGGCGGTTCAAAAGGGTTGGTACCCGAATGATTGGGGTAGATATGAACCAGAGTCCACCAGTGGGCTCTGGCTGGAATGATGGGCACGCTGCGCTTCGCCCATCCTACATACCACCTGGATCGGTAAATAACGTAGGTTGGGCGAAGGAGCACAGCGACGCGCCCAACATCACCGCCCTTAGCCACGGATCTTTGGTCGGAATGATGGGCACGCTGCGCTTTGCCCATCCTACATACCACCTGGATCGGTAAATAACGTAGGTTGGGCGAAGGAGCGCAGCGACGCGCCCAACAAATCAACCAACAGGTACCCGGAAATAAAACCCACGGTGCAACGGAACCGCACCATTACAACCACGGAAGGTAAATTATGTCACTGGCTATCGTCTACAGCCGTGCGCAGACCGGGATGGATGCCCCGCTGGTCACGGTGGAAGTGCATCTCTCCAACGGTCTGCCCGGCCTCTCCATTGTCGGCCTGCCTGAAACCGCGGTGCGGGAAAGCAAGGACCGCGTCCGCGGTGCACTGCTGAATTCGCACTTTGAATTTCCAGCACGGCGCATCACCATCAACCTGGCGCCTGCCGACCTGCCGAAGGAAGGCGGCCGTTTCGATCTGCCCATCGCCCTCGGTATCCTTGCGGCATCCGGACAGATCCCGGCGCAGGCATTGCCGCGCTATGAATTCGCCGGTGAGCTGGCCCTGTCGGGTGAACTGCGGCCGGTACGCGGGATCCTGCCAATGGCATTGCACACCCACCGGGCGCAACGGGCGCTGGTCTTGCCGGCGGACAACGCCGCCGAGGCCTGCCTGATCCGCGATGCACAGGTGCTGGCAGGCACGCATCTGCTCGACATCACTGAATACCTTGCCCATGCAAAACCGCTGACAGAGTCCCCGTCAGCACCACCGCACGCGCACGCACCCCAGCAATATGAC
>CAVYHX010000005.1:0-86680 GCA_963768415.1 uncultured Gammaproteobacteria bacterium
ATATCAGGCCATTGCGCGCAAACAGACCCAGGGTGTTGTACACCGTTGCCTTGGACACCCGGTCGCGACCGTCGTTGACGCGACCGATAATCTGGTCCGCGGAAAGATGCTGCCGGGACTCGAACAGGACACGCGCTATCAGCAGACGCTGCTGCGTCGGCAAGATCCCATTCGCCTTCAGCATTTCAGCTATGTCTTTTGAGCTGTACATCCGCTTGCCTGAAATCCATACCAATCCACTTTAATCCGCAAGTGTCTGATTATAATCGAGATCAATACAGATCGTCCACCGTTTCGTGGCGCTCTCCTGAAACCGCTTTCTAACCGGGACCTTGCAGCTCCCGATCAAGCGCATAGGGCGCAACTGCCGTGAAGCCGGGCCGCGCCAGCAGTATGTCCACCAGCAGTCTTGCCGAAGCCGGTGCCGTCACCACACCGTTGCGGAAATGGCCGGTATTCACATACAGGCCCTGCAGGTCCGGGTGGGCACCGATATACGGGATGCCGTGCGGTGATCCCGGCCGCAGGCCGGCCCAGTGCTTGATGACCGGGTAGTCCGCCAGTGCCGGAACCAGGGCCGTCGCCTTGCCGCATAACAGTTCCCGGGCATTCGGGGTGGTGGATTTATCATACCCCGTGTACTCCAGGGTGCTGCCGACCAGGACCAGGCCATCCTTGCGCGGGATCAGGTAGTAGCCGGCGTGCAGCACGATGTGATGCAGTAACTCCGGGGGTGCGGCAAACATCACTATCTGCCCGCGCACCGGTATGACCGGCAGGGACACACCGACGGTCTCCAGCAAGGGCGCACTCCAGGCGCCGCCGGCGATGATGACCCGCTCCGCGGAAAAAACCCCGCGTTCCGTGACAACGCCCCGCACCCGCCCCCCCTGCATCTGCAGGCCGGTAACCCGCGTGTGCGTATGCAGGCAGACACCGCGCTGCTGCAGTGATTCAGCAAGTGCCGCGCACAGGTGCGGATTGCGTATCTGGGCAACATCCGGTAACAGCAGGGACGGACCGATACCCTGCGCCAGGGCGGGTTCCAGCGACTGTGTTTGCACCCTGTCCAGCGGTTCAATCCGGGCATGATATTTTGCGGCCCAGGCGGTGGCCGCGGAGTCCGGACCGGGACCGGTGATCAACAGGCCGCTTGGTAACCAGCCCACGTCGCAACCGGTTTCATCCTGCAGCTCGCGCACCAGCGCAGGATAGTCCTGCTGACTCCGGGCAACCAGCGCATTCACCGCGTCCGGTTGTTTCCAGGGGACCAGCGGCGAGAGGATGCCACCACCCGCCCAGGAAGACTCGCGCGCAACTTCACCCTGTTCCAGCAAGAACACTGACAACCCTTCCTGCAGCAGGGCGCGTGCCGTCAACAACCCCACCAGGCCGCCACCTACCACGATGCAATCTGCATCACCGCTGTTTGTCGTCATAGCATTATCTTGACCGGCACGTCCCGGCCGCCGTCCTTATTACGTATCGCCATTGCGAACACGGGAGCCACCAGCCGTGCCTGTACCCGGCTGCGCAGCTTAAAAGAGGAATTCGCCTACGCACAAAGCCGTGCAACCGCTCTATCGCCACACGTGTCAAGCAGCGTAAATGTAACGGCATCCCCGTTGCAAGGAGCATGACACCATGTGTGACTCGATTACCAATACCCACCGCGGACAACGCGGCTTTACCCTGCTGGAGGTGCTGATCGCCCTGCTGATACTGTCCATCGGCCTGCTTGGCCTGGCGGCACTGCAAACCATCGGCCTGCGTTCCATCCAGATGAGTTTCATGCGCACCCAGGCTGCGCAACTTGCCTATGACATCAGCGACCGTATGCGGGCCAACGGGCCGGGGCCGGGAATGGCTCACCGGCTCTATGCGATCGAGACGCAGACAGCACCGGTGCGCACCGCAAACTGCGCAATGACAGACTGTTCGCCCGCAGACATGGCCAACTTCGACCTCGTCATCTGGCGGGCAGCCGTCGGCCGGCTGCCGGGTGGAAGAAGCCGTATTACACAATCAGTCGACGCTGCGACCGGCATTATCGTCCACACCGTGACTGTCTACTGGAATCCCACCCGTGATCCGGCTGTTACCGGAGAGACCTGTCCCCCGGTTGTCAAAACCGATCTGCGCTGCCTGCAGCTGACTGTCTGAACACAGCGCATGCGCGGCCTGTCCGAACATTTTAACCGTTATGCCTGCAACAGTCGCGGCTTTACGCTCACAGAACTGATGGTGGCCATGGTTATCAGCCTGATACTGCTGGCCGGCATATCCGGGATATATCTCTCCACGAAGAAAAGCTTCACCGTGCGTGATGCCCTGGCGCGCCAGCAGGAAAACGGCCGCTATGCCATTGCCGCACTGGCCCGCGATGTGCGCCGCGCCGGCTATCGGGGTGGCAATGCCATGCCGGGGGCCATCAGCGGAACACTGGGAGTCACCCCTGATGACGGGACCTGTGCCACAGACAACACGACCTGGGGACGCATGCTGGAACGTCGTATCCTGGGGTTTGACCAGTCACAAACCGATTCTGTCGCCGGCTATGCCTGCATCCAGAACGGCAGTGCCTATCTCCGCGGCGATGTACTGGTGGTCCGTTATGCGACGCCGTTGAACAGGGACAGCGTGTCTGATGCGGACCTCGGCGCCCGGCGCTTGTACCTGCGCACCGGGCTATTCGCAGGGCGCATCTTCAGGGGCAGTGCTGCGGAAGATCCGGCCAATGCGATCAGCGCCGCTGCCGCACCCGGTGCGCGCCTGTTCGAACTGGTCGCACATGCCTATTACATCGCCCCGTCAACACAGCGCTGCCAGGGCGTCGCTGTGCCCGCGCTGTTCCGGAAAGTACTGGATCACACGGGCATACCCGTCGCCAGGGAAGTCGCGCCGGGGATCGAACAGCTGCAAATCCGGTATGGTGTTGATAACGACATCAGTCCGGATGACCGCGACGGTGACGGGGCAGTCGACCGCTATCTCGACGCGCAACTTGTCACGAACTGGTCGCAGGTGGTCAGCACCCGGATCTGGCTGCTGACGCGTGCCATTTGCCCGGAGAACGGTTACACCAATACCGCGACCTACACCATGGGAAACCGGAACTACACCGTCAATGACGGTTTTCGGCGCCAACTGTATCAAACCACTGTCAGTCTGCGTAATCGCTGAACCGGGCCATGCGTATCAACGGTGGACAGCGAGTGCAGAGCAGATCACCTCTTCGCCAGCGGGGCGTGGCACTGATTACAGCGCTGATCTTTCTGCTCATTCTGACCATCCAGAGCGTTGCCGGCATGCACGCCGCGCGGCTGGAAACGCGAATGGCGGTCAATAGCCAGTTACAGGCCGCCGCTCTCAACAATGCGGAACTGGCCATCAGCCATGCGGTCGCTGACCTGCAAGCCGCACTGGCCACCGGCAGGGACTTTGCCGCGAGCGGCGATCACTTTTTTAACAATGCGCCGGGAAGCGCGGGATCGATAGACTCCATGGCACTCGACTGGTCAACCATCACGGCCGCCACTGTGCCGGTTGCACCGGATACCCGTTATTTCATCGTGTATACCGGTTGCCACGCAAAACCCGGTCACCCCGGTGCCTGCAATAATCCTGTCGTCCGCTGCCCGCTGTCCGGTGCATGCGCCCATGTATATACCATCACCGCGCGCAGCAACACCGGTCAGGGTGCGACCCGGACGGTGCAGTCAACGCTGGTTCTGGACACCGGACCAGCCGGTTCCGGCATTGGCAGTGGCAGACACCAGGTCAAGGAAGTCATCAGCGGCCTGCGTATCTGGACCGACCTGCTGCTGCAACCGGACTGAACCTGAAGGGAACAGTGTGCCGAAACGACAACAAGGCTTCAATCTGGTTGAATTGCTGGCCGTGATCGCGATACTGGGTATCGTGATTGCGTTTGCCTATCCCGCATATCGGGAACAATTACTGCAGGCCCGGCGCGCCGAGGGCCTGGGTGAATTGCTGGAACTGGCTGACAAACTGGAACGGCATTATGTGGATCAGCTGCCCGCAAGCTATGCGGGTGCCTCACTGGGTAACAATCCGGCGTCCGATATTCACAGGGCAATTACCGCAAATGGACACTACCTGCTCGAAATCGATGCGGCCAATGGACTCACCTTCACTGTCCGGGCAGTACCCCGGGGCAAGCAGGCACATGACAAATGCGGCGCCTTCATTCTGGATTCGCTCGGCAATAAAAGCCTGTCCGGGAACTCTGCCGCCTTCGACACATGCTGGAAATAGGGCTGATGGTGCACGACTGCACGGATGGAGAATAAATCAATGGCAATAAACGGTACCCAGCCGCGGGCGATCCCCGGCTTTACTTACCCTGCTTGCCAGCCGCAGAATAGTGTTTTCTGACCCCTGTTATTATTTTAGAATCCATAATTGGTGGCAGCAACGCAAATAGATATACAAATGTTCATCCTCCGAGTACAGAATGCATGAAAAATCCCGTTATTGTCATATTGCTATGCGGTGTGTTCCAGACGCAAGTCAATGCGGAACTCGGTATGGTCATTGAAGGTGACCCGATAATTGCGTTCAGAACAGCAAAGAAAGATGCAGAACAGGGTGATGTAGAATCACAGTACAGATTGGGAAGAATGTATGCCCAGGGCCTGATTGTCCAGCGCAATACCAAGAAATCTTTCCGCTGGCTGGAAAAAGCGGCGCAACAGGATCATCAACAAGCACTCTACTTCCTGGGACAAATGCATCTGTCCGGCAGCGGTGATCTGCAGAAAGATCATCAGAAAGGAGTGGCGTATTTGACGAGGGCGGCAGAACTCGGACTTCCTGAAGCAAAGAAGAAACTTGTTTCTTTGTATCTATATCCCAGGCAAATAAGGCATAAAAATATCCCCGAGGGCATGAAGTGGCTGGTCGATTCGGCGGAAAATGGCGACCCGTCCATGCAGGTGATGCTGGGTGTCATGTACATGAACGGGGTCAACACCGATCAGGATCGGGAAAAAGGCATTCACTGGATCGAAAGTTCAGCAGCGCAGGGAAATGCAGATGCACTATTCGAGCTCAGCATGATTTATTTCACCGGGAAACACCTGCCCCGCGACCGGGTTAAGTCAAGATGCATGCTTGGGCTTTCAATCTTGCATGAAGCAGGCACAGTGAAGACCGAACAGGATAGAGAGAAAAAAAGAAAAAAGCGGCAATTACTTGATACCCTGAATGAACAGATGTCTCGCAGACAAAAAAAGAAATCCAGGAAAATGGCCGTTGACTGGCTGAACATGCACCAGGTTAATGGCGTAGATGCTACCCGTATAGATAATATCCTTTGACACCGGGGGATCGGTGTCCTTTTCCGGGAAAAAAATGCTGCCGACCTGTTAGCGGATCGACCAGGGGCGGGAACTTTACAAGCATCAGTTGATGGCCGAATGAATTCGGCCCTACTCAATCAGATCTGTAGGGTCGAATTCATTCGACCAGCGGTATTTCACCGTCGTTGAATCAGACCTGTAGGGTCGAATTCATTCGACCATTGGTATATCAGCGTCATTGAATCAGGCCTGTAGGGTCGAATTACTTCGACCAGCGATGTTACATCGTCATCTCTCATAGATTTCCATGAACAAAGGATGACGGCCGCGGGTAACCGTAGTGATGCAGCAGACTTGATGGTGCAGGGAATGACGCCCCCTGCGCAATGCGTCGCAGGACAGGGTGACCTCCTTGTCTCCAATGGCAATAATGGCTGTTGGCTCTTGGCCGAATGAATTCGGCCCTGCAACGGTAATCTACCTGCTCGACCCGGGGAAGAGCCGTAATTTCGAATCAACCCTGACCCTGCAGCACTTTCGGCAGTGAAAATGTCACGTTTTCCTGCCGCCCCCGGTACTCCTGCGCACTCGTCGCACCCCAGGATTTGAGGCGGGTGATCACTCCCTCAACCAGTGCTTCGGGCGCGGATGCTCCGGCAGTCACACCAATGGTGTCGTTGTCGCCTACCCAGTCCCTGTGAATCTGGTCGGCCACATCGATCAGATAGGCGGGAACTCCGCGGTTAATGGCCAGCTCGCGCAGCCGGTTTGAATTGGAACTGTTGGGAGAGCCCACTACCAGAATGACATCGCATTCTTCCGCGAGTGATTTGACCGCATCCTGGCGATTCTGGGTGGCATAACAGATGTCATCCTTGCGCGGCCCGATAATGCCCGGAAAGCGCTCTCTCAGCGCATCGATTACGCGTGCGGTATCGTCAACCGACAATGTCGTCTGGGTCACGAATGCAACATTATCGGGATGTTCCAGTTCAAGCTGCCGTACATCATCCGGCGTTTCAACCAGGTACATGGCGCCGCCACGGGAAACGTCATACTGCCCCATGGTGCCTTCAACCTCAGGATGCCCCCTGTGCCCGATCAGGATACATTCCCGCGCGGCATCTGCATGCCGGCTGACCTCCAGGTGTACCTTGGTCACCAACGGACAGGTTGCATCGAAAACCCGTAATCCGCGGCGCTTTCCCGCGGCATGGACTGTACGTGCAACGCCATGCGCACTGAAAATAACGGTCGCGCCATCCGGCACCTCGTCGAGCTCGTCCACAAACACCGTGCCGCGTTCGCGCAGCCCTTCCACAACATATCGGTTATGCACAACTTCATGGCGCACATAAATCGGCGCTCCGAACAAATCCAGCGCACGCTCAACGATCTCGATGGCGCGTTCGACGCCGGCACAGAAACCGCGGGGATTAGCGAGGAGGATTTTCATAGGAACGGATCAGGTTGACCAGATGACATTGTACGCCATGGAAAAGCAGGTGAAAAACACTATTCCCGTGCAGACACTGCTATTTCCCTTCGGCCGTCATCACAGCCCGATTATTCTTCACCCGCCGGTTCCGCTACTTCTGCCGCGGGAACCACATTGATAATTTCCACGTCGAAGATGATGGTATATCCGGCAAGCGGATGATTGAAGTCCAGCTCCACATATTCATCGTTGAATGAAAGCACCATTCCGGGAATCGCATCCCCTTCCTGTGTTTCAAATTCGATGATCACGCCGGGCTGCAATTCAAGAGCGGAGTCGAATTCAGCGCGCAACATCTGATGCACATTCTCGGGATCATGCAGGCCAAATGCCTGCTCCGGACTCAGTTCCAGCCGCTGGACATCCCCCGGAAACAGGCCATACAGCGCAAGCTCCAGCCCATGCACCAGAGCGCCGTCACCCATGTTAAAGGTTAGTGGTTCATCGTCGAAGGTGCTCTCGGCAATCATGCCGTCTGCCAGTGTCAGCGCAAGATGCAGCGTTACTGTGCTGCCGACGCCGATCCGGGATTTCACTTCGCTGTTCACGAATGCACCAGGGCAAGGGTAAGGCTTGTCAACACGCGATCGTCATGAGGGCTGATTTTTCCTGTGATCAATGATGGCATCCAGCAACAGCAGAACAGCACCGATGAAGATTGCAGAATCGGCGATATTGAAAGTAGGCCAGTGCCAGGCGCCATAGTAGACATCGATAAAATCGATAACGTAACCGTACACCACACGGTCTATCAGGTTACCGGCAGCACCGCCCAGTATCAGGGACAGGGCCAGCGCCATGCGTGTCTGTCCGGGCGGCAGACGCCGCAGCCAGGTCACCAGGACGGCGATAACCACCAGGGCAAGACCGATAAAAAACCAGCGTTGCCAGCCGGCGGCATCACTCAGGAAGCTGAATGCTGCCCCGCTGTTATAGGCCTTGCGGAACGCCAGCAGCGGCATCAATGCAACCGGCTGCTGCAGAACCAGCATGGCATCAGCCAGTAACTTGCTGCACTGATCCAGGATGAGGACCACAGCTGAAACCCAGAACCATTTCAAGGCAACAGACCCCCGGTCTGCTCATGCATAGCGGCGCTGCTCACCATCACCGTCAACATTTTCCACACAGCGTCCGCAGATCTGCGGATGTTGCTCATGACTGCCGACGTCTTCCCGATGATGCCAGCAGCGACTGCACTTGGCATGCGTCGAGGCTGCAACCCGTATCCAGAGCGGCTGCCCGGGCACCCCTGCATCCACGGCGCCCTCCGGGCACGCGTCCGCAGCATGCACCCGTGCATAGGACGTGATCAGTATAAAGCGCAATTCATCCTGTACGGCGCCCAGCAGATGTCTGCATTTCGGTACCGGCATAGAGATCCACCTCGGCATCCAGTGACGAACCAATCGCACCGTTTACACGCAGCTTTTCCAGCTCCTTGCTGACGGCTTCGCGCACCGTGATTATGCGCTCCCAAAAGTCAGCGCCCATTTGCCGCAGTATTTCGCTTTCCGAAAAATAGGCGGGCGGCAGTTCATACCAGGTGGACAGGAACACCGAGTCTTCCTTTTTACCCGGCATATGCTGCCAGATTTCCTCGGCGGTAAAACTCAGGATGGGCGCCAGCCAGTGCACCAGGCATCTGACGACATGGTACATTGCGGTTTGCGCCGAGCGCCGCGGCACACTGTCTTCCTGCAGGGTATAGATCCGGTCCTTGATAATATCGAGGTAATAGCTGCCCAGGTCCACTGCACAGAAATTGTGCACCAGCTGGTAGATGCGGTGAAACTCGAAGGATTCATAGGCCTGCAATACCTCGGCCTGCAGCTGCCTGGCACGCTCCACCGTCCAGCGATCCAGGCACAGCATTTTTTCCGCGTCCAGCAAGTGCCGTTCAGGATCAAAACCGTTCAGGTTGGCGAGCAGAAAGCGCGCGGTATTGCGCAGGCGGCGATAGGCCTCGGCAGTGCGCTTCAGAATTTCATCGGAGACGGTCATCTCGCCGCGATAATCGGTG
This sequence comes from uncultured Gammaproteobacteria bacterium, assembly GCA_963768415.1. Taxonomy (GTDB): domain Bacteria; phylum Pseudomonadota; class Gammaproteobacteria; order UBA9214; family UBA9214; genus CAVYHX01. The sequence goes on from CAVYHX010000005.1 coordinate 8,849, forward strand.
GACGCAACCCAGAGCCGCAGGATATCGGCGCCCAGCGCATTAACCACCTTTTGTGGTGCCACCACATTACCGCGTGACTTGGACATCTTCTGTCCTTTTGCATCCACGGTGAAACCGTGCGTGAGCACGCTCCGGTAAGGCGCCGTACCGCGCATGGCGATGGCGCTCAGCAGTGCTGACTGGAACCAGCCACGATGCTGGTCGGACCCCTCCAGATACAGGTCCGCCGGCAGCCCCAGCTCCGGGCGTTGTTCCAGCACGGTCGCGTGTGTGACCCCGGAATCGAACCATACGTCCAGTGTATCGCTGACCTTCTCATATTGATCGGCGGCATCGGCCAGCAGGTCTTGCGGCTCGAGCCCGAACCAGGCATCGATGCCGGATTCCTCGACACGTTGCGCCACCGCCTCGATCAGGCGCGGCGTATCCGGATGCAGCGCGCCGGTCTGTTTGTTGATAAACAATGTAATCGGAACGCCCCAGGTACGCTGGCGCGAGATACACCAGTCCGGCCGGCTTTCCACCATGCCCTCGATACGCGCCAGGCCCCAGTCCGGCAACCAGGTGACATCCCTGATGGCAGCCAGCGCCGCCTTGCGCAAACCGCGTTGTTCCATGCTGATAAACCACTGCGGCGTGGCCCGGAAGATGATCGGTGTCTTGTGGCGCCAGCAATGCGGATAACTGTGGCGCAGCATTTCCTCGTGTACCAGTGCGCCCTTGCCCTTCAGGATTTCGATCACATGGTCGTTGGCGGCAAACACATGCTGACCTGCAAACAGTTCGGTATCCGGCAGGAAGCAGCCATTAGCGCCAACCGGATTATCAACCTTCAGGTCATAGCGGCTGCCAACCACATAGTCATCCTGGCCGTGCCCGGGTGCAGTATGCACCGCGCCGGTACCGGCATCCGTGGTGACATGATCGCCGAGGATGACCGGCACCTCGCGCGCATAGAACGGATGCGCCAGTTTCAAGCCCTCCAGGTCACTGCCCTTGCAATAGGCCACGACCCGGTACTCCCCGGATCCATACCGCACCATGGTGTCTTTCATCAGGGCCTCGGCGAGCAGCAGCCGCTCCGGCCCATGACCGGCATCACACTGCACGACGGCATAATCAAGGTTGGGACTGAGCGCAACCGCGCGATTGGCCGGCAATGTCCAGGGGGTCGTGGTCCAGATCACCACGGACAGTGGACCTTCACCGGTATAGCCGTCCACATGATGACAGCAGGCCAGCAGCGCGGTCTCGTTCAACACCGGGAAGCGCACATCGATCGCCGGTGAGTTCTTGTCCTGGTATTCAACCTCGGCTTCCGCCAGCGCCGAACGGCAGTCGGTACACCAGTGCACCGGTTTGAACCCCTTGTGCAGGTGCCCGTTTTCGACAATCTTTCCCAGCGCGCGAATAATATTCGCCTCGAACCCGTAGTCCATAGTGAGATACGGCCGCTCCCAGTCGCCCACTACACCCAGGCGAATGAAATCCCGGCGCTGGCCATCCACCTGGCGCCCGGCATAGTCCCGGCACGCCTTTCTGAACGTAACGGCGTCGACCTTGACGCCGGCCTTGCCGACTTTCTTCTCGACATTGAGCTCGATCGGCAACCCGTGACAGTCCCACCCCGGCACATACGGCGCATCGAATCCGCTCAGCGTCTTGCTCTTGACGATAATGTCCTTGAGCACCTTGTTCACGGCATGCCCGATATGAATATCACCATTGGCATACGGCGGACCATCGTGCAGGACAAAACGCGGACGACCCTGCCCTGCCTGCCGAAGCCGGCCATACAGATCGGTTGCCTCCCAGCGTTTCAGAATCTCCGGTTCGCGCACCGGCAGATTGCCTTTCATGGGAAAAGCCGTTTTAGGCAGATTCAGCGTGTCTTTATAGTCAGTCATTAAGCAAAATCATCGCAACAATGCAGGGGAGCCGGTTTTATAACCCATACGTCTGTTGATTCATAGAGTTATGCTGACATTCCAGGCCAGCGCCGGGATATTTTCCGGCACGGCAGCAGTATGGAGACAGCGGATTACAGGCGCTGACACCGCAATTGAACCCGAATAGTCAAGGGTGTATGGAAATGTCATCTTTGCTTCCCTGACATCGAATTACTTACGCTCCGTTTCCTGATGTCCTTGCGGAGTATGTTTTCCGGATAAAGTCCCGGGCCTGCGTCACATCGATTTCGATCTGCCGTTTCAACGCATCCAGTGAGTCGAACCGCTGTTCCTCGCGCAGCTTGTGCAGGAAACTGACCTGCACATGCTGACCATAGATGTCACGTTCAAAGTCAAACAGGTGCACCTCGAGCAGCGCGCGGGTGCCATCCACGGTCGGACGTGAGCCGATATTGGCGATACCCGCCACCGGCTCTCCCGAAATTCCGGTCATCTCCACCGCAAACACCCCGGCCACCGGGCTGGCAGTGCGATGCAGATGAATATTGGCTGTCGGGAATCCGATGACCCGGCCGCGCTTGTCGCCATGGGCGACCCGACCGCTCATCCGGTACGGGCGGCCCAGTAATGCCTGGGCCGTTGCCAGGTCCCCCTGCTGCAATGCCGCGCGCACCCGCGTGCTGCTGACGCGCCCGGCCCCCAGGTTAAAGGTGTGCATGTTAACGACCGGAAAGCCATGCGCCTTCCCGGTCTTCACCAGCAGCGAAAAATTACCGCCGCGCGCCGCGCCGAACCTGAAATCATCCCCGACCACCAGGTACTTCACATCCAGACCCTCAAGCAGAATGATGCGTATAAACTCATCCGCCGCCAGACTGGCCAGGTGTTTGTTGAAACGCAGGCAGAGGACCCGGTCCACACCGTAGCGCCTGAGTATTTCCACCTTCTCGCGGAAACGCGTCAGCCGCGGCGGCGCAGACTCCGGCTGAAAGTATTCGCGTGACTGCGGTTCAAAGGTGATGACTGTGGCCGGCAGGTGCAGGTCGGCCGCCCGCTCCGACAGTTGCCCCAGGACGGCCTGGTGCCCGAGGTGCACCCCGTCAAAATTACCGATGGTCGCGGCACAGCCCCGATGCTGCGGGCGCAAATTGTGGATACCGCGAACCAGTTCCATGGCGGGGACAGACCTCAAGGAGCTAACGCTGGATTATAAGACATCCGACCGGGTCCCCTGCCCGCGCGGCCACAGTAACGACAGGCGTACACCGCATACACGCAGAACCACCAGATACAGCGCAGCTCCCGCGCCGACCCAGATCAGCAGGTCGATGGCGCGCTGCATGGCGGAGCCGGCCAGCCATGCGGTCGAGGCCGGCGCCGCCACCACGAGCAACAGGCCCAGCGCACCACCGGCCAGCAGTATCTGCGCAAACAGGCGCCGCCAGCCCGTTTGCGGCTGATACACCCGGTTCTTGCGCAGACTGGCGAACAGCAGGCCGGCATTGACCCAGGCGGCAATCGATGTCGCCAGCGCCAGCCCGGCATGGGGTCCGGGCACCCCCAGCATGACCATGGGTACCACAAAAACCAGGTTCAACAGCATATTGGTCAGCAATGCGACCACGGCAATGCGTACCGGTGTGCGCGTATCCTTGCGCGAATAAAACGCCGGTGCCAGCACCTTGATCAACATGAACCCGGGCAGGCCACACGCATACGCCATCAGGCTCAGGCCGGCCATATCGACATCCCCGGCACCGAAGTCACCATACTGGAACAGGGTGGCAATAATGGGCCGGGCGAGCAGAAACAGGCCGATAGCAGACGGAACGGCAATCAGCAGCACCCAGCGCAGTCCCCAGTCGAGCGTCCGGGAAAACTCGTCGTCGGAGGCATTCGCATGGCTGCGTGACAGACTGGGCAGGATGACTGTGGACAAGGCGATGGCAAATACACCCAGCGGGAACTCTACCAGCCGGTCCGAGTAATACAGCCAGCTGACACTCCCGGCGACCAGAAACGACGCAATCAGTGTATCGAACAACAAATTGATCTGTGCCACCGAGGAACCGATGATGCCGGGCAGCATGAGTTTCAGGATGCGGCGCACACCTTCGTCACGCAGACCCCATTGCGGCCTGGGAAACAGGCCGATGCGTTTCAGCGCAGGCAGCAGAAACAGCAACTGCATTATACCGGCGACCAGGACCCCGCCCGCCAGCGCCAGTTCCGGCTGCTCCAGGGATGGCGCAACCAGTATGGCCGCGCCGATCAGGATCACATTCAACCAGACCGGCACAAAAGAGGCAGCGGCAAACCGGCCGTAGGTATTCAGGATCCCGGCGGCAAAGGCCACCAGCGACACGAACAGCAGGTAGGGAAAGGTCATGCGCAGCATCACCGCGGCCAGGTCAAACTGTGCGGCATCGTGATACAGGAATCCCGGGGCAAAGATGGCAATGACGACGGGACTGGCCAGCACCCCCACGGCGGTGATGAGTGACAGCACGCCAAGCAAGGTCCCGGCTACCCTGTTGACCAGCACCACGACCTCCGCCTGCGGGCGCTGCGCCCGGTACTCGGAAATGATGGGCACGAAGGCCTGCGAAAAGGCCCCTTCCGCAAACAACCGGCGCAGGAAATTCGGGATCTTGAAGGCCACGAAAAAGGCATCCATACCCGCATCCGCCCCGAACCAGCGCGCCAGGACGATATCCCGAACCAGGCCCAGAACCCGGGACAATAGCGTCATCGCCCCAACAGTTAACGTGTTTTTCAGTAACTTATGACTCATTTACCGGTAAATCCAGAACGCAGATCCACCCTCACGGGCCGGAATATCCGCGGCACAATCCAATGTGCATAGAAAAAACAATCAGTTAACACCACAATAATGTGCCCGGGTTGCTTCGGCAGCGCCCGGACCGGCCGAAGCAACAGCAGCGACACTGCTCCCGAATAACCGCCAACCAAAGCACTGCCCGCACATACGCGCCGCACATTCAGGCACTGCCCTGATATTGACAAATAAGCCCGAAATCCGGATAGTACGCGGTCTTTCGAACGAACCTAGGCAGGAGTCACCTCTTGGCAAACACATTACAAGCAACCAAGCGCGCCCGGCAGGCGGAAAAGCACCGTCAGCTGAATGCCAGTCAGCGGTCCAGGCTGCGCACTTCAATCAAGAAAGTCCTTGCCGCCATCCAGGCCGGTGACAGTGCTGCCGCCAAAGAGGCCTATGCCGCTGCCGTGCCATTAATCGATCGCGCCGCAGGCAATGGACTGATTCACCACAACAAGGCAGCGCGTCATAAAAGCCGACTGAACCAGCACATCAAAAGTCTCTGAATTCAAAAAAGCCGGTCTTGACCGGCTTTTTCATGCCAGTAATACCAGGTTATCGCGGTGAATCAATTCCGGTTCATCCACATAACCAAGAATCTCCTCGATCGCGCTGCTTGGATGACCAATAATCCTGGCGGATTCGGTCGCATTGTAATTGACCAGGCCGCGTGCAATTTCATTCCCGTCGGGTCCCACACACACCACCAGATCCCCGCGTTCGTAGCGGCCCTCCACCCGCGTCACGCCCACCGGCAACAGGCTCCTGCCCGCATCACAGAGCACCTGCGCGGCCCCGGCATCAACGAACACGCGGCCGCGCGCCTGTAACTGGCCCGCCAGCCACTGTTTGCGTGCAGCCAGCGGGGCACTGGCCGGATGCAGACGCGTCCCCAGTGCCTCGTCACCGGCAATGCGGCGCAGGACATTTGCTTCCCTGCCCGGGGCGATCACCGTCAACGCCCCGGAGCGCGCCGCGCGCCCGGCGGCCCGCAGCTTGGTCAGCATACCGCCACGGCCCAGCGCGCCACCGCCACCTGCCATGGACTCCAGCGCAAGGTCACCGGCCCGGGCCTCGGCTATCAGGCTGGCATTCCGGCTGCCGCGCGGATCACCGTCATACATACCTGCCTGGTCAGTCAGGAAGATCAACAGATCGGCCTCTACCAGGTTGGCGACCAGTGCAGCCAGGGTGTCATTGTCGCCAAAGCGGATCTCTTCCGTGGCAACGGTGTCATTCTCATTCACGACCGGCACCACTCCCAGCTTCAACAAGGTGCGCAGCGTACTGCGTGCGTTTAAATAGCGCTGCCGGTCAGCCAGATCCTCATGCGTCAGCAGAACCTGCGCAGTATGCAGGCCATACTGCTGAAAGCAGGATTCATATGCCTGGATCAGGCCCATCTGCCCGACAGCCGCCGCGGCCTGCAGGTCGTGCAGCGCATGCGGGCGCTTGTCCCACCCCAGCCGGGTCATGCCCTCGGCCACGGCTCCGGAAGACACCAGCAGCACCTCACGCCCCTCACGGCGCAGGGCGACCATCTGTTCGACCCAGCTGGCGATTGCATCCAGCGCCAGTCCCCGACCGTCATTAGTCAGCAGGGAACTGCCGATCTTGATGACCCAGCGGCGGCAATCACTTGTTTTCAGTTTTACAGACATGTTCCAGTTCCGATTCGATCATTACCACATACAGTCATGGTTACACACGACGTCATTACCGGGGTAAAACCATTTTCACCGCAAAGACGTATGGAACGCAAAAACAATCCTGTGCATCGATGGAAACGCATCCGGTTGCCGGGCAGCGAAGTAATCCAGGCAAGACCCGCCATAGCGGGTGTACTACCCGGGTTCAGGTATTACCGGCGCGCTCGGCGGCTGCCTCAAGATAATCCATCACGGCATGAACCAGCGCCTGCGTGCCGGCACCGCTCAAGGCGGATATCTCGAAGACCGGGCCGCGCCAGTCCAGCGCCGCCACTAAATCACTGCACTGCCGGGCACGCCCGGCTTCGGGGATCAGATCGGTTTTATTCAGGACCAGCCAGCGCTCCCGGGCGGCGAGTTCGAAGCTGAACCGTTCCAGCTCGGCATTGATGGTATTTACGTCAGCTTCCGGATTACCCTGCGGCCCCATGTCCACCAGGTGCAGCAGCAGGCGCGTACGCGCCAAATGTTTCAGAAACTGGATCCCGAGACCGGCACCCTGCGAGGCACCCTCGATCAGTCCCGGCACGTCGGCCATGACGAAGCTGCGATGCGCGGAGACGCTCACCACACCCAGGTTCGGATGCAACGTGGTGAATGGATAATCCGCCACCTTCGGGCGCGCCGCGGAAACCGCCCGGATCAGTGTCGACTTGCCCGCATTGGGCAGACCGAGCAGTCCAACGTCCGCCAGCAGCTTCAGCTCCAGCCGCAGGCGGCGTTTCTCGCCGGGGGTGCCGGGTTTGGACTGGCGTGGCGTGCGGTTGGTTGAACTCTTGAAGCGCACATTACCCAGGCCATGGAAACCGCCCCTGGCAACAACCAGGCGTTGCCCGTCATGCACCAGGTCACCGATCAGCTCATCGGTGTCATCCTCATGCACCATGGTTCCAACCGGCACACTGACCATCAGATCCGCGCCCGATTTGCCGGTGCAATTACGCCCCTGACCATTCTCGCCACGCGTCGCCGTGAAACGGCGGTTATGCCGGAAATCGACCAGGGTATTGATGCTGCTGTCCGCGACAAGACAAGACGCTGCCGCCGTCACCACCGTCACCACCGTCCGGCCCTCCGAACGGCACGTACTTCTCGCGCCGGAAGCTCACGCATCCATTGCCGCCGTCGCCGGCACGCACTTCAATAATGGCTTCGTCGATAAATTTCATCTGGATCCGTAACCAGGCAGGTAACCCGGAGAAGGCCTGTTTATTTCAATGCTTCCGTCATTGCGGGCAGCGCAATGACGCGGCAATCCTGGCAACAAGGATTGCCGGCAAGAGGAATACCGCGCTGCGCCTGCAATGACAACACGTCAGGGGTTCTCCGGAAGATAAAGTCTTTCCTGCATGGATCTTGCTGCCTGTATCCGGTTAACAAAAAAAGCCCCGCTCGGTGGCGGGGCCTTGATTAATCGCTGTACCGGGCGGCTCAGCCGGCAACCACATCAACAAACTTGCGCTTCTTGGCGCCCTTCTGTACGAAACGCACCACGCCGCCACTGGTTGCAAACAGGGTATGGTCCTTGCCGCAACCCACATTCTGGCCGGGATGAAAACGGGTGCCACGCTGCCGCACCAGAATATTGCCGGCAAGCACGGTCTCGCCGCCATAGCGCTTGATGCCAAGGCGTTTGGATTCTGAATCGCGGCCGTTACGTGTACTGCCGCCTGCTTTCTTGTGTGCCATTTTGTAATCCTCCAGCAGTACGGTTTATGAAATGGATGTAATTTCCACTTCGGTGTAACCCTGTCGGTGTCCCATCCGTTTCATGTGATGCTTGCGACGGTGGAACTTGACGATTTCGACCTTTTTGCCACGGCCATGTGCCTTCACGGTTGCGGTAACATTGCCACCGTCGACGAAGGGTGTACCGATCCTGACGGCATCGCCCTCGCCCACCATAAGGACCTGCTCGAAACTGACGGAATCACCCTCACCCGCGTCGAGCCGCTCAACCCGCAAGGTATCTCCCTGGGCGACCCGGTACTGCTTGCCGCCTGTTTTGATCACTGCATACATGCCTGATACTCCAACTGCATGAAAGATATTCATGAAAAGGCCGGGTATTCTAATAACTGGGCCGGTCAAGGTCAATCAAAAACCATCTGGTGCCCGGCACACAACGCGGTTAGACTACCGCAATATACGGCAGCTCCGGCACCACAGGCCGGGCCTCCCCAATACCCGCGACCGAACCCGAATTCATGCTAAAACTTATAAGAAAACAGGAAGTTGCAGTTGACGCCGAATCACTGCGCGGACTTGTGAGCGACGATTTGCAGGCCGTGGACCGGCTCATCGGCGACTGCCTGCGCAGCGATGTTGCCCTGATAGACCAGCTTTCCCACTATATCGTCAACAGTGGCGGCAAGCGTTTGCGCCCCCTGCTCGTGCTGCTGGCGGCCCATGCCTGCCGCTATGAGGGCGACCAGCATATCAATCTGGCCGCAGTCATCGAGTTTATCCACACCGCGACCCTGTTGCATGACGATGTGGTGGATGCCTCGCAGCTGCGGCGCGGCAACATGACCGCCAATGCAGTCTGGGGTAATGAGGCCAGCGTGCTGGTCGGTGACTTTCTCTATTCGCGCGCCTTCGAAATGATGGTCGAGGCCAACAATATGCGCATCATGGAAATCATGTCTCACACCACCAATACCATCGCAGAAGGCGAAGTACTGCAGCTGCTGAATTGCCATGATGCCACCACTACGGAATCCCGTTATATGGACGTCATCAGCCGCAAGACGGCCCACCTGTTCCAGGCTGCCGCGCAAATCGGTGCCGTGCTGGGGAATCAGACCGGCCAGGTAGAGACAGCGCTGGCGACCTACGGTCAGCATCTGGGCACAGCCTTCCAGCTGATCGACGATGTACTGGATTACAGCGCCTCACCGGAAGATACCGGCAAGAATGTAGGGGATGACCTTGCCGAGGGCAAACCGACCCTGCCGCTGATTCATGCCATACACAACGGCACACCTGAGCAGGCACGCCTTATATGCAAGGCCATCGAAAACGGCGGACACGACAATATGCAGGCCGTTTGCGCCATTATTGAATCGACCGGGGCCATCCCGTACACTGCGCGGGCCGCACAACAGGAGGCCGATCTGGCCATTGCCGCGCTTGATCCGTTGCCGGCATCATCCTATAAAGAGGCATTGTTCGGACTCGCGGAATTCTCCGTGAACCGGGCCTATTAAGCGGGCAGTAGCGCAGCCTGGTAGCGCACTTCGTTCGGGACGAAGGGGTCGGAGGTTCAAATCCTCTCTGCCCGACCATTTATCTGTACAGTAGCGAGTCAGCGAACATGCAGGCCACGTGCGGCACCAGCGCCGGATCTGCGGAGACTCGCAAAACACCAGCCGGGTAACCCGTTATAACTGCTACTTGCATCAGACCAGGCCTGGGAGAAAGGCAGCAGCCGGTTCTTCAAGAAAAACAAGCGAGACCCCAATGAAAAAAGTATTGGCGTTAATCCTGATGCTCGCATTGCCTCTCACGGGGATATGCGAAGATGACGCGGATTTCATGGAAGCGGAGAAAACGGAAAATACCCCGTCCGATAACTATGCCGATGACTTCCCGTTTACGGATGACGACTTCGAAGACCTGCTCATCTCCGATCCTCTGGAACCGCTGAACCGGGGTTTCTTCTGGTTTAACGACAAACTCTACTTCTATTTTTTGAAACCGGTTGCCAAAGCCTTTCGGTACGTACCAGAACCCTGGCGTATATCAATCAAGCATTTTTTCAACAATCTTGCCGCACCGGTGAGCATAGTCAATGCCGGCCTGCAGGGAAAATTCGGTGATGCGGGCAATGAACTGACACGGTTTCTCACCAATACCACCCTGGGAATCGGCGGATTGTTTGACCCCTCCAGAGAACACTTCGGCATCAACAGGAAGAATGAAGACACCGGACAGACGCTTGGTCACTACGGTATCGGTACCGGGCCCTACCTGGTATTGCCGTTCCTGGGACCATCAGACCTGCGCGATGCAATCGGCGGGTTTGGTGACACCTATCTGGATATCAGTTATTACCTGTGGCGCAAGGACAAAGACAACTACGACTACATTGCCAGCAAGGCTGTTAATGCAATCAACGCGATTTCCCTCGACAAGGATACCTATGAGGGCATAAAGCAGGACGCCCTCGATCCCTATCTCTACATGCGCGATGCCTATAGCCAGTACCGAAAAAATCTGGTTAAGGAGTAGCCGGCATAGCATGCAGGCCCCAACGGGTGCCGCACGCAGGCCGGGCGCCGGTCTGAATCAACCCACCTGTTTTTTTGCCTGCGTCCAGTAGCTGTCCAGAATCTCCGGAGCGGTTGTTGCCACCTCCCCGCCCGCTTCCCCGCACAGCCTTTCGACCTCATGGAAACGCCTGGTAAATTTTTCGTTCGTCAGGCGCAGCGCTGATTCGGGATCTATCCCGGCATGCCGGAGGATATTGACTGCGGCAAACAACAGGTCACCGGCCTCTGCTGCAACTACCCCGGGTGCAGCATCACGCTGAATCTCTGCGTGCAATTCGTCCAACTCCTCGCGTACCTTGGCAAACACTCCATTGATATCCGGCCAGTCGAATCCGACGCGTGCCGCCTTTTTGCCCAGCTTGACCGCCCGCGTCAGTGCCGGCAGTGCAAGCGGCACACCATCCAGCACGCTGCCTGCAGAACCGCGCTCTTGCTGCTTGTGGTTTTCCCAGGCATGAGTTTGCGCATCAGCATCCGCGATCACTTCATCGCCAAATACATGCGGGTGCCGACGTATCATCTTTTCACAGATGCCGGTAACGACCCCCGAAAAGTCAAACCATCCGGCCTCGTCGGCCAGCTGCGCATGAAAAACCACCTGGAACAGCAGATCACCCAGTTCATCCTGCAGGTCTGCGGGATTATTCCGCTCGATGGCATCGACCACCTCATAGGCCTCCTCGAGCGTATAGGGAGCGATAGTCCTGAAGTCCTGCTGAATATCCCAGGGACAGCCCGTTTCCCGGTCACGCAACCGCGCCATGATTTCGAGCAACAATTCCAGCGTCGGCTGTTCTGACCCGTCAACTGACATAGGGAAAACTCCTGCCTGCACAGGCTGCAGTATATGAAAGCTTCAGACAGCTTTGCCTGGCGTGTTCCACGTCATACGGGAGAATGGTGCAGTTATTGATACAGACAGGAATGGCAGGAGGAACCCGCGCCCGCGGACAGCACTGGAAAGACTATTCAGGTATTACCAGCGACGTACGGGACCGACGTCGACGTGAATAAAATCCGAGCCCGGGTAATAACCGACACCTCCCGCCTTGAGTGACAGGGCGGCCGCATGCAGATCTTTCAAATCGCAGCCCGGGAGACGCACATCGATCGCCTTGCCCTGCATGTGATAACTGCGTTTCGCGACGCCGCTGCTTCTTTTGTTGAGCATCGAGTTCGTGGCCGGTGACCGGTATCCGGAAATAATATGCAATGCACCCTTGCTACCGGTCTCGGACTGCAGCACATAAAGCAGGTCGACCAGCTGCTCGTCAATGGTATGGATATCACCGGTACGGTGATCCCGCAATATGAAATTGATTTCCTCCACCGCACCCTGAATATAGTCACCGTCGGCCCAGTAGGTCGTGGTGAGTGACTCGTCAGTATGGGTATTGAGGAAACTCAGGGAGCGTTCGGCAGGCAGGTTCGCAGTGGCCAGCACCGGGCTCAAACCGAGGCTGGCAGCGACACCGGTACCCCAGCGGAGAAAACTACGGCGGTTCATAACGCCTGACTGGCAACGAGTGACAACATCTTTTGATTTGAACAAACCACTGACCTCCTGATCAATGCTAACTAGCTGTATTCAAAAGATATTATTATAGCCAGTAAAATTAGCGTCCGATTATACACCATAAAAATCCCGCGTAAAAATATCTTGCTTACCGTCAATTTATCGGCATGGTAATCCGTGAACTTGAGGCACGGGGATGGCCATGACACTGACGCAGTGTGCCAGCAAAACCGGGGACAATCTGTTCACTGGTTCACAAAACCGGCGTTGACAGCGCCGGTGCAGCAATGGCAACCAGGCTATTCGGCAAGACTGCGTGCTTGCGCCGGTGACGCCTGCCACGCCAGCTGCACCAGGGCGTCGCGCCCGTACACATCATCGCGGAACTGCGCCTTGCCCTGGTCATCCACCCAGGTCGTGAGATAGATCAGATAGACCGGCAGTTTCCGCGGCAGTGTAACCGCCTGGTTTTTCTCGCTGTCGATGGCTTGCTGCACACCGGCCCCGGACCAGCCATCCTTGTCCCGCAGCAGGTAGCTGGCCAGCCGGATCGGCTCTTCGACACGGATACAGCCGGAGCTGAACATACGCACCGGGTTATTGAACAAATGACGTGACGGCGTGTCATGCAGATAAACCGCATAAGGATTTGGCAGCATGAATTTGATGCGCCCGAGGCTGTTCAGCTTGCCAGGTTGCTGGCGCAAGCGGTAGGGGAAGTTGTACTTGTTTACCTCAGACCATGATATTTCTCCGCTATCGAGCTCTGCGGCACCTGCACTCCAGTCTGCATAAACCCTGATTCCCTGCTTGCCGAAATATTCGGGATCTGCAACCTGTTTTGGCAACAGGTCCTCGACCGCCAGTTTATGCGGCACATTCCAGTACGGATTCAGGACAATGTGCGTCAAGTCAGCGATGAATGCCGGCGTGGACCGGTAGGGTCGACCGATGATTACCCGCATATCAATGACATGGCGATCATCCTCGACTACCTGCAGATAGAAGCCGGCCATATTCACCAGCAGGTAACGCGCTCCAAGGTCCCGCGGCAGCCAGCGCCAGCGTTCCATATTCAGCATAATCTGCTGAATACGCGTCTCGATCGGCACATTGAGTGCTGCCAGCGTAAGCTTGCCGACCACACCATCGACAAGCAACCCGTGGCGCGCCTGGAATTCCTCTACCGCCGAGGTGAGCACCGGATCAAAGAGAAAGGTATTGTCATAGTCATAATCTGACAAATCGCCGGACAGCATCAATCGCTGACGCAGGATACTGATGCGGTGATCCTGCATTCCGGCTTCCAGCCTGGGCCCGTACGGGACCAGTGGCCATCCACCCGTACTTGCAAGAGAACGATAAGCAGCAAGCAACTGCCCGAGACGCGTGTATTCCTGCCGTCGGCTGGACAAGGCTTCCAGCCGGGTTGCTAACGACCCGGACGCCAGTGCAGCAGCAAGGACCGTGCCGGCATCGACCGGGGCTTTCCGGATAAGCCATGTGGGATCTGCTGCCGAATCCAGGCGGCCACCGCTGATGTGGCTGATGTACTTCAGTAATCCATCAGTCAACAGCAATTCGAGTGAATGCAGCTCGGTTTGCGCATCTGCCTGCAGCCGGGACTCGATATCCCTGACATGGTATTCATCCGGATACAGCCCATGCCTGTCGGACTCCGCCAGTATCTCCGTCGCGTCGCGCGCGCGCGCCAGTACCCGCTTGCCGTCTGTCCAGACAGGATTAAATGCGGTTCTTGAATAAAATGCGCGCAGTGCCGGCCAGTCGAGCCGGGCATCGGCAATAGCGGAGTCGGCCACTTCGAGCAGCCGCGAAAGTGGCCCGGGACCCGGCTGCAGAATCCGGGATCCGGCAGTTGGCGCAAGAACCTGCTCGCTTGCCGCAACGATTGTCATGGAACTGGCGAGAAACAAAGCACAAACCAGCACCAGTACCCGGGTGCTATACCTGCCTGCAGCAGCGCTACGCTGTGCCCCGGAAGCAGTTAAGAAATGTAGGCTGATAGACAGACATGGTTGCTACGATATCGGCATCCCTGCCCGGCACTGGAATCGCGGTCAGCCATGCGGGGCTTCCGGACTAGTGAATCGAACTACCCATTGCGTTGATCACTTCATCTTCGAAACCGATTCGATCTGCAAGACATTCGCCCAGATTGGATAAATCCACCGCGAGAAACTCGACGCTGTTATCCAGCGACATAGCTTCATACTTGTCATTAAAACGCAAAATGATATCGGTGGTTTCGACGATCTTGGGATAGACCTTGTCCGCCACTGCCATGACCGAATGACGCCGCTCGCGGTTATCGGCCAGATACCGGTACAGCTGGAAATGCGCACTGGCCGTATAGTCAATCAAGGCCTCGCAGAACTGGCGCAAGGCACGCTCCATCGATGGATCAGGGGTAAACGGCTGGCGGCCGGCCAGATCGGTCAGTAATGCCAGCGTCGCAGTACGTGCTGACACCAGTGCATCGAGCTTCTCCCGTGACTTCTGGCGACGATCCACTTCCCCCGTAAACATTTGTCCCATAATGATTTCCTGCCCTGCTGATTATTGTAAAATTGACCGGCGGCTGCCGCATTTCGAGCATTGTAGCAAAGGTTGCATCCGTTGTTCGCCTGATTATGCCGAAAGCTCATCCTAAGCACATGTAATTGAATTGATTTTGCCAACACCCAGGGCACGGATTCAGCGCTGTCAGGGCGCTCTGCTCATAGTCGACCCGGCATACTGACACCCTCCATGTGTATGTATATGACATATCCCCTTGAGGATAGACGGTTTAATAGCTGTATGTTTATTAACCTGAATTGTGCTATTTTTTTGCGTATTACCCTTTTACTACAGGGGAACTAATCTTGACTAAAAGAGTCGGTTATTACTATAGTAACGGCATCTACAAACCGGACTGCGTCTGATTACCGGTGGCATCGCCGGCTCTTGGCCACCCGCTCCGACGGACACCGGACACATAGCGTATAGCTGAGGTTTACCATGAAGTTATCAACCAAAGGTCGCCATGCTGTCACTGCGATGATGGCGCTGGCGCTGCACCATGACAAGGGACCTGTGACACTCGCGGACATATCTGCCGAGCAGTCCATTTCCATTTCCTACCTGGAGCAGCTGTTCGCCTGCCTGCGCCAGAACGGTCTAGTGACCGGTATGCGCGGACCGGGTGGAGGCTATTGCCTCGCCCGACCGGCAAACGAAATCACCATCGCCACTATTCTCTCTACGGTCGATGATGTTGCCCGCCAGGAAGAACAGCCCCATACCCAGACAGAGGTCTCGGGCAGCTCCCAGATGTGGCTGCACCTGAGTAACCGGATTTTTGACTACCTCAACGGCATCTCGCTTGCCGAGGCAGTGGAATCCGCATCAGACGAGCGCCAGGAATCATTGTTCGGATCAGGCTTTCGCAAGACAGCGGCCTGATTTCATTAACCCACACATGTAGTTGTTTGGAGAATCAAGATGGCATACAGCGAAAAAGTACTGGACCACTATGAGAACCCGCGTAACGTCGGCTCGTTCGACAAGGGTGACAACCAGGTCGGTACCGGCATGGTTGGGGCACCCGCTTGCGGAGATGTCATGAAGCTGCAAATCAAGGTTGGCAACAACGGCATTATTGAAGATGCCAAGTTCAAAACCTATGGATGTGGTTCAGCTATTGCCTCCAGCTCGCTGCTGACGGAATGGGTCAAGGGCAAGTCACTGGATGAAGCCAGAAAGATCAAAAATACCGATATCGCCGAAGAACTCGCACTGCCACCGGTGAAAATACACTGCTCGGTGCTGGCCGAGGACGCGATCAAGGCCGCGATCGATGACTATCACGGGAAAAACCCGGTACCGCACGCAGCCGGAGCCTGAGAGTAACAGTAAATATAAAAACGGGGCCTGAGAGAGGCCCCGTTTTTTTGTCCGCTGCTGCGCTGCGCGCTCCAGGTCAGCCTCTCAGCCAAAATCGAATTCCAGCGCCTCGTCAGGTTCCTGCAGGAAATTGCCCTGGATAAGATGCACACCGCTGTTCCACAAGACCTGCAGGCAAGCCGAATTTTCCACAAACCCGCCAATGATCTGGATATTCAGCTTCTCGGTTACCTTCATGAATGCCTTCAGGTGCGCCGCCTTACCGGGATCATCTCCCAGGTTCCTGATCATATTACCACCGAGCTTCACATAGTCGACCGGGACATGACTGAACAACTGGACCACATCCTGACCAATTTCGCAGTGCTCCAGAGAGATACCGCAATCAAGCCGCCGCAGTCCTTCGCAGCACCTGACCGCGTCGCGGATGTTGCCTTTGACACTTGCCGCACAGAGTTCAAAAACCAGCCGCTCGCCACTCACATTCCGATTTTCCAGGCAATGTTTCAGGAAGCCCACAAAACCGGGATCACGCAGGCTGCCGGTTGATAACTTGACGAAAAAACGGGTGCTGATGGCCCGGCGCTGCATCGTCATCACCACCTGTTTAACAACCCAGCGGTCGATCGACTCCATCAGACCGTTGGATTCAGCCAGGGCAATGAATCTGGCGGGTGATACGGGTTGATTTGCTGTGTCATGCAGCCGCAACAGGACTTCATATTTTTCGACAGGGTTGCCTTTAAATGAGGCAATTGGCTGGTAGACCAGATGCAAGCGGGTCGTGCTGGCGGTATCCCGCAAGAGCGCCAGCAGTGCGGCCTCCTCCTGATTGCGGCCGCTACCGGCAACGTCAACATCCAGCATTCTCACTGTGACCCTGCTGTTACCCATACCCGTGACACGCGCTTCCGCGCACGCCTTTAATGCCAGTGATAACAACGGCAGCCCACCCTCGAGTCGCTGTCGCGGCATGGCAATCCCGATATGGCAACCGATTGCGACTGAATGGTCACCTGATTCAAATACCTGCGAGCTAATCGCATTACCGAGCTGCCTGCCCATGGCCTTCATTTCCGCGCATGTTTTACCACCGATGATATAGGCCAGAGAATAGTCTCCAATGCGTCCGGACAACAGGGATGATGTTGCAAGCGTACCCGTCATCTGTGCAATCTTGACCAGGAGATGATCCAGCGCATGCGGGGCAAGCTGCGGGTATTCGTGTTGCAGATTATCCAGTTCCAGCAACATCAGCGCAGTGGACTCGCCGTTATACACACCCCGCTCCAGCTCCGCCAGAAACTCCTGCCGGTTTAATAGCCCCGTAACGGGGTCACGGGTCTGTAAATAGCGCAGCCGATAGTTGCGCGCACGAGACGCACTGGCCTGTTGCTGGATGCGCGTCAGCAGTTTTTCCGGTTTCACTTTAGCGGACCCGAGCCATTCGCAACCGTTGTCACTGTGTCTGTCACGGTCACGGTCACGGCCACGGTCTTGTGGCGAACAGAGAAACAGTACCGGCAAATCAACGTAATCCGCGATCTGGTGAATCATGCGTGCGAGGTCCTCGCCGCTGCAACCGTCCAGCGACTCTTCAATAACCAGCACATCGGGTGAGAAATTGATGACAGAGAGCAGCGTCTGGGAGGGACTCTTCACCTGCCTGACGGTCATACCGGCCTGTTCCAGTACCGGCACCGTACCGGTTAGCAGGTCCGGCGTCGCACCGATAATCAGCACCCGGTATCCAGCCTGGCCCGGCAACAGGCAAGACTCCAGATACTGCATCAGTACCCGGGGAGGCGCTGGCTTGGCAAGAAATACATTACCGCCGGCCTGCACCGACCGCAGGCGTATATCCTGATCGGCACGCCCGGATAAAAACACCACGAGCGGCAAGTCCTCGATTTTGACCAGCGCAGCCTGCACCTCATCCAGGCAGGCCTGTTCGGTTGCGCCGCTCTCCAGGTCAACAACCAGAACGGCGGCCCTGGTCTTGAGGAGTGTCTGCGATAACTGCTTTGGACTATCGAGAAAATGCAGCGTGACACCGGCGGACTCGACCCGATGAACAAGTTCATCTTCGGCCGGACAGTCCCCCAGATAGACAACAGTTTGTTTCATCCCTTGCATACTTATCAGTGTTTCCATTGTTGTTGTTTTGCAGATAGCGGCTGGCGCGCCCCTCCCCGGGTGACCAGGCGTGATATCAAGTATAGCTACAAATTCCGATTGTACACTCGCACCATGACATGCACATTATGGACCCGGCACAATGCGAGCGGAGTTTGCATTGGATGCCACATAAAAAACGTAACTTGTTATAATATATTCTATTTCCCATTTCCGTCGGTCACACGCCACGGGGCTTCCATACATTCCGGGACCCATGGGAAGTACCCCGGCCAGTCAGGAACCGCTGATATGCGGCTTGCCAAAAGGATCGATTAACATGGGTGCACCCCTTATCCGGTTATATCCGGCCCCCGGCGGGGAGGTCACCCTGGACGGCTTGTACCTGGAACACCGGTTACATAAGCGGGGTCAGGCCGGGGAACCGTTTTTATACAGTAATTTCGTCACCTCGCTGGATGGCCGCATTGCAGTCGCGGCCGCCGGGCGCGCGACGCATACAGTCCCTGACGCAATCGCAAATCCCCGTGACTGGCGGCTGTATCAGGAGCTTGCCGGGCAAGCGGACATATTGATCACCAGCGGCCGTTTTTTCAGGCAAAGTGTGGCGGGGGAAGCCCAGGACTGGCTGCCGGTCAGCACGGCGTCCGCATATTCCGATATTCATGCATGGCGCAAGGCACAGGGGCTCACCCGGCAACCGGATATTGCCATCATGAGCGGCAGTCTGGACCTCCCGCTCGCATCGTTGCAGCCCTACCAGGACCAGCAGCGCCGGATTTTTGCAGTGACCGGCGCGCAGGCCGACGCAAAACGGTGCGCGGCCCTGGAAAATGCCGGCATCACGGTCATTCATGCCGGGCACGGTAATCAGGTCGACGGGAAAGCAATGATTGCACAACTTGCCGGGCACGATTACCGCAGCATGTATGCAATCGCCGGCCCGTCCGTTTTCTACACCCTGTTGTCAGCCGGGGTGGTCAACCGCCTGTATCTGACCATTGCGCAGCAACTGCTGGGCGGTGAGGACATCGACACCCTGACCCGCGGACCGCTACTGGAGCCGGCCCGGGGTATGCAGCTGGTCAGCCTGTATCACGACACCCATGCACCGGCAGGTACCGGTCAGTTATTTTGCGTCTTCGCTGCGGGAAGTGTCAGGCATGACCACGCGGATCCCGGGTAGCACCGGTTATTACGGCTGTTTCAGGCAGGCCGTTACCCGGCGGCGTATCCTGTCCACAGGCACCACGGGGCCGCAGTTGATACCTTCACAGCGCCTGGCCTCCGCGCGCCAGGCCGATGCACTGTGCACCACTTCCGGCCAGAAGGGATAGGTGCGGCACTGCAGGGGCCGCACCGGATAAATCCGGCAGCGCCCGTCCCGGTCCAGGAAAACACAGCGGTCATCCTGGCCCGAGGAGGCCACCATGTCCCCGGTTTCCAGTCGCTCGAGATAGCGCCGCCGAAACCAGCTGCGCGACAAGCCCAGAAACCGGCGTATTTTTTCGGCTTCCTGCGCGCTCAGGAAAACATAATAATCACCACTGGCAATACAACACTCTCCGCAGCGGGTGCAGGAAAACCGCAGTTGTCGGGACTCATAGAATGGCTTCATATTCGGAAATAATATCCATACTGTCATTCGAGACTTGATTTCAGGATATATGCTATTGTTTACGAGAACAAACCACTCCCCCGCAAGGACAACACAGCTACTCCTGTTTCATATGATCTATTGCAGCAATTGTGGCGCACCGGTAGTAGAAAAAATCCCTGCAGGCGACAATCGCACCCGCTTTGTCTGCGAGAACTGCAATATCATTCATTACCAGAACCCGAATATTGTCGCCGGCTGCATACCGCAGTGGCAAGGTCGCCTGCTGTTGTGCCGGCGGGCGATCGAACCCCGTTACGGTCTGTGGACACTGCCGGCTGGATTCATGGAAAACGGTGAATCCACAGAACAGGCCGCAGCCCGCGAGACCTGGGAAGAGGCCCGCGCGCGCGTTGAGTCGATGAAACTCTACGGTGTCTTCAGTATCCCGCATATCAATCAGGTGTACATGATGTTTCTCGCGCACCTGCGGACGGGGGACTTTGAACCCGGCCCGGAAAGCCTGGATGTGCAGCTGTTCGCTGCACACGAGATTCCCTGGGAGAAACTTGCCTTTCCGGTTGTCAAACTTACACTGGAACACTATTGCAGCGACCTCGAATCGAGCGAGTTCCCGGTACGCGTACAAGACATCATCAAGCATCCGGGGCGGCACAGTTGAATGTCCGCGGCCTTCCCGAATCTCACTGGAGAAAACAAGATGCTCAGACTGACCATCGTTCTTTGCTGCAGCCTGCTATTAACAGGCCTGCCGGCTGCTGCAACGCAGATTGCCGGTGTCGAAATTCCCGACGCGCTTGCGCCCGCCAGCGGCGCGCCGGAGTTGCTGCTGAATGGCGCCGGTATCAGGAAGAAATTCTTCATGGATATCTATATTGGCGCGCTGTACCTGCCTGCCAGGACACCGGACGTGCGTGCCATCCTGAGCGATACGGGACCTGCCAGCGTACTGATGTATTTCATGCGTGGCGAGGTGAGCAAGGACAAGATCACCGGCGGCTGGAATGACGGGCTGGAGAAGAACCTCTCGAAGGAAGACATGCAAGCCATTGCAGCCAGACTGGAACAATTCAATTCATATTTTCAAACTGTTCATGAAGGCGACACTATCCGGATTGACTATCAGCCCGCTACCGGGACAACTGTCCGCATAAACGGTGAATCACGTGGTGTTGTCACTGGCAATGACTTTTTTCGTTTCCTGCTGCGTGTATGGCTCGGATCAAAACCGGTCAGTAAATCGCTGAAGCAAGACATGCTGGGTAACTAATGCCTGTCATACGAATATGAATACAGGCCAGATGCACGGCGTATTTCTCGATCTTGCCACGGTAGACAGGGATGACCTCGACCTGCAGTCACTGCGCAACGAACTGCCCGAATGGACATTCCACGCAACAACGGAACCGGGCAGTGTCGGCCCGCGCATCGCGCACGCCGCTGTCGTTGCATGTAACAAGGTAAGGATTGATGATCGTGACCTGAGGACAGCCCCTGATCTCAAGCTCATCTGCATCGCGGCCACGGGTACCAACAATATTGATCTGGAAGCGGCCCGGGCGCGTAATATTACGGTCTGCAATGTCCAGGCATATGCCACGGACTCCGTCGTGGAACATGTATTCGCAGTCATACTTGCACTCACCCACAGGCTGTCCGAATACCGCGACGCCGTCCAGCGTGGGGCCTGGCAGCAGGCTGGCAACTTCTGCCTGCTGGATTTTCCCATTCGGGAACTGACCGGACAAACACTGGGAATTGTCGGCTACGGAGAACTCGGCAAGGCCGTCGCGCGCATGGGCACCGCATTCGGTATGCAGGTACTGATTGCACAGCGCCCCGGCACACCACTGCAGCCAGGACGCACACCCCTGCACGAGCTGCTGGCGCAGTCACATATCGTGAGCCTGCACTGCCCGCTCACCGGGGAGACCCGCGGCCTGATCGGTGCTGCGGAACTCAACCTGATGCGCAGCGATGCCATACTCGTCAACACCGCACGCGGCGGCATCGTCGATGAAGCGGCGCTCTCCGCGGCGCTGCTGTCAGGGCAGCTGGCGGGGGCCGCGGTAGATGTACTGACCGAGGAACCCCCGCGCAGCGGCAACCCGCTGCTGGCACTGTCACTACCCAACCTGATTGTAACGCCCCATATTGCCTGGGCCGGTATCCGGAGCCGCCAGCGGCTGATCAACGAGATCGCCGGCAATATTCGGGCTTTCCTCGATGGTCACCCGCACAATGTTGTGCAGGCCCGGGGCGCCAGGGGCCTGGCAACATGACACCGGCAGCGGGCACGATCAGCCACAATCTCGAGGCCGTAATCGAACGGATACACCGTGCCGCTGCAGTTGCCGGCAGAAAACCTGATGAAATCAGGCTGATTGCCGTATCGAAATACATGACGCCGGACCTGGTCCGGCAGGCAATCGCGGCAGGCCAGCGCTGCTTTGGTGAAAACACAGTGCAGGATGCACAGACAAAACAGCAGTTGCTGGACGACCCCGCGACCGAGTGGCATTTTATCGGCCATCTGCAATCCAACAAGGCACGCTTCATTCCGGGCAACTTCGCCTGGTTGCATACCCTGGACAGCCTCAAGCTGGCCACCAGACTGTCCGGCTGCATATCCGTAACGACACCGGCACTGAATGTCCTGCTGCAGATCAATATTGCCGATGATCCCGCCAAGTCCGGTCTGTCCGCCAGCCGTGTATACCCCTTTGTAGATGAATTTCTGCGCACAGAACTCCCGGGAATCCGGTTACGCGGGTTGATGACCATCGGGCGCAGCGCGGCGTCTCCGGAAGAACGCCGTCGAGACTTCAGCGCGTTACGCGATCTGCGTGACCGCTGCGCTGCACGTTTTGGCGCAGATCATTTTCAGGAACTTTCCATGGGTATGAGCAGTGATTTCGAAATCGCCATCGCCGAGGGCGCCACCATGGTCAGGGTAGGCACTGCAATTTTCGGCGCCCGGCCGGGCCATTGATACGCAGTCCGTCATATAACCGACTGCATTCAGGTGTTTATTCCCCGCCGCTGTACAGGCATCCGCAGCCACATACAGCATATTCACTTACTGGCGGAATCCAGTACAATGACGGCCAACACGGCAGGCAGAATATTTCGCCGGACTGCCGCACAATACCGAGGAGCGATAAATGACAGTACTTGACGGGACAACTTCCTTCTGGGTCATTGGACTGCTGAGTTTTCTGCTGGGCGGCACACTGGGCTGTATCGTCGCTTACCTCATTAACACCCGGCATGGCAGGACGCGCAAACTGCAGGAAGAGCTTGATCAACTCAAGGATCGATTCACGGATTACCGTGACCAGGTGACCCAGCATTTCATGCGCACCTCGGAACTGGTACAGGAAATGACCCAAAGTTACCGGTCCGTGTACGAACACCTGGCCACCGGCGCCCAGCAATTATGCGGCGAAGAAGCGCCCGGCCCCCGGATCGGCGCAGCGCACACAGGAAAACTGGGAACCGCACCGGAAACCGGCACGGATCTCAAAGATGTGGAATCAGAAGCCGAGGCATGCGCAGCCGAAATCAACGATCTGGCCAGCGAAATTGATGATTTACTGGGTGAAGAGCCCAGGGTCCCTGATCTGGATCGCAGGGCGGGGCAAGACAACACTCTCCACCCGCACTAGCGGTCACACTACTCTCCGTACACCGTTACCGTAATCCTGCGCCGCTGCTTGTGGCGGCGGTGTTCCCATAAATACACACCCTGCCATGTCCCCAGTTCACACTGTCCTGCAGTAACCGGCAGGGTGAGGTCGGTATGTGTCAGCACAGCCCGCACATGGGCCGGCATGTCATCCGGACCTTCCGCCGTATGCTCGAACAGGGGATCCCCGTCAGGCACCAGCCGCGCCATAAAACGCTCCAGATCCATGCGCACATCCGGATCGGCATTCTCGCACAGCATCAGTGACGCACTGGTGTGCTGCAGGTAGACATGGCATATGCCGGTACGGACACCGGACTTTTGCACCTGCTGCTGTATCAAATCTGTTATCTGAAAAGATCCCCGGCCACCGGCGGCAACGGGAAAGGATTCCTGGTAAACCATCAGCGCCCGCACACCCCGTTGTAGGCCGCCATGATGGAAATCAGCTCCGCCAGCACCTCGGCGCGCTGTTCTGCATCGAGTGCCGCGACCTCCGGGAAAAACCGGCCGGCCTCCAGCAACTCGATGTAATTCGACACCCGGATACAACCGTATCCACAAAGCGTCTCCACACATTCCTCAACCAGCCCTGAATGATGCTCGACCTGCCTGGAATAACTCGCGCTGGAATTGGAAATCATAAGTAACCTTATGCGCCTCTGGAGATTCGGGACTAGCGCTGCCCGTTCATGGACAGTTGAATCCTGTACCTGCATCACAGACTTTCACCCCCGGGCTTATTAAGCTGTTTCTCAACACCCGGGGAAACTGTTATCTGAATGATACCAGCTCCAGACGGCCACGGAGAACAGCACCATGAGAACCAGAATTATTTCAATAATTTCAATACTGTGCACTCACACTCTGCTCGTCGCCTGCAGCATCAATCCGGCCGCCGACAGTGACTTCAGTCCCGCGACCGGCAGCGCGATTCCCGCACTGGACCCGACACAGGTTCATTTCATCGCCTGGGTACCGCGCGACCAGGCACAGACGGCTGCCGTTGCCAGGGCACTCACACACATCGCCGTGGGAAATGCCCGGGAAAAAACCGGTAACGAGTTGTGTGGTGGAACCTGGCTACTCAACGGTACAGTCACGGGACGCGTGGAACCCACACCGGTCCGGTCACCCGCAACATCCGGTGGCTATGCCGCATGGTATTACCGCATCAGCCACCAGCCCGGTTTTCACGGTTGCGCCAGCCAGACGCCCGCCCAACTGTATCTGCACGATGCAGGCAAACCTGCCGGCCTGGATGATCATCACACCGGCCACGCAGGAAAACCGGCACTGCGGAAGATATCAAAGGGACTCTGACCCTGCTGGAGTAATCGCAGCCTGTTCCCGCACAGCGGGTTCTATCTCATCGACCGTGGCGGCAATTGTCTCCGGCATGGACGCAGTGTCCAGCACCAGGTCCCTGAGCGTCTTGTCACCCAGTGCAGTCTTCGCGGCATCATTCAATTGCGACATCAACCGGTCGACTACGGCCAGCGGCACCAGATGCTGCAGACTCAGGAACCGGCTTTCGCCAGCAGCACGAATATCCGCCAGCAGGTCGACCAGGCGGATGGTCCCTGATGTCATGCACGGGCAAATAGACCGGCGGTTCTTCTTGGCTAATCTCGGCCAGGTAGCCGGCATCAACCAGAAACCGGATGGCTCGATGCACCGGCTCGCCGGGCAGATCCATCCGCTCGATGAACTGGTCGAGGTTCCAGGGCGGCTTGTTATGGCAGTGGTTGTAACCGGCAAGATACATGATCTGCAGTGCAAGCCGTTCACGCATGCGATTACTCAGCACCAGCCGCACCCGATTCATCGTCATGTATTTCGGGAATTGCACGAAAAAGGCTATCTGCGACCCAACCAGCAGAATCAGCCAGCTCAGATACATCCAGATAAGCAGTAAAATCATTATGGCGAAGCTGGAATAAATCGCCGCATACTTCGATGACGTGGCAATGAACTGCGCAAAACCCCAACCGGTCGCTTTCCACAGCACCCCGGCAATCACACCACCCACCAGTGCGGCACCCAGCTGTACGTGCGTATTGGGGATAAAGATATAAATCAGGGTAAAGGCAACGCAGACCAGGATATACGGTACCAGCTTGCTACCGTACAACAGCAACGTACCGAATGGCTCCAGCGTCATCAGCTGTTGCGCAAGATCCATGTTGACGACGGCAGCGGCAAAGCCGATAGCGCTGAAGATGAGTACCGGGCCGATAAGGATAACACTCAGATAATTGCTGAAGCGCTGTGTAATCGAGCGCAGCCGGTCTACCTGCCAGACAAAATTGAATGCGGCTTCGATTTTCTGGACCAGGGCGATGACTGTATATATCAGCAGGGCAAAACCCAGCGACCCGAGGACGCCGACTTTGACATTTTCCACAAACCCGATGATGTTCTGCGTTACCTCGGCCCCCTTTGGACCGAGCGGCGCCAGCAGGTTGAACAGCAGGGGCTCGACCTTGTTATGCACGCCAAACCCCTTGAGCACGGAGAAACTGACTGCCAGCAGCGGCACAATCGACAGGAGCGTCGTGTACACAAGACTCATGGCCCTGAGGTTCAACTGGCCACCCATAAGCTCCCGGAACAACATGTGTGTAACACGCAGCACGAAAACCACCGTCCTGCGCAGGCCGCCAAGAAGACGCAGGTCATCGTCCCAGACAAATCTTTTAATCCGGGCCATCTGTTCGAAGAGTCCCTGTGTCATGACAAAATTCCTGTACTGCGTCACATTGACATTGCCTGGATTCCCGGCCGCTCCGCATGCACGGCAGCGACACCTGGCAGGTGCTTCGAGACCCGCCGGGGCCAGTCCGTTGATTATCGGGATATTACCACCATTCCACGACCCCACGCCCACCGCAGCCAGGTTTCAATTCATGTCGCCCGCAGGACATGCCCGGTCAGGCCGGCCCGCGCAACCACTTATGCAGGTATTAAAGCCGGAGGCCGGAATTGCCGATAGAACGGAACGGGACATATTGAGAATCAAGCCGGGGCACGAGCAATCTTTATGAGTGAAAATACTGCAGACAAGCCACGCTTGCTGATCGTGGATGACTCCAAGGTTATCCGGGTCACAGCCCGTAAAATCCTGCGTGACCATTTCGAGACCACCGAGGCCGTGGATGGCGAGAATGCATGGGAAATCCTTTCAGGTGAGGAGACCTTTTCGATGGTTGTCACCGACCTGACCATGCCGAGGCTCGACGGATTCGGACTGCTTGAACGTATCCGCAATTCAACGCAACCACAGATAAGCAATCTCCCGGTCATTGTCATAACCGGCGCCAATGATTCCGACACTATCAAGGAACGTGCACGCCAGGCCGGCGCGACCGATTTCATCGGCAAACCCTTCGATTCAGTTCATCTGCTGGCACGCACTCAGGCACATGCCAGTTCGCACTCCGCCGCCAGTACGCTCGAGAAAGAAAAGGTTACCCTGGAAGAGAAATCCCTGATCGACCCGCTGACAGGGCTTGCCAATGAAACTGCGTTTATGGAACGCAGTTACCAGCAACTGTCTTATGCAATCCGGCACGGCACCAGTCTGTCGATGTTCCGCCTCGAGATAGACGATTACGGTGACCTGTTTGCACAGTATGGAGACAATGTTTCCGAACTCGTCATCAAGGCGGTTACCATGGTATTGCAAGCTGCGATCCGCCAGGAAGACACGGCCGCGCGTATCGGTACTGCCCGGTTCGCATTGTTGCTGCCCGGCATGAACAACACCGGTATACGCGCTCTGGCAGAGCGCATTAACCGGGACATCAGTTCGCGCATTATCAGACACGAGGGGGCGAGGATCCGCGTAACAGTCAGCATCGGTATTGCCTCGCCGGATATCAGGCGCAACACGCGCTTCGAGGAATTACTCTCGATTGGCGACCAGCGCCTGGCCCATGCCATCTCCCAGGGCGGCAATCAGGTGGTATTCAAAGACCCCGAAATAATTTCCACACCGGGCAAAAAGGCAATCTTTACCAGCGACACGTCGATATTTGAAGAGGAAGACGCCAATCCGGTCGGTGTAAAACCGGCGCGCAAGCCTTTCGATATCGACGAGTTACTCAAGAACGGGGCGGAAATCGAGGAGGTGGAGGCATTCACCCCCGAGCCAACGATCGGCTATCTCGATCCTCCCGGGACTGCTGGACCCGGCAGCAAGGAAAGCGAGAAACCCCTGCCCACGCTGTTTGCCGGCCCGGTCCCTGACATCGCAACCAGAATCGACGTGGCAGAACCGCGTCCGGATGTCTCCAGATCATCCAGCACAACCCGAATAACCGGATCAGCCGCTGAAAGCACGGGTATGGCGCGCACCTCCCCGGCCAGGAGTAACCCGCCTGCCGGCAGTCCCGGTGCCGGGAAGCCTGTGCCCGGGAGGCCCGTGCCCGGGAAGCCCGTGCCTGGGAAGCCCATGCCCGGGAAACCCGTAACCGCAGCACCTGCAGCCACAAAAAACGTGGCTGCCAAGCCACCACCCGGCGCCACCGACAGCACAGTCAGGCCGCGCGCGACACAGATCGAGAGCATCGAGGTCATACCCGACGAAGGCAGCGGTCTAATGCGCCTGATATTCACCCTGTTCACCCCCTGGAACTGGTTCAGATAACAACTCCGGTCGCAACAATCATTCGGTGATAATCCGTACCCGCCTGTTTGCAGCCGGCGGCAGGCATATGACACCTGCCGGTAACCCGCCTATTTGTAGGCGCGGCGCTTATACATAATAATACAGCCTGACGCAGCAGCCAGCAGGAGCGGATGTCACACCATGCCTTCATTCGATATCGTTTCAGAGGTTGACGAGCATGAAGTCGCCAATGCAGTCGATCAGACCAATCGCGAGGTCGGCAACCGGTTTGACTTCAAGGGCAGTGATTCACGGGTTGAACTGAAAGAATCCACACTGACCCTGCACAGCGACAACGAATTCCAGATCAAGCAGATTCTCGATATCCTGCACAAAAAAATGGCAAAAAGGGGTATCGATATCGCCGCATTATCTCAGGGAGACATCGTATCAAGCGGCAACAAGGCCAGCCTGGTGATCACCGTTTGCCAGGGGATAGACCAGGACATGGCCAGGAAAATCGTCAAGCTATCCAAGGAAACGAAACTGAAAGTCCAGGCAAGTATTCAGGGCGACAAGGTGCGGATTACCGGTAAAAAACGCGATGACCTGCAAAATATCATAGCAATGCTGGATGACGCCAAACTGGGCCTGCCGCTACAATATACAAACTTCCGCGACTAGACCGGCAGCGCATCGCCCGGGTGATATTTCCCGCCGCCGGGACCTGCGGGATGCGACGCACCATGACGACGCATTACCGCCGGCAGCGGACAATATATTTCAGACTTGCCGCAAAGTGGACTAGAATATCGCCTTTCACACTTAACGCAGGCAAGAACTCCATAATGAATCAGCCAACAGAGTCCGGCAATGCGCATGCGGCCGCCAGAAAGAACAGCTATGACTATGATGAGTTGATTGCCTGTGGCCACGGAAAAATATTCGGCCCGGGCAACGCCCAGCTGCCGCTGCCGAACATGCTGATGGTCGATCGAATTATCGAGATCAGCGAATCGGGGGGCAGCTACGGCAAGGGGCAACTTGTCGCCGAACTGGACATCAAACCCGAACTGTGGTTTTTTGGCTGCCACTTTGAAGGTGACCCGGTCATGCCGGGCTGTCTCGGTCTTGATGCAATGTGGCAGCTGGTCGG
The DNA here is from genome assembly GCA_963768415.1 of uncultured Gammaproteobacteria bacterium. Taxonomy (GTDB): domain Bacteria; phylum Pseudomonadota; class Gammaproteobacteria; order UBA9214; family UBA9214; genus CAVYHX01. The sequence goes on from CAVYHX010000005.1 coordinate 38,216, forward strand.
TTTTTATCTCGGCTGGGTCGGCGCACCGGGGCGTGGACGGGCACTTGGCGCAGGTGAGGTAAAATTCACCGGTCAGGTAACTCCGAACAACCAGACTGGTCACTTACCGGATCAATATAAAACGCATTATTCAGCGCAAACTCAATATGGGAATTGCCGACGGCATTATGGAAATAGATGGCCGTGAGATATACACGGCCAGCAGCCTGCGCGTCGGCTTGTTTACTTCAACAGATAATTTTTAGGAAACTATCATGCGTCGTGTAGTTATTACAGGCATGGGCATTGTATCAAGCCTCGGAAACAACAAGGAAACGGTACGCTCCGCGCTGCACGAGGGACGCTCCGGTATTGAATATATACCGGAGTACAAAGACCTGGGCTTTCGCAGCCACGTGGCAGGTACTATTGATATCGACATAGAGGAACTCGATCGACCGCAAACTGCGGCGTTTCATGGGCAACAGTGCGGCTTATAACTACATTGCCATGAAAGAAGCCATCGAAGACTCCGGACTCGATGATGACATGGTATCCAGTGTTCGCACCGGCCTGATAGCCGGTTCCGGAGGCGCGTCAACGGAAAATGTCGCGCTGGCCGTCGATACACTGCGTGCCAAGGGGCTCAGAAAGGTCGGGCCGTATATGGTCCCGCGCACCATGTCGAGCACCAACTCGGCCTGCCTGGCGACACCGTTCAAGATCCTCGGTGTGAACTACTCCATCAGTTCGGCCTGCTCCACCAGCGCCCATTGCATCGGGAATGGCGCAGAATTGATCCAGTTCGGCAAGCAGGACATCATTTTTGCCGGTGGCGGCGAAGAACTGCACTGGACACTGACGCTGATGTTCGATGCCATGGGCGCACTGTCCTCGAAATACAATGATTCCCCGCAGACCGCTTCACGGCCTTATGACGCAACCCGTGATGGCTTTGTCATCGCCGGCGGTGGCGGCATGGTGGTACTGGAAGAGCTGGAACATGCCCGGGCGCGCGGCGCGAAAATTTATGCCGAGCTGGTAGGTTATGGCGCCACCTCGGACGGTTATGACATGGTGCAACCCTCCGGCGAAGGTGCAACCCGCTGCATGCAGCAGGCGATGGCAACCATCGACGGGCCGGTGGACTATATCAATGCACATGGCACCAGCACACCGGTCGGTGATATACGCGAACTGGAAGCAGTGCGTAATGTATTCGGTGATGATATCCCGAGGATTAGCTCGACAAAATCGCTCTCCGGTCACTCACTGGGTGCCGCAGGTGTACATGAAGCAATCTATTCCCTGCTCATGATGCAGGGCGATTTTATCAGCGCATCCGCCAACATTACCGAACTGGATCCCGCCGGTGCGGATTTCCCGATTGTGCGTGAACGTATCGACAATGCCGGCCTGAATACCGTCATGTCCAACAGCTTCGGCTTTGGTGGCACCAACGCAACCCTGATATTCAGGCGCTGGCAGGACAGCTAGCGCGCCCGGCCACTGCACCTGAAACTGCCCGGCAGCCAATGGCACGCCCCGGCAGTACTATTCGTCAGTTCCGGACCTGCGTAACTGCCGCCAGCGCTCGAAGGTCGCGTATTTCCGGTAACCGCCGCTCAGGATGTAATCGAGCACATTGCGCAGGCGGTAAAACTGCACTACCGAATCGACCCGGATGATCTCGCGGCCGGCCGCGTCAAAAAAGATCAGTGTGGGCGTGTAAAACAGCCCCAGCTGCGCGGCCCACTTCCTGGCCGTCGTCCGTTCGCCTGCCGGGGTGATCACCGGGGTATCCGCCCAGATAGATAACTGGATACTTTCCATCTGCTTGATGCGCGCCCTGATCTCCGGTTCATTCAGCGGACTGGTGTGCAGGACATCGCAGGCATGGCAGTCGCCCTGTTCGAAGAACACCGCCAGCGGGCGCTCACCGGGCAACCGGCTGCGGTCCAGCATATAGGGGCCCGGCATAAAGAAGGACTCCTCACTCAAGTCACCGGGTTCGAATATCAGCGGCACATCGGCGCGTGCCAGATAATCCCTGAAAGCTTCGTTTTTATAATGGCCGTCGGCAACGTACTCGAGCGCGGCACGAAAACGGTACGGCGGGTAGTAACCCCGCAGGCGCAGGGCCTCTTGTCCCCCGGTGTCATAAAACACAACCGCAGGTGTAAAGTTGGTCTTCTCGTCAACAGCGAACCGGTTCTCCTCCCGTTCCCTGCCGGATATGTCGGTGACCGTGCGCTGCCCGTGAATATCGATACCGATGACGTTGAAGTGTTCAATCATATACTGCCGGATATCTTCCCTGGTCAGGTCATGCTCAAGGAATTGTCTGCAATAGGCGCAGTATTTCTGTCCGAAGTAGAGGATGATTCCTGCCTTCCCCTGCTCCCCGGCTTCTTTCAGTTCCTCGCGGAGATCCAGAAAACTGAGCTTGAACCAGTCCGGAAATTCAAGTGGTTCGGTCAGTGGCTGATCGTCAAACTGGGGAAAGTCCTCTTCCGGGTCCGCCGCCGCACCCGGCCTGGCGCCTGTGATGCATGCTGCCAGCAGCGCAATACGGACAATCGTGCGCAATATACGTCCGCGCATGCCTCAGAAATCCCGCAACACATCAACGCCGGAGTAACCATACGGCACCTGTGGCAAATCAGGCATCAGACACTTATTCATAATAAACGATCAGTTGCACCCTTCATCGACGTTAACTGACAGCGAGCACACACCTTTCGGCCGCTGCCATACCATCTTATGGATCCTGCCCGGTGATGGCTATACATACCCGGTTAAAAGTCATTAGAATGTAACCGATGGTGATCAATACTTATTATTCTGTCCATAGCTGATGGCGGGCATGCCCACATGGACGATCCTCGGCGGTGGCTATCAGTCCTACCTGAAGGGCGACTACGCGGCAGCCTACGCGGAGTGGTTGCCACTGGCCGAGCTGGGCGATATCGAGGCCCAGTACAACCTCGGGGTGCTTTATGACGAAGGCGCCGGTGTAGCCCAGGACCTTGCCAGAGCGGCTCACTGGTATCACAAGGCCGCCGAACAGGGCTTCGTCGATGCACAAACCAACCTCGGCATCATGTATCTGCATGGCCAGGGTGTGGTCCGCGACCTCGAAAAAGCCGGCCACTGGTTCCAGCAGGCCGCCAGTAAAGGCGATGCGGACGCCGCGGCATACCTGCAAGAACTCACCCGTGAGACCGACGCCAGCCGCCAGGCGGAGGACTGAGGCGCGTCCTGGCAGCCACGGCTGGCCTGGGCCTATCCCGTATCCCGGCCCGCAGCCCTTACCATTCCGTCAGCGACCGGCACCGATCTGCAATAAAGGCGAATGGTAACTAAATTATCAATATAATTCAGTACCTTGTAAAATTGCACCTGCACCCCCATATTCAGGATGAAGACCTGAAAGAGACTGCGATGACCGACACAACCCGGATACCGTTGGCGCCGATCCTGCCGGCACAGCCCTACCCCCTGCCCGGCAGTGTGCCCCAACCTGAATATGCGCCCGGCGAGCGTGACGCACTGATTGCTGAAATCAGGCAGTTGCTGAAAGACAAGGATGCCGTGCTGGTCGCACATTACTACACCGACGAAGACCTGCAGATGATTGCCGACGAGACCGGTGGCACCGTCGCCGATTCGCTGGAGATGGCACGCTTCGGCAACCGGCACCCGGCCAGCACCCTGGTCGTCGCCGGCGTCCGCTTTATGGGGGAAACCGCCAAGATCCTGAATCCGGAGAAGCGCGTCCTCATGCCGACCCTGGAGGCCGAATGCTCGCTGGACCTGGGCTGCCCGGCGGAGCAGTTCATCCCCTTTTGCGATGCCCATCCGGACCGGACCGTGGTGGTGTATGCGAACACCAGCGCCGCGGTCAAGGCCCGGGCCGACTGGGTCGTGACGTCCAGCATCGCCGTGGATGTCGCCAGGCACCTCAAGGCAAAAGGCGAAAAGATTCTCTGGGCGCCGGACCGTCATCTGGGTGATTATGTGCAGCGCACCACCGGCGCCGACATGCTGCTGTGGCAGGGCAGCTGCATTGTGCATGAGCGCTTCAAGGCCGGCGCCCTGCAAAACCTGATAAAAAAATATCCGGATGCCGCCGTACTGGTACACCCGGAGTCACCCGAAGCCGTCATCGCCATGGCGGATGTGGTCGGCTCGACCACCCAGTTGATCCGTGCGGCAAAACAACTCCCCAACAAGCGCTTCATCGTTGCTACCGACAACGGCATCTTCTACAAAATGAAACAGGCGGCACCCGACAAGACCTTCCTGGAGGCACCCTCCGCCGGTGAGGGCGCGACCTGCGAAAGTTGTGCCCACTGCCCCTGGATGGCCATGAACCACCTGCGCAACCTGGCCGAAGTGCTGAAAACCGGCACTAATGAAATTCATGTCCCCGAAGAAATCCGGGTCAAGGCGTTAAAGTCCACCCAGCGGATGGTCGATTTTGCCGCTGAAGGCATTGACGGGCATGGCGCCTGACGAATTCTAATTTATTCCCCGCAATACAGCTGGTCATCCGGCACACCGCTCACGCGCGATGGACAGGATGTCCGAGTGCCGTGGAGCACATGGATGTGCCAGAACGGCCGTCCCTGCGCTCCGCGACGATGTACATGGATGTACGAGTGCCGCGAGAGGCAGGATGCCGAGAGCGGCGGTACCTACGTCCCTGTAGGCAAAATAAGCCCGCTCCGAAGAGCGGGCTCCCCCTTGCCAGACTGCCCGCGGGATCAGGGCGTAAAGTTTTCAATAATGAAGTTGCCATCCCTGTCGAAGGAATAGCGCTCGCCCAGCTCAGTGCCGGTCAGCGCTGAGAACCCCCCGTCGATAAAGGCCTGCTGCGCATCACCCAGCAGGTAATCAACGAACTTCCTGGCAAGCCTCCGGTGCCTGGCGTTCCTGGTTCTCACCAGGGCCACGGAGTAAACCACCGGCAGGTTGACCTCATCCGGCATCTGCGAACCACTTACCGCATCACCGGCATCCAGGGCGAACTGCAGCTCGGATACCCAGACCGGGCCCACGTCGGAAGTACCGGCAAGGATACGCTCCGGTGTTTCGACGTGGTGCACCCGGGTCTCGTGGGTACTGGACTTGTTCAGTATCGCGAACTCGCACAAACGCAGGGTACCGTCCGCTATGGACCCATGGTTCATGTAATGGCAGTTAGTGTTTTTGGACAGATCAAACTCGGTGGTGATGCCCTCCTCGATGGTACGGGTCTCGGCGGGTGAACCGGACTGCGGAGTGGCCACTAACGCCAGGGCCGCATCCAGGGCGCCGATTTCACCGAGCGTGCCATTTAGACGGGTAAACTCATCCATGCGCTGATACATGGCGTTGATGCCACGATGAATGCCCTCGTTGATGTGGTCGACCTCCGAGACACGAATGGCCGGATCCAGCAGATCCAGGGTGGCGTCTATGATCACATTGTCATCCGTCGCTCCGGTGCCGATACCCTTGCTATTGGTGTCATCGGTCATCAGGGTCAGCTGGTTACGGATATAGGGAATCGCTTCTTTCACCCAGCCGCTTTGCCCCAGGTCGCGCATCAGGTTGAAATTGGTGCTGGTGAAGACATCGAAACTCACCTGGATGCTCGTCGGCAGGAAGTTACGGTCGTCTTCGTTACCCAGCAACATGCAGCCGCTCTTGATCTGATCGCGCTCCTGACCCGGAGGGATCAGCTCGATAAAGTAATCGGCGCCCTTCTGTTGCAGTCCTTCGTAGGTTCGCGGTTGATTACCAATGGCCGTGAGATCGATTTTCCTTTCCCTTGCGGCACGGTATTCATTGAAGCCTCGCATGACTGCGGGCCACACGACCCACTGGTTGCCGGCCATGGCCAGGTTCAGATTGCTGGTCGCCGGATTACCGTGAAACTCCGTGGTGCGGTCTGCGGGCAACTCGGCGCAGTTACCGGTGAACTCGGGCAGACCACGGGCATCTGCACTGCTTGCGGCCGCCAGACAGCACAGGCCCGTGGCCAGCACTGAAAAACGTGTTTTGGTAATGTTGATCATTGTTATAGATCCTCCTCTGTCAGTAACAGGTTCCTGTGACGAGAAGTCTATTGTCTGCGGGATTCAGGATATAGCTGGTGTGTACCCGTGCTTGACCTAGGGATAACCCTAGGTCAAATGCAAAAAGGAACTGCGCACGAAGGGCTTCGGCGCCGGGACATTGTGAAAGCACTGCACCGGAAATTCAGTCCAGGCCGGCGATCAATGCCTGCCTGACGAGCTCGGTGGACGATGCCGCCTGCATTTTTGCCAGCAGATTAGCCCGATGCAGTTCCACTGTTTTAATACTGATCCCAAGCTCCTCGGCAATGACCTTGTTTTGCACCGAACGCAGCACATAAGCCATGACTTCACGCTCGCGCGGCGTAAGTGTTTCCGTGCGCTGCCGGATTTCATCAATCCGAAGCTGGTTTTTCCTGTTATCAAGGTCACTGGCGATGGCGCTCTGGACACGCTCCAGCATCAGCGCATCATTGTATGGTTTCTCGATAAAATCATAGGAGCCGATCTTCATGGCCCGTACCGCCATGGCCACATCCGCATGTCCGGTCACAATGATTACCGGCAGGTTAATACCACGCTCCTTCAGTTTCGCAAGCAGCTCCATACCGTTGATATCAGGCATGCGCACATCGAGCAATACGCACCCGCATGTGCCGGGTTCCACATCCTCGATGAAGGCAAGCCCGCCATCATAAACCCGGGTCGGCAGATGGGCTGACTCGATCAGCCACTTGAGCGACTCGCGCGCAATACGATCATCGTCGATGATGTAAACGACCGGCTGCATCTGTCAGGCTGTGCCCGCCACCGGCAATTCGAAGGAGATCTCCGCCCCCCCGCCCGCCCGCGACCGGGCCATAATCCTGCCCGAATGGGATTCGATAATGGAGCGGCTGATCGACAGGCCAATGCCCATGCCATCGGGTTTGGTCGAGTAAAATGCATCAAAGATCCTTGCCATGCCCTCCTTCGGCAGGCCTTCCCCGGTATCGGCCGCAGCCAGCGACACCGTCTGACCGTTGCAACGCGTAACGATGGTCAGACGCCGGCCAGCCGGCATAACCTTTTCCATGGCATCAATTCCATTGCGGACAAAGTTGAGAATGACCTGCTCCAGCTGGATCAGGTTCCCCTCTACCGGGGGCAGTTCACCGGCGAGATCAAGCGCGATATCCACACCGTGTCGCTGCATATCCTGCTTGACCAGTGCTGCGACATTCCTTACCGCGGTATTCAGATCCACCAGGGTGTACTCTGCATCACCCTTGTGCACAAACGCGCGGATTTGACGAATGATATCCGCAGCCAGGGTTGCGCCCTCGATGGTGCGCTCCATGCCCGTGATGAGTTTAGCGGTATCAGGCTCGCCATCACGTACCATGCGCAGGCAAGCGCTGCTGTAGTTTATCGCGCCGGTCAACGGCTGATTCAGTTCGTGCGCCAGGCTGGCGGCCATCTCCCCGATCGTACTCATGCGCGACACGCGCGCCAGCTCCGCCTGGTGCTTTTGCAGTGATTCATGCGCCAGCTGGCGTTCCAGTTCATCGCCGATCCACTGCGCCATGACTTTCAGCAGGTCGTGATCCCACTGGCTCAACCGGGCATTGCGGGACTCCCTGCCGGCAAACTCCAGCGTACAGTGAGCCTGTCCATCTACCAGTACGGCGACACCCAGGTAGCTGTTCCAGCCGGGGTGCAAACATTCCGGATCAACACCCGGCATGTCATCGAGATCCGGGATATCCAGGGGCTCGCCATCCAGATCAATCAGCAGGGAGGCACAGTGCTCGCTCAGATGTCCCGACTGGTTCGGTACCAGGCTGGCGTCACCGGAGACCTTGCAGGCCTTGTGCTCACCGCCACCGATGCTGACAAGCACGCCGACCGCCAGGTTATAGTACCGGCGGCCCGTATCCAGCAGGCGAACAAGCTTTTCATCATGCGATAGTTCCGGAGCGCTGGTGATTCTTACCAGTTCGCGCAATGCGACCCGGCTTTTTTCAAGCGCCAGATTCGTCGTTGCCAGATCCCCGGTACGCTCGGCAACCTGCTCTTCCAGTGTGTCACGGTAGCGCGCAAGCGCCGTCTGTGAGCGTTCGCGTCCGGCAATCTCATTACGCAGATTTCGCTGCGTCTCCCGCAGCCTGTGATTGGTGCGTGATACAAATCCACTCAGAAAGATCAGTGCAAGCAGGACAATGGCAGCAACAATGAACCAGTATGCGTAGCGCTTCAAGACGGCAGTAAACGACATCTCATATGGCCCGATTTGCAACGCACGCATCAATTCGTGCACCGGCGAGTAATCAAGCGGCACTGTCCAGCCACCGGTGCGCGCGACCCTGGCCGCGTGATGGTCAACAGGCATCGAGAGCAGGGCCTGCGTGACCCGGGTCGCCAGTTGCATGGGGGTATTCGGCAAGGTGGCGAACGGCCATTCCGGGTACATCCGGGTACTCAGCGGAAACGGGCTATCCTCGGGAGATTGTGGATTGAGTATGCGGAATTCATCCAGCTTTACCGCACCGCTCTCGACCATGCGCGCCAGTGTTTCCGCCCTGACCGTCGCCGCATCAACGGCGCCGTTATGCACGGCTTCGATAATCCTGTCCTGCGGGAATCCCGCAAAATGCAGCATACTGAAGTCCGTGAAGGGATCAATTCCATGCTCTTTCAGCTCACGCCAGGCCATTTGGAAACCGCCGAACGCCCCGGAACTGACCGCCATAAATGACTTTCCCTTTAGATCCGCGAGGGTGTTTATAGCAGCATTGTCGACCCGCGATACAATCACCGCCCCGTAACGGACACGGGTACTGCCCTGTTCGCGAGCTTGCAGGGTCGCGATGCGGGAGGCTCCGAAACGGGATTCCAGATCAACATAGTTACCGGGATTGGTCAGAATGAACTGTACTGCGCTATCCTCGACCGCTGCGGCGATTTCAACCAGATCGACCGGCACAATTTCGAAGCGGTAACCGGACACCTTGCTGGTGATGTAGTCGGCGGTTGGCGACCAGCGCGCCAGCGCCTGCTCCTTGCCGCGATGCGCCAGGACACCGATATGAATCGTTTCAAGATCAGCTGTTGCCGGGCGGCCATAGACAGGAACGCATACCAGCAGCGGCAGGGTACATACGTAGGCCAGGCAATTTTTTAATTTTAATAAATCCTGGTGCATATCACTCGATCAATATGAACTGCCGGCAGATTACCGCATACAGGATCAATATGCAGATGCATGGAACTGCACGCCTGTTCCGGCATCTTATCCATAAGCGCATGCAACAGGTCAATCGGCAATAATTCGCAACCAGTGCTGTTCGAGTAACGATCATGCGTGCGCCGTCTTGCCAACGGGCCTGATTATCTGATTTTATTATTTATGCTTTCGAATATTTATTCATAAAAATTCAATACTTGCAGTCAATACTGCGAAACCAGCTGCCGTACAGGATACCATGCCGATGAATTTCAACGACTTCGTCATAAACAACGAAATGCCGATACGGCTGGGATTTTTCTGCCTCATTTTCGGCATTATGGCTGCGTGGGAGATTATCGCACCGCGCCGCCGGCTGCTCACCTCCAAGGGCGTACGCTGGGCAAACAATATCGGCCTCGTCATTTTCAACAGCGTTGTGTTGCGCCTCGCCTTCCCGGCCGCCGCGACCGGCGTGGCCCTGTTTGCGAGCGAACAGGGCTGGGGACTGTTCAATTACATCGAGACACCGTACTGGGCGGCAGTCCTGGTGTCGGTGGTGGTGCTGGATTTCTTTATCTGGCTGCAGCATGTCATGGTCCATGCCGTGCCGCTCCTGTGGCGGCTGCACCGAGTGCATCATGCAGACCTGGACTTCGACGTCACCACGGGCGCGCGCTTCCACCCCCTGGAGATCCTGCTCTCCATGCTCATCAAGTTTGCGGTGATCCTGCTGCTGGGGCCGCCGGTACTGGCAGTGGTGATTTTCGAGGTGATACTGAATGCGACATCGATGTTCAACCACAGCAATGTGCGCCTGCCGGAAAGTATCGACAGACTGCTGCGGCTCATCGTAGTCACGCCGGACATGCACCGTGTGCATCATTCCATAGAAGACGACGAGACCAACAGCAATTTCGGTTTCAACCTGCCGTGGTGGGACCGTCTGTTCGGTACCTATTGTGCGCAACCGCGCGCAGGGCACGCGGCCATGACCATTGGCATTCGCACCTTCCGCGCGGACAAGTGGTGCAGCTGGCTACCGGGTATGCTGGCAATTCCCTTCGTCGGCACGGTGCGCGACTATGCTATCAACCGGCGTGACTGGGGAAAGTAAGCGCAATCTTTTATCAGCAAGCCTGACCTTTTCAGGCTACGGTTTTCGAACTTCCCTGGACTTCCCGCACCAGCGGATAGAGGCGCTCGGTTTCATCCTGAATACGGGACAGCACCATCTGGAATAATTCCTCGGTATCTTTCGTAAAACGGTCATGGTCAGCCAGCCTTAGTTCCTGGCGATTCTTTTTACACCATTTTTTCGTGTACTGGGTGATGATGCGCTTTAACTCCTGCTCGCCTGACATGAATAACCGGGCCGTGTTGTTGACCTTCTGCTCCTTGTCCGACAGGAGCCCCTGATAGAGATGATCCACCAGTCCCATATGTTCGTTGAACTTGTCCATAAAATTGTAAAACAGAGTGCAGGCCGTCTCGGTATCGCACATCGCCCGGTCCTGGAAGAGGTACAAGAGCACATTGGAAAGCTCTGTAAGCTTATGATTCTGTGAGTTTAATTCATCAAAAGTTGCCATATTCCAGTCTCCAGCGACAAGTTGGCCCGGTTCAGGCCGGATAGTTATTCTCGGGAATCCGGATTCAGGCAGTGACCCGTTTCCGGTACTCCCCCAAGGATAGAAAAATTACCGGAGTATTTCCAGACGTTCACGGCATTACCCGGCAGATTCGCCATTTCCGGCACTCTTTTTTGCTCCCGAACCGCCGCTCGCAATCAATCTGGATCAAGTTATGCCATCAGGCGTCATTGTTTTCAAATTCTCAATGCCGCTTCAGGTTTACACGTGAATATGGATATCGACTCCATTGCCTCTGCGCCGTATCAGGTGCCATATACACAGGGGCGGGTAGAGCGTGCCTGGCCTGATACTCGTCAGGAACTGTACTGGACCGATTCCGTTGACTATAGTCAGCCTATTATCCGGGTGCTGCCCTGCGCCTGGAATAACCCGGGGGAGAAAAATCAATGAGAACGAGATACCTGGCAGTGCTGACTGCCCTGAGCATCTGTGGTAGCACTGCATTTGCCGCAGACAATTACCGGGGCCGCACCATCGGAGCGGCCTGCTTTGGCTGTCATGGCTCGGGCGGGATGAGCGGTGCGGGCATCCCCCCGATCATTCTTGGGGCGCCGGCGGCGTTCATCGAATCCGCGCTGAAGGGGTTCAGGGACGGTAGCCGGCCATCGACGATCATGGGCAGAATATCCAAGGGCTATACGGACGAAGACATCGCGGCCGTGGCACAGTATTTATCGACCCGGGGGGGTGAATGAGCATGAACGGAATCAAACGCAGACATTTTCTGAAGATCGTTGGCGCCGTACCGGCGGCCTCCATTGCAACCGGCAGCAGCCTGCTCAGCGGCTGTGGTGACAAGTCGCAACAGGCCACTGATGCGGATACCACAACAGCGGCGCCGGCTGTCGGCAAAACGGCCGCACGGGTCGTGGTTATCGGCGGCGGCTTTGGTGGTGCGACCGCTGCCAAGTACATCAAGAAGTTTGGCCCGGATATCGACGTCACGCTGGTCGAACCCAAGCAGGCGTTTGTCACCTGCCCCGGCAGTAACTGGGTCATTGGCGGCCTGCGTCAAATGGATTTCATCACCCACAGCTATGACCCGCTGAAAAACGTGCACGGCGTCAACGTCGTGCATGACCGGGTAACGGCCATCGATGCCGACAAGCAGACCGTCAACCTGCAAGGTGGCGGCAGCCTCGCATACGATCGTCTGATCGTCTCCCCGGGTATTGCATTCCGGGATAATGTCGAGGGTTACACGGAAGCTGCCATGCAGAAGATGCCCCATGCATGGCATGGCGGCCCGCAAACAGCGTTGTTGCGCCAGCAGCTGGAAGCCATGCCGGACGGTGGAACCGTCATCATGGCGGCACCGCCGGACCCGTTCCGCTGCCCGCCCGGCCCGCCGGAACGTGCCAGCATGATTGCCCACTACCTGAACAAGTACAAGCCGAAGTCGAAGCTGCTGATCCTCGATGCCAAGGACAAGTTCTCCAAGCAGGGGCTGTTTATCGAGGGCTGGGAAAAGCATTACGGCTATGGCACTGACAATGCACTGATTGAATGGATCCCGGCTTCCAGCGACGGCGCGGTGCGTGCCGTTGACGTTGCCGGCATGAAGGTCATGACCGAGTTCGGCGAACACAAGGGTGACGTGATCAACATCATCCCGGCACAGCAGGCCGGTGATATCGCGGCCCGGGCCGGCCTGACGGATGACAGTGGCTGGTGCCCGGTCAACCAGCAGACCTGGGAATCCACACTGATGAAAAACATCCATGTCATCGGCGACGCGGCCGTCCAGGCGCCATTGCCCAAGTCCGGCTATGCTGCAAATTCCGAGGCCAAGGTTTGTGCAGCCAACGTGGTACAACTGCTGCAGGACAAGCCGTTGCTCGACCCGAACTGGATCAATACCTGCTACAGCCTGGTCACACCGGAATACGGTATCTCAGTGGCCATGGTCTACAACCTGGTCGATGGCAAGGTTGCCAAGGTGGATGGCGCAGGCGGCGTCAGTCCGAGCAATGACCCGGCGGGCCGGCCGCTCGAGGCCCGGTACGCCGTCGACTGGTACCAGAATATCACCTACGATATCTTCGGATAGCACGCAACAGGCCGCGATGATCATGCAGCGCTGATGATCATCGCGGCCTGTCCGCTCCTCTCGCCGTGCAGACATCCGGTCCATGCAATAAAACCGGGGTCAGATATCCGCCTTGCGCAGGCGCAAGGCATTGGCGATCACCGACACCGAACTGAAACTCATCGCGGCGGCGGCGATCATGGGTGAGAGCAGCAGGCCGAATACGGGGTAGAGCACACCGGCGGCAACCGGCACACCCAGCGAGTTGTAGATAAAGGCGAAGAACAGGTTCTGGCGGATGTTGCGCATGACCTTGCGGCTCAGGCGGCGCGCGCGCACGATACCGCGCAGGTCACCCTTGACCAGGGTGACGCCGGCGCTTTCCATCGCCACATCCGTACCGGTGCCCATGGCGATACCGACATGCGCCTGGGCCAGTGCCGGCGCATCGTTGATGCCGTCACCGGCCATGGCGACAATGTGTCCCTCGGCCTGCAATTGCCTGATGATTTCCGCCTTCCGGTCCGGCAGGACTTCCGCCTCGACCCGGTCGATATCGAGTTTTCCTGCCACCGCTGCGGCAGTCGTGCGGCTGTCACCGGTCAGCATGACCACCTTGATGCCTTCAGCATGCAAATCACGAATGGCCTCCGGCGTGGAGTCCTTGATGGGGTCTGCCACACCGATCAGTCCGGCCGCCCTGCCATCGATGGCGACAAACATGACAGTCTGTCCCGCGGCGCGCCCGGCCTCCGCCTGTTGCGGCAGCTCCCCCGGATCGATGCCCAGCTTTTCCAGCAGCTTCACGTTGCCCAGCGCCACCGCGCGTCCATCGACGTTCCCGGTCACGCCCTTGCCGGTGACGGACGCAAAGTCATCTGTCTGACTCAACGTCATACCCCGTTCTTCAGCGCCGCGCACAATCGCCTCGGCCAGCGGGTGTTCACTGGCACGTTCCAGGCTGGCCGCCAGTTGCAGTACCTCATCATCGCCCAATCCACCGGTGGCCTGCACCGCGACCAGCCTGGGTTTGCCCTCGGTCAGGGTGCCGGTCTTGTCGACCACGAGGGTGTCGACCTTTTCCATGATCTCCAGCGCCTCGGCATTCCTGATCAGGACACCCAGGCTCGCACCCTTGCCGGTGCCGACCATGATCGACATGGGGGTGGCCAGACCCAGTGCACAGGGACAGGCAATGATCAGGACGGCCACGGCGTTCACGATGGCGTGCGCCAGCCGCGGCTCCGGACCCCAGAAGCCCCAGACGATAAAGGCAATCACTGCCACACCAACTACCGCCGGCACGAAATAACCGGCCACGACATCCGCCAGTTTCTGTATCGGCGCGCGCGAACGCTGCGCCTCGCTGACCATGCGGACAATTTGCGCCAGCAGGGTATCGGCACCGACTTTTTCGGCGCGCATCAGCAGGCTGCCGGTACCGTTCACCGTGGCGCCGATCAGTTTTTCACCGCGGGTCTTTTCCACCGGGATGGGCTCACCGGTCACCATCGACTCGTCGACCGCGCTATTACCGTCGGTTACCACGCCGTCCACCGGCACTTTCTCACCGGGGCGCACGCGTAAGATATCGCCGGGTTGTACCTGCTCCAGCGGAATGTCCTCCTCGCTGCCGTCAGCACGCACGATACGCGCGCTGTTGGGCGCCAGTCCGAGCAACAGCTTGATGGCGGCATTGGTCTGGCTGCGGGCACGCAGCTCCAGCACCTGTCCCAGCAGCACCAGTGCCGTGATGACGGCCGCCGCCTCGAAGTAAACGGCAACGCGTCCGTCTTCCATTCGCATGACGGCCGGGAAAATTCCGGGAAACAGCAATGCAACCGTGCTGTAGACCCAGGCGACGGAAACACCCAGGCCGATCAGGGTAAACATATTCAGGTTCCAGGTCATGACCGATTGCACGCCGCGCACAAAGAACGGCCAGCCGCCCCAGATCACCACCGGGGTGGCGAGTACAAATTCAATCCATTGCACGGCTTCCATACTCAAACCGGCCGGCAACAGCCCCGGCGCCATGTCGGCAAGCATCGCCAGTACGAACACGGGCAGAGCCAGTGCGGTACTGACCCAGAAGCGCCGCGTCATGTCATCGAGTTCACTGGTATCTTCTTCTGCCTGCACGGTGCGCGGCTCCAGCGCCATGCCGCACTTGGGACAACTGCCGGGATGGTCCTGCACGATTTCGGGATGCATCGGGCAGGTATACTCGGTACGCGTCGCCGCCAGTGGCAGCGCCATCGACTCCAGCGCCATGCCGCATTTGGGACAGGCACCCGGACCTGCCTGCTGGATCTCCGGGTGCATGGGACAGGTGTAGAGTGAGGCATCGACATCACAGGTGCCGGTAAGGCAGTGACCGGCAGCAGTGGTTTCCGCTGTCGACCCGTGTTCTTCGGGATGCAGATATTTTTCAGGTGCAGCGGCAAATTTATCGCGGCATGAATCACAGCAGAACAGGTATTCAATACCTTCATATACGTAACGGCGTTCACTGTCGGCGGCAACCTGCATGCCACACACAGGATCCGTCAGCACCGGCTCGCTGGAATCATGATCAGCCCTGTTTAACATATACGCACCCTCACTTTGTTACGCTTGCCTGCCTTCGGAAAAAAGGGTAATGCCCCCTTTACTCTCAAACTCACGACCGGCGGGATTCATGCCACTGCAACACCAGCCCGTAAATCACCGGCAATACCAGAAGACTGAGTATCGTCACGGTCACCATCCCGCCGACCATCGGTGCGGCGATGCGCTGCATGACGCTGGACCCGGTACCGGCGCCCCACATGATGGGTAACAGGCCGCCGATGATCGCAGTCGCCGTCATGGCAATCGGTCGCACTCGCTCGGCGGTACCTTTATGCACAGCCCGCATAATCTCGTCGCTATCCAGGCGCGCGGCAGTTGCCCTGGCCTGACGCACGCGCGCCACCTCCTGGTCGATGAAGGTCAGCACCAGCACACCGATTTCGGCGGCCACACCGGCCAGCGCAATGAAGCCCACCCCAACCGCCACAGACAGGTTGAAACCCAGCCAGTAGACCAGCCAGATGCCGCCGATGAGCCCGAAGGGAATGGACAGCATGACCACCAGCGGTGCGCTGATATTGCGGAAATTGAAATACAGCAACAGGAAAATGATCAGCAGGGTCACCGGCACCACGATACGCAGGCGTTCTGCGGCCCGCTCCATGTATTCGAACTGACCCGACCAGACCAGGGTGTAACCCGGCGGAATCTGCACCTGCTCATTGACAACCGCTTTCGCCCTGGCCACGTAACCACCGATATCGGAGGTCGTGATATCGACATAGACCCAGGCATTGGGCCGGGCATCCTCGCTCTTGATGACCGGCGGACCACGGCGCATGCGCAGATCGGTCACCAGCGACAGCGGAATCTGGCTGCCCGTCGGGGTCGGAATCAGCACCCGCTTGAGTTCCTCGGGATTGTCACGCAACTCGCGCGGATAGCGCAAATTGACCGGGTAGCGTTCCAGCCCCTCCACCGTCCGGGTGACATTCATGCCGCCGATGGCGGTCTGAATCACATCCTGCATATCGCCCACGGTCAGGCCGTAGCGGGCCGCATCTTCGCGGTCGATATCGAAATCGAGATAGTAGCCGCCGACGGCCCGGTCACCGAAGGCCGACAGCGTGTCGGGCAGTCGTTTTCATCGCCTGTTCGATCTCTTCGGACAGCGTTCCAGCACGTCAAGATCCGGCCCGCTGACCTTGATCCCTATCGGCGTCTTGATGCCGGTCGACAGCATGTCGATGCGGGTCTTGATCGGCATGGTCCAGGCATTGGCCAGACCCGGAAACCGGATCGCCGCGTCCATCTCTTCATCAGCTCCTGGGTGGTCTTGCCGGGATCCGGCCATGCTCTTGTGGCTTCAGCCGTATGGTGGTCTCCAGCATCGACAGCGGCGCCGGATCGGTCGCGGTTTCGGCGCGGCCGACCTTGCCGAAGACGGACTCGACCTCGGGAAAGGTCTTGAGGATCTTGTCGGTCTGCTGCAACAGTTCCTTGGCCTTGGTAATGGAGATGCCCGGATAGGTCGTGGGCATGTACAGGATGTCGCCCTCGTCCAGCGGCGGCATGAACTCGCTGCCCAGCTGCGTGACCGGCTACAGCTGACACCGAGCAGCAGCAGGGCCAGCAGCAGCGTGAGCCAGCGCCAGCGGATGGCACTGCGCAGTACCGGTGCATGCAGCCAGTGGAGCAGGCGGTTGACCGGGTTTCTCGCCTCCGGCATGATCTTGCCGCGGATGAAATAACCCATCAGCACCGGCACCAGCGTCATCGCCAGCATCGCCGCGGCGGCCATGGCATAGGTCTTGGTGAAGGCCAGCGGACTGAACAGGCGTCCCTCCTGCGCCTGCAGCGTGAACACCGGCAGGAAGGAGACGGTGATGATCAGCAGCGAGAAGAACAGCGCCGGCCCGACCTCACGGGCGGCCTCCGCCATCGCCTGCCAGCGTTCGCTCGACTCGAATGGCCTCACCCTTGTCCGTCGGCACCGTGCTCCAGGTGCTTGTGCGCGTTTTCGATCATCACGATGGCGCCGTCGACCATGGCGCCAATGGCGATGGCGATGCCGCCGAGCGACATGATGTTGGCGTTGATGCCCTGCCAGTGCATGACGATGAAGGCCATCAGTATACCCATCGGCAAGCGACACGATCGCCACCAGCGCGGAACGGGCATGCAGCAGGAACAGAATCGAAACCAGGCAGACCACGATGGATTCCTCGAGCAGCTTCTGCTTCAGGTTGTCCACCGCCCGCTCGATCAGATCGGCGCGGTCATAGACCGGCACGATCTCCACCCCTTCCGGCAGACCCTGCTTTCAATTCATCGAGTTTCCTGCGACCCGCTCGATGGTGGTCAGGGCGTTTTCGCCATAGCGCATCACCACCACACCGCCGACCACCTCGCCCTCGCCGTCCAGCTCCGCCACACCGCGCCGCAGCTCCGGCCCCAGCTGGACATGGGCGACATCGTCCAGCCGGATCGGCGTGCCATCGGCATCCACCCCGACCGGGATCGCCCGCAGGTCCTCGATGGCTCTGGATATAACCCAGGCCGCGCACCATGTACTCGGTCTCGGCCATCTCCACCAGGCGGCCACCGACATCCTGGTTGGAGCGCTGAATGGCATGCTTTACCTTCGCCAGCGAAATGTCATAGGCCAGCAGGACATTGGGATCGACCTCGACCTGGTACTGTTTGACGTAGCCACCCACCGATGGCCACCTCCGCGACGCCCGGCACGGTCTGCAGCGGATAGCGCAGATACCAGTCCTGGATGGAACGCAGCTGGGCCAGGTCATGTTGGCCGGTGCGGTCGACGAGTGCGTATTCGTAGACCCAGCCCACACCGGTGGCATCCGGTCCGAGGCCGGGTGACACGCCGGCCGGCAGGCGGCTGCGCACGTAGTTGAGGGACTCCAGCACCCGGGAGCGCGCCCAGTACATGTCGGTATCGTCCTCAAAGATTATGTAGACGAATGAAAACCCGAAAAAAGAGTAACCGCGCACGACCCTGGCGCCGGGGACGGCCAGCATGGCCGTGGTCAGCGGATAGGTGACCTGGTCCTCCACCACCTGTGGCGCCTGGCCGGGAAACTCGGTGAACACGATGACCTGTACGTCCGAGAGATCCGGTATGGCATCGAGCGGAATGTTTCTGAGTGCCCAGACACCGGCTGCGACGATGATCAGCGTAGCGACTATTACCAGGAACTTGTCCCGCAACGACGCATCAATGATTGCCCTGATCATCGCCGCCTCCCTGTTTGCCGGACATCGTCTCCAGCATCTTGGCCGTAGCCTCGCGCAGCTTGGACTCCGAGTCGATAAGGAACTGGCTGGATGTGACAACCTGTTCGCCAGCTTCCACACCCTCGATAATCTGCACCATCCCCTTTGAACTCACGCCCAGTCTGACAGCGCGCGGCTCGAACTTGCCGGGGCCCCGCACCACGAATACCTGCTCCCGTTCACCGGAACGCACCACGGCCTCTGCCGGTACGACAATGGCATCGACCTCGCGCCGGGCATGGATGGTGATATCGGCAAACATGTCCGGCTTGAGCAGCATGTCCGGGTTGTCGAACTCGAGGCGGACCTTGATGGTGCGCGTCTTTGCCTCGGCATAGGGATAGATGTAACCGACGCGCCCGGTGAATACCCTGCCCGGAATGGCCGCGAGTTTCATGTCAACCCAGTCGCCGGTCTGTATCCAGGACACCTCGTTCTCGTAGACATCCGCGAACACCCAGACCCGGGACAGATCGGCAATCTTGTAGAGCTCGGTGGTTGGCGTGACATACTGGCCTTCACGCGCACCGATGTTGATGATCACACCGTCGAAGGGTGAATGAATGTGCAGGTGCTTCTTGATCTTGCGCGTGCGTTCCAGATCACGGATCTGGTGCTCCGGCACATCCAGCAACTCGAGCCGCTCGCGCGAGCTGCTGACCAGATCTTTTGCACCCTGGCGGATTTCCTCATACGGACTTTCTTTTAATACATCCAGATTGTTCAGCGCCAGCAGGTATTCCTGCTGGCTGGTGACCAGTTGCGGCGAATAGATATTGAGCAGAATCGCATCCTTCCCGATCTGTTCGCCGGTCTTGTCGATATAGAGCTCCTCGATCCAGCCTTCGGTCTTGGGATGCAGGCGGGAGAGCCGCTCCTCGTCGAAGTCAACCCGGCCAACACTGCGAATGTGGCGGCTGAGTGATTGTTGTTTGGCCAGCGCTGTCCGGACCCCGATATTCTGGACCGTGACCGGATCGATCCTGACTGTCCCCGCGGGTTCACCCTCGCTGCCGCCAGCATCCTCGGCATATACCGGAATGTAATCCATGCCCATCTCATCCTGCGCGAATACCGGCGAGGTGATCGCCGGGTTCATGGGATTGCGATAGAAAAGAATCTCGGGTTCCTGTTTTGGCTGCGCTTTCTCTGCATACACGGGAATGTAATCCATGCCCATCTCGTCCTGCGCGGGAACCGGTGAGGTAATCGCCGGGTTCATGGGATTGCGGTAGAAAAGCACTTGCGGCCCGGCGGATGCCATTTCGGCGTCCGACTCCGGTGCTGTGTCATTGCTACCCAGGTAGGTTGCAGCCCAGTATCCGCCACCGCCACCCAGCACGAGGGCAAACAGCACGCCTGTCACAGTCTGCTTATTCACTGGTCACCTCCTCACCCACGGCGGCGGTCAGGCGCGCCAGGGCCTGGTTGGCCTCACTCAGTGACTTCCAGTACTGGGTCTCGTAGTTGTAGAGCGTGATTTGCGCACGCACCAGGTTCAGGAAATCCACCTTGTTGACCTGGTAGCCGGACAGCATGGAGGCCACCGATTGCCGCGCCTGGGGAATGATCCCGGTCTTGAACAGTTGCACCTGCTCACTGGCGCGCTGGTAATCCGCCAGTGCGCTGGAAATCTCCGCCTGCACCTTGCCGAATTCATCCTGCAATGCATAGTGCTTGTTCAGGAGCTCGCTGCTGCGCTGCTCGATCGCCTTATTCTGTTTGCGACCCGCATAAAGCGGCAGACTCATGGCCATGCGCAGCGTGGCAAAATCCGCGCGTGCGCTGCCATCCGGGTTGTCGCCGTCACGGAATCCGTACGCAGCCCCCAGCCTGAAATCGGGATAGCGGTCACGCCGTGCGTAGTCACGCCGTGTCCGCGCCGCCTCGACCTCCTGGCGCTTCTGCGCGAGTAATGGTCTGGATGCCTCGGCACGGTCATACAGTTGCGCTTCCGGCACCACCCGGTTCAGTCCTTCGTCAACCAGTTCGGGTAACTCCACCGGCGTACCGGCACGCCGGTCAAGCAGTGCATTGAAGCGGGCAGCCTGTTGCCGGCGCAGCCCCCGCAGCTCGATCTGGCGATCGAACAACTTCGACAATTCAACCTGCGCCAGCAACACCTCCTGCTGCAAACCCTCCCCCACCTTGTATTTGGTCTGGGCAATCTGCACAAACTGGCGCAGCAGATCCTGGTTGCGCGCGACGATGTCGAGGGCACGGTCGAGATAATAGATCTGCCACCAGCCCTGTTTCACCTGGTGGACCAGGCGCAACCGCGTCTCATCGACATTGCTGGCCGCCGCATGGGCATCGAATTCGGCTGCCCGCTCCTGCAAACCCAGTTTGCCCGGAAACGGCAGCGCTTGCTCGATGCCGATCTGCAACTGGGTCATGGGTTCCTGGTCGCGATCGAAGGTGTCGGCCGGGAAATTCAGGGCGCTCAGGCTCACCATGGGATCAGGCAGTGCGCCGGCCTGTGACGGCATGGCCGCCATGGCCGCGGCCCGTGCCTGCATCTCGGCAAGGCCGGGATTGCCTGCGACTGCCAGCGCAACCGCATCCTCCAGCAACAGTGCGCTGGTGGCGGTGGTTTGTTCCGCGGCAGCGTACCCGGCAGGTCCCGGCGCCACCAGCGTCAGCAGCGTGGCAAACAGTAGCAAGCGCCAGGCAGTGGATACGGGTGAAAAACTGCAACCTTGCCGAATAGTCGCAATTATTCCAGGGGCAATACTGCCGGCTTGCCGGACAGTGCTTCGTGGGTCATGCATGGCGCTTCTCCATAGCCATTTAACAGGAACACATCACGACGGATCGTAACTGCCGGCAACGGCAGCTTAACCGACGTGAGTCGAATCAGCTATGGAGTGCGATGGGAGGTCGGAACGGGGGGTGGACGGTACGCCCGGTGATATTGCATAAGAATTTTGTTTGCAGCTGATTGGCGTGCATGGCTGACGCGGCAGCTACAGCATCGGGTAATGCGATCGAACCGTGTGCACAGGTGTTACAGGCCCCGTCACAACAACTGCCATCGCAACCCCGGTCACAGCCACGGTCTGAATCGACAGCCGTTGTGTCCTGCATACCAGCCATGTGATCCATTGCATGTCCGCTATCCTGCATGTTGGCGCAATGATCAGGGACTTCTGCAACAGACACCGGCGCCAGTGCAAACGCACCCTGCACGGGTGAGAACACCAGTGCAAGTGTAACAACGACCAGTATTAATTTTTGCGTCCGCCTGTTCATTCGGTTCAGAATAGTCCTGCTGCCTGCACACAATCAAGTGGGTTGTGACAAGTCATGGCACCAATATGGTGTCAGGGAAGCTCTGATGTGTCGTCATTGCGAGGAACAAAGTGACGAAGCAATCTCCAAGTCACTGATTCCATAGTATGAGATTGCCACGCTACGCTCGCAATGACAAATGAATCAGAGCTACCTTAGTGATTCAAATTAGTGGATATAGTTCCCGCCCTGCGCTGATTTTTCCCCAGACTGCGTGATATAGAGGGTATCGGACGGAGCCGGGCACACTGAAGCAACGGTGCATTCGCTTCCGGCTCGCCGTGCCGGCCGGCAGCGGCCGGACAGGCTCGAGCAGCCTGTACTTTAGGTCAATAGTCAGGTCATGCGCGGGGCGGTAGTATTTTAACCAGTGGTAAACATAATAATAAGTCGACTTACCACTGCAACACATACACGCCTCGCCCCCCCTTAGCGAGGCGTGTATTCTTGTCCGTGGATAACGTGCCGGGGAACCCCGGGGGGCACCCGCCCGGCGCTGCGTCTTCCCGGTCACAGCACCGGCCGGAACGGCAGCATGTCCGTGCGGTTATCTGCCCAGGACCTGCAGCAAGGTCGTGCCCAGGCTCGCGGGTGAATCCGCGACCTGTATGCCGGCACTTTTCAGCGCTTCGATCTTTTCCTGTGCCCCGCCCTTGCCGCCGGCGATGATGGCCCCGGCATGCCCCATGCGGCGACCCGGCGGCGCCGTGACGCCGGCGATGAAGCTGACGACCGGTTTCTGCACTCTGGATTGCCGGAAAAACATGGCGGCCTCTTCCTCGGCCGTGCCGCCGATCTCGCCGATCATGATGATCGATTCGGTATTCGGGTCGGCAAGAAACAGTTCCAGGCAATCGATGAAACTGGTGCCGTTGACAGGATCGCCGCCGATGCCGATACAGGTGGACTGCCCCAGGCCCACCGCCGTCGTCTGCGCGACGGCCTCATAGGTCAGGGTGCCCGAGCGCGACACGATCCCCACGGTACCGGGCGTATGAATATGACCGGGCATGATGCCGATCTTGCAGGCGCCGGGCGTGATCACGCCCGGACAGTTCGGGCCGACCAGGCGGGTATTCGAACCGCGCAGGACCCGTTTTACCCGCACCATGTCCATCACCGGTATGCCCTCGGTGATACAGATGACCAATGGCACCTCGGCATCGATGGCCTCCAGTATGGCGTCGGCCGCGAACGGTGGCGGCACGTAAATAACAGAGGCATTCGCGCCGGTTTTCTGCACCGCCTCGGCGACGGTGTTGAACACCGGCAGATCCAGATGGGTCATCCCGCCCTTGCCGGGCGTGACCCCGCCGACCATCTGCGTACCGTAGGCGATCGCCTGCTCGGAATGAAACGTGGCCTGGGAGCCGGTAAATCCCTGGCAGATGAGCCGCGTACTGCTGTCGACGAGTACCGCCATCACGCCACCTCCTGCAATGCCTTGACGACCTTCTGCGGCGGCATCGTCCAGGTCATCCGCCGTCACGATATCGATACCGGACCCAGCCAGGATGGACTTGCCCTGCTCCACATTGGTCCCTTCCAGCCGCACCACCAGCGGCACATGCAAATCAACCTCTCTGGCGGCGGCCACGATCCCCGTCGCGATCACATCGCAACGCATGATGCCACCGAAAATATTGACCAGGATACCCTTGACGTTGGGATCGGAGAGAATGATCTTGAAGGCGGCCGTGACGCGTTCGGCGGTCGCGCCGCCGCCGACGTCCAGGAAGTTGGCCGGATCGCCGCCGTAGAGCTTGATGATATCCATGGTCGCCATGGCCAGGCCGGCGCCATTGACCATGCAACCGATCGAACCATCCAGCTTGATGTAATTCAGCTCATGGCGCGCGGCCTCCAGTTCCGCCGGATCCTCCTCGTCTTCATCGCGCAATTCCTCGATGTCCGGGTGACGGTACAGGCCGTTGTCATCGAAATTCATCTTCGCATCCAGGGCGATCAGCTCCCCCCCGGTGTCCACGACCAGCGGATTGATCTCGACCAGGCTGGCGTCCAGCTCGGTACATGCCCGGTAGAGGCTCTGGAGAAAAACGACCGCAGCGCGCACCTGCGCGCCTTCCAGCCCCAGGCCGAATGCCAGTTTGCGTGCATGGAATGCCTGCAGGCCCATGGCCGGGTCGATGGCCACCTTGAGGATCTTCTCCGGTGTCCTGGCAGCCACCTCCTCGATATCCATACCGCCCTCGGTGGAGGCCATCAGGGTGACATAACTCGTGGCCCGGTCCAGCAGCACACTCAGGTAGAGTTCCCGGGCGATGTCGCAGCCCTCCTCGATGTAGACCCGCTTGACCTGCCTGCCCTGCGGGCCGGTCTGGTGGGTGACCAGATTCATGCCGAGCATCTGTTCCGCAGCCGTTTTGACCTCCGCCTGCGAGGTAACCACCTTGACCCCGCCGCCCTTGCCGCGGCCACCGGCATGGATCTGCGCCTTGACTACCCAGACGGAGCCGCCCAGGTCCTGCGCGGCACGCTCGGCTTCCGCCGGCGTGAAGGCAACATGGCCGCGCGGCACGGTGACACCGTATCTGCCCAGCAAGGATTTAGCCTGATATTCGTGAATGTTCATGGTCTTCCTTTCCTCGCGTTGCGGGTCATTCCGGGGCGTCCGGTCACGCTGCGCCACTGCGTAACGCAGCGACCACCGCATCACCCATCGCCGCAGTCCCGACCGTTTGCATTTCCGGTGCAGCGATATCCGGAGTCCGCAGGCCACTGTCCAGCACCTGGCCAACGGCCTGCTCGATGCTTGCGGCCAGGCGCGGCTCATCGATGCTGTAGCGCAGCAGCATGGCGACCGAAAGGATGGTGGCCAGCGGATTGGCGCTGCCCGTGCCGGCGATGTCCGGCGCCGAGCCGTGGATGGGTTCGTACATACCCTTGCCGCTGCTGTCCAGCGATGCAGAGGGCAGCATGCCGATCGAGCCGGTCAGCATCGCGGCGGCATCGGACAGGATGTCACCGAACATATTACCCGTGACCAGCACGTCGAATTGCTTTGGATTACGCACCAGTTGCATGGCGGCGTTGTCGACGTACATATGACTCAGTTCCACGTCACCGTACTCGCGCGCCAGCCCGCTGATGACCTGCCGCCACAGCTCGGAGCATTCCAGTACGTTGGCCTTGTCCACGGAACACAGGCGCTGCGACCGTTTGCGGGCGATCTCGAAGGCTACACGGCCGATGCGCTCGATTTCCGATTCGCTGTAAACCAGGGTATTGTAACCCTCGCGCTGCCCGTCATCCCGCATGCGGATACCACGCGGTTGACCGAAATAGATACCGCCCGTGAGTTCCCGCACAATCATGATATCCAGGCCACTGACGACCTCGGGTTTCAGGGTGGAGGCACCGGCCAGTTGCGGATAGAGAATGGCCGGCCGTAAATTCGCGAACAGCTCCAGTTCCGCACGCAGCCCCAGCAGGCCCTGCTCGGGGCGCAGGGCACGCTCCAGCCCGTCCCATTGCGGCCCGCCCACCGATCCCAGCAGGATCGCATCGGCCGCTTTTGCCAGTGCCAGGGTGGCATCGGGCAGCGGTTTGCCCGCCGCCTCGTAGCCGGCGCCACCGACCGGTGCGTGTTCGATCTCCACTGACAAGCCGTAATCCGCCTGCAGGCAGGCGAGTATTTTTTCGGCTTCGGCAATGATTTCCGGCCCGATGCCGTCACCGGGAAGGATGGTTATTTTAGTTGTCATGGCGGAGTCCTGCAGCTAACGGCACAGCGCTCAGAAGTTGGGTTTTTTCAGGGGCATCCTGGTACATACGAACACTGTTCATGATCTCTGCACAGGCCGCATCACGGCCGTGCCAGCCGCCGACACGAACCCATTTGCCCTCATCGAGATCCTTGTTCACCGGGTCGGAGCGGGCCGGAATCTCGATTATGACATTGATTTCTCTAGGTAAATCTCTGCCCGAACTGACTCTGTCGAGGTTCATGGGAATGTCCGTCCGGAGGAAATAATGAGCGGCATGATAAACCGACCGTCAGCAAATGATCAAAACACACCGGGAGCGCGGCCAGCTACCCGCCTGTGCGCGGGTTATGCGTTTCCTTTCGAGGCAGGTTTCCGCGACACAGGCCTGGTGATTGGGGCTTCGACCGTCAGCGCACCAGTTGCAGCACGCAGAGAACGACGCTGCATTCCGGTCACCTGCAGGTTCGGCTCACCCCCCGCAGTGTGACTCACTCATGAGAGCCGAGCAGCGACGCCAGCGGCCTGCATGATTGCAAAACGCCGCCGGTGCTGTATGCGGATGCGGCGCTAGACTACGACGACGGAGTTCTCCGAGTTGCCATAGGGCGACGGCACATATTTGTCGGCATCCCAGTCGTTTTCCCAGGTATCTGCGTCGATCAGGTAGCGGAACTGGTATTCATGATTCGGCTTCAGATCCAGGGTGACGGCAAACGCACCGTCCTTGAGTTTTTTCAACGGCACCGCGGATATATCCCAGCTGTTGAATTCACCGACGATGTTGACGCTGTTTGCATTTTTTGCGGCCTCGGCGGGTAGCCGGAAAGTGACCTTGCAAACGGGTTTGGACTTCAAATACTGCTTTGTTAGGCTCATCCCCCCTCCTGTTACCAGCGTGACCGGATCCGTATCCGGAAATGGATATTTGGAAACATATAAATGATCACGCACTGTATAGCAAGTATTTTTTCATCGGGAACGACCTGCTAATCGCAATTCACTCGACCGTGGTCAAGTTAAGATGCGCACACCGGTTGCCGGTGTGCATCATTAAAGCCCGGGAGACAATCTCAGGACCTTGCTTCAAGTAACTTATTTACCATGAATTCCGCGGCCGGCATTGATATGCCCATCGATTGAAGCAGTACCGGCGACCACGCGCCCCGCTGCCGGCCCTGTGAAGATGCCTCCAAGGGACGGAACAGCCCTTTGAAATCCTGCCATGCCCGCAGGTTACCATTCAGCTTCGGGTGGCAATCATATGACCGGCGCTGGCGCTCACGGGGCACACATGAGCGTATATTGCAAGATTACAGCGCCTGAATTGACCTGCATCAACGGGGCCCCCGGGTGCTGTGCAATAAACTGCCAATGGGGTATCGTCCATACCGCAGGCTGGCAACTGCCAGTGAAATCAAATCCGAGAACGTCGAATGCAAGTTTCCGTAAATCCGGGATTATCCGTACGTCTCACGCCCGGACAACGCCATGCACTCTCCTCCGGCGACAGGTGTACGATCATCGGTGCCGCGGCGCATGCCTTCCGGTCTGTGGAGCATGCCCCGGTGACGGATTCCCCGACTTCGGGTTCGGCATTCAACCGCTTACCGGTCATCAGGGAGCTGTGGCAGCAGCATGGCGTCATCAGCGGACAGCATATGCGCGCCCAGTTTGCCGCCGACCCCGGCCGCGCGCAGCGCTATTCACTGGAGATCGACGGACTGCTGCTGGACTACTCCCGGAACCGTATTGACGACAACACCCTGCAACTGCTGACCAGGCTGCCTGATGAAGCCGGCCTGCACCGGGCTCGTGAGCAGATGTTTACGGGCGCGCACATCAATTACACTGAAGACCGGGCTGTCCTGCACACGGCCCTGCGCACCTGCGGCAGTCATGATGTGAACGTCGACGGCCGGAATGTCATTCCGGAAGTACGCGCGGAACTCCGCCACATGGCTGACTTCTGCGGACAGGTTCGCAGCGGCGCCTGGCTGGGTTACACCGGCAAGCCCGTGACCGATATTGTCAATATCGGTATCGGCGGTTCCGACCTCGGCCCCAGGATGGTATGTACAGCCCTGCGCCCGCTGTGGCATGAGCGTCTGTCAATGCACTTCATCTCCAATGTCGACGGCATGCAGATCGAGGAATGTCTGGCTGGCCTGCAGCCGGATACCACCCTGTTCATCGTTGCCTCAAAGACCTTTACCACCCAGGAGACCCTGACCAATGCCATGGCTGCACGGCAGTGGTTCCTGCAGTCGGCGCTTGATACGACACATATCGCGCGTCACTTCGTCGCGGTTTCCACCAATCGCCAGGCGGTGGAGTCCTTTGGTATCGATCCCGGCAATATGTTTGTATTCTGGGACTGGGTCGGTGGCCGCTACTCTCTGTGGTCCGCGATCGGCCTGTCCATCATGCTGGCCATCGGTGAGGAGGGATTCCAGGAGTTGCTGGGCGGCGCCCACGCAATGGACATGCATTTCCGTCACCGCACCCTGGTCGGCCAACATGCCGGTCATCATGGCCCTGCTGGGCTTCTGGTACCGGCATTTTTTTGCCGCTTGCTCGCAGGCCGTGCTGCCCTATGATTACTTGCTGCGAGTGCTGCCACTTTACCTGCAGCAGGCCGACATGGAGAGCAATGGCAAATCCGTAGACCGGGAAGGACACACGGTAGACTATCCCACCGCACCGATCCTGTGGGGTGGCAGCGGCATTGACGGGCAGCATTCCTTCTATCAGCTGCTGCACCAGGGAACCCACCTGGTTCCTGTCGATTTCATCGCCTCCATGCAGCCACTGGCAGCAAGCACCCGGCAGCACGACATCATGATCTCCAATGTGATTGCCCAGGGGGAGGCACTGATGGTAGGTCGCAACGCGGAAGAGACCGCGCAGATACTGGCCGCCGGCGGTATCGACGCAACCATTACACAACAGCGGTTACCGCACATGATCTTTGCGGGCAATCATCCCAGCAACACGCTGTTCTTTGACCGGATTACTCCGCACTCCCTGGGTATGTTACTCGCCCTCTATGAACATAAAATATTTGTCCAGGGCGTATTGTGGAATATCAATTCATATGACCAGTGGGGCGTGGAACTGGGCAAACAACTGGCAAGGAAGGTCCTTGAACAGCTGCATGCAGCAGCGGATGTCGGTGACCACGACGCCTCCACCAACCAGCTGATAAATCACTACAGACAGCACTGCCAACGCCCGAGAGAGGACTGAGATGACGATTGTCACACCGGAAGAACAGGCGCGAAAATACAGATACTACATCGAGCCCAAGCAGGCCAGTGAGCTGACCCGCAGCACACTGGCGCTTATTCTGGCGGGTGGCGAGGGATCACGTCTGCACGGACTTACCCGCTGGCGCGCCAAACCGGCGGTACCCTTTGGCGGCAAGTTCCGCATTATCGATTTCCCGTTGTCCAACTGTATCAATTCAGGCATACGGCGTATCGGGGTGCTTACCCAGTACCGCGCACACTCGCTGATTCGTCACCTGCAGCGCGCCTGGAGTTTTCTGCGCAACGAGATCGGCGAGTTTGTCGAGATCCTGCCGGCCCAGCAGCGCACCTCCGAAAAACAGTGGTACAAGGGCACGGCCGATGCCCTGTTCCAGAACATCGACATCATTCGCCGGCACCAGTCGCAGTATGTAATGGTGCTGGGGGGCGACCATGTCTACACCATGGATTATTCGCAGATGCTGATTCACCACGTCGAGAACAAGGCTGATTTGACCGTCGGTTGTATCGAGGCACCGCTTGACCAGGCCAGCGAGTTCGGCGTGATGAGCGTTGACGAGAACATGCGCATTACCGGGTTCGAGGAGAAGCCGGAGCATCCCGTATCCCTGCCGGACAAACCGGATACCGCACTGGTCTCCATGGGTATCTACATATTTTCCACCCAAATGCTCTACGATATCCTGCGCAGCGACGCCAGCAACCTGAGCTCATCGCATGATTTCGGCAGGGATATCATCCCCTCCCATATCCATGACTGCCGTGTGTTCGCCTTCCCGTTTCGGGATGATGACGACCAGCCGGCCTACTGGCGTGATGTCGGCACCGTGGATTCCTACTGGTCGGCCAACATCGAGCTGTGTGACGTCGACCCGGAATTAAACCTCTATAACCGCGAATGGCCTATCTGGACCTATCAGACCCAGCACCCGCCGGCCAAGTTCGTGTTCGACGATGACACACGCCGCGGCTGTGCGATCGACTCGCTGATTTCGGCAGGCTGTATAATCTCGGGCGCACAGGTCAAACGCTCGGTGGTGTTTTTCGCCTCCACGGTCGACAGCTACAGCACGGTAAAAAACAGCATCATTCTCCCCAAGGTATCCATCGGTGAACGCTGCCGTATCATCAACACCATCATCGACAAGGGCTGCGTGATTCCCGACGGCATGGTGATCGGCGAAGATCTGGAAGAAGACGCAAAGAAATTCCATATCACGCCCAGCGGCATACGCCTGGTGACCCCGGCCATGATGGGGCAGAACCTGTATGATATTCTGGATCCGGATCCGCGCAACTACTGATACATGCTCATGTCAGAAAAACCTCAGTAAAATTCGTACTCTGCTGGCATATGCACCAGCCCTACTACCGGGATGAACTGCAGGGTGATTACCAGCTGCCATGGGTATACCTGCATGCCATGAAGGATTATTCCGACATGGCCTGGCACCTGGAGCAGCATCCGAAAATGCGGCTGGTGGTCAATTTCGCACCGGTACTGCTGGAACAGATACTCGATTACACCCGGCAGATCGGCGCATTTCTCGATAGCGGCACGCCGATGAATGACCGCATACTGAATCTGCTGGCGGGCGTCACGCCAGTACCAGCGGACATAAAGGCACGTCATCGCATTATTTCCGATTGCCAGCGTTGCAATGCAGCGACCATGATCAATCCCTGGCCCGCCTATAAAGCACTGATACGATACCCCCGGCGCATGCACACCGGCGACAGTGAGTTACCGGCAGACCACACCGAGCTGGGCTATCTCAACGAGCAGTATTTTCACGACCTGCTGACCTGGTACCACCTCGCCTGGCTGGGTTACGCCGTACGCCAGCAACCGCGCGTACAGGCCTTGTTTGACAAGGCCGGCGGGTACACCCTGGAAGACCGCCTGGAGTTGCTGCGGATCATTCACGAGTGCATCAACTCGATCATTCCACGCTTCCGGCATCTGGGCGAACGCGGCCAGATCGAGCTGTCGATGACGCCCTGGGGTCACCCGATCGTACCCTTGCTGAATGATTTCAATAATGCCGATTGCGCCATGCCGGGTGCAGCCAGTCCCGCCTCCGACACCTACCCGGGCGGTAAACAACGCAGCCGCTGGCATATGCAGCATGGCATCGAGTTGTTTGAACGCTGTTTTGGCCACCGGCCGCAGGGTGTCTGGCTCTCCGAGGGCAGCATTAGCGAGGACTCCATGGAATTGCTGGATGAATTCGGCATGCAATGGACCGCCTCCGGCGAGAGTGTCTGGCGCAACAGCGCACGTCTCTCGAAGCTGGATGACACCACCATCACCAGTAAAAGCGGCCTGTTTCACACCTACCGCACCCCGGGCAGTCACTGCAATATCTTTTTCCGCGACGACGGCCTGTCCGACCTGATCGGTTTTGAATACCGTAACTGGGATTCCGCTGACGCGGTGGCCAACTTCATTTCACATATCAGGAATATCGCCAAATTCCTTGCCAAGGACTGCGACGAGTGCTGCATCAGTGTCATCATGGATGGCGAAAATGCCTGGGAGTACTACCCCGACAACGGCATGCACTTCATCGATCGCCTCTACCAGGCGCTGGCCAAAGAACCGGCGATTGAGGCCGTGACCTTCGCGGAGGCCGCCCGGCTGCCGGCCGCCAGATTACCGGCGATTTGTCCGGGCAGCTGGGTGTACGGCTCATTTTCCACCTGGATCGGTGATGCCGAAAAAAACCGTGCCTGGGACCTGCTGGTCGAGGCCAAGCGCGACTACGATCGCTGCATGGACTCGACGACTCTCGACGCACAGCAGCGCAAGCACATCACCCGGCAACTCGCGATATGCGAGGGTTCGGACTGGTTCTGGTGGTTCGGTGATTACAACCCGAGTGAGTCCGTGAAGGATTTCGACCGGCTGTATCGCAGCCAGCTGCGCATGCTCTACCAGCTCATGGATATCACCCCCCCGCCCAGCCTGGAAATCCCGATTTCGCTCGGGCAGAGTCAGGCCAAGAGTGGCTCCGGTACCATGCGTCGCAATGCCTGACCACTACCACCCTGTTGCAGCAACTCGAGCATCGAAAGTGTCTGCCGTCATCATGGCCCGCCGTCACCGGCGCCATGCCAGGCTGACCTGCGTCCGCAGCCGCCGGCGCCGGCACACCCCGATTCCCGGCTACTGCATGTTCGACAATCTGCAGCAGTACGCGGTCCCTGGATATGCAGAGTAGCACCCTGACGCGCAGACGCAGCGGAGTCCTGCTGCACCCCACCAGCCTGCCGTCACGCCGGCTGGATAGCGACGCCCTGCGCTGGCTGGATTTTCTTGCCGATGCGGGCCAGGGTGTCTGGCAGGTACTGCCTCTGGGTATGCCGTGTGACGGGTATTCGCCCTACCAGTGCGTGTCCGCCTTTGCCGCCAACCCGGCACTGCTGCCGCGCGGCAGCGCCATGGTGCCGCAGCTGGAAGACCCGCAATACCTGGAGTGGCAACTGCAACAGGAATTCTGGCTGCATGATTTCGCCTGTTTCATCCTGCTCAAGCAGCTGCACGCCGACCGTTCCTGGTACGACTGGCCCGAGCGCTACCGCACACGCGAAGCGGATGCCATGAACGCGCTGGAACATGAACATTCAGGCATGCTGGACACGATAAAATGGCAACAATACCAGTTATTCCGTACCTGGCAGTCGATACGTCTCGCCGCCGGCGAACGTGATATCCGGATTTTTGGTGACATGCCGATTTTCGTCGCGCATGACAGCGCAGATGTATGGGTCGCCCCGGAGCGCTTCCTGCTCGATACCCGGGGACAGTTGACTACTGTCACCGGGGTGCCGCCGGACTATTTCTCGTCAACCGGGCAACGCTGGGGGAATCCGCACTACAACTGGAAGGTAATGCAGGCTGAGAACTTTGACTGGTGGATGAAACGCCTGCAAACT
The DNA here is from genome assembly GCA_963768415.1 of uncultured Gammaproteobacteria bacterium. Classification (GTDB taxonomy): domain Bacteria; phylum Pseudomonadota; class Gammaproteobacteria; order UBA9214; family UBA9214; genus CAVYHX01. The sequence goes on from CAVYHX010000005.1 coordinate 71,226, forward strand.
CATTTCCAGTGGTTTGACCTGGTGCGTATCGATCACTTCCGTGGCCTGGAAGCGGTATGGATGATCGAACCGGACTGCGCCACTGCCGAGCAGGGAGAATGGGTCGAGACACCCGGTGATGTCCTGTTACTGAAGCTGCAGCAACAGCTGGGTGACCTGCCGCTGGTCGCCGAGGACCTGGGCATCATCACACCGGCTGTCACTGCATTGCGCAAGCGCTTCGGGTTGCCGGGCATGGCGGTATTGCAATTTGCGTTTGATGCATTCGAAGATAACCCGCACAAGCCGCGCAATATTATGCCGGATACCGTGGTCTACACCGGGACGCATGATAATGACACGACCCTGGGCTGGTTTCGTTCACTGCAGCCGAATGAACAGCAGTATGTTCTCGATAATCTCGGCATCAGTGACCCCACCGAGGTGGTCGAGACCATGATGAATACCGCCATGCAAAGCCGGGCGATGCTGTGTATTCTGCCACTTCAGGATGTGCTGGGACTGGATTCGAATGCGCGCATGAATATTCCCGGTGAAGATAATGAACACTGGCGCTGGAAATTTGACTGGTCGCAGATCACGCCCGGGATCGCCACACATCTCAGGGAGATGACTCATAATGCACAACGTAGTTGATACCGCAAAACACACGCCACACAGCCTGGGAGCCGCCCGCCAGTGCATCCAGGAAGGCACCGCACACGACCCGTTTGAAGTGCTCGGGCTGCATACCCTGGCAGATGGCACGCGCGAACTCGGCGTGTTTCTGCCGGCAGCGGAATCGGTACGTATCGACGGGGTCGGCACTCTGCTGCGCATCCCGGAGAGTGACTTTTTCGTACTGAAACTCAAGCCGGATACCGTACTGGATCAACATTACTGCCTTACATGGGTAGAAAAACACAATGGTGCCGTGCACCGGCAGGTCTCGCCTTACAGTTTTGCCGCACAGGTAAGTGATTTTGACCTGCACCTGTTCCAGGAAGGCCGTCACCAGCACGCCTGGAAATTTCTGGGTGCCCAGCTGACCCGCATCGATAACATTGCGGGCTGCCAGTTCGCAGTCTGGGCGCCGGGTGTGCGGCGTGTCAGCGTGGTGGGCGATTTCAATGGCTGGGACGGGCGCCGCCACCCCATGCGCTGCCGCGGCTCATCAGGTATCTGGGAGTTGTTCATCCCGGGTCTGCATGCCGGAGACACCTATAAATATGAACTGCTTTCCGCGCACGGCCAGTACTACACCAAGACCGATCCCTATGCGCGCAGCATGGCCATGCGGCCGGATACGACATCGATCATTCCGCAGGACACATCCTGGACCTGGACAGACCAGGACTGGATCGCCGCACGCAGCGTTTTTGACTGGCAACACCAGCCAGTCAGCATTTACGAATGCCACGCCGGCTCCTGGCGCAAACACTCCGATGGCAGCTTTCTCAGCTGGCGGGAACTCGCTGACCAGTTGATCCCCTGGGTGAGCGAACTGGGTTTTACCCACATTGAACTGCTGCCGATAAGCGAACATCCGCTGGACAAGTCCTGGGGTTACCAGGTAACCGGTTATTTTGCGCCGACCGCCCGTCATGGCAGCCCGGATGACCTGCGCTATTTCATCGACCAGTGCCACGCCCACCAGATCGGCGTGATTCTGGACTGGGTGCCTGCGCATTTTCCGCGTGATGCGCACGCGCTGGCACGTTTTACCGGCGAGCCCACCTATGAACACGCCGACCCGAAACGCGGCGAACACCAGGAATGGGGCACCCTGGTGTTCGATTACGGCCGCAGGGAGGTACACAACTTTCTGCTGACCAATGCGGTGTACTGGCTGGAGGAGTTTCATATCGACGGACTGCGCGTGGATGCCGTGGCCTCGATGCTGTACCTGGATTACTCGCGCAACCCCGGCGAATGGTCACCGAACCAGTACGGCGGCCGGGAAAACATCGAGGCCATCGAATTCCTGCGCGAAATGAACCGGGTGGTACACGGGCTGTTCCCGGGCGTGCTCACCATCGCCGAGGAGTCGACCGCCTGGCCGATGGTTTCGCGTCCCGTGGAACTTGGCGGTCTGGGGTTCAGCATGAAATGGAACATGGGCTGGATGAACGACAGCCTCGCCTATATCGAGGAAGACCCGGTACACCGCAAGTATCATCACGATCTGCTGACCTTCAGCCAGCTGTATGCCTGGACCGAGAACTTCGTGCTGCCGCTCTCGCACGACGAGGTCGTGCATGGCAAACACAGCATGCTCAGCAAGATGCCCGGCGACCACTGGCAGAAGATGGCCAATCTGCGGCTGTTTTATGCCTGGCAATATGCACATCCCGGCAAGAAACTGCTGTTCATGGGCGGCGAGCTGGGCCAATGGCTGGAATGGGATGAAGCGACGCAAATCGACTGGCCTCTGCTCGAGGTCGCCGGCCACCGCGGTATCTGGCAGCTGGTGTGTGATCTCAACAGCCTGTACCGCGAGCAGCCGGCACTGCACCGCTATGATCACGATCCCGCCGGATTCCGCTGGATCGATTGTCATGACACTGACCAGTCGATACTCAGCCTGTTGCGCATGAGTGATTCACCTGCAGACAGCATGGTCTGCGTACTGAATTTCACGCCCGTGCCGCGATACGACTATCGCATCGGCGTGCCGGGGGCCAGCCATTATGACGAAATACTGAACACCGACTCGCAGTATTACGCTGGCAGCAACCTCGGCAATGTCTCGCGGCCAGTTGACGCAAACGCCATGGATGGGCTTTGCACAATCCGATCAGCCTGACCGTGCCACCGCTGAGTGCCATCTTCCTGAAAGGACAGCAATGAAGGTTCTGCACGTCGTCAGCGAACTCTATCCGCTGATCAAGACCGGCGGCCTGGGCGACTTCGGTTTCAGCCTGCCGCACGCCCTGAAGCAGCTGGGCATCGATGTGCGCCTGCTGCTGCCCGGCTACGGCGCTGTCCTGCGGCAACTGAAAAAACCGCGGGTCGTGGGCGAAATTGATATTCCGGGTGCCGGGAAGATACGGCGGTTTCGTGTGCTGGAGCTGCTGCCGCCCGGCTTTGAGGTTCCAGTCTGGGTAGCGGATTGTCCTGCATTGTTTGCCCGGCCCGGCAATCCCTATGTCGATGCCGACGGCGCCAGCTGGCCTGACAATGCCGAGCGTTTCACCTGTTTCGCGCGCCTGGCCGCGCAGCTGGCCAACGGCGCAAGCAAGGCAGGCTGGAAGGCCGATGTGGTGCATTGCCATGACTGGCAGACCGGCCTGGTACCGGCCTTTCTGCAGCAGCAGGACACACCGCCTCACAGCATCTTCACCATCCATAATCTTGCCTATGACGGCCGTTTCCCGCTCACGGAATACACAGCGCCTGCAGTTGCCGTCTGCCTGGTGGCATGCGGAAGGCGTGGAATTCTACGGCAGCTTCTCCATGCTCAAGGCCGGACTGGTGTATGCGGATGCAATCACCACGGTCAGCAAGACCTATGCGACGCGAAATACTCACCCCGGCCTTCGGTAACGGCATGGATGGTGTGCTGCGCAATTACCAGCACAAGTTGAGAGGAATTCTCAACGGTCTCGATCCGGTTATCTGGAACCCGGGCACCGACACACTCCTGGCCCGCAATTACGGCGCCAGTGACCGTGAAGCCGGCCGCAAGGCCAATCGCAAGGCCCTGCTCAAGGAACTGGGCTGGCAACCATCCGGTGCGGCCACGGGTCGCCCCCTGTTCGGATCGGTGGGCCGGTTGACGGAACAAAAGGGTATTGATCTACTGGCTGCAGCCGCGACGCGCCTGCTGGCTCAACTGAAGGCCTGGTTCGTGATCATCGGTGACGGTGAGCAAATATACATCGAGCAACTGCTGGAATTGCAACGCCGCTTTCCCGGCCAGGTCAGGGTCTACATCGGCTATTCAGAGCGGCTCGCGCACCTGGTTGAAGCGGCGGCGGATTTCTTCGTCATGCCTTCGCGTTTCGAGCCGTGCGGGCTGAATCAACTCTACAGTCTGTGTTACGGTACCCCCCCGGTTGTGCATAATACCGGCGGGCTGGCAGATACCGTCGTTGATGCCAGCGAGGAAAACCTGGCCAACGGGACTGCCACGGGCGTGGTGTTTTACCAGCCTGCTGCGGACGCGTTGCATGCGGCGCTGGTGCGCGCGGTTTCCCTGTTTCACGACCCGCACTTCTGGCCACAATTGCAGCAGACTGCCATGCAGCAGGACTTTGGCTGGCAGGAAAGTGCACAGCAATATCTTTCAATGTACAAGGAACAGATGTCTGGTAGTAAATCAATATGACCGACACGACCCCCGAACACAACGAGCTGTACCTGCTGCCGATAATCGAGCCGCTGCCAGTCCATGCCGACGGCATCCGCAAGGATTTCGACTTTTACCTGACGCACCATCGCGGCCACTTCCATGGCTGCACCAGGGTCGATGTCTACCAGGCGCTGGCGATCACGGTCCGCGACCGTCTGATGGCCGACTGGCGTAATACCTGGCGTGCCTTCATCCGGCCCGGCACCCGCCGCGCGAGCTATATCTCGCTGGAATTCCTGATGGGCCGCGCCCTGGGGAACCACCTGCTCAACCTCAAATTGCGCGACCCCGCCAGCGCCGCGATGCAGCAACATGCCCTGACCCTGGAGGAGATCGAAAGCCAGGAAGAGGACGCCGGGCTCGGCAACGGTGGACTGGGCCGGCTGGCGGCTTGCTTTATGGACAGTTGTGCCAGCCTGCGGCTGCCGGTAATCGGCTATGGCATCCGCTATCACTACGGCATGTTTCACCAGCACATCAAGAACGGCTACCAGATAGAGAGCCCCGATCACTGGTTGCGTGACGGCAATCCCTGGGAGGTCGAGCGTTCGGAATTTACCCAGGTCATCCAGTTTGGCGGCCGCTGCGAGCATTACCGGGATGAAAAGGACCGCCCGCGTGTCCGCCTGGTCGATACCGATGACGTGCTCGCCATTCCCTATGACATGCCGGTCTCGGGCTACAACAACAACACGGTAAATACCCTGCGCCTGTGGAGTGCCGCAGCCACAGATGAGTTCAACCTGCACGAGTTCAACGCCGGCAGTTATTCCGAGGCGGTTGCGGCCAAGAACAATGCCGAGCACATCACCATGGTGCTGTATCCGAACGACAGTTCGGAAAACGGCAAGGAGTTGCGCCTGCGCCAGCAGTTTTTCCTCGCCTCGGCCAGCCTCAAGGACATCATGCAGATCTGGGAGAACAGCGAAGGCCCGGACTGGGACCGCTTTACCGACAAGAATGTCTTTCAGATGAATGACACGCACCCCGCCATTGCGGTGGCGGAGTTGATGCGTCTGCTGATGGATGAGAAGGGACTGGAATGGGACCAGGCCTGGGAGATCACCTCCAACTGCATGGCCTATACCAACCACACTCTGCTACCCGAAGCACTGGAGAAATGGCCGGTGGCGCTGCTCGGCCGGCTGCTGCCGCGCCAGCTGGAAATTATCTATGAGATCAATGCCCGCTTTCTGGGCGAGGTCTCGCTGCACCGGCTCGGCAACGCCGAGATCCTGCATCGGGTATCGATCATCGAAGAGGGACTGGTCAAGCAGGTGCGTATGGCGCATCTGGCCATCGCCGGGAGCTTTCTCTGTCAATGGCGTCGCCGCCTTGCACTCGAAATTGCTCTGCGAAGCACCTGTTCCAGGATTTTTACAACATCTGGCCGGAAAAATTCAACAACAAGACCAACGGCGTGACACCGCGGCGCTGGATCGTGCATGCCAATCCGGAGCTGACCGGACTGCTCAACGATCACATCGGCGACGACTGGACCTCTGACCTGGCCGGGATCAGCGCCCTCGCACGCTATGCCGATACGCCGGATGAAGAATTTTTCGCCCGCTGGGAGGCCATCAAGCTGGCCAACAAGCAGCGTCTTGCCTGGCTCGTGAAGGACACGACCGGGGTGGAATTTGACACCGACGCGCTGTTCTCCGTGCAGGTCAAGCGCATCCATGAATACAAGCGCCAGTTGCTCAATCTGTTGCACGTCATTCACCTCTACCTGCGTATCCGTAACAACAATGCAGACGGGCATGATCAAACGCTGCGTGCTGATCGGCGGCAAGGCGGCGCCGGGCTACTGGATGGCCAAGCGATCATCAAACTGATTAATAATGTCGCTGCCGTTATCAACGCCGACCCGCAGGTTGGTGACCGCCTGAAACTGGCCTTCATTCCCGATTACAGGGTCTCCCTGATGGAAGTGATTGCACCGGCCGCCGATCTTTCCGAACAGATATCCACAGCAGGCAAGGAGGCATCGGGCACCGGCAACATGAAGTTCATGATGAACGGCGCACTCACTATCGGCACCTATGACGGCGCCAATATCGAAATAATGGATGCGGTTGGCGAGGAAAACTTTTTTCTGTTCGGACTGCGCGCCGGGGAAGTCGACGCACTGCAGGGACAAGTACGACCCACAGGCACTGGTCGATGCCGATATAGATCTGGAGAACGTCATAACACTCATGTCCTCGGGTTTCTTCAACCGCGAGGAGCCCGGCATTTTCGATGAAATCATCCAGTCCCTGCTATCACCGGGCGATCCCTGGGTCACACTGGCGGACTTTCGCGGCTATGTTGACGCACAGGAACGCGCCGCCGCACTCTGGACGGACCGGCAACGCTGGACACAGATGAGCATTCGCAATGTTGCCGCCAGCGGTTTCTTCTCAACTGACCGGACCATCAGCGATTACAATCGCGATATCTGGAAGTTGACTCCGTTGAACCCGGATGTACCGATTCTGTCGTAGCAGCCGGGGCCGGGGAGCGGGTATGCAGCGCAACGGACATGGCCTGCCGGCGCTATTGATACCGGTAGCGCGTTACAGCCAGAGCATGCGGCCGCATTCCAGCGGATGACTCATGAGCCGGTGATAGGGATAGATGCGCACCTTGAAGCGCTGCAATCCCCCCATGGAGCACAGCTTGCCTGTCGAACCCAGATCGCATTGATAAGATGCGGTGCCGTTGCCGGCATTGCCAACCAGGTCAAACGACACGCTGTGAGTTGCGGAAAATTCAACAGGATCCGTTACTGTGCCCAGCAAGCACTCGACAATAATGTCTTCCGGTTCCAGGCCATTCAGGTCGACCTCAACATCGATGACAAGTGACTCTCCGGCTCCGATGGTCGTTGCAACAGGCTGCGCCAGTCTGGCCCGCAACTGGGACCAGTTCGCGGAAATTTTCTTTCTCCATTCCGCAAGCTGCTTCGCTCCGCTTCCCTGATTTTCCCTCATCAGGCGGCCCTGCCTTGCGGCAGGCCCGTAGGACGCACTCAGGTAATCAAGCGCCATCCGTGTGGTATTGAAGCTGGGCAGGATGGATTTCATCGAGGCCTTTGCCGTCGCCACCCAGGCCTCGGGCTCACCGAGCTGGTTGCGCGCGTAATAACGGGGAATCACCTGATACTCCAGAATATTCATCAGTTCGTCGGCCTCCTGTCGATCGCGGTTCTCCCGGTCCAGATCGGGATGCGGCGTTATCGCCCAGCCGTTATTGCCGTTATAGGCTTCCGCCCACCACCCGTCGAGCACACTCAGGTTGGTGACCCCGTTGATTGCCGCTTTCATTCCCGAGGTGCCACACGCCTCCATTGGATAATCCGGCGTGTTCAACCAGACATCCACTCCCGGCAGAAATTCACGCGTCATGGCCAGATTATAATTCTCGAGCACGAATAACCGACCCTGGAAATCCGGACGCATGCTGAATTCACACACCTCCTTCAGCAATTGCTGTCCCGGCAAGTCATTCGGGTGCGCCTTGCCGGCAAACACAAGGATAACCGGCCGCGCGGGATCGTTGACAAGTCGCGCCAGGCGCGCTGCATCCCTGAACAACAGCCCTGCCCGCTTGTAGGTCGCAAACCGGCGTGCAAACCCGATGACCAGCGTGTCCTTGTTCTGGCGGCCAAGATGGCGCGTTAACCTGTCGGCCATCGAGCGTGTCTCGGCACACCGCTTGAATTGAATCAATGCCCGCCGTTTGACATCCTCCAGCATAGCCGCCTTGAGAATCTGGCGCACACTCAGAAAGACATGGTCGGGGATATCATCAATAAACCGTTGCCAGAATGTCGTGTCGGTCAACTTTGCCCGCCATCCGCCACCCATGTACATTTCAAACAGGGAGACCCAGGGGGCTGCCATATACGAATCGACATCTGCGCCATTCGTCACATATCCGACAGGATTCTCGCTGGCCTGAATCTCCGGCCATACATGGGCTGCCATCTCCGCCGCCACCCCGCCGTGGATGCGGCTCACCCCATTGCGAAAGCGTGAACCCCGCAGTGCCAGGCCTGTCATGGAGAATCCGTCAGGGGCGTTCGGGACGGCGCCAAGCTCGAACAGCTGCGGCGGGGTAATACCCAGCTCGCCAACGAAGTTCGAAAAATATGTTTCCATTTGCCTGACTGTAAAGACATCATGTCCGGCAGGGACCGGTGTATGCGTGGTGAAGGCGGTATTCGCGGCGACCAGTTCCAGGGCACTGTCAAAATCAAGCCCCTTGAGGCAATGCTCGCGGCAGCGTTCCAGCACGAGGAACGCGGCGTGTCCTTCATTGATGTGCCACACCGTTGGCTGCAAGCCCAGGGCCCGGAGAGCGCGCACGCCGCCAATACCCAGAACAAGCTCCTGCAGCAAGCGCATTTCGCCATCACCGCCATATAATTGTGCCGTAATCGCGCGGTCCTGGGGCGAGTTCACCTCAACATCACTGTCCAGCAGATACAAGTGGATGTTACCGACCCGGGCATGCCAGACCCGTAACGCAAGCGCCCGGCCGGGTAATTCCACCTGCACCTGGATCTCCGCGCCCGCCTTGTCCAGTGCGGGCGTCACCGGAAGGTCACGGGGATCACTGTTGGGGTAGATGGCCACCTGCCCGCCCCGGCAATCCAGCTGCTGCTGGAAATAGCCCTGACGATAGAGAATTCCAACACCCGTGAAGGGGACCCACAGATTACTCATCGCCTTGCAATAATCCGCCGCCAGGATTCCCAGCCCGCCGGCGTAGATAGGCATACTTTCATGGAATCCAAACTCGGTCGAGAAATAGGCGACCAGGTCCGAATTCCGGTCCAGATGTTCTTCGATCCGTGTAACCGGTTGTTCTTCCCGATAAGTATCGTATGCGGAAAGGGCATTCCGATACTCGACCAGCAGGATGGGATTTTTTGCCGCCTCGTCGAGTTTGTTTTGGCGGACCCGGCGCAGGAAAACCTTTGGTTTGTGACCACAGGCATTCCAGCATTCTTCATCCAGATGCCGGAACAGCCCGCGGACATTCCGGTGCCAGCTGTAATACAGGTCGTTGGCAAGCTCATCAAGCCGCTTGAAACGCTCAGGCAGAACGGACCGGATCTCGACACTGAAACAGGTTCCAGGCGTGCCGCTACCTTTTTTGGGTATGTTCTCCATGTGTGCTGTCTCCGTCAGCGCCGAACCGGCTTGCAGACTTTATCCCGATAATCAGGGACTACTCTGTGCATACCGGAAAGCATACCCCACCCCTTCCCAATGCATCCAGTAGAAAACGCCTTGTCCCGGGCAGCCACGAAGCGACCACAGGTCATGCGAAACCAGCCCGGGTTTTCTGATGCGGATATTCCGTATGGACTTCAGCGCCGTAGGGCGCAATAGCGCAGCGTATTGCGCCGCATGTCACCGGTGTGCGTATCCCTTCGAGATTCTGTGAATCTGACTATGGCGCGCACATGGTTTCGAAAACAGGGATCTGACGCCGGATTTTCGGTTTCAAAAAATGGGGCCGGATACATTTCCAGATCAATAAAACTGAAAAATGTAACCAGCCCCATTAGTTCGCATTTATTTTTCTAGGGTACTCTGCACGACGGACCAGGCGGCTTGCGATGTAACAGTTTGTAGATATTGAGATCCAGTGTATTGATCCGCTCATCCGAGTTGAAGTCTGCATCGGCATTGTAATTCAGCTCACCAAGGACCGAACGGTGGGCCAGCTTGTACAAATTCAGGTCCAGGGTATTGGTATCACCATCGTTGTTCAGGTCCCCGTCACAAAAATCGCCGTAACCGTCACCATCCTCATCCAACTGGTCGGGATTGGCGATATCGATACAATTATCGCCACATACCGCAACAGCGTCAGTACAGTTGCCAACCAGGCACTGGAGACCAATCTCATACCTGCCGTTTTCGTTGGTAGACAGGTCATGGATAAGTAACGAGTAGGTGCCGGAAAGACTCAAGTTTAAATCCAGTGAAAATGAGCATCTATCTATGCACGATGCCTCGTCCGCAACTCCATTGACAATCACGGTACCATGGGATCCCGGATCTCGATAACCGGATCCATAAGATCGAAACTGGCCAACACATTGATACGTATCAGGCTGGTCGACGTCCCTTCAAAAGTAAAGATGTCACCATCCACGGCAGGATTGATTTCGTCCATCGCTGCTAACCCGTATTGCAAAACAGTCGGGGTATCCATGCTGACAGGGTAGTTTCCGTCCGGTATACTATCCGCGTCACTGTCGCAGTCTCCCCACAGACACCACAGACTCAGCTGGTAACTGCCCGATTCATTCGTACCCCTGTCATATACCAACAACGAGTAAGTGTCCGAAGTCGCCGGCGAAAGATCCACCGAAAAAGAACATCTGTCGGTGCACGTCGCCCCGTCTGCAACGCCATTCAGAACCAGTGCGCCACTGGAGTCACGGATCTCGACAACTGGGTCCATCAAATCCGCACCCGCCAGGACATTCAGCCGGATGTCAGTCCCTGCCGTCGCGTTAATGATAAAGAAATCACCATCCACGGCCGGAGAGATCACATCAGCAACCGGAGTGGCGTAAGAAAGATAAGGCCCCTTGGGATCCGGCGCTCCATCACATTTACCCGACAAACACCATAGACTCAGCTGATAGCTGCCCGATTCATTCGTGCCCCTGTCATATATCAACAACGAGTATACGCCCGACAGCACCGGTGAGAGATCCACCGAAAATGAGCATCTATCGGTGCACGTCGCCCCGTCTGCAACCCCATTCACAACCAGGGTGTCATTCGAGTCACGGATCTCGATAACCGGGTCCATTAAATCCGCGCCCGCCAGGACATTCAACCGTATATTAGTCCCCGCCGTCGCGTTAAAGGTAAAAAAATCACCATCCACGGCCGGAGAGATCGTATCAGCAAGTGAATCATCATACGAAATCAGCGGCCCGGCGGGATCCGGCGCTCCATCACATTTACCCGACAAACACCATAGACTCAGCTGATAGCTGCCTGACTCATTAGTACCCCTGTCATATATCAACAACGAGTATACGCCCGTAAGCGCCGGTGAAAGATCCACCGAAAAAGAACATCTGTCGGTGCACGTCGCCCCGTCTGTAACGCCATCCACAACCAGGGTGCCATTCGGGTCACGGATCTCGACAACCGGGTCCATCAGATCCGCACTCGCCAGGACATTAAACCTGATGCCTGTCCCTGCCGTCGCGTTGAAGGTGAAGAAATCTATATCTGTTCCCGGTTCAATCGAATCAGCCACCGAGGCGTCATATGATAAATGGTCCGCAGCCGGAACAGGCAGGATCCGTTCAAGCTGCAGTGTATACGCCCCGGTTTCATTGGTCCCGTTATCGGACACGAATATGGTGTTACATCCATTCTTTACAAGCGACAGATTCATCGAGAAAGAGCATCTGTCAGTACAACCTGCCACGTCGATTACGTCAACCCAGGGATCTCTAATCTCGACAACAGGATCCATCAAGTCAGCGCTCGCCAGAACATTGAGCCTGACCTGATCTCCAATCGATCCACAAAAAGTAAACCGGTCAAAGATCCGTCGCTGGATTAACAGCGCAATCAACGGTGTGGTCACCGTATGCCATATCGACGGGTTCCGCCCCTTCGTTACAATTGACCGGTGATTCTAGCTGAACCGCATTAGCCAGAACCGGCATCAACATAAGCCCGAGAGCGAATATGGCAAAATACTTTGTAACGATGGCGGATTTGCGTAACCGGTTATTTGTCTTCATTAATAACTCCCCCAATAGAAATGCTTTACACACAAAACTACCGCATGCACCCTAAACTTGGAAAATATCCGGCATTGCCATGCATTTGATCAGCAGCAAACATCACTACAAGAACATTAACTGCCTGCAATATCATTTCTAGTTGCCTGGATACATCCGTGATAAATGAAACTCTCCCTGGCAATTTTCCGCAGCTTCTTGTGCGTGTTTATTTATGCTGACATAAATTAAAAAGCCCCGCTGAAGCGCAATCTATCAGGGAAGCTCTGATGTGTCGTCTTTGCGACGACTACATGGATGCAGGAGGTAGAGTACCAACAGTAGGCGCCTTTAGGCGACGCATGGAGTGGTTACCGAGGAAAGAAGTGACGAAGCAATCCCCAAGCAACTGATTCCGTAGTATGAGATTGCCACGCTACGCTCGCAATGACAGGTATATTTCAATTAACCAGCCCCCCCCTTAGCACGCATAGCGAGCAGCCACTTGCTAAGTGTTGTTTTTTTCCGAGCAAATTTTTCATATCAGCCCCTTCTACTATTATGATTAATCGTCACAATCACTAAACCCATAGCCAGGTAGTTCTTGAATTACCCGCAGCATGACGACCCGGGCGGCTGACGGTGCACCCCCACGCCTTATGAGACCACAGCGAAAGGGCTTTTTAGCACAGGTCGAAAGCAGGTAAATTGACACGCATCAACAGAACGCCACATGACAGCACATGAATGTGAACGTGAAATGGACTCACTCCAAATGCCGGAAAAAATTCGCACACCTGCAAACGGTCTCACGATGCAGGCAGTCCGGATTCATTCCGCCTGTATAACTGCCCGGAGTGTCAAAAACATAGAGAAACCACCATATCTGCAGCCGGTAGTCCGAACACCGTAAACAGCAAATTTCCTGGCGACATCTAGAACAACCCGCAGCATGACGGCCCGGGAGCCTGGCGGTGCAGCCCCTTGTAGATATTCAGATCCAGTGTATTGATCACCTCGTCGCCATTGAAATCGGCATTGGCACTGTAGTTGGCATCACCCAGTGCCGAACGATGCGCCAGCTTGTACAGGTTCAGGTCAAGTGTATTGGTGGATGCCGTCATTATTCAGATCACCATCGCACCAGTTACCGTAGCCATCGCCATCCGTATCCCGCTGATCCGGATTGGCTATTTCGGTACAGTTATCGTCATCGTCTTTCACGCCATCACCATCGCTATCGCCTCCGACAACAACCACACCGGTGACGCCGGCGCCCCAGGCAGAGCCGGTATTGACAACCGTACTCAGCAACGTCCCGTTCGCCGGTGGCGCACTGCTGTCAACCCGCGCCGAGAACTGGCGCGTCAGGCTGGCGTCCGGAACCAGTAACACTTGCCATACCAGCAGCTCCCCGGGCAGACAGGTGCTGGCGCCGATACTGCTGCTGCACCGGGCCCCGTCGGTCTGACTCAGCGGGACGCTGGTATGCGCCGGTACCCGCGCATATAGATTGATCGTGCCCGTCGTACTCGCACCCCGGTTGGCCGCGTGGATCATGTAGGTCGCGTTCTCACCCGGCTGCACCGGGTCCGGCAATGTGCTCACCGCTATCTCCAGCGGCTTGGTATTGCCCACAACGGACACCGCACTGGCACGCGCGTGACTGTGCAGGGTAATTGGATCACGCAGCTGGGCCCCGGCCAGCAGCAGATTCGCGGCCGTCGGTGTGGGGGCCTGCACGGTCACCTGCTGGCGGCCCGACTGCCCCGGCGCCAGCATCCCCACATCCCAGGTCACCACACCGTCGGCGAACGTAGCGCTACCGGAGGCCGACTGGAACAGCGTCTCCTGCGGCAACTGCAGCACCAGCTCGGCATTGACCGCGCTGGCACCCCCATTACCGTAGGTCAACGTATAGGTATACATCCCACCGGATGCCACGCTGCCCGGCGGCGCATCGAGTGCCAGCAGCGGACCCGGATCACCGACAACAACTACACCGGTGACGCCGGCGCCCCAGGCAGAGCCGGTATTGACAACCGTACTCAGCAACGTCCCGTTCGCCGGTGGCACACTGCTGTCAACCCGCGCCGAGAACTGGCGCGTCAGGCTGGCGTCCGGAACCAGTAACACTTGCCATACCAGCAGCTCCCCGGGCAGACAGGTGCTGGCGCCGATACTGCTGCTGCACCGGGCCCCGTCGGTCTGACTCAGCGGGACGCTGGTATGCGCCGGTACCCGCGCATATAGATTGATCGTGCCCGTCGTACTCGCACCCCGGTTGGCTGCGTGGATCATGTAGGTCGCGTTCTCACCCGGCTGCACCGGGTCCGGCAATGTGCTCACCGCTATCTCCAGCGGCTTGGTATTGCCCACAACGGACACCGCACTGGCACGCGCGTGACTGTGCAGGGTAATTGGATCACGCAGCTGGGCCCCGGCCAGCAGCAGATTCGCGGCCGTCGGTGTGGGGGCCTGCACGGTCACCTGCTGGCGGCCCGACTGCCCCGGCGCCAGCATCCCCACATCCCAGGTCACCACACCGTCGGCGAACGTAGCGCTACCGGAGGCTGACTGGAACAGCGTCTCCTGCGGCAACTGCAGCACCAGCTCGGCATTGACCGCGCTGGCACCCCCATTACCGTAGGTCAACGTATAGGTATACATCCCACCGGATGCCACGCTGCCCGGCGGCGCATCGAGTGCCAGCAGCGGACCCGGATCACCGACAACAACCACACCGGTGACGCCGGCGCCCCAGGCAGAGCCGGTATTGACAACCGTACTCAGCAACGTCCCGTTCGCCGGTGGCACACTGCTGTCAACCCGCGCCGAGAACTGGCGCGTCAGGCTGGCGTCCGGAACCAGTAACACTTGCCATACCAACAGCTCCCCGGGCAGACAGGTGCTGGCGCCGATACTGCTGCTGCACCGGGCCCCGTCGGTCTGACTCAGCGGGACGCTGGTGTGCGCCGGTACCCGCGCATATAGATTGATCGTGCCCGTCGTACTCGCACCCCGGTTGGCCGCGTGGATCATGTAGGTCGCATTCTCACCCGGCTGCACCGGGTCCGGCAATGTGCTCACCGCTATCTCCAGCGGCTTGGTATTGCCCACAACGGACACCGCACTGGCACGCGCGTGACTGTGCAGGGTAATTGGATCACGCAGCTGGGCCCCGGCCAGCAGCAGATTCGCGGCCGTCGGGGTCGGGGCCTGCACGGTCACCTGCTGGTGGCCCGACTGCCCCGGCGCCAGCATCCCCACATCCCAGGTCACCACACCGTCGGCGAACATTAGCGCTACCGGAGGCCGACTGGAACAGCGTCTCCTGCGGCAACTGCAGCACCAGCTCGG
>CAVYHX010000006.1:0-128047 GCA_963768415.1 uncultured Gammaproteobacteria bacterium
TCGCACACCAGACGAGTTGATGCAGGAGATGGAGCAGATTCGAGCACAAATACAGGAATCACGATGGCCACTTCCTGTTCGAAGAAAATGGCCAGGAAGTCCAGATCGTCGTGTGCAACCGCGGCGAGGAGCCCATCGTCGACGCGTCTATTGCGCTGGTCTTGCCGAAAGACAATGAACTGTATGTCGCAGATCGACTGCCGAAACTCCTGAACAATGAAATATTCGTGGATCGACCGCCCGCTGAACTGGCGTCCTACCCGACGGTCAGCCTGCACAAGAAGTCCATACACGTCGCGGAAAAAATCGGCGATGTTCCGATCGACCAGCCCATTGGCCGCGAGATGGCCTGTAACTGTGCATTCAATGGCATGGACGACGGCGTCGTGAAGTTGTCGCTTGATTCCGCGCATACGCACCTGCTTAACAAGACGCGCGTGGATCAGCTGGAAAAGGCCCTGTGTGACTATTACCAGCGTCCGGTCAGCGTGAAAGTTGCCCGGACGGAAAAGCTCGAGGATGAAACACCGGCGCGCAAACTTGCCCGCGAGCAGGCGGAAAGACAACAACAGGCGGTCGATTCAATCGAGGCTGACGAGAATATCAAAACCATTCAGGATGTCTTTGGCGGTACGGTGAACTATGATTCGATCCGCCCCCGGGGGCAGTGATTATTGTCATGGCATTGCAGCGTGCATGACGACCAGATAAATGTGTTCGGTAACCGAGGAACTCAAGATGAAAGGTGGTTTGGGAAATTTGATGAAACAGGCGCAGGAAATGCAGGCCAATATGCAGAAGGCGCAGGAAGAGCTGGCCAGCCTCGAAGTCACCGGGGAATCCGGTGGCGGCCTGGTGAAAGTCACCATGACCGGCAAGCATGAGGTCCGGCGTGTCGCCATCGATGACAGCCTGCTGGCCGATGACAAGGACATGCTGGAGGATCTGGTGGCTGCGGCCATTAACGATGCAGCGCACAAGGTCGAATCCACGACACAGGAGCGCATGTCCGGTCTGACCAGCGGCCTTAATCTGCCACCGGGCATGAAACTGCCGTTTTAGCCGATGTCGAGTTCCCGCCTGATCGGGCGTCTGATAGAGAGTCTGCGTTGCCTGCCCGGGGTCGGGCCGAAATCCGCCCAGCGTATGGCATTCCACCTGCTGGAGCATGACCGCGAGGGCGGGCGACAGCTGTCCGAGGTCCTGAGCCTGGCGATGGAACATGTGGGTAACTGCCGGGAGTGCCGCACCCTGAGCGAGGAAGAATATTGTACCTTGTGCGCGAATGATCGCCGTGATCGCAGCCAGCTGTGTGTGGTCGAATCGCCGGCAGATGTCCAGGCGCTGGAACAGTCCACCGGCTACCAGGGGCTGTATTTTGTGCTGATGGGGCACCTGTCACCGCTGGATGGCATTGGTCCGGAGGCGCTCGGGCTGGATCTGCTCGAGTCCCGGCTCGCCCGGGGTGAGATCAGGGAATTGATCCTGGCGACCAACCCGACGGTGGAGGGCGAGGCCACGGCGCATTTTGTCAGTGAAATGGCGCGCGCCCGGGGAATCCGCTCGACACGCATTGCGCACGGTGTCCCCATGGGCGGCGAGCTGGAATATATCGACAGTGGCACGTTGTCGCATGCCTTTGCGGGGCGGCAGGAAATCTAGGGGAGCCGGTTCATGACAGACTGTATTTTCTGCAAGATGGTAGCAGGCGACATCCAGCCGGATGTGGTCTATGAGGATGATGAAGTGATGGCGTTTCGTGACATGCATCCACAGGCGCCGGTGCATGTACTGGTAATCCCCAGGGTTCACATCGCTACGACCAATGACCTGGATGCTGACAGCGCCGGCATTATCGGCAGGCTGTATCTTGCCGCCAAGCAGATTGCGCAGGATGAGGGCATTGCCGAGCGCGGCTATCGTACATTGATCAACTGCAATCCCGAGGCGGGGCAGTCGGTGTACCATATTCACCTGCACGTGCTGGGCGGGCGTCCGATGGCATGGCCGCCGGGCTAGATCCCCCTGTCTTTGCCGGGATCGTCAGCATCAGGCAAACAAGCTGTAACGTCATTTCCGGCATGCCCGTATTGCATGCCTGTATAGCCGTCGTCACTGGTCGTGCTGGTGATTGCGAGTGTGGGTCACATGCAGCTGCCGGTAGTTTTGCAGGCGCCGGCGGCTGATGGTCCCGCTCTCCGCTGCAGCCGCAACCGCACAGCCCGGTTCCGACATGTGCTGGCAATTATTGAACCGGCATTCGCCCAGGCTGGCGCGGAATTCCCGAAACCCGTCTGCCAGTTCCCCTGCTGGTATTTGCTCCAGGTGAAAATCACGTACACCCGGCGAGTCGATCAGTGCGCCACCGTGTGGCAGATGGTAGAGCGTGGTGGTGGTGGTGGTGTGTTTTCCCATTCCGGAGGCTTTCGATAATTTACCCACGGCAACCTCGAGATCCGGTAACAGGCGGTTGATCAGGGAGGACTTGCCGACGCCGGACTGGCCCATCAGGATACTGGTCTTGCCGGTCAGGCTGGCGGTTAACGCTTCCATGCCGGTTTGCAGCAATGCGCTGGTCATCAGTACCGGGTAACCGATGTTCCGGTAGTCAGCGATACTGGACTCGATGGTGTACTGTGTAGCGCTATTCAACAGGTCCGATTTATTGACGGCGATCAACAGTTCGGTGTGAGCCAGCTCGGCCGTGACGGTGTATTTGTCGATCAGGAATTCGTCCGGGGCCGGCTCCGGAGCGATGACAATTACTATCTGGTCGATATTGGCTGCCAGTGGCCGTGATGCCCTGTGACCGTCCGCGCGCAGCAGGACAGAATGACGTTCTGCTATCGCCTCGACTACTCCTGCACCGGTGGTGGTTGTCTGCCAGTCGACCCGGTCACCGCAAACGATTTGTTCCAGGCCGCGCCGGGCAACGCAGCGATGCAGCTTGCCGGTGGCATCTTCAACCAGCATGTTCTTGCCGTAGTTGACGATGACCAGCCCGGGTTGCACGCTGCTGGTTACCGGGTCGTAAGCTTTGATGCGGGGGCCTCAGGCAGACGGTTCTTGGCAGGCATACCGGGTGGTGTGTGCCGGCATGACGTTACCTTGTCGCCGGCAACAGTGCATCAATCCTGGCCGCGCAGATAAAATCATTTTCAGACAGGCCGCCGATGGAGTGGGTGCTGAAGCGCACATGGCAGCGGTTATAGCCGACCTCGATATCCGGGTGATGGTCTTCGCTATGGGCAACCCAGGCAAGCGCATTCACGAAGGCCATGGTCTGATAGTAGTCCTTGAACTTACAGGTGCGACTGATCTCCCTGCCGTTCGCGTCGACAGCCCAGCCTTCCTGCAGGCTGCCCAGCAGCTGCTGCACCTGCGCCGGTGCCAGAGGTGGATCGCCTTTCCGGCAGGGTTGGCAATGCCGGTTTATCAGATCCTCGCCGGTCACTTGAAATGGTAGTGGCTCTGGTTGAGGTACGCGGCGACATCGGCAATGTCGTCATCAAACCACTTCAGGCCAAGTGACTGATCACAGCGGCCGACCTGTGTCTGCAGGCCTTCCAGCGTGGTGACCTTGCGGTCCGCGCGGGTATACACGCCACTGTCATGACAACTTGTGCAGAACTTCTGATGCAGGGAGGCGCCATTGTCGATATCTGCTGCCGTTGCCGGAGGCATTGCCAGCAGCAGGCTGGTTGCAAATAAACTCAATAATGTCTGTTTCATAGTGGTCTCCGTGACTATCCGGCCATGGTACCTGAAATATGCGAAATCCGCACCGGTGCCGGCGGGTGCGAGTCGTGGAATGCAGAGTACAACGGATCCGGGGTGAGTGTGCTGGCATTTTCCTGGTACATCTTCACCAGGGCATGGATCAGGTCGCTGCCGCTGGACTGGCTGACGGCATAGGCGTCCGCCTCGAATTCATGCTTGCGCGACAGAAACGCCATGACCGGGCCCAGGAAGAAGGTGAACACGGGAGCCGCCAGCATGAACAGCATCAAGGCCATCCAGTGCGACGGTGTGGAAACGCCCAGCCCGGTATAAAACCAGTCCTGTTGCGCCAGCCAACCGAGCAGGGCGAGCCCGGCGAGGCTGAGTGCGGCCGTGGACAGCAGCCGTTTCTGGATATGCCTGAGCTTGAAGTGCCCCAGTTCGTGTGCCAGCACGGCCTCGATTTCCTCTGGTTCGAGAGTATTCAACAGGGTGTCGAAAAAGACGATGCGTTTGTTCTGGCCGAAGCCGGTGAAATAGGCATTACCGTGACCCGAGCGGCGCGAGCCATCCATAACGAATACGCCCTGACTCCTGAAACCGCATTTTTCCAGGAGTGCCTTGATACGCGCCTGCAGCGATTCATTATCGAGCGGCGTGAATTTATTGAACAGCGGGGCGATGACCGCAGGATAGGCCCAGAACATCACCAGGGTGAAAACCATCCACACGAACCAGACATACAGCCACCACAAACTGCCGGATACCTGCATGATCCAGAGCGCAAGTGCAATCATCGGGACGCCGATGACGATCATCAGCAGGGCCTGCTTGACCAGGTCGGTGAAGAACACACCGGGGGTGGTGCGGTTGAAGCCAAAGCGTTCTTCAACCACAAAGGTGTGGTACAGGCTGAATGGCAGATCCAGCAGGGACATGATGATCGTAGCGCTGAGCATGAAGACGACACCGGTTGTCAGCGGCCCCAATCCGGTCGACCGCCAGGCCTGGTCCAGCCATTCCAGCCCGCCACCCAGTGTCCAGGCCAGCAGCAGCAGGGCGCCGTACAGCAGTTCGAGCATCCCGAGACGGGTATTGGTGACGGTGTAGTCAGCTGCCTTGCGGTGCGCATCGAGCGGGATGCGATTACTGAAAGCCGCGGGTACCTGTTCACGATTGGATTTGACATGATACTGGTGTCTGTTCGCCAGCCAGAGCTGGACGATCAACGATACGGCAAGTGCCACCAGAAAAAGTACAGTAAAGGTACTCATGGTAAATTCAGTTTCTCCATTGAGTGCAAGTATTCAGATTAGCCTCTGGTACAATCCGGCACAACCACAGAATTGGAGGGGGTGAAGCGTATTATGCCGCAAGATGCGAATAATCTGATCTGGATCGACCTGGAAATGACGGGTCTGGATACGACCGCCGATGCAATTATTGAAATCGCCACCGTGATTACCGACAGCCAGCTCAATATCCTGGCTGAAGGCCCGGTGCTGGCTATCCATCAATCAGATGAGGTCCTGAACGCCATGGACGAATGGAATACCAAGCAACACGGGAGTTCCGGTCTTACCGAGCGTGTGCGCCAGAGCACCATGACGGAGCCGGAAGCCGAGCGCATCACCATTGAATTTCTTGCCGGCTATGTGCCGGAAAACACCTCACCCATGTGCGGTAACAGCATCTGCCAGGACCGGCGTTTCCTGGCGCGTTGCATGCCGGAGCTGGAACGTTTCTTCCATTATAGAAATCTGGATGTCAGTTCCGTGAAGGAACTGGCAAAACGCTGGTCGCCGGCAATCATGTCCGGCTTCAAGAAAGGCAGCACCCACCTGGCGCTGGACGATACCAAGGACTCGATTCGGGAATTACAGTATTACCGGGAACACCTGTTCAAGGCATAAACCGGTTTGCGCTGGCTACCTGGCTGGAAAATTCACCTGCAGGAGCACCCGATTAAGCGCCGGGTACAAGCGCCGGCCTTCGGCGCGATTGGTCAGGAAAACCCTCGCGGCCGGGAGGCCGCTCCTGCAGGCGGTAATAGGAACCACTGTGGGAGCGCCGGCCTTCGGCGCGATTGGTAGTGAAACACCATCGCGGCCAGGAGGCCGCTCCTACAGGCTGTTATAGGAACCACTGTGGGAGCGCCGGCCTTCGGCGCGATGGTCAGGAAAACCCATCGCGGCCAGGAGGCCGCTCCTACAGGCTGTTATAGGAACCACTGTGGGAGCGCCGGCCTGCGGCGCGATGGTCAGGAAAACCCTCGCGGCCAGGAGGCCGCTCCTGCAGGCGGTAATAGGAACCACTGTGGGAGCGCCGGCCTTCGGCGCGATGGTCAGGAAAACCCTCGCGGCCGGGAGGCCGCTCCTACAGGCTGTTATAGGAACCACTGTGGGAGCGCCGGCCTGCGGCGCGATGGTCAGGAAAACCCTCGCGGCCGGGAGGCCGTTCCTACAGGCGGTAATAGGAACTATTGTGGGAGCGCCGGCCTTCGGCGCGATTGGTGTTTAACACCCTCGCGGCCAGGAGGCCGCTCCTGCAGGAGCATCGAATTCATCGCAGCGGGATGATGAATCTACCGGATTCCATCGACATCTACACTTCGACCGGTAAATCCGGATTGTTCCCCCAGTCCGACCAGGAGCCCGGGTAGCCTTTCACCTGTTGAAAACCGAGGTGTTTCAGCACGACGTAAGTGTGTGCGGAGCGGTGATGGGTCTGGCAGTAGGTGATTATTTCGTGTTCCGGGGTTATATCGATCGCTGCCAGCATGTCACGTAACTGCGCATCCGGTTTGAAGCGCAGGTTCTTTCCCTGGTCCATTGCCTGGGTCCATTCGAGGTTGATTGCCCCCGGGATGTGACCGGCACGGTCGGCAAATTTCTTTGTGCCGCGATATTCATCCGGGCTGCGCACATCCAGCAGGCGGGTATCCGGGTTGTCCAGCCGGGTTTGTATATAGGTACTGTCAGCAGTCGGCGCTGCATTGTGTCTGGAAGTGAATTGCCTTGCGACCGGCGTCACCGGCGTGTTCTCGGTGCGATGGCCCTCGTTGGCCCAGGCATGCAGGCCACCGTTCAGTAAAGAGAACTGTTCATGGCCGGCGACCTCCAGCGTATAGAGCAGGCGCGCGGCCTTGCCGCCGCCTTCATCATCGTAGGCGACGACGTGGGTGTGTGCATCAATGCCGATTGCGGAAAACACCGCGTTCAGGGTGGTGTCATCGGGGACCAGACCCATCACCGGTCTTTGTGCGGCAATGATTTGTCCGTAATCCAGGTGCACGGCGCCGGGCACATGCAGTTTGCGGTAGGTATCAGCATTGCTCAAGTCAATGATCAGGATATTCTCCTGCTCGAGCATGGCTTCGAGAGTATCGGGTTCGATCAGCAGGGGAGGGTGATTCTCAGGCATCGGGGGTTCCTTGTGGGATCAGTGGTTCCAGCAACTCTATCCAGTGTGTCAGCGGTACCCGGGCATGACTGGACATGTGTGTCAGACAGCCGATGTTGGCAGTAACGATGATATCGGGCGCGCCGGCCTGCAGGCTTTCCAGCTTGGCAGCGCGCAGGCGCGTGGCCAGGGCCGGTTGCAGAATGGAATAGGTGCCGGCCGATCCGCAGCACAAATGGCTGTCTGCAACCGGCAGCAAGTCAAAACCCAGGTCAGTCAGGATGGTTTCGACGATATTGTTCAGTTGCTGTCCGTGTTGCAGGCTGCAGGGTGAATGAAACGCAACCTTGTGACCTCCGGCATGTTGCTGCAGATATCTGCCCGGTTGTTCACCGGCGACAATTTCACTGATGTCTTTTGCCAGTGAACTGACCCGTGCTGCCCTGGCTGCATAGGCGGTATCCTGCGCCAGCAGGCGTCCGTAATCCTTGACCATGGGTGCGCAGCCACTGGCGGTTATTACCAGCGCCTCGGCACCGGCCTCGATCGCCGGCCACCATGCATCGATATTCCTGCGCATGAACCCCAGTGCCTCGCTGCCTGCGCTCAGGTGATGGCTCAGTGCACCGCAGCAGCCACTGCCATTCGGGACGAGTGTGGTGATGCCAAGCGCATCCAGTACGCGCCGGGTTGCTGAATTGATCCGTGGTGCG
Source organism: uncultured Gammaproteobacteria bacterium (assembly GCA_963768415.1). Taxonomy (GTDB): domain Bacteria; phylum Pseudomonadota; class Gammaproteobacteria; order UBA9214; family UBA9214; genus CAVYHX01. The sequence continues at coordinate 7,836 of CAVYHX010000006.1, forward strand.
AGTGCGGGTTGTACACACCCGTCCAGCAGTAGCATGGTGCGTGCATGCTGGCGGCTTACATACGGGATACTGATGCGCTGGTAAGCCGGAATGCTTTGTTTCAGGGCGGCCGGCAGCAATGGGCGTAGCAGCTGTCCGAGACGCAGCAGGGGCGTGATGCGTCGCGGCCAGGGGAGCAGCGTGCGCAAACCCGCGCGTATCAGCCGATCGAAATACGTGCGCTTGACCGTGTGCTCGACCAGGTCCCGGCCGGTATCCAGCAGGCGGTGATAATTCACCCCGGACGGGCAGGTGGTTTCGCAGGCACGGCAGGTCAGGCATCGATCCAGATGCAATTGTGTGGTGTGCGTCGGCGTATGGCCTTCCAGAACCTGTTTGATGAGGTAAATGCGGCCGCGCGGGCCATCCAGTTCATCCCCGGTCAGCTGATAGGTCGGGCAGGTGGCATTACAGAAACCGCAGTGCACGCAGTTGCGCAGGATTTCATCGGCTTCCTGACCCGTCCCGGTTTGCAACACACTGTCTGTCAGTCGGGTTTGCATGAATCAGATTCCGGCATACATTCGGCCCGGGTTGAGTATTCCGGCCGGGTCGAAGGTTTTCTTGATGCGCCGGTGGAGGGCCAGCAGTCCCGGGTCAAGCGGCTGGAATACCTGGCCGCCGTGGTCACCACCGCGAAACAGGGTTGCATGCCCGCCGGTCTGCCGTGCAGTTGCCTGGATGTCGCTTGCCGGCAAGGTCGATTTCAGCCAGCGCTGCGCGCCGCCCCAGTCCAGCAGGCAGTTTCCCGCCAGGTCCAGGGGCGCAGTTGCCGGCGCTACCGACAGCCGCCACAGCGGTGTCTCGTCCGTGAACAGCGGCAGGGTGTGTTCGCGCAGGGCATTCCAGAAGCTGTCGGCAGCTGCCAGCGGTTCGCCGCCGATTGCGGCAACGGCAGACTCGACGCCCTGCCGGTTGCCGGACAGCCGCACATGAAGTTTGCCGTCGATGTGACAGCCGCCGGACAGGGGGAGCGGTTTTCCGGCCCACTGGTTGAACAGCCGCAGCGCCTCCTGCGGGTCGCACTCGCGCCACAGGGTGAGTTCCGTCTCCGGGCGCGGCACCACCTTCAAACTGATTTCCAGCATGACGGCCAGGGTGCCGAGCGAACCGGTCAGTGTGCGTGCCAGGTCGTAGCCTGCGACGTTCTTCATGACCTGTCCGCCCAGACGTAAAATCTCGCCCTTGCCATTGATGCACTTCATGCCGAGCACATGGTCGCGTGCGGACCCTGCATAGGGCCGGCGCGGACCCGACAGCCCGCAGGCAATCGTGCCGCCCAGCGTGGCGCTGGTGCCGAAGCGGGGTGGTTCAAATGCCAGCATCTGGTTTTCCTGCGCCAGGGTCGCTTCCAGTTCCGCCAGCGGGGTACCGGCGCGTGCGCTGATCACCAGCTCTGTCGGCGTGTAGTCTACAATGCCGCGGTGATTGCCCAGGCTCAGGGTTTCGCCGCTGGTGGTGCGCCCGTAGAAGCTTTTGCTGCCACCGCCCTGGATGGACAACGCCTTGCCACGTGCGGCTGCATCGTGGACGGCTGCCAGCAGTACCTGTTCGTCATTCATTGCAGTATTACACACACGGTTATGTCAGAACCGCTCCAGTTCCGGGTGTGGCAGCTTGCCGGCATGCACATGCATGGCGCCGAACTCGGCGCACCGCTGCAGGGTCGGGATGGCCTTGCCCGGATTAAGCAGGCCATGGGGATCAAAGGCCTGTTTGACTGCGTGAAATTGCTGCAGTTCGGCGTCGTTGAACTGTACACACATCTGGTTGATCTTTTCCATGCCGACCCCGTGTTCTCCGGTTATGGTGCCGCCGACCGCGACACACAACTCGAGGATTTTACCGCCGAGTTCCTCGGTGCGTTCCAGCTCGCCCGGCTGGTTGGCGTCATAAAGAATCAGCGGGTGCAGATTACCGTCTCCGGCGTGAAATACATTGCAGACAGGCAGGCCGTAGTCCTTCGACATGTCGCCGATGGTGTTGAGTACGCGTGCAAGGTGTTTGCGCGGAATGGTGCCGTCCATGCAGTAGTAGTCCGGTGACAGGCGTCCCATGGCGGGGAAGGCGGCCTTTCTGCCGGCCCAGAAGCGCTGGCGCTCCGCTTCGCTTTGTGAAACGCGCACTTCAATAGCGCCGGCATGTTGTGCCACCCGGCTGACATGTTCAATCTGCGCTGTCACCTCGGCTTGCGCGCCATCCAGCTCGCACAACAGGATGGCTGCGGCATCTGTGGGGTAGCCGGTATGGACAAAGTTCTCAACGGCAACGATGGCGGGGTTGTCGAGCAGTTCCAGTCCGGCCGGAATCACTCCACTGCCGATAATCGCTGTTACAGCTGCACCGGCGGCATCCACCGAATTGAAGGATGCCAGCACGACCTGGGCGGTTTCCGGCGTGGGCAACAGCTTTACGGTAACCTCGGTAATGATACCCAGCAGGCCCTCGGAACCGGTCATCAGTGCCAGCAGGTCATAGCCGGGGCTGTCAAGGGCCCGGCTGCCGATGCTCAGGTGTTCACCATCGATAGTGAGTATTTCCAGTGCCTGTATGTTGTGTACCGTCAGCCCGTACTTGAGACAGTGCACGCCACCGGCGTTTTCCGCTACGTTGCCGCCAATGGAACAGGCGATCTGCGAGGACGGGTCCGGTGCATAGTAAAGGCCATAGGGTTCCGCAGCCTTTGATATGGAAAGATTGGTAACCCCGGGCTGAACCCGCGCCACACGATTGTCCGTGTCAATGTCGAGAATGCGGTTGAATTTCGCCAGGCTCAGCAACACGCCGTCCGCTAACGGCAGGGCCCCGCCGGACAAGCCGGTACCGGCACCGCGTGCGACAACCGGAACCTGCAGGGCGGAACAAACTCGTAGCGTAGCCTGTACCTGTTCGAGTGTATCAGGAATAACCACGACCAGGGGCAACTGGCGATAGGCGGAAAGTCCATCGCATTCGTACGGCCGCAACTCTTCAGCTTCAGTCAATACGCAATCGCCAGGCAACTGGCTGCGCAATGTCTCTATGAGTTCGTTTTCAATCATGAATGCAGTACTTTGTCAATATATAAAGAGCCGGTAAAGAAGTATTGCTTATCGCCGATAACTCCGTAAATACTATCACCTGGCCGCGACTTACTTTAAGCAAAATATACGCAACGTGTTATGATTTAACGATGCAATGTACACAAAGACAATTCCTGCATCACGGTATCCCGCCAAAAAACTTTGCCGGGTTAATGGAGTTGTATGAGTGCAATTACATAAGGCTGCGTAATCTTGTTCCGGATCTCGATGTTGTTCCCTGCGCGTCGATTTCGCGGGTCACGGGAGCGCTGGACCTGCATATGCAAATAGTCGAGCGCTGCAAGTTCACCACAACTTTATTCATTACCTACCATTTCCGCGACCATGAAGGCGTCTTTAACGCGCCGGATATGAAGGTGCGCATGTACCATGATGCACAGGTCGGCGAAGTACTTTCCTGCGGCCGCTGGCGGGGAGTGCGTACCGCCGAATACAACCGCATGCGCAACAGCTACACTCTGCAGGAGAAATGGCGCATGAACCGATTCCTGCAGAAATGGCTGGGTTATTGCCTCATGCAGGGGCATCGTTTCATCCCGGGCAGAATCCTGCAACCCGCGGCGGACACCGCGCTGCTTGTGCAGGAACCCGGGCTTATTCTTGAATCCTGAAGCGTTTTAGCCAGCACCCGCCGTTCCCCCCTTCCTGAGGGGGTACTTGATAGTTCCCCGGGACTGTCGCATACTTATTACCTGATCAAATTACTAGGTTATTACTTCAGTCAGGTTCCTGCGCGAACGCTGACCGGTTAGCGATTATGCGGCTTTCAACCAAGGGACGTTACGCTGTCACCGCGATGCTGGATCTTGCGATCCACCACGCCACGGGCCCGGTTACGCTGGCGGAGATTTCCGAGAGCCAGGCGATTTCGCTATCCTATCTGGAGCAGTTGTTCGCTCGCCTGAAAAAGCACGGACTGGTGGAGGGTTTGCGCGGACCGGGTGGTGGATACCGCCTGGCGCGCCATCCAGGGGACATTTCGGTGGCTGACATCATCACCGGCATCGGTGAAGGCATTGATCCGACGCTCTGCCAGGGTGAGGAGAACTGTCAGGAAGGTGAGCGTTGCCTGACCCATGAATTGTGGCAGAAGCTCGGTAAAGAGATTTTTGACTTTCTTAACGCCATTACACTGGCCAGTTTTCTGGAGCGCGACGAGGTTAACCGGGTCGTGCGTCGGCAGCAGGGTGCCGCGGTAGCGGTGCCCGATTTGAAAAAAACGGTGGCCTGATTTACCCCGGGCATTGTTGACAGGAGCCAGATAGATTGCATGAACGTTAATATTCCTATCTACATGGATTATTCAGCGACCACGCCGGTAGATGAGCGCGTCGCGGAGATAATGTGTACGTATCTGACGCGTCAGGGTCAGTTTGGCAATCCCGCGTCACGCTCGCACCCGTTCGGCTGGAAGGCCGAGGAGGCGGTGGAGGGCGCACGCGCCAATGTGGCCCGACTGCTGAACGCAAATCCCAAGGAGATTATCTGGACCTCCGGCGCAACGGAATCCGATAACCTGGCCATAAAGGGCGCGGCACATTTTTACAAGAAGAACGGCAAGCATATCGTCACCGTGAAAACAGAACACAAGGCAGTGCTCGATTCCTGCCGTCAGCTGGAGCGGGAAGGTTACGAAGTGACCTATCTCGATCCCGAGCCCAGCGGGTTACTGGACCTGGACAAGTTCAGGGCGGCCCTGCGTGATGACACCACGGTGGTTTCGGTCATGCATGTGAACAACGAGATCGGAGTGATTCAGGATATTGCCGCAATCGGCGAGATCTGCCGCGAGCGCAAGATCATCTTTCATGTCGATGCCGCCCAGAGCGCCGGCAAGATAGAGATCGACGTGGAGAAACTCAAGGTCGATCTGATGTCCTTTTCAGCCCACAAGATTTACGGCCCGAAAGGCATCGGCGCACTCTATGTACGCCGCAAACCGCGGGTGCGTCTGGAGGCACAGATGCACGGTGGCGGGCATGAGCGCGGTATGCGCTCCGGCACCCTGGCGACACACCAGATTGTCGGCATGGGCGAAGCCTTCCGAATCGCCAGGGAGGAAATGGCTGAAGAAGGAGCCCGTATCCTGGCGCTGCGCGACCGGCTCTGGAATGGCCTGAGTGACATGGAGGAGGTCTACCTGAATGGCGATCTCAACCACCGTATACCCGGCCTGCTGAATGTCAGTTTCAACTATGTCGAGGGCGAAAGCCTGATCATGGCGCTCAATGACATGGCGGTCTCCTCGGGATCCGCGTGTACCAGTGCGAGTCTCGAACCGTCCTATGTGCTGAGGGCGCTGGGCCGCAACGACGAGCTTGCACACAGCTCGATTCGTTTTACTATCGGGCGCTTTACGACCCGCGAGGAAGTCGACTACATCATCGACCGGGTCCGGGAGAAAGTGACCAAGCTGCGTGACCTGTCGCCGCTATGGGAGATGTACAAGGATGGTGTCGACCTTGAATCTGTCCAGTGGGCAGCGCACTAGGCGGTAGACGTATGGCGATCACTCTGACTGAAGCGGCTGCAGGCCGCGTGAAGAACTTTCTGGAAAAGCGCGGCAAGGGCGTGGGTCTGCGTCTTGGTGTGAAGACTACAGGATGTTCCGGCATGGCCTATGTCATGGAGTATGCGGACGCTATCGAGAAAGACGATGTTGTCTTTGAAGACCAGGGTATCAAGGTGCTGGTCAACCCCAAAAGCCTGGTTTACCTGGATGGCACCGAGCTCGATTACGCACGGGAAGGCCTGAATGAAGGATTTCAGTTCAAAAATCCCAACGTCAAGGACGAGTGTGGTTGCGGGGAGAGCTTTAAAGTCTGATGCCGGCGTTGCGCTGACTGTTACCCGGAAACCTGGTTTTATTCTGACATGGCTGCGGATTTTTCCACAACCCACTTCGAGCTGTTTGATCTGCCGCAATCATTCGATGTAGATTCCGCCGTGCTTGACGAGCGTTACCGGGAATTGCAGCGTACCGTGCACCCGGACCGCTTTGTGAATGCAACTGACCAGGAACGCCGCCTGTCAATGCAGCAGACCATTCGGATCAACGAGGGCTACGAGACACTCAAGGATCCCCTGAAACGCGGACGCTACCTGCTGGAGCTGGCCGGTCACCGTTTTGATGATGAAAAGCATACGACCAGTGATCCGGAATTTCTGATGGAGCAGATGGAGTTGCGCGAGGCGCTGGGTGATGTGCGCGCCGCAGCAGATGCCTTCGCGGAGCTGGGCAGGATCATGGACCGGATAACGGCGGCCAGCGATGCGCTGACTGCTGACTTGCGGGAACAGTTTGCGCGCGCTGATCCGGCACGGCAGGAGGCGGCGCTGATTACACTAACGAAGATGCAGTTCTTCAGGCGCCTGCAGGAAGAGGTGCAGGAGCTGGAGTCGGCTCTTGAAGACGAAATTGCCTGATACACGCGAGGCAAGAGATTGGGGCCAGCATGGCATTACTACAGATTGCAGAACCCGGTGAATCGACCGCGCCGCACGCGCATCGGCTGGCGGCCGGCATCGATCTGGGCACGACCAATTCGCTGGTTGCAACAGTGCGCAGCGGGGTGGCGGACACACTGCCGGATCTGGAAGGGGAGCATCTGCTGCCGTCGGTGGTGCGCTACAACGCAACTGCTTCACCTGATGTCGGCCGGTCGGCACTTGCCGCCGCCACCAGTGACCCGCTCAACACCATCGCCTCGATCAAGCGTCTCATGGGGCGTGGCGTGGAGGATGTAAAGCATATCGGCACCGAGCTGCCCTATGATTTTATCGCCGGCACCAGCAATATGCCGTTATTGCGGACCGCAGCCGGCGATGTCAGCCCGGTCGAGGTCTCCGCTGAGATTCTGCGGACCCTGAAGGAGCGTGCCGAGGCCACACTGGGCGGCGACCTGCTGGGCGTGGTGATCACCGTGCCGGCCTATTTCGATGACGCGCAGCGCCAGGCGACCAAGGATGCCGGCCGGCTGGCCGGACTGAATGTCCTGCGGTTGCTGAACGAGCCGACGGCAGCGGCCGTCGCCTACGGGCTGGATCAGGATGCAGAAGGTGTCATCGCGGTCTACGATCTTGGCGGCGGCACATTCGATATTTCCATCCTGCGGCTGAACAAGGGCGTCTTCGAGGTGCTGGCGACGGCAGGTGACACCGCCCTGGGCGGCGACGATATGGATCGGCTCGTGGCGCACTGGATCATGGAACAGGCGGGTATCAGCGACACCGCCGGGCATGAGCAACTGCGCCAGCTCATGCAAACCGCGCGCGCCGCCAAGGAAGCGCTGACCACGGCGCACTCGTACCCGCTGGAAGTCGCGCGCGCGGACGGCTCTGTCTGGAAAGGCACGCTGGACCGTGCAACCCTCGATACGCTGATCGGTCCACTGGTCCGGAAAACCCTGGGTCCCTGCCGCCGCGCCTTGCGCGATGCCGGCCTGGATACCGGCGAGATCCGCGCGGTTGTCATGGTGGGCGGCTCCACCCGCGTGCCGCTGGTGCGCGCACAGGTGGCGGCTTTTTTTGCTACCGAACCGATGGTGGACATCGATCCGGACAAGGTGGTCGCCATTGGTGCAGCCATCCAGGCGGATATCCTGGCAGGTAACAAGCCGGAAGATGAAATGCTGTTGCTTGACGTGATCCCGCTGTCACTCGGGCTGGAAACCATGGGTGGTCTGGCGGAAAAGATCATTCCACGCAATACCACGATACCCACGGCACGGGCCCAGGAGTTCACCACCTTCAAGGACGGGCAAACGGCCATGTCCCTGCATATCGTGCAGGGCGAGCGCGAACTGGTTATCCGACTGCCGCTCACTGGCACAATTCGAATTGCGCGATATTCCCCCGATGGTCGCGGGTGCAGCGCGTATTCAGGTTACATTCCAGGTCGATGCGGACGGCCTGCTGCATGTTACGGCCGAGGAGCAGACGCAGGGTGTCAGGAGCAGCATCGAGGTCAAACCTTCCTACGGCCTGAGTGACAGGGAAATCGAATCCATGCTGATGGAATCCATGCAGTTCGCACACGATGACAAGGATGCGCGGCGCCTGCGTGAGCAGCAGGTGGAGGCAGACCGGGTACTGGAAGCCCTGCAGTCCGCACTTGCCGAAGACGGCGATGAACTGCTGGAAGCCGGGGAACGCAGTGCGATCGAAGCGGCTGCGCGCACCCTGGCAGAGAAGCGTCATGGGTCAGATGCCGGCGCCATCAGGCGCGCCATCGAAGCAGTGGAGCAGACCAGCAGTGACTATGTTGAAAGGCGCATGAATGCGAGCATCCGCAAGGCCATGGCCGGGCATCGTGTCGATGAGTTCAAGTCCGTCTGACAGACCGGCGTTCACGCAACCAGACAGTTATATTTATGCCACAACTAATATTCCTGCCACACGAGGAGATCTGTCCGGACGGGGTGGTCATCGAGGTCGAAGCCGGAGTCACGATATGTGACGCGGCACTCGCGCATGGCATCGAGATCGAACATGCCTGTGAGAAATCCTGCGCCTGCACGACCTGCCATGTCTATGTGCGGGAAGGCGCTGAATCGCTCGAGGCCTCGGACGAAGACGAGGATGACATGCTGGACAAGGCCTGGGGTCTGGATCCGGATTCGCGTCTGAGCTGCCAGGCTGTTGTTGCGGACCAGGACCTTGTCATCGAGATACCGAAGTACACCATCAATATGGTTTCCGAAAATCATTGACCCAGAAGATCCGTAGGAAGGCAGCGTTGTGCGGGTGGAGTGCTATGGAGGTAGTGAATTATGGGACTTAAGTGGACCGATACGCTGGATGTCGCAATTGAACTGGATGACTCGCATCCGGATGCAGACCCGAAATACATACGTTTCACCGACCTGCGTGACTGGGTGCTGGCACTGGAGGATTTCGACGATGCCCCGGAACACTGCGGTGAAAAAATACTCGAAGCGATCCAGATGGCCTGGATCGGGGAGCGCGAATAGTCCTGCCGGGGCAGTATCCAAGTGCAGGTTGGGAAAGCGTAGCGTGCCCAACAAAAAGGATTGCTCTGTCGGGCACGGTCGCTACGGGCGTCCTGCCCTCTCGCGACACTCGTACGGCCATGTACATCGTCGCTACGGGCGTCCTGCCCTCTCGCGACACTCGTACGGCCATGTACATCGTCGCTGCGCTCCTTTGCCCAACCTGCATCATTTCCAATGCATGCGCTCCATCGGGGGTGATATGACCGGTTACGGCTCTGCATCAGTTCGATGCAGCCAACAGCATTCGACATCGCGGTCCGGGCAGAAGTGCGCGCGACAGCAGGCATCTGAACCGCATGCTGACTGGTGCGCCGCGGTGTTGTGTGTATTAAACGCCGGGGCGTGATCGGCATGATATCCTGCGTAAGGAAAAACATATAAAGTATTGAAAAATATATAATAAAAAAGGTATTCTGAGGGCATTTACCGGCCGGCACAGCGCGCCGCTCGGGCAAGCATATTGCCGCCCGCGTTCCATTGAACCCGCCAACCTTGTATATTACGCGGCCTTGTTAACACCGATCCTTCCGCTGGATTGTTGTTCCGTACCATTCCAGTGGCTTCCGGTACTTGATAGCGACTCTCAAACCCGAGGTAACGTATGGCTGTAAGAAATCGGCTGCATCGCAGTGAACTGGCAGTTCCCGGCAGTAACCTCCGCATGCTCGAGAAGGCACCGACCGCCGGGGCTGACATAGTATTCCTGGATCTCGAGGATGCCGTGGCGCCGGATGACAAGGAGCAGGCACGCAAGAATGTCATCGCAGCCCTGAATGACATGGACTGGTCGAGCTGTTCAGTGTCAGTGCGCATCAACGGACTGGATACCCACTACTGCTATCGCGACATAGTCGACGTGGTGGAGATGGCGGGCGACAAGCTCGATACCATTTTGATACCCAAGGTCAATACCCCTGCAGACATCCTGTATGTGTCCACCATGCTGGAGCAGATCGAGGCAGCAAAAAAATACAAACCCATCAATCTGCATATCCTGATTGAAACGGCCATGGGCATGGCCAATGTGGAAAACATCGCGCAAACCTGCCCGGACCGCCTGGAAGCCATGGTCTTCGGTGTGGCCGACTATGCCGCGTCGACGCAGGCCAGAACGACCAACATGGGTGGTGCAAATCCGGATTACTACATGCTTACGCATCCGGACAACGAGGGCGCGCGCGAGCGTCACTGGGGTGACCAGTGGCACTATGCGATTTCGCGCATGGTGGTCGCCTGTCGTGCCTATGGCCTGCGTCCCATCGACGGACCCTTCGGTGACATCTCGGACCCGGACGGCTACCTGGCAGTATCGCGTAGCGTTGCCGCTCTCGGCGTGGAGGGGAAATGGGCGATCCATCCTTCGCAGATCGATCTGGCTAACCAGGTATTTACGCCGGCAGGCGTGGAAGTCGACCGGGCCCGCCGTATCCTCTCTGCCATGGAGGAGGCCGCTTCCGCAGGCAAGGGTGCCGTGGCGCTGGACGGGCGTCTCATCGATGCGGCATCCATTCGCCAGGCCCAGGTGCTGGTTGACAAGGCTGAGCAGATCGAACGCTCGCTGGCCAGTCGCTAACAACAAGCCGGAGTTCCGATTGTGAATATTCATGAGTACCAGACCAAAGAGCTGTTGAAACATTATGGTGTACCGGTCCCGGAAGGCCGTGTCGCGCACAATGTCGACAATGCCGCCGTGGCTGCAGAAGCGATCGGCGGCGACCGCTGGGTAGTGAAGGCCCAGATACATGCCGGCGGCCGGGGCAAGGGAGGGGGCGTGAAGGTGGCTGAGTCCATCGACGAGGTCAAGCACAATGCCGACCAGATGATCGGCAGTCAGCTGGTGACGCCGCAGACCGGCCCGGCAGGCAGGATGGTGCAGCGGGTTCTGGTCGAACAGGCCTGCCAGATCAACAAGGAGTTCTATCTCGGGCTGGTGATAGACCGGGCAACCCAGCGTATCACCGTGATTGCGTCTGCATCCGGAGGCATGGATATCGAGGAAGTGGCCAGCCGGCATCCCGAGCGTGTGATTCGCGAAGCCGTTGATCCGGCCGTCGGCCTGATGAGTTTTCAGTGCCGCAAGATTGCCGCCGGCATCGGTTTGAAGGGCAAGCAGATCAACGAGGGAGTCAAGGTGATGCAGGGGTTGTACCGCTGTTTTCGCGACAATGATGCCCTGATGGCCGAGATCAATCCGCTTGCTGAAGTAAACGGTGGAAGCCTGATGGCGCTGGATGCAAAGATGTCATTTGATGGCAATGCCCTGTACCGGCGCAAGGCAATTACCGAGTTGCGTGACTTCGATGAAGAAGACCCGAAGGAAGTCGAGGCCACCGGCCATGGATTGAATTATATCGCCCTGGATGGAGACGTGGGTTGCATCGTCAATGGCGCGGGTCTGGCCATGGCCACCATGGACTCCATCAGTTTCCACGGCGGCAAGCCTGCCAACTTTCTCGATGTCGGTGGCGGCGCTTCACCGGAAAAGGTCGGCAACGCCTTCCGCATCGTTCTGGAGGATCCGAATGTCAAGATCATCCTGGTGAATATATTTGCCGGGATCAATCGCTGCGACTGGATTGCCGATGGCCTGATACAGGCGATACGCGAACAGAAAATCGAGGTGCCGATAGTGGTGCGTCTCGCCGGTACCAATGTTGAAAAGGGGCAGGAAATGCTCGCTGCATCCGGGATCGATTTCATCATGGCCGACAATCTGGACGATGCGGCGACGAAGGTCATGGCTACGTTGAAGGGGTTGCCGGCATGAGTGTATTCGTCCACAGGCATTCGAAGGTCCTGATCCAGGGGTTCACCGGCCAGCATGCGACCTTTCATGCGGAGGAGTCGATGCAGAACGGCACCAACGTCGTGGGTGGCGTGACGCCCGGCAAGGGCGGCATGACGCATCTTGACCGGCCGGTCTTCGATACGGTCCACCAGGCCGTCGCAGAAACCGGTGCGGATGTCAGTGGTATCTTTGTGCCGCCGCCATTTGCAGCTGATGCCATTATGGAAGCGCTGGAAGCCGGTATCGGTGTCGTTGTCGTCATTGCGGATGGCATCCCGGTACAGGACATGGTGCGCGTGAAGCGTTACGCCGCAGACAAGAATGCCATCATCATCGGGCCGAATACACCGGGAATAATCACACCGGGAGGCTGCAAGGTCGGCATCATGCCGTCCCATATCTACACACCGGGCCGTATCGGCGTGGTATCGCGTTCCGGGACGCTCAACTATGAAGCCGTCCAGCAAATGACGGCGCTCGGTATGGGGCAATCGACCTCGGTCGGGATCGGGGGCGATCCGGTGAACGGGACGGATTTTGTTACCGTGTTAAGCGCCTTCGAGGATGACCCGGAAACCGATGCAGTGATCATGATCGGTGAGATCGGCGGGCCACAGGAAGTCGAAGCCGCAAAATGGGCCAAACAGCACATGAGCAAACCGGTAGTGGGTTTCGTGGCAGGCGTCTCCGCTCCACCCGGACGCCGCATGGGTCACGCGGGCGCCATCATCTCCGGTGCGGCGGATACTGCGAATGCCAAAATGGACCTGATGGAGGAATTCGGTGTCCACGTGGTACGCAATCCGGCCCTGATCGGTGCGACCGCACACCGGGTGTTCTCCTGAGCCGCCGCCCGCGGGCCGGTATCCATCCTGTAAATGTGGCGTGCAATGATAGACGCCCATCCGCAACGGCGTTAGACTACGCCTTTAGATATCTTACTAAGCTCGCGTTTTATAGCGGGTTTCTATTAATTCACGAGCGACAGAATACGGAGTATCGCATGGCCATCGAACGGACCTTTTCAATCATCAAGCCCGATGCAGTCGCGAAAAATATCATTGGTGAAATCTACAGTCGATTCGAAAAAGGCGGACTGCGCATCATCGCAGCAAAGATGCTGCACCTCACCCGGGAGCAGGCGCAGGGGTTTTATGCGGTGCACAAGGAACGTCCGTTTTACAAGGATCTGGTCGAATTCATGACCTCGGGACCGGTGATGGTGCAGGTGCTGGAAGGTGAAAATGCGGTCTGAAGAAGACCGCGAGTTGATGGGTGCAACCAATCCGCAGGAGGCCGCAGCCGGGGACTATCCGCGCCGATTTTGCCAGCACCGTTGACGAGAATGCCGTGCACGGTTCCGATGCCCCGGAGACGGCTGCGCAGGAAATCGAGTTCTTTTTCGGTGCCGACGGGACTTTGTCCCCGGACACGATGAGTCAGGAGATACCCTGAACTATGGATATGGCGCTCCGAATCCCGTACCAACCTGATGGATCTGGACCGCGACGGTCTGGAGGAATTTTTCACTGCTCGCGGTGAAAAGGCTTTCGCGCAGGACAGGTAATGCAGTGGATCTACGGCCAGGGTGTCACGGATTTTCGCGCCATGACCAATCTCGGCAAGGAGTTGCGCCATTGCATGAGTGCCGCGAACCGATTTGTCATTGCCTGAAGTTGCCGCAGACACCCTCTCGGATGATGGCTCCCGCAAGTGGCTGTTCCGCCTGCACGACGGCAATTGCGTGGAGACAGTCTTTATTCCGGAAGCCGGACGCGGCACCCTGTGTGTATCATCCCAGGTCGGCTGTGTGCTGAATTGCAGTTTCTGCGCAACGGCACAGCAGGGCTTTAACCGCAATCTCGATACCGGCGAGATTATCGCCCAGGTCTGGCTGGCCGCCAGGGCGCTGGGCCAGACTCCCGACAGACCCCGCCTGATTTCCAATGTCGTCATGATGGGGATGGGTGAGCCGCTGCTGAACTACGAGAACGTCGTGCAGGGCCATGCGCATCATGCTGGATGATTTCGGTTACGGCCTGTCCAGGCGCCGCATCACCCTCAGTACTGCCGGTGTCGTCCCGGGAATCCGGCGGTTACGTGAGGACTGTGACGTCAGCCTGGCAGTGTCACTGCATGCCCCGGATGATCTGCTGCGTAACGAGCTGGTCCCGCTTAACCGTAAATATCCGATCCGCGAACTGCTGGCTGCGTGCCGCGACTATGTCGGCGAAGGCCGGCGCCGGGTCACGTTCGAGTACGTCATGCTTGCCGGCGTTAACGATTCAGATGCCCATGCCAGACGACTGGCGCGCTGTCTCGAGGGGGTGCCGGCCAAGGTCAACCTGATTCCGTTTAATCCGTTTCCGGCAACCCGCTACCAGCGCAGTTCCGACGCACGCATCGACCGGTTTTTCGAGATACTGAATCGTGCCGGTGTCATGACCATAACCCGGCGTACGCGTGGTGATGATATTGATGCAGCCTGCGGACAACTGGCTGGCCGCTTTCGTGATCGCACCCGGCGCCGGGAACGCAACCTGACAGTCGCCCCGGTTGTCCGGTCATGAAAACAATGTTACGGGCCTGCCTGCTGCTCGTCGTAATGGCCCTGTCCGGAGGTTGTGCGACGACCGGCAAACAGGATCATGACAGACATCAGGCTGCCGAAATCAACACGCAACTGGGTATTCGGTATTTGCGTGATGGGAATCTCGATGTCGCACTGAGCAAGTTCAAGAAGGCGCTGGCCCAGAATCCGGACCTGCCGGGTGCGCATGACGGTATTGCAGTTCTGTATTCACAAACCGGCGAAAACAAGCTTGCCGAGAAGCACTACAAGACGTCTTTGCGCCTGGACGCAAAGAATTCCCGGGCGCACAACAACTATGGCCAGTTTTTGTGTGCGCAGGAACGCTATGATGAAGCGGAAAAGGAATTCCTCATAGCCGCCAATAACCCGTATTACACGGCCCCGGCGCTGCCCCTGACCAATGCCGGTACCTGTGCGCTGCGCATTCCGGATAATGCCAGGGCTGAAAGCTATTTTCGCCAGGCACTCGAGCATGATGCAAAATTTCCGCCGGCGCTGCTGCAAATGGCACTGGTCAGTTATTCAGCAAACAATTTCCTTAGTGCCCGTGCATACCTGCAACGTTTCCAGGCGGTCACGCAGCATAATCCTGAAAGTCTCTGGCTGGCAGTCCGCACGGAGTATGCCCTGGGCGATAATCAGGCATGGGGCAACTACTCCATGATGCTGAAAAATAATTTCCCGAACGCGAGGCAGACCAAGCGCCTGCAGGAGTGGGAAAATGCACGCCAGCGAAGATAATGAAGTCAAAGATCCCGATGCTGATGGAAATCGGATATCGATAGGTAAGCAGCTGTCTGCTGCCAGGACAAAACAGCAACTGACATCCGAGAAAGTAGCCAGGGAGCTGAATCTGAGCGAGGCGGTCATCAAATCCATAGAAGCAGATGATGCCGCTTCCCTGCCGGCGCCCATATACGTTCAGGGTTATGTGCGCAGTTATGCACGGCTGCTGGGCCTGCCCGAGGAAGAGCTCGTGCGCAATTACTCCAACCAGTATTGCAAGCCGCCGCCATTGACAGTCTCCGGTCGCACGCGTCGCTTGCCATTAGTGCGCTTGCCACCGGCCAGGCTGATTCGAAATATCATCCTGGTGCTGCTCGCGGTTATACTGCTCTGGCTGGCATACCCGTTTGTCGCAAATCTCATCGAGCTGCGTGATACATCGGCAGAACAACAGGTTCCGGGGCGACTCGAACTGCCCCCGGCCGAACAATCAGTAAATCCTGACTGACGCGGGAGCGCAACGAAACCGGCTGAACGGGTGCGGCGGGACGCGCAGAAGGCATGTTCCGATACATTGCTATCAGCCATTCCAGTAATCGAATAAACAATCACGTATCTAACATGGTCAATACCATACAGGCCGTTCGTGGCATGAATGACATCCTGCCGGATCAGGCATCCGGCTGGCAGTATCTCGAGAGCAGGTTGCGCGAGGTGGTGCATGCCTACGGCTATAACGAGATCCGCCTCCCGATCCTGGAAAAGACCGAACTTTTCAAGCGCTCCATCGGCGCAGTGACCGACATCGTCGAAAAGGAGATGTATACGTTCGATGACCGCAATGGTGACAGCCTGACCCTGCGGCCGGAGGGTACTGCCGGTTGCGTGCGCGCCTGCATGGAGCACGGTTTGCTGCACAATCAGATGCAGCGGCTTTGGTATATCGGTCCCATGTTCCGGCACGAGCGTCCGCAAAAAGGGCGTTACCGCCAGTTTCACCAGATCGGTGTCGAGGCATTTGGCATGGAGGGGCCGGACATCGATGCCGAAATGATTTTCATGACCGCGCGCATGTGGGATCATCTGGGTTTGCGCGGTGCGGCACTGCAGCTGAATTCGCTGGGCACCCCGGAATCGCGGGCCATATACCGGCAGGCGCTGGTTGATTACCTGCTGGCCAACAAGTCAGACCTGGATGAGGACAGCCTGCGCCGCCTGGAGGGCAACCCGCTGCGCATACTCGACAGCAAGAACCCGGACATGCAGGCGCTGATCGGAGCCGCGCCGAGCCTGACCGAGCATCTGGACGCGAAATCACGGCAGCATTTCGATACGCTCTGCGCGATACTGGACGACGGCGGTATCGCCTATGAGCTGAATCCGCGGCTGGTGCGCGGACTTGACTACTATTCCAGGACTGTATTTGAATGGGTCACCGACAAGCTCGGCGCACAGGGTACAATCTGTGCCGGTGGCCGCTTTGACGGTCTGGTGGAATACCTCGGTGGCAGGGCAACACCGGCCGTCGGTTTCGCGCTTGGACTGGAACGCCTGCTTGCCTTGCTGGTAGCGAATGGTGTGGCATTACCGGAAAGTCATCCGCATGTATACCTGATACTGAGTGGTGAGCGTGCGGTACGCCGCGGCATGGTGTTTGCCGATGAGTTACGTGCCGCAATCGACGGCCTGCGGGTGCTGGTCAACAGCGGCGGCGGCAGTTTCAAAAGTCAGTTCAAACGTGCTGACAGGAGTGGCGCCAGCTATGCAATGGTGCTCGGTGAAGACGAGGTTGAGCAGCAACGTGTCACACTCAAGCCACTACGCAGTGATGCCGGGCAGGAAACGCTTGCACAACGGGCGGCGGTGACACGGCTGGGTGAAATCCTCGCGGATGAGCTGGTCTGAACCGCAATTGCGGTCTGCGGATATTTGATTTTGTAACGGGAGTTTTTTAATGGATACCCTGACAACTGAAGAGCAACAGATAGCGGCACTCAAGACATGGTGGAAAGAGAACGGCACCTCGATTGTTACCGGTGTCATTCTGGGTCTGGCCGTGCTGTTCGGGGCCAAGGCCTGGTTTGCTTACCAGGATCGCATGGCCGAGACTGCTTCGCTTGTATATTCCGGCATGATGGCCGGGCTGGAACGTGGCGATGCGGAGATTGTCGATGAAAAAGCCGCGCTGTTGATTGCGGATTACGGCTCCACGCCCTATGCCGCGATGGCTGCACTTGCACTCGCCAAGACCCGGCTGGAGGAAGGTGCGCTGGAGGCTGCGCGGGCTCACCTGCAGTGGGTGCTGGATAATACCGACATCGATTTTGTCCGGGATACCGCACGTCTGCGGCTGGCGCGCGTACTCGTGGAAGAGCATGACCTTGATGGAGCCGAGGCCCTGCTCGCGCAGGTGCCGGCTGAGGGCGGGTTCGATGCGCTGTACAGTGAGGTCAGGGGTGATATCTTTCTGGCCCGTGGCGACACGGGAAAGGCATATGCAGCGTATGAACATGCCTTGACTGTTTTGCCGCAGGAATCACCCGCACGGAATTTGCTGCAGTTGAAGTTCGACAATATCCAGCCATCAGCCGGTACGGAAGAGGGCGCACAGTGACAAGGATTCTGCCTGTACTGTTTATGCTTGGCCTGTTATCAGGATGCTCGTCCCTGGGCTCGCTGGTCTCGGGTGAGGATAATTCAGAACCACCTGCGCCACTGGAAGATCTGGTGGACGCGCTGCCGCTGAAGAGAATCTGGAGTGCCGATGTCGGTGTTGGCTATAACGAGCAGTTCGTCAGGCTGGTGCCGGCGGCACAAGGTGAGCAACTGTTTGTCGCGGATCGCAAGGGCCGGGTGATTGCCCTGAATATCAGCAATGGCAAGCGCAACTGGGAGGCGCGAACAAAAACCGCTATCTCTGCCGGTCCGGGCACTGGCGAAGGCCTGGTCCTGGTCGGAACCAGCGATGCCGAGGTGCTGGCCCTCGATGCCGAAGATGGCAGCCTGCTCTGGACGGCATTCGTCAGCAGCGAAGTCCTGGCCGTTCCACGCGTTGACTCCGGAGTGGTGGTCGTGCAAACCAGCGATGGCAAGGTTGCCGGCCTGAGTGTCACCGACGGCCAGCGGTTATGGATTTACGACCGTAGTGTGCCGGTACTGACCTTGCGCGGCACCAGCACCCCGGCTGTCGAGCGTGGTCTGGTGGTTGCAGGGTTTGCGAACGGCAAACTCGCGGCGCTCAGTTCGAAAAACGGCATGGTGGCGTGGGAGTCCAGTATAGCCATACCCCGCGGGCGCTCGGAGCTTGAACGTATGGTCGATATCGATGCCGACCCCGTGATTTCCGGCAGAACTGTTTATGCTGCCACATTTCAGGGGCGGGTTGTTGCGCTCGATATCGCGTCCGGCGATATCATATGGCAAAAGGACATGTCATCGTATGCCGGCATCGGTGTCGATTTTGCGCAACTGTATGTGACTGACGAGGGCAGTAACATCTGGGCGCTGTCACGCGAGCTGGGCGCATCGGTATGGAAACAGGATAAACTGGCAAACCGCATGGTGACCGGGCCGGAACCGGTCGGGGGTTATATTGCAGTCGGTGATTTCGAAGGTTACGTGCATTTACTGTCGCGTTACGACGGCCATATAGTCGCGCGTGGACTGGTGGATAAAAAGGGTGTCAAGGCCGTGCCGCTCGCGCTGAATGACCGTCTCTTTGTCTACGGCAGTGGCGGTGTCCTGGCGGCCTTTGCACTGCCGCAAGAATAGCCGGCAGCATACCGGCAGACGGACAAGCCGCCGCGCCGGCGTCCTGGCATTTAATTAAGCTAACCACTTGCGACAACAATGTTACCTGTCATCACGCTCGCCGGTCGTCCCAATGTCGGCAAATCGACCCTGTTTAACCGGCTGACGCGCACCCGCGATGCACTGGTGGCCGATGTTCCCGGGTTGACGCGTGATCGAAAATACGGAACCGGCCAGGTCGGCAAGCAACCGTTTATCGTTGTTGATACCGGTGGACTGGCGGATGACGCTGACGCTCTCGATGGATTGATGGCACAGCAGGCCTGGCAGGCGATTGAAGAGGCCGACCTGGTGCTCTATATGGTCGATGGACGCGCAGGACTGACGGCCGCTGACGAGGCGCTCGCGAGCGCATTGCGCCGCGCCAACAAATCGCTGCTGCTGGTGGTCAACAAGACTGACGGCGTCGACACGGATGTCGTTGTGGCCGAATTTCATGCCCTGGGCCTTGGGGTGCCCCACCCGATAGCAGCAGTGAATGGCCGCGGCGTGGAGCAGTTGGTGGCGACGGCAATGGCGCAACTGCCGTCACAGCCCGCGCTCGCCGTGCAGGGAGCAGCGGATGACGATATACGCGTTGCCATCGTCGGGCGGCCGAATGTCGGCAAGTCCACACTGGTAAACCGTATCCTGGGGGAAGACCGGGTACTTGCCTTTGACCAGCCAGGCACCACACGTGACAGCATTTTCATACCCTTCGAGCGAGATGGCATCCACTACACACTGATCGATACGGCCGGTGTGCGCCGCAAGGCGCGGGTCAACGAGGCCATCGAGAAATTCAGCGTGATCAAAACCCTGCAGGCCATCGATGCTGCACATGTTGTCGTGCTGGTGCTGGACGCCCGTACCGAAGTCAGTGAGCAGGACGCCACGCTTGCCGGCTTTATTGCCGAGAAGGGCAGGGCGCTCATCGTGGCAGTGAATAAATGGGACGGATTGACCGCGCATGAACGCAACCGGATCAGGCAGCAACTGGAGCGCAGACTGCCGTTTCTGGGGTTTGCGACGACCTGCTTCATCTCCGCACTGCACGGAACCGGTGTGGGTGACCTGTTCCCGCAGATAAGAAAGGCCTATACCTCTGCGACCCGGGAATTATCGACCCCGGAACTGACCGGAATACTGGAGCAGGCAGTGGAGGCGCACCAGCCGCCACTGGTGCGCGGCCGCCGGATCAAGCTGCGCTACGCGCACCAGGGAGGACGCAATCCCCCCGTCATCGTCATCCATGGCAACCAGACCGAGCGGGTGCCGGAATCCTACCGGCGTTATCTTGCGGGCGCATTTCGCGCCGCGCTCAGGTTGACGGGCACACCCATCCGTATCGAGTTTCGTACCGGCACCAATCCCTACCAGGGGCGGCGCAACAAACTGACGCCCCGCCAGACACGGAGCAAGAAGCCGCCTGCTGCGCCATGTAAAGGGCAGGCGTTGATGCCAGCCGGCTCACTGCTGCT
The DNA here is from genome assembly GCA_963768415.1 of uncultured Gammaproteobacteria bacterium. GTDB lineage: Bacteria > Pseudomonadota > Gammaproteobacteria > UBA9214 > UBA9214 > CAVYHX01. Next base: position 28,349 of record CAVYHX010000006.1, read on the forward strand.
TCCCGGTCAGGCACAATCAGTCAACAGTTGACCCAGGTCAGGGACAAAAAGCAGCGAAATAGGGATAATTAACCAGATATATAGATCACTATCGTTCTTGCTCGAGGTCATTATTGTGGATAAATCCAGTAGCGCCGGTCAGCCGGCTGAGAATACAGTCGTCTCCGGATAGCCGGCCGGAGACTAATGTTTCCGATACCAAAGCCGCTATCGTTAAACCGGGCGGTGAGAATAGTAAAGTGGGAAAAAAACGCGTATCGAAAATAGCAGACCAGAGCGGCGTGCCGACAGGTGCCGGTCAGGATGCCGGTGAATCATTGCCGGTATCCACCCGCAAGCAACCTGACCATGATGCAATCCGGCGTGCCTTCGAGACCGGTGAATATCCGTACCACACCAAGATGCGCGCCAAGGTTTATGAGAAACAGAAGGCCGCATTGCAGGTAGAATTGCTCAAGGTGCAGAAGTGGGTAAAGGAAACCGGCCAGAAAATCATCATCCTGTGCGAGGGCCGCGATGCGGCCGGCAAGGGTGGTACCATCAAGCGCTTCATGGAGCATCTGAACCCGCGCAGTGCGCGCGTGGTTGCACTGGAGAAGCCGACGGAGATCGAAAGCACCCAGTGGTTTTTCCAACGCTACATTCAGCATCTCCCTGCAGCGGGTGAAATCGTGTTTTTCGACCGCTCCTGGTACAACCGGGCGGGCGTCGAACGCGTGATGGGTTTTTGTTCGCCGAGCGATTATCTGGAATTCATGCGGCAGTGCCCGGATCTGGAGCGGATGCTCGTGCGCTCCGGTATACGGTTATATAAATACTGGTTTTCAGTAACCCGCGAGGAACAGGCGCGCCGCTTCAAGTCGCGCAGCAAGGATCCGCTGAAACAGTGGAAACTCTCGCCGGTAGATCAGGCATCCATTGACAAATGGGATGACTATACCGAGGCAAAAGAAGCCATGTTTTTCAATACCGATACCGCCGATGCGCCCTGGACTGTCATCAAGTCGGATGATAAGAAACGTGCGCGTCTGAACACCATGCAGCATTTTCTCAGCAGCCTGCCGTACCCGGGAAAGGACCTGCGGATAGTGCACGGTCCCGATCCGCTCATTGTCGGGTCCAGTTCCCACGTGATCGGGAACAGCGCGCATATCATCGGTAAAAGCCTGCATCCCGAACACCGGAAAAAATCCGGGACGAAATAAACGCCGGTCAGTTTTCGATTACACTGCCTGAGCCCTTCACGACGGTGTGCGTGCCGGGTGGTTTGCCGCTGTACCTGAGAGTGCCACTGCCGTTGACTGCTGCCGAAAGGGAAGTGACAGCATGCACGGTTGCGTCGCCTGATCCGTTGATGGTAACTGCAACTGCCTGCGCCTCGAGATCCGCCGCAGTCACAGTGCCGGATCCATTGATGATTACCGACAGATCACTGACCTTGCCACTCGCACTGATCGTGCCGGAACCGTGGATCGCGAGGGCCAGGGCCTCCTGCGACACGCCTGCCAGGGTGATCTTCCCCGATCCGTTGATTGCCACGTTTACCGGCTGCGGCACCTGCAGGGTGATGCTGACCCTGCGGCGGGACGCAAAAGTTTCCACGGCATAAATGCGCAGCACGCCATCGAGGGACTCGGTCAGGATAAACGGCAGAATATTATCGTCGGCGGTCACGACACACCTGGCCGTGTCTCCCTTCGTGATGGTGACTTCTGCGGCGATATCGAGTTGCAGCTCATGAAAGTTGCCCGGTGTGCGGGTTTCACTGGCGATCTTGCCGGAACCTTGCACGCTGTTTCCCGGGAGGATAATTCCGTCCACGATGACCGTCTCGCCAGTCACCGTGATACTGGTGCCGGATGCCTGAATTATGCTGCCGTTTATTGTGATGCTTGTCCCGGCAGTGGCAGACCCGGCTGCGAGCAGGCAGAGCAGAACACTGCCGGCAACCCGCATTACCCGGGCCATGTCTAGTCCAGGTACTCGAAGAGTTTGACCACGCGCTGTACGCCGCTGACCTGGCGGGCCGCATCGGTCACCGCATCGGCTTCAGCCTGGTACAGTATTCCCATTAAATAGACCGAACCATTTTCGGTGACGACCTTGACGCGCGTGGCATCGAAATCCGGATGGCCCTTGATACCGAACAGTTTGGTCTTGACCTTGGCGGTAATCAGGGTGTCGCTGCTACGGGTCATCATGGAGCTGGGGGCGGCCAGGGTCATCTCGTTGTGTATCAGCCGGACCTTGGGAATGGTGCGCACCAGGGCCTCGGCACGCTGCCGCAATTCCTCCGTGGGTGCTTCCCCGGAGAGCAGCACGACACCATTGATGCTGGTGATATTGATATGGATCTGGCTGTTCAGGTCCTTGTCATTGATGATGTTGCCCCGTGCTTTCAATTCAATACCCTCGTCATCAATAAAGGTACCGACGGTGCGCCGGTCATGGGCGGCAGTGGCGCCGGTGGCTGCGCCACCTATGATGACGGGTGCGCAGGCGGAAAGCAGATTCACAGTGACAAAAATCGCAAGTATTGTTGTGGCAAGTTTCATGGGTCTAGATCTCCTGTCCCGTTATGTGTCTGTCAATGAGGTGGCACAGGCAATGGATAATCAGCAAATGCACCTCCTGTGTGCGTGCCGTGGACTCCACGGGCACGCAAATTTCTACGTCATCATCGGCCAGCAGTGCCGACATTTTTCCGCCATCATGACCGGATAAGGCAATTACACGCATGTGTTGCGCGTGTGCCGCAGTCACCGCCTTGAGAATGTTGCCCGAATTGCCGCTGGTGGAGATCGCAAGCAGCACGTCGTCCTGCCTCCCCAGTGCATGTATCTGCCTGGCAAAAATCTCGCTGAAATCGTAGTCATTGGCAATCGAGGTCAGTGTCGAGCTGTCGGTTGTCAGTGCGACAGCGGCAAGTCCCTGACGTTCCATTTCAAAACGGTTCAGCATTTCGGAGGAAAAATGCTGGGCATCACCCGCTGAACCCCCATTACCGCAACTCAGAATCTTGCCGCCGTCCTGCAATGTGGCGGTGATGACCGCGGCCGCGCGTGAAATCTGCGGCGCCAGGCTATCCATGGACTGCTGCTTGGTCTGGATGCTCTCCCTGAAGAGCTGCTTGATGGCTGCTATGCGGGCAGCGTCATTCATAAGTTACTCCGACGTAAAGAAAGCATTCTGAATCCATTCGATGCCGGCGGCTTGACGGCCCGGCTTCCGTATCGCCACTGATTGAAACTACGTCGAAGCGGCAAGGTAGCCGTGCCGTCGCCGGAAATGTCTGCAGGTAATGGCGGGCGCAGGCGATGATCTTCGACTGTTTGCGCCGGTCGACGCTCTCCGCAGCGGTCCCGAAATCCGGCCGGCGCCGGTATCGTACCTCAACGAAGACCAGGCTGTCTTTATCCTGCAGGACCAGATCGATCTCACCGCGGCGGCAGCGATAGTTGCGTTGCAGCAGCTGCAGCCCGCGTGCCTGCAGATAGTGCCAGGCACGGGTCTCGGCATCCTTGCCTCGACGGATTCTGTCCATGCTCAGTGAATGGCGGCTCCGGGATGGCGGGTGACCGTTGTCCTCCGTGGCATCCAGCAATACGGGCAGTCCCCTCCGGAACTGGGCGCAGCGCAGGCTGCGGTGCATCTGACCCTGGCTGTCCAGGCTCAGATTGCCGCTGACGCCACGGTAGATGCCGAACATGCTGCCGTCGAGTTGCCCCAGGTACGGGATGATCCGGTAGGCATCCAGGCCAAGCGCATACAGGCGGGGATAGCGTGCTGCGTTTGATGGCCAGTGTCTCGGCGACGGAATGCACGCAGGTGTTCCCAGTTGCCGCCGTGCTCGAGGATCCACGGCATGTCGCAGAATACTAATTCCGTTCATGTCGCTGTCCCTGGCCTGGTCTGCCTGACCGGTGTACACCTGCGAGGTGGCGTATACGGGAACCCGGGAGGCACGGTAAAAGCTCAGTTGCGGGCGGATCAGGCGCGCCTGCCGCGGGTTGGCGACCAGAAATACGAAATCGATATCCTGACGCCGCCGCGGCTCGAATTCGAGCTGGCGTCCCAGCGTCCGAACCAGCTGCTGGTGCCGCGCCCGGCTGGTATCGAGATTCAGGGCGGCGCTGATGGGGGTGCCATGGTCCGTTTCGCCCGGAATGTATTGCTGGGTCTCCACAATGGTGCCGCCCAGGTTCTGCCATTCATGCGGCAAAGGCCGCATAGATACGATCGCCCCGGTCAGATTGCGGCAATAGTGCAATGCCACGGCTGTGTCCGTCGTGGCGCGCGCGCCGGGCGACTTCGCGGGCCTCGTCTTCCGGCGCGAGTCCGAACTGGTATAGCCTGCCGCTGGCTGGCACCGGGTCTTCGATGTGATTCAGGGCCAGTACCGGGACCGGCAGCTCGGTGCGTGTGGCAATCATCTGCACCGCTTCCTTGTGCAGTGGACCGATGATGAATTGCGCGCCTTCCGCGATGGCCTGCTGATAGGCATACAACGCCATGGCAGGGTCATCGCCGGTATCGTAAACGCGTACGGGCGGCCGCTGTTTGCCATCCGGAGTGTCGTAGTAGGCGGCCATAAAGCCGTCGCGAATGGCACCGGCTGCGCCGGCAAAGTCCCCGTTCAGTGGCAGCAGCAGGGCAAGAGTCTCGGGAGGCTTGCTTGCCGTACGCATGGTACCGAGCAGCTTGCCGATAAATGCCTCGCTGGCCGGATGACGGGGATAGCGCGCCTGCCAGTGAGGTGCGACATCCGCGAGGGCCTCCGGCTGCTGCAGGTAGAGGCGCGTCAACTCTACCAGCTCCATCCAGCCGCTCAGGTGGTCCGGCGGCGGGGCAGTGCGCAGTTGCTGCAGTTCCACGTCCGTCAGATTGCTGAGGGCATCCCAGATGGCCAGCTGGTTATCGTACCGTTGTGCGCCGGTTAACAGGGGATCGAGCGTAACCCGTTCACGGGCTGCTCGAAAGTACTGTTTGTTAAAGTGGTAGGCATCAGCGCGCAGTCGATAGTAGTCCGCCACATAGGGACCGCCTGCCGGTGTGGATTGCAGGTAGGTCAATGCCTCCGCGGGGCGCTGTCTGGCCAGTGCAATCTCCGCGCGATTGACAGCATAGTGCTGCTGCTGCACGGCCTCCAGCGGCGCACCGTCGAGGTCGTCTAGAATAGCGGCTGCCTGGTCAAGGATTGCGCCGCGGATCAGGCTGTCGGTGGACTTCAGCAGCAGGTTGTATTTTTCGGGCGCTGGCGCCTGCGCGGCGGCCTGGTAGTTGAGTTGTGCGGCTTGCCGGAACTGACCGCGTGATTCCAGCATCGCTACCTGCTGGTCGAGATGGCTCACCGCGACTGGCGCCGCGGTACGCACATTCGTGCTGCAGCCGCTCAGGAGCAGCATCAGCCAGCCAGCCAGCAGCAGTATTAACCGCCCGCGGAGTGCGGTTGCCTGGGATCTGTCAGGGAATTCCGGGAAAGGTTGCATACGTCACGCCGGGATTGCGAATCCCCGGAACTGTACTGAAAAGCCGCTGCGGCGTCTACCTGATATCCTCATGCCATCGGCAAGCAGTGATATTTGCTAGGATCCAGCCCTATGAACAAGGGTACAGAAAGAATGCGGGCATTTTGTATGTTGTCGCAACACCGATTGGTAATCTGCAGGATATTTCCGCGCGGGCGCTCGAGGTGCTGCGCACGGTAGCGCTGATCGCGGCTGAAGATACCCGGCACAGCAGGAAGCTGCTGGCGCATTACGGTATCGCCACTCCATTGACGGCCCTGCATGAACACAATGAACGTGCAGTGACGGAAAAACTGCTGACGACACTGCGCGCGGGGAAGGATATTGCGCTGGTATCGGACGCTGGCACCCCGCTGATCAGTGACCCCGGCTTTCATCTGTTGCGGGAGGTACGCAAGGCGCGGATACGGACAATTCCTGTCCCCGGCGCGTCGGCCTGCATCACGGCGCTGTCGGTGGCGGGATTGCCGACCGACCGCTTTGTGTTCGAGGGATTTCTCCCGTCGCGCCCGGTGGGGCGCCGGCAGCGCCTGCAGACATTGCGGGACGAGCCCCGCACACTGGTGTTCTACGAGGCCAGTCACCGGATCTGCGCATGTCTTGCCGATATGGCCCAATGCCTGGGTGGTGACCGGGAGGCTACCGTGGCGCGCGAATTGACGAAGACCTTCGAAACTGTCGAGCAAGGCACGCTGGCCGAACTCGATGCCTGGGTACGGGCGGACGCCAACCGGCAAAAAGGCGAATTTGTGGTGCTGGTCCACGGTGCCCCGCCACCCGGCGACACCGGGGTGAACCCGGCCAGTGCCGCAATTCTGGACATCCTGCTGGCGGAACTGCCGCTCAAACAGGCGGCCGTTCTGGCTGCAAAGATCACCGGGCAATCCAGAAACCGCTTGTACGAGCATGGCCTGACCCTGAAAAAGCGCCGGGAATAAACGCCGCCCTCGGGCGTGATAGACGGTTGACACCATCGCGGCCAGGAGGCCGCTCCTACAGGTTGGTTAATTCACCTGTAGGAGCACCCGATTAAGCGCCGGGTGTAAACGCTGCCCTTCAGCGCGATTGTTTGCTGACACCATCGTGGCCAGTACTCAAAAGGCGGGCATAAAGAGGCCGCTCCTGCAGCTTCAACAAATTTAGCACAGTGGCAGGACGTGCAAATGTGCGTGTGTATCGGGTTATCAGCTTGAATCTTTTCTCGCATGCTGTTGCAGTGCCCACTGGACATGTTCCCGCACCAGTGGCGAGGGGTCATCTGCGCGCCCGCGCAGGGCAGCTACGACCGCGCGTGTCGCAGGCGCATTGCCCAGGCCCACGGCAAGGTTGCGTAACCAGCAGGTGTAGCCAATCCGGTGAATGGCGCTGCCGCGGGTGTGGGCCTCGAATTCTTCCCGGCTCCAGTCGAACAGGCGGACCAGACTGGCGCTATCCAGTCCGTGGCGCGGATTGAAATCGGTCTCTGCACCCGGGCTGGCGAAGCGGTTCCAGGGGCAGACCAGCTGGCAGTCATCGCAGCCGTATATCCGGTTGCCGATCAGGGGACGCAGTGGCTCCGGAATAGTGCCGCGCAGTTCAATGGTGAGATAGGAAATACACAGGCGCGCATCCAGTTCATAGGGTGCGATGATGGCACCGGTCGGGCAGGCATCGATGCAGTTTTGACAGCTGCCACAGTGGTTCGCAGCCGGACTGTCCACCGGCAGGGGCAGGTTGGTGTACAGCTCGCCGAGAAAAAACCACGATCCGGCACGCTCGTTTATCAGGTTGGTGTGCTTGCCGATCCAGCCGAGTCCGGCCTGTGCGGCCAGCGCCTTTTCGAGGACCGGCGCACTGTCGGTGAAGGCGCGGTAACCGAACGGGCCGGCCACGGTTTCGATACGGGAAGCCAGTTTCTGCAGGCGCTTGCGTATGACCTTGTGGTAATCGCGGCCCAGGGCGTAGCGGGACAGATAGGCCATGGCGGGTTCCTGCAATACCTCGTCTGCCGCACGTGCCGCCTTCGGCCAGTAGTCCATCCGTACCGAGATGACCCGCACGGTGCCGGGTACCAGCTCTACCGGCCGGCTGCGACGCGTGCCATGCCGGGCCATATAGTCCATTTCGCCGTGGTGTCCGGCTGCCAGCCAGCGCAACAGGTGTGCCTCGTCCGCATCAAGGTCGGTACCGGCAATGCCGACTTGCTGGAATCCCAGTTCTGTGCCCCAGCGTTTTATCTGTCGTGCCAGGTCAGGGTAATCGATATCCGGATCAGGCTGTGGTTGTACTTTTTTCATTTTGCAGGTGTGCCAGCAATGCCGGATTATTCCGCATGCTTGAAGTATGTTGGCTCTCTGCAGCCTTTCTTCTTCTATGCGGAAAGACCTCGATGTTAAATGCATGTGAAACTGTCATGATACGAACACCCTCTCCCTTCGGGAGAGGGCCGGGGAGAGGGGGTATATATTTACTGGCTGCCTGATTATATCCCGTGACCCCGGTTCCTGGCACAGGGTGAATTAATTGCCCTTGTAGGAGCGGCCCCCTGGCCGCGATTGAGCCCCCACCAATCGCGCCGAAGGGCGGCGCTCCTACAGGTTGTGTATCTTTCAGGTTACTATCTGCGGCACTGGTTCAATGTTACGCATGCAATTCCATTATGAAACCGGACACCCCTGATTCGCGCCCACAGCCACTCTACACCGCGGCCCAGACACGTGAGCTGGACCGGCTTGCCATAGAAATGGCGGGTATCTCCGGCTACACGCTCATGACGCGTGCCGGTGCGGCCGCCTGGGAGCGATTGCGTGCACACTGGCCGGCAGCACGTTGCATGGTGGTATTGTGCGGTTCGGGTAATAACGGCGGCGATGGTTTTGTACTGGCGCGGCTGGCGCGTGATGCCGGCTGGCGGGTACAGGTGCTCCAGCTGGGTGAGGGGACCCGGAGTCAGGATGCTGCCCTGCAGGCACGTGCCGCCTTTGTCGCAGCGGGGGGGCAGATCTCGGCCTTCGCCGCAGCCGCGCTGACCGATGCAGATATCATTGTGGATGCGCTCCTGGGCACCGGCCTGGAACGCCCGCTGGCGGGTGTCTGGCACACAGCCGTGGAAGCGGTCAACCGGTCTGCGCGCCCCGTGTTCTCTCTCGATATTCCCACCGGATTGCATGCCGACACCGGCGCCTGCATGGGGGTGACCGTCAAGGCTACCCGGACCATCACCTTCATTGGCCGCAAGCAGGGTCTGGTCACCGGGCAGGGACCGGAATACACCGGCGGGCTCGACTTCGATGACCTGGGTGTGCCCGCAACGCCGTGCGACATCAGGTACCTGTCTCCGGCTACCTGTACCAGCGGCCCCCGCTCGGCGCGCTGGCCACGCCGCGGTCACGCGTTGCCCACAAGGGTCAGCACGGTCATGTGCTGGTGGTCGGTGGTGCGCACGGAATGGTGGGTGCGACGCGCCTGGCGGGTGAGGCGGCGCTGCGCACCGGTGCCGGCCTGGTGAGTCTGGCCACGCGGCCGGAACATGCCGCCGCCATCGCGGCGGCGTGCCCGGAGCTAATGAGTCACGGGATCGCAGGACGCTGCCGAGTTGCGGCCCCTGCTGGCGCGCGCCAGCGTCGTGGTCGCGGGCCCCGGTCTGGGGACGTCCACCTGGGCGCGCGCGTTGCTCGGCAACGTGCTGGAGAGTGGCAAGCCGCTGGTCCTGGATGCCGATGCCCTGAACCTGCTGGCCCAGGAGCCGCTGGCGCGGGACAACTGGGTGTTGACCCCGCACCCGGGTGAAGCGGCACGCCTGCTGCAACAGGATATTGCGACGGTCCAGGGCGACCGCTTTGCCGCCGTTGAGGCAATCGCGGCCCGTTATGGCGGGACGGTTGTCCTGAAAGGTGCCGGGACTTTGACATACAGCGCGGGCCAGCCGCTGGCCGTCTGTGGCGCCGGTAATCCGGGGATGGCAACGGCCGGGATGGGCGATGTGCTGAGCGGGGTGATCGCCGGTTTGAGCGCACAGGGCACTGGAGCTGACGGCAGCGGCATTGACCGGTGTCTGCGTGCATGCCTGTGCCGGTGACTATGCCGCGCGCCACGGTGAGCGCGGAATGACGGCGCGCGATGTCATTAGCGCCGTGCGCCGTATTGTCAATGGCGGTGGAGACGGCGTGTGAAGGTCCGGATCCCTGACGCGGCCGCCATGGAGGCGCTGGGGGCGCAGCTGGCCGCGGCGCACTCACCGGGTATGGTCTATCTCCAGGGTGAACTGGGTGCCGGCAAGACCACGCTGGTCCGGGGACTGCTGCGCGAACTCGGGTGCCGTGACCGGGTCAGGAGTCCGACCTATACCCTGGTGGAGCCCTACGTACTCGGCGCCGTTCATGTTTATCATCTCGATCTGTACCGGCTTGCGGCACCGGATGAGCTGGAATGGCTGGGCTTGCGCGACATGCTGTCTGAACGCGCGCTGCTGCTGGTGGAATGGCCGGAGCGGGGCGCCGGTGTGCTGCCAGATCCCGATCTGGGGATCCATATCGAATATGCGGGCAGTGGCCGGTCGGTAACGCTGACATCCGCGACCGCTGCTGGCGCGCGCCTGCTGGCCGGAGTGCACGAGCCTGCAGCAACCCCTTGAATTTTGGTGTTATGGGCGGCACCTCGACTACCTAACAGGTTTAACTCCTATCTTTAAGAGATTAAACAATATTTGTTGCAATCATCGCCCTAATTGTGGCTATATATCCCACAGTCAACTAAGGGGATCAGGCGGCACACGTGAAGAAACTGCTGACAGGTATGTGCCTTTGGCTGGCCGGACAGGGGCTGACGCTGGCGGCGCAGGTGGAGTTCCGCAATGTACGCGTCTGGGATGCGCCCGATCATACCCGGGTGGTATTCGATACCAGCGGTCCGGTGACGCACACCGTGTTCGCCTTGCAGGACCCCGAGCGCCTGGTGATCGATGTTCCGGCCGCGCAGGCCACAGATGCCCTGAAAACGCATAAGCAGAAAGGCGGGCTGGTCACCGACATTCGCACCGCTCACAACAAGCAGGACGTGCTGCGGATAGTGCTGGATCTGGCGCAGGCGACCCGGCCGCGCAGTTTTACCCTGAAACCCGGTGGCCAGTACGGTCATCGTCTGGTCGTGGACCTGTACAGCAACGGTGCGGCCAGTGAAGTGGCGCCCACCAAGTCGGTGGCGGACAAGACCAGTGACTTGCGTGAACTGATTATCGCCATCGACGCCGGCCACGGTGGTGAAGATCCGGGTGCCATCGGCAAGCACGGCACCCGTGAAAAAGATGTGGTGTCTAGCCATCGCACAACGGCTCGCCCGGCTGGTTGAGGCAGAGCCTGGCATGCGCCCTGTCCTGATACGGCAGGGTGATTATTACATCGGTCTGCGGCAGCGCATCAACAAGGCGCGCAAGCACAAGGCGGATCTGTTCATTTCCGTCCATGCCGACGGTTTTCGTGACCGCAGTGTGCGCGGTTCGTCGGTCTACGTGTTGTCGCGCCGGGGGGCCTCATCGGAAATGGGCCGCTGGCTGGCCGCCAAGGAAAATGCCGCTGACCTGGTCGGTGGCGTCAGCCTCGACGACAAGGACGATCTGCTGGCCGAGGTGCTGCTCGACCTGTCACAGACAGCGACCATCGAGGCGAGCTTCGACCTGGCGGGCAATTTGCTGGACGAACTCAAGCGTGTCGGCAGGCCGCACAAGTCGACGGTGCAGCAGGCCGGCTTTGTCGTGCTCAAATCACCGGATATCCCGTCCATCCTGGTCGAGACCGCTTTCATTTCCAACCCTGCGGAAGAAAGCAAGCTGCGCGATCAAAAACACCAGCAGACCCTGGCGCGGGCAATGCTGAGTGGAATCCGGGATTACTTCGGCAGATATCCGCCCCCCGGCACCCTGCTGTCTGCGCGCGAACACATTATCCAGCGTGGCGATACCCTGAGCCACATCGCCGCGCGCTACAACGTCAGCCTGACTAAGCTGCGCGGCTTCAACAGCCTGAAATCCGACAGCCTGCGGGTCGGGCAATTGCTCCGCATCCCCCCGGCAGACAGCTGAGTCTCCCGGCGTCGTTCCGTAATCGCCCCCGTGGCGGTATCATGTGCGGGTCGCACCACAGCGTTGCCCGCTCGCCATAAATGCACATCCAGGTCCTGCCAACACAACTGATTAACCAGATCGCCGCCGGTGAGGTGATCGAGCGGCCGGCATCCGTGGTCAAGGAATTGCTGGAGAACAGTATCGATGCCGGTGCCCGTTCCATCGAGGTGGATATCGAGCAGGGCGGCAAACGGCGTATCCGGGTGCGCGATGACGGCAGCGGTATACACCGGGACGAGCTGGCCCTGGCACTGTCGCGGCACGCCACCAGCAAGATCGCTTCCCTGGATGACCTGGAGCGGATCAACAGTCTGGGATTCCGTGGCGAGGCACTGCCCAGTATTGCCTCGGTGTCGCGCCTGCGGCTCAGTTCGCAGGCGCAGGCGGCGGAGTCCGGCTGGTCCGTGTGCGGCGACGGTTCCGAACAGGTGCCGGCGGCCGCGCCGGTTGCGCACAGTCGCCGGCACCACCGTTGATGTGCAAGGACCTGTTTTTCAATACGCCGGCGCGGCGCAAGTTCATGCGTACCGATACCACCGAATACAAGCATATCGAGAACGTGGTGCGGCGTATTGCGCTGAGTTGCTTTCCGGTCGCACTCAAACTTCTGCACAACCAGCGTACCGTTTTTCACCTGCCGGAGGCAGCGACGCAGGCACAGCAGGAACGGCGGGTGGCGGAACTCTGCGGCACGGCCTTCATGGATCAGGCGGTCTACCTGGAACATGCGGCCGCCGGCCTGGCCTTGCGCGGCTGGGTGGCCCTGCCGACCTTTTCGCGCAGTCAGGCTGATCTGCAGTTCTTCTATGTCAACAACCGTATGGTGCGCGACAAGCTGGTCACACATGCCATCCGCCAGGCCTATCAGGATGTGCTGTTCCACGGACGTCACCCGGCCTTTGTACTGTTTCTGGACATGGATCCGGCGGCGGTTGACGTCAACGCGCACCCGACCAAGCATGAAGTGCGTTTTCGTGACAGCCGTCTGGTGCATGATTTCCTGTTTCGCACCCTGCACGAGGTGCTCGCCGGGGTGCGGCCGGCTGCTGACCAGCCAGCGCCCCAGCCCGCCCGGCCGGTAGCGGGATTGCAGGTCCAGGCCGGGCCGGGGCGGTCACCGGCGCAGGGCAGAATGGCGCTGGGGGTCAGCGAGCAACTGGCCGGCTATGCCGCCCTGCATCCGCAGACGGGTGCCGCAGCACCGGTACCCGTGGACGCCGCCGCGGAATACCCGCTGGGATTTGCCCTGGCGCAACTGCACGGTGTGTTTATCCTGGCCCAGAACGCGACGGGGCTGGTGCTGGTGGACATGCACGCCGCCCATGAGCGCATCACCTATGAAGGCCTGAAGGCTGCGCAGGAGGACGAGGGGATCCGGTCACAGCCGCTCCTGGTTCCCGTCAGCCTCGCCGTCAGCCGGCGCGAGGCGGATGCCTGTGAGGAACAGCGGGACTGGTTTACCAGTCTGGGTTTCGAGATTGACCGCATGGGGCCCGAGCAGGTCGTGGTGCGCCAGGTGCCGGCGCTGCTGGCTGCGGCAGATATCGCATCACTGGTCCGCGATGTGCTGTCCGACCTGCTTGCATACGGCACCAGCCGGCGGGTGCAGGATTCGATGAATGCACTGCTCTCCACCATGGCCTGTCACGGTTCGGTGCGTGCCAACCGCCAGTTGACGCTCGCGGAAATGAATGCGTTGCTGCGCGAGATGGAGGTGACCGAACGCAGCGGTCAATGCAATCATGGCCGCCCGACATGGGTGCAGATCGACCTTGAGGAGCTGGACAAGCTGTTCCTGCGCGGGCAGTAGTCCGGGTAAAAACAACGCATGCCGCAAAGCGTAGCGAAGTTGCACAGACAGTAGCTACAGAGTGAATGGATTGTTATTTGTAGTAACACCCGAATTGATTGAATTGAACTTGTCATTGCGAGCGCGATGCATAATGACGACTCATCAGGGCTTTCCTGGCCTGGTAGCGTTGTAGCTATTGAATTCAGATCGGTCATCGCATGTCGCATTCCTTACCCCCAGCCGTATTCCTGATGGGCCCGACAGCCACTGGCAAGACGGCGGTGGCGGTGGAACTGGTCCGGCGCTTCCCCTGTGACATCATCAGCGTCGATTCGGCACTGGTGTACCGCGGCATGGATATCGGGACTGCCAAACCGGATGCGGCCTTGTTGCGCGCCGCGCCACACCGCCTGATCGATATTCGCGATCCCGCCGAGGCGTATTCCGCCGCGGAATTCCGGGAAGATGCCCTGCGCGAGATGGCCGCGATCACGGGCCGTGCCAGAGTGCCGCTGCTGGTCGGCGGCACCATGCTGTATTTCCGCGCGCTGGAGCAGGGGCTGTCAGAGCTGCCGGCTGCCGATCCCGGTATCCGCGCACGCCTGGAAGCGGAGGGCCGGATGCACGGTTGGGCGCAGCTGCACCGGCGGCTGGCGCAGATCGACCCGCAGGCGGCGGCGCGTATCAAGCCGACCGATCCGCAACGTATCCAGCGCGCCCTGGAGGTCTATGAATTGACCGGGCAGCCCATCAGTGTGCTGCATGCGCGGGGGCGCTCTGGACCGTTGCCTTACCGGCTGTTGAAACTCGTTCTGCTTCCCGGGGACCGGGCGCTGCTGCATGAGCGTATCGAGACGCGCTTCCGGGGCATGCTGGCAGCCGGGTTCGTTGACGAGGTCAGGGGATTGTATGAACGCGGTGATCTGGCGGCTGAACTTCCTGCCCTGCGGGCGGTCGGTTACCGTCAGGTCTGGAATTACCTTGCCGGCAGGCTTGACTACGACGGTATGGTGGAGCAGGCGCTAGTGGTCACACGCCAGTATGCCAAACGCCAGCTGACCTGGCTGCGCAGCGAGACGGCCACGGAAACCTTCGTTGCCGGGGAAGCCGGCGTGGCTGGCCGGATTGCCGCAAAAATAGCCACCTGGCTGGAAAAATAAGTCTGTGCTTATGCTGAAAATTTAGTATTATCACAGAAGGACTTATGGATCTACCACAGGAAGGTAGTGACTGGGAGACGGCGCCTTGGTCTATGGCACAAGAAAAAGGAGAACCGAAATGAATAGAGGAACATCTTTGCAAGACCCCTTTCTGAATGCGCTGCGCAAAGAACGAGTCCCGGTTTCAATTTACCTGGTAAACGGCATCAAATTGCAGGGGCAGATCGAATCTTTCGACCAGTTCGTGGTGTTACTGAAAAATGCGGTCAGCCAGATGGTCTACAAGCACGCGATTTCGACGGTAGTACCGGCGCGCAATGTCAAGCTGGCCGGTGCGGATGACAATGGAGGCACTGAGCCCGGGAATGCATGAGATCGAGAAATATCTAACGGGGCTGCTGTTTGTTCGAACGCCCTGAAAGCGGAGAGCGGGCCGTCCTGGTCCATGTGAACTTCCCCGCTGGCCCGGGCCACGAGGATCTTCAGGAATTCACCGAACTTGTTGGATCTGCCGGGGCAAATCCCGTTGTCACGGTGATTGCCACGCGTACCCGGCCGGAACCACGCCTGTTCATCGGGCGGGGCAAGGCGGAGGAAATCCAGGCTGCGGTTCAGCAGCACGAAGCCGAGGTGGTTATCTTCAATCATGCGCTCAGTCCGAGCCAGGAACGCAATCTGGAAAAGTTGCTGGAATGCCGCGTGCTGACGCGCACGGGGCTGATACTTGATATCTTCGCCCAGCGGGCACGGTCCTTTGAAGGTAAATTGCAGGTTGAACTGGCGCAGTTGCGCCACCTGTCAACACGCCTGATTCGTGGCTGGACACACCTGGAACGTCAGAAGGGTGGTATCGGTTTGCGTGGACCCGGCGAGACCCAGCTGGAATCCGATCGCCGCATGCTCAATGCGCGCATCAAAGTGATCAATCACCGCCTCGAAAAGGTGGATCGTCAGCGCAATCAGGGACGGCGTGCGCGCCAACGCGCAGACGTGCCGACAGTCTCGCTGGTGGGATATACCAATGCCGGCAAGTCGACCCTGTTCAACACACTCTCGGGTGCGGATGCCTACGCAGCGGACCAGTTGTTCGCCACCCTGGATCCGACCATGCGGCGTATCGAGATACCGGGAGTTGGTCCGGTGGTCCTTGCGGATACCGTCGGCTTCATACGGCATCTTCCGCATGATCTGGTGGCAGCCTTTCGGGCCACGCTGGAGGAGACGCGCCAGGCAGATCTGCTGTTGCATGTCGTGGATGCCCAGGATCCCGAACGGCATGCACGCATCGAACAGGTCAACGAGGTGTTGCGCGAAATCGGCGCAGCCGCTGTGCCGCAGTTGCGTGTCTATAACAAGATAGACATGTCCGATGCCATGCCACACATGGAACACGCGGCCGACGGCCACATCGACAGGGTCTGGGTATCGGCACTGACCGGTGCCGGCCTGGATCTGCTGGCAACTGCGCTGACGGAGCATTTCCAGGGTACCCAGGTGCATGGCTGGCTGAAGCTGTCCCCACAGGCGGGCAGTACCCGCTCGGCGCTCTATGGTATCGGTCAGGTCATATCGGAACAGGTCGACGAACAGGGCAGCTGGTGGCTCGAAATCCGTATGGCACAACGTAATATCGATAAATTGACCAGAGAAACTAACGGTCTGTGCGAATATTATCCGATTGATTCGGCCGCTGCTGTTGCGGCTGCCGCACAAGCTTCTTAAACTTACCCCCTCTGTAAATACATGAAACGTTCCCGGCCTGTGCCGTGACATTACCTGAACTGGAGAGTATGTATGGCCTGGAATGAACCGGGTGGCGGAAAGCGCGATCCCTGGGGTGGCAAGGGCGGCAATGACGGCCCGCCTGACCTGGATGAGCTGGCGCGCAAGCTGCGTGACCGAGTGAACGGGCTGTTCGGTGGCCGTGGCGGCGGCGGCGGCGGGCGAGGGCGCATGAAGCTGCCGGGCGGTAATTCACTCAGCCTTGGCCTGATTGCCATTATTGCCGTGGCCGCGTGGCTGCTCTCCGGAATATATATCATCGACCCTGCGGAGCGGGGCGTGGTGCTGCGGCTGGGCGAGTTCAACAGGATCACGAGTCCGGGTCCGCACTGGTACCTGCGGTTTGTCGAATCGGTCGAAGAGGTCAATGTGGACCGCCTGCGCACCGTGAGTCACCGTGCGCGGATGCTGACCAAGGACGAAAACATCATCCAGGTCGAACTGGCGGTGCAGTACCAGGTGCGAGACGCCAAAGACTACGTCTTTCAGGTGCGCGATCCGGATTACACCCTGCAGGAGGCGACCGAGAGCGCCCTGCGCGAAGTGATCGGTGCGATGGCCATGGATGACTTTCTCAGTGGCGGCCGGGGCCTGATTGTGCAGCAAACCAAGGATCTCACCCAGGAAATCCTCGACAAGTACCGCACCGGTCTGATCCTGACCAGTGTCAATCTGCAGGACCCGCAGCCTCCCGAAGAGGTGCAGGGGGCGTTCGAGGATGCCATCAAGGCGCAGGAGGACGAGGTACGTTTCAGGAACCAGGCCGAGGCCTATGCGCTGGATATCCTTCCCCGCGCCCGTGGTGATGCCACGCGCAAGCGCGAGGAAGCGGCGGCCTACCGCGAACAGGTGATCGCGAAGGCGGACGGTGAATCCAGCCGCTTTCTGCAAACGCTGACGGAATACGAGAAGGCGCCGGAGATTACCCGCAAGCGCCTGTATCTGGAGACCATGGAGTATGTGTTCGCCAACACCAGCAAGGTCGTGATGCAGGTTAAGGAGGGCAATAGCCTCATGTACCTGCCGCTGGACAAGATCATGCAAGGCGCCAGGCAGTCAAGTCCACTTACTCGCAGTGATGCAGAGTCCGGGCAGGTGCCGTCAACGGCCGTGCAGGAAGTGCCGCGCCGGCGTGGTGGTGGCAGAGACGGAGGAACCCGCTAATGGCAAGCAGACTACTTACAATCCTCCTGGCGATTGCCGTGCTGATTGCATCGACCGCTTTTTTCATCGTCGATGAACGGCAAACGGCGATCAAGCTCCAGCTCGGCAAGATTGTCGATTCAACCTACGAGCCGGGTCTGCATCTCAAGGCGCCCTGGCCGATCCACAATGTGAAGAAGTTCGACAAGCGCATCCTGACGCTCGATACCCGTCCGGAGCGGTTTCTAACCGGCGAGAAAAAGAATGTCTCGGTCGATTTCTTCATCAAGTGGCGCATCCAGGATCCGGAGACCTACTACACCTCATTTGCCGGGGATGAGCGTCAGGCGAGTCTGCGACTGTTGCAGATCATCAAGAACGGGCTGCAGCTGGAGTTCGACAAGCGCACCATCAGGCAGGTGGTCTCCGGCGAGCGCGCGCAGATGATGGACGATCTTGACCATCGGCGGCAATGATCAGGTCACGCAGTTCGGTATCGAGATCGTCGATGTACGCATCAAGCAGATCGAACTGCCGGAAGATGTGCAGAATTCGGTGTTCTCGCGCATGCGGGCCGAGCGTGAACGGATCGCCCGGGAGCACCGTGCCGAGGGTGAGGAAACAGCCAAGGGTATCCGCGCCGTAGCGGAGAGAGAGCGTACGGTCATCCTGGCCGAGGCCACTGCGCGATGCCGAGATCATTCGTGGTGAGGGTGATGCGCGGGCCACCGCAGACCTATGCCGAGGCCTATGGCAAGAACCAGGAGTTTTACGCGTTCTATCGCAGCATGAATGCGTATCGCGAATGCACTCGCCAGTTCGCAGCGACGTGCTCGTGCTGGAGCCGGACTCCGAGTTTTTCAAGTACTTCGGAACCGATACAGCCAGGTAACGACAACAGGCTGGTGACGCACCTTTCAGGCTTTATCCCGGGCGTATGCCCGGATTTTTTTGCGGGTGGCAATTTTGAACTGGGGAGATCTTCTGGCAGCATTGGCACTGGTGATGGTGATCGAAGGCATGGTCCCCTTTCTCAGCCCGCAAGCAGTGCGCAGGATGCTGGAGACCATGTCGCAGCTGGATGACAGGACCCTGCGGGTGACCGGGTTTGTCAGCATGCTGTGCGGTGTGGTGATGTTGTACCTGGTGCGATAGTACATAAAGCGAGACGATGAGCAGCAAAGAACAGTGGTTATTGCCGGAAGGTATTGAGGAGGTCCTGCCACCCGCTGCCTGGCGGCTCGAGTGCGCGCGCCGCGAGTTGCTGGACCTGTTTTCGCGCTGGGGCTACGTGTTGATCATGCCGCCCCTGCTCGAATATCTGGAATCGCTGTTGACCGGTGCCGGGACTGACCTCGACCTGCAGACGTTCAAGGTGACAGACCAGGTCAGCGGCCGTATGCTGGGGCTGCGCGCCGATATGACACCACAGGCCGCGCGTATCGATGCACATCCGTTGAAGCGCGAAGCCCCGTCCCGGTTGTGCTACATGGGTTCAGTTCTGCGTACCCGCTCCGACGGGTTCGGCGGCTCACGCAGTCCGCTGCAGGTCGGGGCCGAGCTGTTCGGGCATGCGGGTGTCGAGAGCGATGTCGAGATCCTGTCGCTGGTGCTGGCGACGCTCGCGCATATGGAAATAGCTGATGTGCACCTGGATCTTGGTCATGTCGGTATTTTCCGCGGACTGGCGCGCGAGGCAGGCCTGTCGGTCGTGCAGGAAAATGACCTGTTCGAGGCGCTGCAGCGCAAGGCATCAGCAGAAATCGATGCCATACTGACAGCCGGTCCGGGAACCGGTGTTCAGCGCGAGCGCCTGGCCATGCTGGCCCGACTGAATGGCGGCAGCGAAGTACTCGATACCGCGCGTGAACGGTTCGCCGGGGCCAGTGCCGAGGTAATATCGGCACTGGATAACCTGTCTGCGATCGCCACTGTAGTCCGTGAGCGGGCCGGCGCGGCAGCACTGTTTTTCGATCTCGCTGAATTGCGCGCTTATAAATACCAGACCGGTATGGTGTTCGCCGTCTATGTACCGGGCAGCGGACAGGAGATCGCGCGCGGCGGACGCTATGACGATATTGGCAAGGACTTTGGACGCGCGCGGCCGGCGACGGGTTTCAGTACCGATCTGAAAACGCTGATGGACCTGAGTCAGCGCAATTTCGGCAGTCAGGACGGCGGCATCTTTGCACCCGGGGACGCTGATCCGGCGCTGTTTGCTGCAATACAGCGATTGCGCGCCTCCGGTGAGCGGGTGGTTGTCGCGCTGCCGGGGCAGAAGGCCGGCGCCGCCGGGATGGATTGTGACCGGGTGCTGGTAAAAGAGAAGGATAACTGGGTTGTCGAGCCCGTTAATTAACCAATGTTCAGGTAAACCGGAAAGCGCCGGAGAAGCTTTGATTAATCGAAATGTTCTTGTCATTGCGAGCGCAGCATGGCGATGACGAATGAATCATGGATTCCACAGGCTTTCCTCACTGGTTCCGGTTAAATATTTTTTTACTATACAAAGAGAGCAACTGAATGGGCAAGAATGTTGTTGTCATCGGTACCCAGTGGGGCGACGAGGGCAAAGGTAAGGTCGTTGACCTGTTGACGGAACGGGCATCCGCCGTGGTGCGGTTTCAGGGCGGGCACAATGCCGGACATACACTGGTCATTGATGGCAACAAGACCGTCCTGCATCTGATCCCCTCGGGTATCCTCAGGGACAATGTCAGGTGTCTGATCGGGAACGGGGTGGTGTTGTCACCCGCTGCGCTGCTGGAGGAAATTGCGATGCTTGCAGCGGCCGGGGTGCCGGCGCGCGAGCGTCTCGGCATCAGCGAGTCGTGTGCATTAATCCTGCCCTATCATATTGCACTCGATCAGGCACGCGAGGCCGCGCGCGGCAACAAGGCAATCGGCACAACCGGTCGGGGTATCGGCCCGGCCTATGAAGACAAGGTGTCGCGCCGCGGTCTGCGGCTCGGTGAACTGCTCGACCCGGATCTCTTCCGGGAACGTTTGCGGGAAGTGATGGAGTACCACAACCACGCCCTGGTGCATTACTTCAAGGCAAAGCCGGTAGACTACGAACAGGTGCTTGAAGAGGCCCTCGCACAGGGTGAACAGATTGCACCGATGGTCGCGGATATCCCAGGTCTGTTGCACGCACTGCGCGCGGACGGCAAGCATATCCTGTTCGAAGGCGCGCAGGGTGCCCTGCTGGATATCGATCATGGCACCTATCCGTATGTCACCTCATCGACCACTACGGCGGGCGGTGCCGCCAGCGGCAGTGGAGTCGGACCCTGCGATCTGGATTATGTCCTGGGTATCGTCAAGGCCTACACTACACGCGTCGGCGCCGGGCCTTTCCCCACCGAACTGTTTGATGCGGATGGCCGGCATCTGGGTGAAAAGGGTCATGAGTTCGGTGCGACGACCGGGCGGCAGCGCCGCTGCGGCTGGCTCGATTGCGTTGCCTTGCGGCGCTCGCTGGCGATCAACAGCGTAACCGGTATCTGCATTACCAAGCTGGATGTACTGGATGGTCTGGAAACCCTTAAAATTGCGGTTTCCTACCGGCTGGATGGCAACACTACCACGGTCCCGCCTGTCGGTGCCGACCGTTTCGAACGCTGTGAGCCTGAGTATATCGAGATGCCCGGATGGACGGAATCCACTGCCGGGGTGAAGAGCCTTGACGAGCTGCCCGCGGCGGCTCGGGCCTATCTGAAGAAAATCGAGGAGCTGTGCAACAAACCGATTGATATTGTTTCCACCGGTCCGGACCGTACCGAGACTATTGTGCTCAGGCATCCGTTCGAGTGAGGCGGGGGTTGTCTGGTCGTGCACGGCGGAGCGGGTCTTTCGGGAGGTTTAAAATGGTGCCGAGGAGAGGACTTGAACCTCCACTGGGTTACCCCAACTAGCACCTGAAGCTAGCGCGTCTACCAATTTCGCCACCTCGGCCGTGCTACAAAACAGTCTGGAGCTGTCTCGAGAGCCGCGAACTCTACCGCTTGATATATATCTTGTCAATTTAACCTGCCTGAAAGCACACTATGGCCTCTATTGCACATATCCATGACTATGAACAGAAAAAAGAAAACTAAATCGGGCACTCCGCGCAAACATGATCCGCATGCCGGGCGCGAGGCTGCGCGCTACGAGCAGCCGATTGCCAGCCGTGAGCTGATCCTCGAGGTCATTGAAGAAGCAGAGCACCCGGTTAACCGTGAAGACATGGAAGAGCTGCTCGGGATCGGGAAACAGGACGCCGACAGTGTGGAGGCCTTGCGGCGCCGTCTGAATGCGATGATCCGGGACGGTCAGCTGGTTAAAAACCGGCGCGGCTGTTATGCGCAGGCAGACCAGTTTGACCTGGTCCGGGGCCGTGTAATAGGGCATGCGGACGGTTTCGGTTTCCTGGCGACCGATGACGATGGCGGCGATGTCTATCTTTCGGCACGCGAAATGCGTTCCGTCATGCATGGTGATCGGGTGATGGCGCGCATCACCGGCAGGGACCGCCGCGACCGCCGTGAAGGTCAGATAGTCGATATTCTGGAACGCGGGACCGAGTCGCTGGTGGGGCGCTTCTACAGCGAGAGTGGTGTGAATTTTGTCGTCCCGGACAGCAAGCGAATTCCCCGGGATATTGCCGTGCCGGCAGACCAGACGGGTGGGGCTCGCCATGGCCAGATCGTGACGATTGCACTCATTGAGCAGCCGGGCAAGCACACGCCGCCAGTCGGCCGCGTGGTCGAGGTGCTGGGCGATCATATGGCGCCGGGCATGGAAATCGATATTGCCATTCGCAGCAATTCCGTACCCGAGGCCTGGCCGCCCGAGGTTGAAGACGATATCGGTGCGTTCGGCACGGACGTTCCGGAACAGGCCAAGCAGGGGCGCGTAGACCTGCGCGACCTGCCACTGGTGACCATTGATGGCGCAGATGCGCGCGATTTCGATGACGCGGTCTATTGCGACCCGACCCCGGGAGGCTGGCGTCTGCTGGTGGCCATTGCCGATGTCTCCCATTACGTCAGTCCGGGCACGGCGCTCGATCACGAAGCCTACAAGCGCGGCAACTCGGTGTATTTCCCGGAGCGGGTGATTCCGATGTTGCCGGAGGTGCTGTCCAATGGATTGTGTTCCCTGAATCCCGAAGTCGATCGCCTGTGCATGGTATGCGAGATAATCATCAACACGGACGGCAAGCTGGTGCGGTCGAAGTTTATCGATGGCGTGATGCGTTCGCACGCCCGGCTGACCTATAGCGAAGTCGCCGCAATCCTGGTGGATCGGGATGAAACGGCGCGCCGGCAGCGCGCGCCCCTGGTACCGCACCTCGAAGAGTTGTACCGACTGTACAAGGTACTGCGCAAGGCGCGCAGCAAGCGCGGGGCGATCGATTTCGAAACCACGGAAACACGTATCGTGTTCGGCGAGAATCGCAAGATTGAACAGATCGTACCGCTGGAACGCAATGACGCGCACAAGATCATCGAGGAATGCATGATTGCCGCCAATGTGGCGGCCGCCCGATTACTGGAGCGGCATAAGATGCCGACCCTGTATCGCGTGCACGCACGGCCGGCCGGAGAGAAGGTCGCTGACCTGCAGGAGTTCCTGAACGAACTCGGGCTGGGGTTGCGCGGCGGCAGCAGTCCGACGGCGAAAGACTACTCTGTGGTCCTGGAAATGGCCCGCGACCGGCCGGACGAGCATTTAATCAACACCGTACTGCTGCGTTCCATGCCACGCGCACAATACAGTCCCGACAATATCGGGCACTTCGGGCTGGCCCACGACCACTACACGCATTTCACTTCCCCCATCCGGCGCTACCCGGACCTGCTGGTGCACCGTGCGCTGCGTCATGTGACAAGCGGCGGGAAGCCGCAGGATTTTGCCAGTACCCTTACCGATATTGCCGAATATGGCGATCATTGCTCAATGACGGAGCGGCGCGCAGACGATGCCACACGGGATGCGATCGACTGGCTGAAGTGTGAATATATGCTGGACAAGGTCGGCGAGGTCTACCGGGGCATTATAAGCAGTGTCACTTCCTTCGGCATTTTTGTAGAATTGCAGCAGATTTACGTGGAGGGTCTGGTCCACGTGACCGCGCTGGGTAACGATTATTACCACTTCGATCCGACAAAGCACTGGCTGATCGGCGAGCGCAGCAACCGGATCTTCCGCCTGGGTGATCAGCTGGATGTGAAGGTGGTACAGGTCAACCTGGATGAGCGCAAAATAGATTTTGAACTGAGCCGGAAGGATTCGGTCTTAACGAAACGCAAACAGAAGGGGCGGCGCAAGCAGTCCTCGAGGAGAAAAAGCAGATGAGTATGGGAAAAGTGATATTGCCGGTAATCGTTGTCGCCACACTGGCAGGCTGTGCGGCGGATGATCCGAATAAACGCACCAAGAGCGGTGCCGCGATCGGTGCGGTAGTGGGCGCGGTGCTCGGTCATCAAATGAATGACGACTCGGGCAAATTTGTCGGTGCGGCTGTCGGTGCCCTTGCCGGCGCAGGTGTCGGCCGCTACATGGACAACCAGCAACGGGAATTCGAAGCGGCACTCGCCGAGGAGACGCGCCTGCACCAGATCGAAATTCAGCGCATGGAAGACGATCTCATCAAGATCAACCTCTCCAATGAAGTGTCCTTCGATTTTGACAGCGCCACGCTCAAGCCGTCCTTCCTGTCGTCCCTGGACAAGGTGGCGCAGGTGCTCAACCGTTACCAGACCAGCATTGTGCACGTAATCGGCCATACCGACAGCACCGGTTCGGAAGAATACAACCAGCGGTTGTCGGAACGCCGCGCATTGAGTGTCAGCTCCTATTTTCAAAGTCAGGGTGTTCTGGCCAGCCGCCTGCGTACGGAAGGGCGTGGTGAAAGCGAGCCACGTGATACCAATGCCACCGAGGCCGGGCGCCAGCTCAACCGCCGGGTGGAACTGATCATCAAGCCGATCGTGGAAGGGCAGGAGTCCAGCGCCTACCAGACACCCTGACAGGCGTGATTGCCAGCTGAACGCCGCGCATGGCGCAGACCGAAACAGTCTATGGCCTGCATGCGGTCACAAGCGTGCTTGCCAATGACGCGGTTCATGTCAGCACCATTGCTGTGCTGGACAGTCGCGACGATGAGCGCCTGGGACAAATAGTGGCGGCGGCTGATGCCGCGGGTGTACAGATACAGCGCCTGCCCCGCAAGGCGCTCGACGCGATGCTGCCGGGTGGCGCCCGGCATCAGGGTGTCATTGCGACCCTGCAGAGGGCCACGCAACCGCATGAGCGTGACCTGCCGGCATTTCTCCAGGCGATCGATGGCCCCGCGTTTCTGCTGGTGCTGGACGGTATCCAGGATCCGCATAATTTTGGTGCCTGCCTGCGCAGTGCCGATGCTGCCGGCGTACATGCCGTCATCGTGCCACGAGATCGTGCCGTCGGGATCACCCCAGTAGTGCGTAAGGTCGCCAGCGGCGCCGTGGATTCTGTCCCGGTTTTTACCGTCACCAACCTGGCACGTGTGCTGCGTCAGTTGCGCGCAGCGGGCATCTGGGTCTATGGCGCCAGTGACAGCGCCGGACAGGATATCTATGCCACTGACCTGCAAGGCCCGCTGGCGCTGGTGCTGGGTGCCGAGGGCAAGGGGCTGCGGCGGCTGACCCGGGAGCACTGCGATGCCCTGCTGGCAATTCCCATGGCCGGGCAGGTCACGAGTCTGAATGTCTCTGTCGCCGCCGGGATCATGCTCTACGAGGCGCGCCGTCAGCGGCTGGTGCGGCCCGGTCCACCCGGGACACCTTAACTATCTGGATAATATAAATTTTGGCTTTTCCCCATATCGAGTGGGTAAATTACCGTTGTAGGGCCGAATTCACTTGTGCCCGGCGCTTTATCGGGTATTCGGCCAAGAGCTGCATCTGGATGACAGATCACGATGAAACACCGCTGGTCGAATGAATTCGACCCTACAGGTTTGATTGAGTAGGGCCGAATTCATTCGGCCAACAACCTTGCCAGCAGAAGGCATGCGGCGCGTCTGAATTGATTACGTTGCCCACTCAATCAGGGGAAGATCCTGAATATTAAGCTTCCAGCAGGCTGTGGCAGCCGATTTCCACCTGCAGTCCACCGGGCAATTGCATCCACCCACCGCCTCACGTAAAATGCGCGCTCTTTTAAGCAGTTAATTAAAAAATCAGTTAACTCCTTGCCTGCTGCATTGACAGCAGGCTGCCAAACCACAAGGGGTCTTTATGAGACATTACGAAATCGTGTTTCTGGTCCACCCTGGCCAGAGTGAGCAGGTACCCGCCATGATCGATCGCTATCGCAATACGATCGAGTCCAGCGGTGGTGCGATCCATCGCCTGGAAGACTGGGGCCGTCGCCAGCTGGCCTATCCGATTCAAAAACTGCACAAGGCGCACTACGTGCTGATGAATATCGAGTGCGGTACTGCGGCCCTGGAAGAACTGACAAGTGCCTTCCGTTTCAACGATGCTGTTATAAGAAATATGGTCATCAGCCGCAAGGAGGCCATTACCGAGGATTCCTTGCTGATAAAGAAGGCCGAGGAGAAGCGGGAACGCGAGACGCCGGAAGGGGTTGCAGCAACGAGCGTTGCCGAACCCGAAGCTGCAAAACCGGCGCCGGCGGCTGCTGAAGAGACTGCGGAGCAGGAATCAGCTGCTACTCCGGAATAACATACGATTCAAGTAATCCAAGGAATATACTCATGGCAAGATATTTTCGTCGACGCAAATTCTGTCGTTTTACCGCTGAAGGCACCAAAGAAATCGATTACAAGGACCTTGGCGTGCTGAAACAATACGTTACCGAGACGGGCAAGATCGTACCCAGCCGGATTACCGGTACCAAGGCCAGGTACCAGCGTCAGCTGTCGACTGCGATCAAGCGCGCACGTTATTTGTCGCTGTTGCCATACTGCGACTCGCACTAGGGGTCACGGGCGTTGCCTGAATCCGGACGGGGCCGACGGATTCTACCGATGAATGCACTGGCCGGCTTTATCGTCAGCGGTCGCTGGCAGGCGCTGCTGGTCACAACCGCAAGCGGAATCGTGGCGTTTATGCTGCCGCCGTTCAGCAGCGTTCTGAATTACCTGGGTGCCGCGGCAGTTGCGCTCGTGACGCTGCATCTCGGATTGATGCAGGGGTTGCAGACGTTGCTGGCCGCCTCTGCGCTGACGCTGTTGTTTTATCAGCTGGCAGGAATTCAGTCCGCAGTCGTGCTGGTGCTGGTCCTGTTGCTGCTCTTGGTTTCCCTGCTGGCTGGCCAGCGCGGTGCTGCGCCAGACGCTGAACCTGGGCCATGCGCTGAAGACGGCCACTGTGCTGGGGATCAGCCTGTTGTTGATGGTGTACGCGGTCTATGGTGATCCGGCACCGTGGTGGCTTGAACGCCTGCAGCAGTTCGAGGCGGCGATGAACGATGCCGGGATTGCTACGCAGGCCGTCTCCGGCAGCCACATGCTGGAACAGCTGTCAGCGTTGCTGACCGGAATGGTACTGGCCTCGCTGGTACTGGGCATTATCGCAAGCCTGCTGCTGGCGCGCTGGTGGCAGTCACTGGTAGTGCATCCCGGAGGTTTCAGGGAAGAGTTTTTTGAATTACGGCTGGGCCAGTGGTCCGGCCTGCTAACACTGACGGTGATGCTGCTGGGCCAGTTTACCCGCGGCACCGGCAGCGAATTATTGATCCAGCTGGCGATGGTTATGCTGGTGCCTTATCTGTTTACCGGGCTGGCTGTTATTCACAGCATCGTAAGCAGGGCAGGGCGCGGGCGCGGCTGGCTGATTGCGCTGTACGTAGCAATGGCGTTCCTGCCGCAGGCGATGTTGTTGCTGGCAGGTGGCGGTTTGCTGGATACCTGGCTGGATTTCCGCCGCCGGCTGACCCGCAATGGACGCAACACTTAACACTGAAGATGAGCGATTAAACAGAGGTTGTCACAATGGAAATCATCCTGCTTGAGAAAATAGACAATCTTGGCGCCCTGGGCGACAAGGTGAATGTAAAATCCGGTTACGGCCGTAACTTCCTGATACCTCAAGGCAAGGCAGCCCCGGCGACGCCGGATAATATCGCCGAGTTCGAGGCCAGGCGTGCCGAGCTGGAACAGGCGGCTGCGGAGGCCCTGGCAGCGGCGCAGACACGGGGTGAAAGACTGGACGGGCTGACGATTACGATCGCAGCCAGGGCGGGGGAAGAAGGCAAGCTGTTCGGCTCGGTTGGGACTGCGGATATTGCGCATGCCCTGAATGATGCCGGGGTTACAGTGGAGCGCAATGAAGTCCGCCTGCCGACGGGAGCCTTTCGCCAGGTGGGTGAATTCGACGTGCAGATACACCTGCACTCGGATATCAATACGACCGTGAAACTGGTTATTGAAGCCGAAAAATCAAATTCGCTCTAAACATATTCGGCAAGTTGTTGTAAAGGAACAAGGAAGCAGGCTGCTGCATTGACAGACTGCAACTGGCCGTTTGTGTTGCATGCAGAGACGCATACTGAACACAGTAATACAAGATGTTTTTATTGTGCGTTTGTGCTATTTATTCTCCTTCAGATTGCCATCCGGCAAGCGCAGACTTGCAACATAACCAGATTATAAATGGCTGAATTACTCCGCTCCGCTGATGCGCTGCATAGCGAGACAGAATCGCTCAAGGTGCCGCCCCATTCGCTGCAGGCAGAACATGCCGTGTTGGGTGGTCTCATGCTGGATAACGCATCCTGGGACACCATTGCCGACCACGTCTGTGAAGAAGACTTTTACCGTCGCAATCACCGCCTGATTTTCCACGCAATTTCCGAGCTGGCGGAAAAAAACGATCCCTTCGATGCGGTAACGCTGTCGGAATGGCTGGAACAAAACCAGTTACTTGAAGAAACCGGCGGGCTCGCGGCGCTGGGCATGCTGGCCCAGAACACCCCCAGCGCTGCCAACATCAAGGCCTATGCGGACATCGTGCGCGAGAACTCCGTCATGCGCCAGCTTATCGAGGTAGGCAACAAGATTGCCAACAGTGCCTTTGTAACGGAGGGCAGGGATTCCAGCATGCTGCTGGATCATGCCGAATCGCTGGTATTCGACATTGCCGAACGTGGCAAACGCAACAAGCGCGGCTTCCGGAACATCCGTACCCTGCTGGCTGCGGCAGTTGACCGGATCGACAAGCTGTTCCAGCAGGAAGGTCATATCACCGGGGTGCCGACCGGCTTTACCGATCTCGATGACATGACTGCGGGCCTGCAACCATCCGACCTGATTATCGTCGCCGGGCGTCCCTCCATGGGTAAAACGACCCTGGCAGTCAATTTTGCGGAGAATGCGGCCATCAAGCACCAGGTGCCGGTGGCGATATTCAGTATGGAAATGCCGGGCGAGCAACTTGCACTGCGCATGATGTCGTCGCTCGGGCATATCGATCAGCACAAGATCCGTACCGGCAAGCTGGAGGATGACGACTGGCCACGCCTCACTTCCGCCGTGAGTCTGCTGGATACTGCGCCATTGTTTATAGACGACACGCCGGCATTGTCACCAATGGAGTTGCGCGCGCGCGCACGGCGGCTGAAGCGTGAGCACAATCTTGGCTTGATTATTATCGATTATCTGCAACTCATGCAGGTAGGGAATACCCGCGAAAACCGGGCAACGGAGATATCGGAAATATCACGCAACCTGAAGGCGCTGGCAAAGGAGCTTGAAGTTCCGGTGATTGCCCTTTCACAATTAAACCGGAGCCTCGAGCAGCGTACGGACAAACGTCCGGTAATGTCGGATTTGCGCGAGTCGGGCGCCATAGAGCAGGATGCCGATGTCATCATCTTCATCTATCGTGACGAAGTGTATAACGAGGAATCTCCGCAGAAAGGCCTTGCCGAAATAATCGTCGGCAAGCAACGTAACGGACCTATCGGCAAGTGCCTGCTGACGTTTCGCGGCCAGTTTACCCGGTTTGAAAACTATGCAGCTGACAGTTACAGCGGTGGTGATTTTGAATGACGCGGCCCGCCCGGGCACGCATCGATCTGCAGGCCCTTCAACATAACTTCGCGCGCGTGCGGCAAGCCGCTCCGCACAGCAGGACCATAGCCATCCTCAAGGCCAATGCCTACGGGCACGGTCTGGTCAGTTGCGCACGTGCGCTCCCGGATGCGGATGCCTTTGGTGTGGTGACCCTGGATGAAGCCATCACGCTGCGGGAAGCCGGTTTTGACCGTCGTATCATCTTGCTGGAAGGTTTTTTCAGCCATGCAGATCTGCATCTGGTCAGCGGCTATAGTATGGATTCCGTGCTGCATCATATCAGCCAGGTTGAGTTACTCGAGCAAGGGCCGCTGACGCGGCCGCTGGATGTCTGGGTGAAGGTGGACACCGGCATGCATCGGCTGGGATTCGCACCCGACAGCATCGCTGACCTGGTTGCGCGTCTGCGCAACATCCGGCACGTGAATACGATCCGTTTTCTTACCCATTTTGCCAGTGCCGACGAACAGGATAACGACTCTACGCGGCGGCAGCTCGCCTGTTTTCAGGAGTCACTGAAGTCAATTGCAGGCGACCGCTCGCTGGCGAATTCCGCTGCGGTGCTCGCCTGGCCCGATACCCATACCGACTGGGTGCGGCCCGGTATCATGCTGTACGGCGGCTCGCCTTTGGCCGGGCGCAGCGCACAGGAGCTCGGACTCCGGCCGGTGATGACACTCGGCACGCAATTAATCGCGGTCAATCAACGTAAAAAAGGCGATGCTGTCGGTTACGGCGGGAACTGGGTATGTCCACAGGATATGAGCATCGGTGTTGCCGCTATCGGCTATGGGGATGGTTACCCGCGCCATGTACCGGCGGGAACCCCGGTACTGGTAAACAACAAACCTGTGCCGCTGGTGGGGCGCGTGTCCATGGATATGGTATGTCTCGATCTCAGTTCTCAACCCAAAGCCGCTGTCCGCGATGCAGTTGTGCTCTGGGGCGAAGGATTGCCGGTCGATGAGGTGGCGTCCGCAGCGGGCACTATTTCCTACGAGTTACTGTGCAGCGTGAACAGCCGGGTGGAATTCGAATATGTCGGGTGATCGTAACCGCGCGCACTTGCAGAATTGGGTGACCTGCCTGTAGGAGCACCCGATTAAGCGCCGGGTGTAAACGCCGTCCATCGGCGCGATGGATTGGGAACACAATCGCGGCCAGGAGGCCGCTCCTACAGGGTAATAGAAACACTGTAGGAGCGCCGTCCTTCGGCGCGATGGTTTGGGAACCCATCGCGGCCAGGAGGCCGCTCCTACAGGGTAATAGAAACACTGTAGGAGCACCCGATTAAGCGCCGGGTGTAAACGCCGTCCTTCGGCGCGATGGTTTGGGACACAATCGCGGCCAGGAGGCCGCTCCTACAGGGTAATAGAAACACCTGTAGGAGCACCCGATTAAGCGCCGGGTGTAAACGCCGTCCTTCGGCGCGATGGTTTGGGAACACAATCGCGGCCAGGAGGCCGCTCCTACAGGGTAATAGAAACACCTGTAGGAGCGCCGTCCTTCGGCGCGATGGTTTGGGACCCCATCGCGGCCAGGAGGCCGCTCCTACAGGGTAATAGAAACACCTGTAGGAGCGCCGTCCTTCGGCGCGATTGTTTGCGGAAACCATCGCGGCCAGGAGGCCGCTCCTGCAGGGCAATAGAAACACCTGCAGGCGCGCCGTCCTTTGAGTTTGCTGAAGCTTTGGAAATACAGATACAACCCGTTTACTATCGCGCCATTCATTAACCAGGAACCCGGCATGGCCAAAGTCAAGTCTGTCTACGCCTGCAATGTCTGCGGAGCACAGTCCCCGCAATGGGCCGGCCGGTGCGGGGACTGCGGTGCCTGGAACACGCTCGCCGAGGTGCTATCCACAACCACGCCTGCATCCGGTCGTTTCGCCGCTTACAGCGGAGAGAGCGGCAGCGCCATAACCCGTCTTTCCGCTGTCGAGTCGGGCACCCAGTCACGCTCATCTGTCGGGCTGCAGGAGCTTGACCGGGTCCTGGGCGGGGGCCTGGTAACCGGCTCGGTGGTGTTGATTGGCGGTGACCCGGGGATCGGCAAATCCACCTTGCTGCTGCAAGTACTCTCTACCCTGTCGGCTGACTTGTCATCCCTGTATGTCACGGGCGAGGAATCGCCCGAACAGATTTCATTGCGTGCCAGGCGCATTGGCATACGCGGCGATGATGTCCGCTTGCTCTCCGAGACCTCGGTCGAGAGGATTATTGCCACTGCACGTCGCGAAAAGCCCCGGGTGATGGTGCTGGATTCTATCCAGACGCTGTACACCGATGCCCTGCAATCAGCACCGGGGTCGGTTGCCCAGGTAAGGGAAAGTGCGGCGCAACTGGTGCGTTTTGCCAAGCAATCAGGTACTGCCATGTTTCTGGTGGGGCATGTGACCAAGGAAGGTACGCTCGCCGGTCCCCGGGTTCTCGAGCACATGGTCGATACCGTTCTCTATTTTGAAGGTGACCCCGGTGACCGTTACCGGATCCTGCGGGCCATCAAGAACCGCTTTGGTGCAGTGAATGAACTGGGTGTGTTCGCGATGACTGAAACGGGACTGAAGGAAGTACACAATCCCTCAGCCATCTTTCTGTCCCGTCACGAAACGCAGGTCGCCGGCAGTGTGGTCATGGTGACCTGGGAAGGGACGCGGCCGTTACTGGTTGAGGTGCAGGCGCTTGTGGACCAGAGCCAGCTGGGTAATCCACGCCGCGTGACGCTGGGACTGGAACAGAACCGGTTGTCCATGCTGCTGGCTGTGCTGCACCGCCATGGTGGACTGGCGCTGGGCGATCAGGATGTCTTTGTCAACGTGGTCGGCGGCGTGCGGGTCAGTGAAACGGCCGCCGATCTGGCCGTGTTACTGGCAGTCATGTCCAGTTTCCGCAACCGGCCCTTGCCCGGAGATCTGGTGGTGTTCGGCGAGATCGGCCTGTCGGGTGAATTGCGGCCGGTACCCAATGGCCAGGAGCGCCTGCATGAAGCCGCCAAGCATGGTTTTCACCGTGCCATTATCCCGGTAGCGAATAAACCGAAACACGCACTTGACGGGATGGATGTGACGGCGGTCGGGCTGCTGTCACAGGTACTGGAAAAGGTTTCGGAAGGTTTTTGAACGATCCCGTATTGCTGATTGGTGACCTGCCTGTAGGAGCACCCGATTAAGCGCCGGGTGTAAACGCCGTCCACCGGCGCGATGAATTGGGACACAATCGCGGCCAGGAGGCCGCTCCTGCAGGGTAATAGGAACACCTGCAGGAGCACCCGATTAAGCGCCGGGTGTAAACGCTGCCCTTCAGCGCGATGGATTGGGACACTCCTGCAGGTTGGTTAATTCACCTGTAGGAGCGCTGCCCTTCAGCGCGATTGTTTGCTGAAACCATCGCGGCCAGGAGGCCGCTCCTGCAGGGTAATAGAAACACCTGTAGGAGCGCCGTCCTTCGGCGCGATGGTTTGGGACGCAATCGCGGCCAGGAGGCCGCTCCTACAGGGTAATAGAAACACCTGTAGGAGCACCCGATTAAGCGCCGGGTGTAAACGCCGTCCTTCGGCGCGATGGTTTGGGACACAATCGCGGCCAGGAGGCCGCTCCTACAGGTGGGACTCCGATTCCTTGTCCAGGTCCAGCGCTACGGAATTAATGCAATAGCGCTGGCCGGTCGGGGCGGGGCCGTCTTCGAAGACATGCCCGAGGTGGGCGCCGCAACGGTGACACATCACCTCGGTGCGGACCATTCCGTGGTTCGTGTCTGTTTCTGTGCGTATGTTCGCGGTGCCGTGCGCGCGCACGAAACTGGGCCAGCCGCTGCCGGAGTCGAACTTGTCGCTGGAATGAAACAGCTCGGCCCCGCAGCACACACAAAGGTAGGTGCCGGTTTCCTTGCAGTCGTTGTATTTTCCGGTAAACGGGCGCTCCGTCCCCTTGCGGCGGGTAACATCATATTGTTCAGGTGTTAACAGGTTGCGCCATTCAGCATCGGTCTTCTCGCTTTCGTCACTCATGATCACTCCCGCGGTCTGCGCCGGTGTAGATGCGCGGCGTATTGTGTTGCAGCTTGTCGAGATATTCCCTGGCAGTGGCAATTCCAACCTCGGCCTCCGCGCGTGCCTGCAGGTCGGGATTGGTTTGCGCTTCCTGTTCAGCCCACTGCAGAAATTCACTGACCGCTGTCACTTGCTGGTCTGCGGGTAGAGACTGCAGGTAATCGCTGGGACGCGCCCTGACCCGGTTAGCTTCTATGACTTCAAGATTGAACAGGAGTTTCACTGGCCGGACTCGTCCATCCCGGTTTCGGCTGCAGCTTCCAGCGCCGGATGAATGCGCACGCTCTTGACCATATTGTCTTTTATTTCCATGATTTCGACAGGGTGGTTGTCGAGTAACAGGCTGGTCCCGGCTTCCGGGATCATTTCCAGGTACTCGGTAATCAGGCCGTTCAGTGTCTTGGGCCCATCGGTTGAGAGTGTAATCTTCAATGCGGAATTCAGGGTGCGGATATTGATGGAGCCGTCAACTATCCAGCTGCCATCATCCTGGGGCATGATGTCCTCTATCTGGTCCGCCGGATCCGATGTGAACTCACCCACGATTTCTTCCAGTATGTCTTCTACTGTCACCAGCCCCTGGATATCACCGTATTCGTCAACAGCAAAGCCGATCCGGCGGCGTTCGCGCTGGAAATTCAGCAGCTGTCGATTGAGTGATGTGGTTACCGGAATGAAATAGGGATCACGGGCAATGCGGCGCAGTGCAATTGCATCGAGTTCATCCCGGTAAAGCAGTGGCAGGACATTGCGCATATGCAGTATACCGATGACCTGGTCTATATTTTCACGATAGAGCGGCAGACGGGTGTACTGGCTGCCGGACAGGGCTTCACGGGTGACTTCCCAGTCAGCATCGATATCGATTCCATAAATTTCATTGCGTGGCACCATGATATCCTCGACGGTGACCTTTTCCAGGTCCATCAGGTTCAGGAGCATGGACTGATGCCGCTTGGGTATCATGGCGCCGGCTTCCATTACCACAGTGCGTAGTTCCTCGTGCGTCAGTGCCTGTCCGCGATGGTCCTCGGTTGACACGCCGAACAGTTTAAGCAGTGTGTTTGCCACTGCATTGATTACCCAGACTAACGGGTAAAGTAATTTCAGCAGGGGGGTATAAACATACGCGGCCGGAAACGCGATGCGTTCCGGGTGCAGTGCCGCGAGTGTTTTCGGTGTAACCTCGGCAAATAGCAGAATTACTATGGTTAAAATCAGTCCGGCGACAAATATAAAACCGGCGTCGTTGTAGATGCGCAGGGCGATCAATGTCATCAGGATCGAGGCGAGCACATTGACAAAGTTGTTGCCAAGCAGAATCAGGCCGATCAGGCGGTCCTGGCGTTGCAGCAGTTTCTGCGCCCTGCATTGCCCCGGGGTGCTGCTTGTCAGCGAGATGACGCAGGCGATAACGATTCAATGTCATCAGGCCGGTTTCAGAGCCGGAAAAGAAAGCAGAAAAAAGGATCAGGAAAAAGAGCGTGACGAACAGTACGCTCAGGGAGATGTCGTCCAATCAGGGACAGCCTCTGGTTGATTAACGAAGGGCTAGTTTACGGGAAAACAGCCTGCATGTCAGGCCGGTAGCCTGCCAGCTCAGCGTTCGAGTATGAGTTCCAGCACAAATTTACTGCCAAAATAGGCCAGCATCAGAAAAATAAAACCACCGATCGTCCAGCGTATCGCCACCCGCCCGCGCCAGCCGAAGCGCCAGCGGCCCCAGAGGAGTACCGCGAAGACCAGCCAGGCGGCAATGGACAGTACGGTCTTGTGTACCAGGTGTTGCGCGAAGATATCTTCCAGGAACAATACACCGGTGACCAGGCTCAGTGTCAGCAGGGCGAAGCCAATGCCGATCATCTGGAACAACAGGACTTCCATGGTTTGCAACGGTGGCAGGGAGCGGATAAAACCGCCCGGATGGCGGTTACGCAAATGGTTGTCCTGGATGGCGAGCAGCACCGCCTGGAGTGCGGCCAGCCCGAGGGTACTGTAGGCAAGCAGTGAGAGCAGAATATGGGTGTCGAGTTGCCAGGAGGCGGCGGCACTGGTGACGATATGCTGTTCGGGGTATGCCAGCAGCAGTGCGATGCTCATTGCCGCCAGTGGAAAGACCGCTATGCCCAGGTTGTCGACCGGCTCGAAAGCGGTGGCGAGAACGATCAGCAGGGCAATTAGCAGCATAATCAGCGAGGCGGCCTGGAAAAAGCCCAGATTCAGGCCGGCCGGCGTCAGGATGACAGGATAGAGTATGCCGATGTGGATCAGCACTGAAGCTGCCCCGACGATCGGTGCATAATTGAATTGCTGTGTACCCGCGGCAGACGGCTGGAGCAGCCGTGCCATCAACAGGGCGCAAGCCAGCAGGTAGAGTGCGATGACCAGCAGGCCGGGTAGAGTGGGGATCATATTCCGATCATCGCATAACTCCCGGTTGCATTGAAGTATTACGGGTTTGCCTGCGAACCGGTGCAAGACCGTCACAAGCGGGTTGTTTGCCGCTATAATCTTAAACCTGCTGACGCTGCCTGCAGGCAGCCAATTCATGTCAAGGAACCGGTGAATCACCATGTTTGACAATCTGACCGATCGGCTTTCGAAAACCATCAGGACCCTGCGTGGCCGTGGCCGCTTGTCCGAAGACAATATCAGGGAAACCCTCCGGGAAGTACGCATGGCGCTGCTGGAGGCTGATGTCGCACTCCCGGTAGTGAAGGAATTTATCGAGCAAGTCCGTGAACGGGCGGCAGGCCAGGAAATCCTGAAGAGCCTGACCCCGGGTCAGTCGCTGGTAAAGATAGTCAATGACGAGTTGGTCCGGGTCATGGGCGAGCGTAATGATGCCCTTGCTATCAACGTACAGCCGCCGGCCGTGATCATGATGGCCGGTCTGCAGGGTTCCGGCAAGACGACCAGTTCCGCCAAGCTGGCGCGCATGCTGCAGGAACGTCATAAAAAAACGGTGTTACTGGCAAGCTGTGATATTTATCGACCAGCGGCCATTGACCAGCTGCAGACACTCGCTGCTGAAGTGGGCGCAATATTCTTCCCGAGCCGGACAGACCAGGATCCGGTGACGATAGCGCGCGATGCCATTACCGAGGCGCGCCGCAAGCATATCGATGTCGTGATTATCGATACCGCAGGGCGCCTGCATATCGATGCCGAGATGATGGACGAGATCCGGCGTCTGCATGCCGCGGTGGAGCCGGTGGAAACCCTGTTTGTCGTCGACAGTATGACTGGACAGGATGCTGCCAATACCGCGCGCACCTTCAATGAGGCCTTGCCGCTGACCGGGGTTATTCTCACCAAGGCGGATGGTGATGCCCGCGGGGGCGCGGCCCTGTCGATCCGGTCGATCACCGGAAAACCCATCAAGTTCATCGGTGTCGGAGAAAAAACCACTGCGCTGGAGCCGTTTCACCCCGACCGTATTGCGTCACGCATCCTTGGCATGGGGGATGTGCTCAGCCTGGTTGAGCAGGCCGAGCAAAACGTCGACAAGGACAAGGCGGAAAAGCTTGCCCGCAAGATCACCCGGGGCAAGGGTTTCGACCTGAACGATTTCAGGGAGCAACTCGATCAGATGCAGAATATGGGCGGGCTCGGGAGCCTGATGGATAAATTGCCGGGAGCCGGGCAGATACCCGAGAGCGCCAGGGCCATGGTCAATGACAAGGAGTTTGGCCGCATGGTTGCAATGATCAACTCGATGACGCCGCAGGAACGCAGTTTTCCGGCAGTCATCAAGGGTTCGCGCCGGCGCCGCATTGCCGCCGGTTCCGGTACCCGGGTTCAGGACCTCAACCGCATGCTGAAACAGTTCATGCAGATGCAGAAGATGATGAAAAAGATGTCGAAGGGCGGGATGGGCAAGATGCTGCGCGGTATGAAAGGCAAGCTGCCGCAAGGATTGCCCTTCTAGATAGCGGGATTTATCCTGACGCAAATAAAAACGGTGGCCTGGGCCACCGTATGAAATGCGCTGTTCGGCTGATTGTTTTAATTATCGTTTTTCGATTTTGTATACCGCCGCTGCGCAAACCCGTTTTATTATCACGCTATTCTCTACAACATTTTGTGCAATGTGCATTTGTTATGTGTGCGGGCTGTTCTCTCCACCAGCGTTTGTTTTTTTTCTTCTTGCTTGCACCCTCACTAGTTAGCAAGCTGCGTGCCAACTGAAAAATTATTAATCATTACAAGCGGCTTGGAGTCATCTCTTTGACGCATGGTGCGTTCTGCCGAACAGCGTCGTAAAAAAATCTGACAGGTTGCGCATGCGCGCGTCACGGGATGATTTAACAATAAAAAAGATAAAGACAATAAAAACAATAGGTTAATATGATT
This sequence comes from uncultured Gammaproteobacteria bacterium, assembly GCA_963768415.1. Taxonomy (GTDB): domain Bacteria; phylum Pseudomonadota; class Gammaproteobacteria; order UBA9214; family UBA9214; genus CAVYHX01. The sequence goes on from CAVYHX010000006.1 coordinate 66,327, forward strand.
CAGCCAGGCGCCCAGCGAGCGGCATTGGTAATGTAATGATTTTCGACAGAAAAATGATCAACTTAACGAGTGTCGGGGAAGGGTGGGGCGGTGGTGAGGGCAACGCCACGGGCGTGTGCCGCCCCTTCACATTTCCCGAAAATAGCGTAGAATCGTGCGGTTTTTAACGGTTGCGTCCGGGGGATAGTCCCTGTCATGGTCGCTTACTCTCACGCATGGGGATTACAGTTTTATGGTGACTATCAGGATGTCACGGAGCGGCGCGAAAAAGCGCCCCTTTTATCACATTGTCGTAACGGACAGCCGGAACAGCCGGGATGGGCGTTATATCGAGCGCCTCGGGTTTTTCAATCCGATCGCAACCGGCGGTGAAGAGAAACTCAGGATCAATACGGAGCGTACCGATTACTGGAGCTCGAAGGGGGCCCAGATCTCGAGTCGCGTGTCCAGGCTGCTGAAGGACTTTCAGCAACAGTAGGCCTGTCGAGCGGCAGCCAGCGCTACGCTCATGCCATGGCAAATGATCATGATACGCCGCCCGGCGGCGAGCCGCTGGTCATGGGCCGTATTGCCGGGCCTTTCGGTGTAAAGGGCTGGTTACGCGTCACGCCCTTTACAGAGACACCAGACAGCCTGCTGGAGTATTCGAACTGGTATCTGCGCAGGCAGGGTGCATGGCAGCCGGTTGAAATTATTGACGGCCGCAGGCATGGCAAGGGTCTGGTGATACAAATTGCTGCATGCACTGATCGCGATGCTGCACTGGAAATGACCGGGACTGACATCGGTGTGTACCGCGAGCAGTTACCGGAAACCGGTACTGATGAGTACTACTGGAATGACCTGCTGGGCCTGCGGGTCATCAACGGGGCAGGCGCAGTATTGGGTACGGTTGATCACCTGATCGAGACCGGCGCCAACGACGTGCTGGTAATCAAGGGTGAGCAGGAATACCTGGTGCCCTATATTCGGCCACAGGTTATCAAGTCTGTAGATCTGGAGGCCCGCGAAATCCGGGTTGACTGGGATCCGGACTATTAAGCAGCCCAGGATGCGCATCGATGTGATTACGCTGTTCCCGGAGATGCTGCGGGAACGTGCAGGCTACGGTATTCAGGACCGGGCAATACAGCAGGGAGTGCTCGACCTGCGAACCTGGAATCCGCGCGATTTCAGCGTGGACCGGCATCGTTCGGTGGATGACAGACCTTACGGTGGCGGGCCCGGCATGGTGATGCAGGTGCAACCCCTGCAAGCCGCGATTCAGGCGGCCAGGGCGGATGGACCGCCGGCCCCGGTGATTTACCTGTCGCCACAAGGCCGGACATTCGACCAGCGCAAGGCGCGGGAGCTTGCCGGTCTGGAACGGATCATCCTGCTGGCCGGTCGCTATGAAGGGATAGATGAACGCATCATCGACATGGAAGTGGATGAGGAATTGTCAATTGGTGACTATGTACTGAGCGGCGGCGAATTACCCGCACTGGTCGTGATGGATGCAGTGACGCGCCTGTTGCCGGGCGCACTGGGCGATGCGGACTCCGCCCTGGAGGATTCCTTCATGGACGGCTTGCTGGATTACCCGCATTACACCAGACCGGAGGTGATCTTCGGTCTGCGGGTGCCGCAGCCACTGCTGAACGGTGATCATGCAGCGATTGAGCGCTGGCGGCGCAAGCAGGCGCTGGGACGCACCTGGCAACGGCGCCCGGATTTGCTGGATGATATGCAGCTGGACGCCGGGCAGACAGCATTACTGGATGAATTTATTGAAGAACACAAGCAGGATAAAGAGGGGATTGAGTCATGAGTAACATTATCGAGCAACTTGAGCAGGAGCAGCTGAAGCAGGATATCCCGGACTTCAGCTCCGGTGATACTGTCGTCGTCCAGGTCAAGGTCAAGGAAGGTGAGCGTGAGCGGTTACAGGCCTTTGAAGGCATCGTGATTGCCAAACGTAACCGCGGCCTGAACTCGGCCTTCACGGTGCGCAAGATTTCGCATGGTGAAGGTGTGGAACGGGTGTTCCAGACGCACAGTCCGGCGATCGCCGCGATCGAGATCAAGCGCCGTGGTGATGTGCGCCGCGCCAAACTGTACTACCTGCGCGACCGCTCCGGCAGGTCTGCACGTATCAAGGAAAAGCTCTAGTAACCATTCAGCAGCGAAATAACTGCCAAGCTAACGGGTATCCTGGTCCAGGATACCCGTATTTATTTGTGCGGGAGCGATGCGCAGGTTATCAATTCTCACGCAGGAGCCTGCATGACCAGAGCAAGCAGTCACTACGATTGTGTGTTGTCATCACCGCTGGGCAGGCTGGGTCTGCGCATCGAGAACGGTCATCTGTGCCGGCTGGATTATCTGCCACGGAATACCCCCCTGAAACCGGCTGCCTCCCGACTGGCGAGGCGTGTCCACAAGGAGCTGCAGACGTATTTTTCCAGTCCGGTGGCGCGCTTCAGTCAGCCGCTGACACTGGACGGTACACCCTTCCAGCAGCGCGTCTGGCAGGCACTGAAACGCATCCCGCCAGGCAAGACACTCACCTACGGCGAATTGGCGGACCGGCTGGGTAGTGGCGCACGTGCGGTCGGTAATGCCTGCCGTCATAACCCGGTCTCGATTATCGTACCCTGTCACCGGGTCGTCGGTGCCGCGGGTATCGGCGGCTACTCGGGCCAGACCCGGGGCCGGGAAATCGACCGCAAGCAGTGGTTGCTGGCCCACGAAAATGCGGCATCCAGGCCTTGAACGGGTACAATTCAGCCCCATATGTATATGTAGCGCTATCCGTGATGAAAATCCGCTGCCGGGGACATACGGCCCTGCCTGCGGGTATCCGTTGAATTCAGACTATTTGTAAGGAGTCAAAACTGCGATGAGTGTCGACACCCAGAAAGAGACCCTGGAATTCCAGACCGAGGTCAAGCAACTGCTGCACCTCATGATCCACTCCCTGTATTCGAACAAGGAGATTTTCCTGCGCGAGCTGATATCCAATGGTTCCGATGCCTGCGACAAGCTGCGCTTCGATGCACTCGGTAACGATGCATTGTATGAAGGCGACACATCGCTGGGTATTCGCGTTGACTATGACAAGGAGGCGCGTACCGTCACCATTACCGATTCGGGTATCGGCATGACGCGTGACGAAGTAGTGGAAAATATCGGCACCATTGCCAAGTCCGGAACCCGCCAGTTCTTCGAGTCACTCACCGGTGACCAGGCAAAGGATACGCAGCTCATCGGCCAATTCGGCGTCGGTTTCTACTCCGCCTTTATTGTGGCGGACAAGGTGACCCTGACGACGCGGCGTGCAGGTCTGCCCAAAGAGCAGGGAGTCCTCTGGATATCTACGGGAGACGGCAGCTTCACTCTGGAGACTGTGACACAGCCCGTGCGCGGTACCGTGGTGGTGCTGCACCTCCGCGAAGGCGAGGATGAGTTCCTCGAAGGTTACCGCCTGCGTAATATTATCCATAAATACTCGGACCATATTCCCCTGCCGATCGAAATGCCCGTGGAAGGCGATGAGGCGAAGGCAGGCGAATACGAGCCGGTCAACCAGGCTTCCGCGCTGTGGACCCGGTCGCGCAAGGACATCACCGATGATGAATACAGGGAATTCTACAAGCATGTTGCCCATGATTTCGAAGACCCGGTGACATGGGTTCACAGCAGCGTTGAAGGCGCGCAGTCATACAAGTCACTGTTTTACATCCCCGCGCGCGCACCATTTGATCTCTATGATCGTGACAGCCGGCATGGCATCAAACTCTATGTGCGCCGTGTCTACATTATGGACGATGCCGAACAGTTGATGCCGTATTACCTGCGTTTTGTGCGCGGCCTGGTCGATTCCGATGACCTGCCACTGAATGTCTCGCGCGAAATCCTGCAGCACAACAAACTGATCGACACGATCCGTGCCGGTTCGGTGAAGAAGGTGCTGGGGCTGCTGGAGACCCTGGCCCGGGATGAGCCGGACAAATACACGGTCTTCTGGAAGCAGTTTGGCAAGGTCCTGAAAGAGGGTCCGGGCGAGGATTTCGCCAACCGCGAGCGTATTGCGAAGCTGTTGCGCTTTGCCTCGACCCACTCCGGCAGTGCGGAGCAGACGGTCTCGCTGGAAGATTATATCGGGCGTATGCAGGACGGTCAGGAAAAGATCTACTACATTACTTCCGACAGCTTTGCTGCTGCCAGCAACAGCCCGCATCTGGAGATTTTCCGGCGCAAGGGTATCGAGGTTCTGTTGCTCGCGGACCGCGTTGATGAATGGCTGGTGTCACACCTGACCGAGTTCGACGGTAAATCACTGGTGTCGATTGCCAAGGGCGAACTGGATCTGGATAAACTCGCCGACGACAAGGACAAGGAAGCGGCGAAAAAGACCGAAGACGAATTCGCGGATCTGGTCAAGCGGATGCAGGATGTGCTGGGCGAACGTGTCAAGGAAGTGCGTATCAGCCAGCGTCTGACGGATTCACCCTCCTGCCTGGTGATGGACGAGCAGGACATGGCGGTGCACATGCAACAAATGCTGAAACAGGCAGGACACGAGGTCCCGAAAACAAAACCCACCCTGGAGATCAACCCCGGGCATGCGCTGGTCAGTCGTTTGCAGGCAGAGGCCGATGATGACCGTTTTTCGGACTGGTCGAACATCCTGCTGGATCAGGCAATGCTCGCCGAGGGCGGTCAGCTCGAGGACCCCGTCGGTTTTGTCAGCCGGCTGAACCATCTGTTGCAGGAAATGACCAAATAGGCAGAAACCCGGCAATCACCGGGGGAGGCAGCTGCGCATATGTCAGAAAAGCCGATTCTGCTTGCCACGGTCTTCACCGACTATATCTGTCCTTTTTGTTACATAGGTGATGTCCGGCTGGAGCGGCTGCGTGCTGAATATGACCTGAAGATCAGCTGGTGCTTTGTCGAAATCCATCCCGATACGCCAGCGGAGGGCAGGCCGGTGAGTGAGCTGGGTTATTCCGATGAACGCTGGCGGCAGATGATGGGTAACCTGGAGCGCCTTGCCGATGAAGACGGAATACCCTTGCGCGCACATGATTTCACCACCAATTCGCACAAGTCGCTGTTGCTGGCCGAGGCCGCGAAAGAGGCGGGTGCCGACATCTTTTACCGTCTGCACCGCCGCTTGTTCGAGGCCTTCTTTACCGATGGCCTGAATATCGGTGATGAAACCGTGCTTGCCGGCCTGGCAGCCACGGCCGGCGTACCCCGGGATATTATCAGCCGGGCCTGGGGTGAGCCGTGTTACGAGGAGCGCCTGCAGCAGTACCTTGCTGCGGCCGCCGAACTCAACGTCCGTGCCACGCCCACCATTTTCTTCGGTCAGCAGCAACGCCTCGACGGGGCCTTGCCATATTCGGCCTTCCTGGAGGCGGCGCGGGCCGGCGCGGCGGAACAGCATGCACCGCCGGCGTAAGGCATAAACGTTACCGGCGCCCGGTTGCGGCTATGCCGGTACCGGTTGGCGTGTGCGCACCGTGAGAGTGAATATCCGGGATACCCGGTGGCCCCCTGGACTGGTATCCGGGGGTTAACCGGACTGCTGGAGTGATGGAATTGCTTTGTGATGGCGACGAATAATCTCACCACCATGCGTGCCGATAAATGGCTCTGGGCAGCGCGTTTCTACAAGACCCGCGCCCTGGCGCTACAGGCGATCAATGGCGGCAAGGTGCACGTCAATGGCGAACGCATCAAGCCGGCACGCCGCCTGTCGGTTGGTGAAGGTATGACGATCACCAAGGGCCCCTACCGGTTTGCGATCACGGTGGAAAGACTCAATACTCAGCGCCGGCCTGCAGCGGAAGCCAGAGAAATGTATTCCGAGTCACAGGCAAGCATGAACGAACGGCGGGCCCTGTATGCGGAGCGCAAACTGCAGGGACATGGCGCCAGGAACCGGGAGCGGCGTCCGGACAAGCGGACCCGCGGAAAAATCAGGCAGATGAAAATCAGTCAGTCTTCATGACGAGGCCCGTGACACCCCTGCTGACCGTGGACATCATCATCGAGATGACCGACCGTCCGGGGCGGCCCATCGTGCTCATCGAGCGCCGTAATCCGCCGCATGGCTGGGCCTTGCCCGGCGGTTTTGTCGATGTGGGTGAAACCCTGCAGCTGGCTGCTGTGCGTGAAGCCAGGGAAGAGACGTCCCTCGATGTGCAGATAACAAAACTGCTCGGCAATTATTCAGATCCGGGACGCGATCCCAGATTTCATACTGTCAGTGCCGTGTATATCGCCGCAGCACAGGGTGAAGCGCGGGCGGCGGATGATGCCGCCAATCTGGGATTATTTGCACCGTCTGAATGTCCCGCACTGGCCTTCGATCACGAGCAGATCATCGCGGATTACCTGCGCTATCTGAAAACAGGCGCAGCGCCGCCGCCGTGACGGAGCTCCTTCCGCCATTTGTATTCATGCAGGCATGCCTGAGCCACTGCTGTTCGCAGACATCGAAAATTGCCGCTACACTGCCATTCGTTCCCGCACCTGACAGGTAACAACTTGACCAAGCCATCATTATCCACTGCAGCCAATAATGTGCTCATTATCGGCTATGGCGAGATGGGACATGCCTTTGAGTATTTGCTCGCACCACGGCATGAGCTCCATATATGGGATATCCACCCGGTACCCGGGCATGCACCGGTCGATCTCGAGCACGCAGCCGCCAGCGCCGACTTCGTCATTTATTGCGTACCGACCGGTCCGGTCGAGGAGCTTGCAGCACGGATTCTTCCTGCCCTGTCATCCAGCAGCCTTTCCCTGAGCTGTGCCAAGGGGCTCGATGAAAAAGGGCGCCCGGCGGCGGCGGCTCTGCACGCAGTCTACGGGGACAGGCGCAATTACGGTGTGGTTTACGGGCCCATGATATCCGAGGAGATACGCGCCGGCCGGCCGGCATTTGCACAACTCGGTGTGCGTGAGCGCGCACTGTTTGACCGGGTTACCACCCTGTTTGCGCAGACATCGCTGCAGCTCGATTACACTGATGATGTAATCGGTATTTCCTGGTCCGTCATCCTGAAGAACGTATATGCGATTTTATTCGGGGCGGCGGATGAACTGGGACTGGGCGATAATGTTCGTGGCTTCCTGACAGTAGCCGCACTGCGTGAGCTGGATGCCATCGTTACCGGGTTCGGCGGCAAGGCTGCAGCGCCTTATCACCTGGCTGGCCTGGGAGACCTCATCACCACCGCCACCAGCGCGGGTTCGCATCATCATGCGCTGGGCGGGATACTGGTGCGCGGTGAACTCGACAGGATTTCCGGTGAGGGTGTCCATACGCTGGCCACGGTCAGGAAATACGCTTTGCTCGATATTGAGATGTATCCCATGTTTGCGCTGGTCGAATCGCTGGTGAGTGATCCGGAGGACATCCAGGAAAAAATCGGTGCATATCTGGAAGGCTGGTTCCAGCCCCGGGTCATGCCCTTTCCAGGGCGCACGTGACAGCAGGCGCGCCGGTCTGGCAGTTTTCATGCTTCCCGCGGGCAGACACGATGATTTTCGTTGCCAAAGCCAGTAAGATTTGCGTCTGAGTGTGCTCACTACCTCCGGGCACACTACACATCCACTAATCAGTCATTCAGGAACCAGCAATGCGACCAGCCCAGCTGTTAACGGTACTCGAACGCGAATTTCAGGCCGCCCTGCACGGTCAGCACACGCCGGTGATGCTGTGGGGGCCACCCGGCGTGGGCAAGTCCGAGATGGTGGCGCATATCGCCGAGCATCATGGCATGCCGGTGATCGATATTCGTCTTTCCCAGATGGAGCCGAGCGATCTGCGCGGTATCCCGTTCCGTGTCGATGACCGGGTGGAGTGGGCAGTGCCGTCGATGCTGCCGGATGCCGAGCGGCACGGGAACCAGGGCATCCTGTTTCTCGACGAGATTACCTCGGTGCCACCCAGTGTCTCGGCCGCCGCGTATCAGTTGATCCTGGATCGCCGCCTGGGTGCCTATGAAGTGCCGGATGGCTGGGCAATCTTTGCGGCGGGTAACCGGCAGGGTGACCGGGGTGTGACCTATACCATGCCGGCGCCGCTGGCGAACCGGTTCTCGCATTACGAAGTGGATATCAATCTCGATGACTGGGTGGCATGGGCCTATGCCAACGACATCGATGAACGTCTGATTGCGTTCCTGCGGTTTCGGCCGGAACTGCTGTTTGAATTCGACCCGGCGCATAACCCGGTGGCCTTTCCTTCGCCGCGCTCATGGGAATTCAGTCATCGCGCATTGCAGAAATTTGCCGATGTCCCGGATCTGCTCAACGGTGCCCTGCAGGCCTGTGTGGGCCCGGCGGCCGGCATCGAGCTGGCTGCCTTTGTCGAGAATCTCGACAAGCTGCCGGACATCGATGCCATCGTCAGAGGCGAAAAGGTCAGGGTACCGAAGGAAACCGATCTGCAATACGCAGTGGCGGCTGCACTCGTGGGTCGCGCGATCCGGGCAAAGAAAGACGCCGATTCACAGGAGACCTTCGGGCATATCATCGAGTTTGCCGGGACCTTCCCGCAGCGTGAAATGGGCGTGATGCTGGTGTCCGACATGTATCGCGCCATCGGGCAGGATATTTTCAGCGTGCCGCAATTTTCCAGTTGGGCGAATATCGTCGCGGATGTGATGTTGTACGATGGCTAGGGATGTTCTGATTAATTCACACGGCGCATGTCATTGCGAGTGCGATGTACATGGAGGTGCAAGTGCCGCGGGAGGCGGGAAGCCGGGAGCGGCCAGCGCGGCAATCTCATACGGGGGATTCAGTCGTTTGGAGATTGCTTCGTCACTGCGTTCCTCGCAATGACAGATTAGCCGGCTTTTCCCTGTTACAGACTTGGTATGATAAGCGCGCATATGATCTGTGAATAAGCTGCTATGTCAGATGAAATCGAAACCAAACTGTCGGCCGCGCGTACCCGGTTGATCCTGGACCGGCCGTTCCTCGGCGCGCTGGTGCTGCGCATGCCGATGAAAGCGGCCGATCCGAACTGGTGCAAGACCATCGGCACCGATGCGCGTGCCTTCTACTACAACCCGGATTACATCGACAGCCTGTCGCTGGAACAGACCCAGTTTGCGCTGGCGCACGAAGCGCTGCACTGTGCTTTGTCGCATTTCGCGCGCCGTGAACACCGTACGCTGGCGCGCTGGGACGTGGCCTGCGATCTAGCCATTAACCCGATATTGATCCGCGAGGGCATGACGGCCGTGCCGGGCGCGCTGTATGACATCGGCTTCGAGGGCATGACGGCCGAGGAGATCTATCCTTCGATCAAGGAGGACACCGAGGAGGAGACGCACGACCAGCATCTCTACGGGAAGGAATCCGGATCCGCAGCGGGCCAGGATGCACAGCCGCAGGCGCATGACGGGGGCGGCGCTGAGGATGACCCGGCGCGGAGACAGCGGGGCAGACAGCGGGGCAGACAGCGGGGCAGACAGCGGGGCAGACAGCGGGGCAGCCGGGAGTGCAGCACCGGGTGCCCTCACCGAGGCGGAGAAGGAGCAGTTGTCCGTCCAGTGGCGGCAGCGCCTCGCGGGCGCTGCGCAACAGGCGATGCAGGCCGGCAAGCTGAGCGGTTCCCTGCGGCGTCTCGTCGACCACCTGCTGCAACCGCAACTGCCCTGGCGCATGCTGCTGGCCCGTTACATGACTGCCGCCAGCCGCGACGACTACAGCTACATGCGGCCGTCACGGCGCGAGGGTGAGGCAATCTTTCCCATCGCTCCGCAGTGCGCAGACCGATGTGCTGGTCGTGCTGGATACCAGTGGTTCGATCCGCCAGGACGAGATGCGCGAGTTCGTCACCGAGATCGGTGCCATCAAGGGACAGGTGCGCGCCCGTATCACCTTGCATGCCTGCGATGCCGCCTTGTCCAGTGCCGGGCCCTGGGTATTCGAGCCGTGGGAGGAATTCGAGTTGCCGGCAGATATCCGCGGCGGCGGCGGTACCCGCTTCACACCGGTGTTCGAGTGGATTGAACGTGAAAACCTGAATCCCGATCTGCTGGTGTATTTCACCGACGCCGAGGGCGAGTTTCCAGAAGCAGGAGCCGCGCTTTCCGGTGATCTGGCTGGTAAAGGGGCGCGGCACGGTCCCCTGGGGACAGCGGATCCAGTTGAATTGAACGGTATGGATCTTCCCCTGATTGAGTGGGTAACACATCAAATTAGACGAGACGCATGCCTTCTGATGGCAAGGTTGTTGGCCGAATGAATTCGGCCCTACTCAATCAGACCTGTAGGGTCGAATTCATTCGACCAGCGGTGTTTCAGCGTGATTCAATCAAACCTGTAGGGTCGAATTCATTCGACCAGCGGTATTTCAGCGTCATTGAATCAGACCTGTAGGGTCGAATTCATTCGACCAGTGGTGATGCAATAGACTTGAAGGTGCAGGGAATGACGCCCCTGCGCAATGCGTCGCAGGACAGGGTGACCTCCTTGTCTCCAATGGCAATAATGGCTGTTGGCCGAATGAATTCGGCCCTGCAACGGTAATCTACCCACTCGATTAATATTCTGCAACCAGCTGTTTTATAGAATATTAAATTTTCGTATTAAACATGTGCCAGCGACGCTGATGCGTTCCCGGCGCGGCGCAATCCCGCATAAATCTGCCGCATCCCCCCATATATTCTCCTGACTGGTCATCGGCCCCGCGCCCGGGGATAATGCCTGCCTTTCACGGATGCGTTTGGAAGGAGAGCGACTATGCGGGTTATTTTGTTGGGCGGGCCGGGCGCCGGTAAGGGTACGCAGGCCAATTACATTAAGGAAAAATACAACATTCCCCAGATATCGACGGGTGACATGCTGCGTGCTGCCGTCAAGGCCGGCACGCCGCTCGGGGTGGCAGCCAAGAAGGTCATGGATGCCGGTGGCCTGGTGTCTGACGACATTATCCTCGGGCTGGTGGAAGAACGCATCAAGCAGGACGACTGCGCCAATGGCTACCTGTTCGACGGTTTTCCGCGGACCCTGGCACAGGCCGACGCGCTCAAGGACAAGGGGGTCAGCATCGACTGTGTCGTGGAGATCGATGTGGATGATGCCGAGATTATCAAGCGCATGAGCGGCCGCCGCGTGCACCTGGCCTCGGGCCGTACCTATCATGTCGTCTTCAATCCGCCACGGGAAGAGGGCAAGGATGACGAGACCGGTGAGCCGCTGATCCAGCGTGACGACGACCAGGAAGACACCGTGCGTGAGCGCCTCAAGGTCTATCACGACCAGACCGAGCCGCTGATTGCCTACTATTCCAAATGGGCCGAGGCTGGTGGTGCCGGCGCGCCGCGGTATGTGAAGATCAACGGTATTGGCAAGGTCGATGAAATCCGGGACGCGATCTTCGCGGGCATCGGCTAGCAGGCAGCCCTGATGTGTTGATTGTAAGGCCGGCGCAGCCGGCCTTTTTTTACCGCCCGGCAGCCGGGATCAGCCGGCGGCTAGTACCTCAGTACCACTTACACCCCATGCAGGTTTACTGTACACTTTTTGGACGTCAAATATGTGGCGTTTGGATGGTCTGCGCACGCTCTAGTGAATTACATAACATACTGTAATTATTGTATTATTTATGCTGCTCGCGCGGGCAGGCCGAATCCCGTGCATGCGGGAGCCAGCGTAATGCGGACGCAGATTCCGGGGGTGCCGGAAGCGACCGCGCAGGAAAGACTATGGCTGCAGATATAAACAGGCCGGCGCAGATTGATCCCAGCGGCAGAGACAAGCTGCTGCGGATGATCGATGCGCTGCGCTCGACAGCCTCCGGTACCCTGGTATACCGGCAGGTTGAGAGCATGCTCGATGCGATCGCAGGTAACCATTTGCGGGTCGAGATGGCCTATGCGGGGTTTGTGAATATCCTGCTGGACAGCTATGCCGGGCATCTCCAGGCGGGTTCTGCGCCCTACGTACAGATAAAATTACTGCAGGCACGACTCCAGCCGCCACTCACGCCAGCTGAACTCGAGACAGTCAGTGAGTTCGTCAGCACGAGTGCCGAGGCAATCCGGGATTCCGCAGACCTGGATTTATCGATTCAGCATGCGGCCATCAGTCCGTTGCTGGCCGCATTCGGGATCGATGCTGTCCCTGCCGCTACGCAGCCGCTCGCCGTACAACCACAGGCAAAGACGCAGTCTGCATTGCGCGCAGCTGAAGATACCTCCGCGACAGCTGAAGATACGACCGCGACAGCTGAGGTAGAGGAGGTACTCGAAGAAATCAGGCGTCAGGCCGATGAACCGGCAGATGACTTGCCCGTACCATCAGAAGAGGCAACGAGCGCAGACAATGGCGAATTTTCGACTGCTCCTGAGTTACCGAACGATGTTCCCGCTGAACTGGACAATCAGCGGGAGGATATGCAAAAACTCCAGACGACACTGGGTCAGCAAGTGCTTGAGACGATCACCCAGAATGAAGAGTTTGGAGTCATCCTGGAAGGTGTGCTGAGTGACATGCGGCAGAGCGAAGAGCTGACGGACCTGGAGAATCTGCGCTGGACGCTGATTCGTGAAGTCGAGAAATTGATGAAGGGGCACAATGAGCTCGCCGACAAACTTGACAGTACCTATCACTATCTGCAGGTAATTGAATCTGACAGCCGGGAATTGTCGGATGAACTGACACGGGTCCGTCAACTCAGCCTGACCGACGAGTTGACCGGGCTTGCCAACCGCCGCGCCTTCATGCGCCGCATGGAAGATGAAGTGGCGCGCGTCCAGCGCTATGGTTTCCCCCTGTCTTTCGTGCTGATGGATCTTGATCACTTCAAGGCCGTCAATGATGAATTCGGGCATGCAGCCGGTGATGAAGTGTTGCGCGTGTATTCCAGAAATATACTCACCATATTCCGTCACCACGACATGGTCTCGCGCTATGGCGGCGAGGAATTCGCCGTGCTGTTGCCGAATACTGACTCGGATGGTGCCGTGCGCGCGCTTAACAAGGTCAGGCGCAGGGTCACCGAGACCCGCTGGCAAACCAACGGGACCATGTCCCAGGTGCCGACTTTCTCGGCGGGCGTTTCACTGTACAAGCCCGGCGAGTCAGCGAACGCCTTCATCGAGCGGGCTGACAAGGCACTCTATCGTGCCAAGCGACTCGGGCGTAATCGCATCGAACTCGATATGACCTACCAGAACGAGGAAGGTGCAGGCCTGCCGCGCCGCCGCAGTACCGACTGAGCGCGACTGTCCCGCTATCGGCGTCTGTCTTGACAGGCAGGCTGACTGTATAATCTCCCCTACAGTTTTATTCGGAAGGATTACAGTCATGGCCACGGTTGACACTCACCGCGAAAACCTTTGAAAGCATTATCACCGGCAACGATATTATTCTCGTCGATTTCTGGGCGCCCTGGTGCGGCCCCTGCCGCCAGTTTGCACCGGTATTCGAGAACATGTCGGAGCAGCATCCCGATATTGTTTTTTCCAAGGTCAATACCGAGGAGGAACAGGAGCTGGCAGCGCATTTCCAGATCCGCTCCATTCCAACATTGATGGTGTTTCGCGAGCAGATCATCGTATTTTCCCAGCCTGGCGCGCTGCCGCCTGCAAGTCTGGCATCGGTGATCGAACAAGGTCACGGAGCTGGATATGGATGAAGTCCGCAAGCAGGTTGCCGAGCAGGCCGAGATCACAGGAAGGGGCAACTTCATGAGCCTGCGCATTCTGGTGTTGACCGGTATTGCTCGTGACGGCCGGCAGTGCGCGGGCCGATGATGCCGTGCGCTACAACCAGGTGCATCTGCAGGCACAGCAATCACGCTCTGTCAGCAACGACACCATGCATGTCACACTGAGTACGTACGCGGATATGCAGGATGCCGCGGCGCTCGCCGAGCGCATCAACCGGGATATGGAGTGGGCGCTCGCAAGAGCCAGTGCGGTTGCCGGAGTAAAGGTCAGCACCGGTGCCTACCAGACCTGGCCGGTGTACCGGGAAAATATCAAAAAGGGCTGGCGCGGCCAGCAGAGCCTGATACTCGAGAGTACGGATACGCAGGGATTGAGTCAGCTGGCAGGGCAGTTACAGGAGAAGCTGCAGATCAAGTCGATGAACTTTTCGGTATCGGATGAAAGACGCACCGAAGTCGAGAACAGCCTGATACGAATGGCGCTGGATGCGTTCAAGCAGCGTGCCGGAATCGTCGGTGACAATCTGCAGGCGACCGGATACCGCCTTGTCGATATCAATATCAATACCTCGTCACAGCGTCCGCCGGTTGCTTATCAGGCCCGGGCAATGGCACTCGAGGCCGCCGCCCCGGTGGCCGCGGAGGCGGGTGAAAGCGATATCCAGGTCACGGTCAACGGCACGATCGAGTTGCTCATTCCCTGAGTGAAGCGCACTCAGGTTTGCAGCAAACCCTTGGTCTCGGCCTCGACCAGGTCAGGTTCGCCGCAGTAGCGGGCGATTTCGTGGCGTGCTGCATCGCGCAGGTTCAGGGCCATCTGCCAGCCTTCGCCTGACGGCATGATCGGCGGACAAACTGTGACCTCGATGCGCCCGCGGCGCGGGAACCAGTCATTACCGCGAACCATTTCACGGGCGCCCTTGATGGCAACAGGAGTGACGGGGACATGGCTGCGCGCCGCTGTTACGAATGCGCCCATTCGAAATGGTTGCAGGCCCGGGAAGTTGATGAATGTACCTTCCGGAAAAAAAACGATGGTCTGACCGCCTTTTGATTTCTTCACAATGCGATTGACATCGCTCGCACCCCTGGTTGCGTTGAACCGGTCGACGAATTCGACGCCGAAACGATGCAGCAGCAGGCGGATAGGTGCATTGCGCGCCAGTTCGCCCTTGACAATGAAGTGAATCGGCAGGTCCAGTGCCGCTGTCAGAATCAATCCGTCCAGATAACTCGCATGGTTGGCGACGATGATATGCGGTTTGTCCGGGTCCGCGTGTTCGTGACCGCTGACCGTCAGTGGTGTGAACGTGCAGGCAAAGAGTGACCGCGCACCGTAGTGCGCAAGCTTGCGGCGCCAGCTGCTGAAGGGCG
Organism: uncultured Gammaproteobacteria bacterium; assembly: GCA_963768415.1. Classification (GTDB taxonomy): domain Bacteria; phylum Pseudomonadota; class Gammaproteobacteria; order UBA9214; family UBA9214; genus CAVYHX01. The sequence continues at coordinate 81,397 of CAVYHX010000006.1, forward strand.
CGAGTACGACAAGCAACCACGAAAGCAGCTCCGATCACAATAAATACCGGCCAGGCATACACTGCATATAACCACTCTGCTGCTGTGTGACCTGGCGGGCCGGGCGCAGTGCCGTCGGACCCGGATGTACCGAACGAGCCCATCAGCAGGTCACCGGGATCGTTCGTTGCCGGGTCAGCGGCGGATGGAGCGCGAGTGTCCGCCTGGCCGCCGTCTGTTACGGCATCGATCGCGCGCAGGAGATCGCGTGGTGTTGCAGCGCTGACGGCAACCTCTTCTGCAAGGGAAATACCCAGATCCCGCTGTATGCGTGTACGCAGTTCCATACGCGCCAGACTGTCGAGTCCGAGTTCGCGTTCAAGCAGGGCATCCGGCGTAAACAATACATGCTTCCACTTGGGATGCACCTCTCCGACCATCGATCGAATAATGCCAAGCAGTGCGCCGAGATCGGGTGAATTACCGGGTACGGCCGGAGTATTAATCTGTTCGCTCATCTATCTGTTTATGCTAATGTCAGCGTTACCATGAGTTCACTACAGCGTTTCCGCTTCATACGCTTCTATCAATGGGCACTCCTGGCCCTGGTGCTGGCCCCGCTCTGGTATCCACTGGCCAACTCGCCAGTCGCGATTGTGCTGGATATCGAGGGTGCCATCGGGCCCGCGACGGCTGATTACCTGCACCGGGGGATTGAACGGGCCGGGGAGCAGCAGGCCAGACTGATTATCCTGCGGATGGACACCCCCGGCGGGCTGGATACATCCATGCGTGACATCATACAGGATATCCTCGTTTCGGCAGTGCCCGTCGTGACCTACGTTACGCCCGGTGGTGCACGCGCCGCCAGTGCCGGTACCTATATCCTGTACGCCAGTCACATCGCCGCCATGGCGCCCGGTACCAACCTGGGTGCGGCGACCCCGGTCGAGATCGGTGGTGTGCCGAATCCGGAGGAACTGACAAAGAAAGGCCGGGACGCCGGTGAACCCGACGCTGCGGCGGCCGGCCAGGATCCCATGGAGCGTAAACGGATCAATGATGCCGTCGCCTATATCCGCAGCCTGGCGCAGTTGCGCGGGCGTAATGGCGAGTGGGCGGAACTGGCTGTACGCGAAGCAGCCAGCTTGCCGGCGTCCGAGGCCCTCGAGCAGGGCGTTATCGACATCGTGGCGCAGGACATGGAAGATCTGCTGGCGCAATTGCATGGCCGCAGCATCTCTATCCTCGGCGCGCAGCAAGTGCTGGCTACCGCGGGTCTGCAGACCGAGCACATCGAGCCTGACTGGCGCAGCCGTCTGCTGGCCGTCATCACGGATCCGAATGTGGCCTATGTGCTGATGCTCATCGGTATCTATGGCCTGTTTTTCGAATTCGCCAATCCCGGGTATGTACTTCCGGGGGTCGCCGGTGCGATCAGCCTGGTGCTGGCCCTGTACGCATTCCAGATCCTGCCGGTCAATTATGCAGGTCTCGGGTTGCTGACACTGGGGATCATTTTCATGCTCGCCGAGGCCTTTATGCCCAGTTTCGGTGCGCTGGGCTTCGGCGGCGTGATCGCCTTCGTTATCGGCTCCATCATCCTGTTCGACAAGGAGGCGACGGGCTATGCGGTCTCGATTCCGCTGATCCTGACGCTGTCCCTGCTGACTGCAGGATTCTTTATGTTTATCGTCGGTGCTGCGATCAAGGCACGCCAGCGACCGGTGGTCAGCGGGCAGGAGGAAATGCTGCACGCCACGGGCGAGGTGCTGGAGGATTTTCAGGGCAAGGGACGGATCCGGATTCACAGCGAAGTGTGGTGGGCGCAGTCGGCTGTGCCGTTAAAGCGTGGCGACCGGGTACGGGTTGTCGCTATGGATGGACTGGTGCTTACGGTCCAGCCGGGAAAACAGGAGAATTGACATGGCTATACCAGGTTTTTTTGTCGCAATTATCGTCGTTGTTGCCCTGCTGCTCTACATGTTCCGTGTCCTGCGGGAATATGAACGTGGCGTGATCTTTACGCTCGGCCGGTTCTGGAAGGTAAAGGGCCCCGGCCTCATTATCGTCATCCCGGTCATCCAGCAGATGGTGCGGGTTGACTTGCGCACCATCGTGATGGACGTACCCAGCCAGGATGTCATTTCCCGCGATAATGTCTCGGTGAAGGTCAATGCGGTCCTCTATTTCCGGGTGATCGATCCCGAGCGGGCCATCATCCAGGTCGAGGACTTTCTCATGGCAACCAGCCAGCTCGCGCAGACGACGCTGCGTTCCGTGCTCGGGCAACACGAACTGGATGACATGCTCGCCGAGCGTGACAAGCTCAATGCCGATATCCAGGCACTGCTCGATCAGCAGACGGATGCCTGGGGCATCAAGGTGTTGAATGTGGAGATCAAGCATGTCGACATCGATGAAACCATGGTGCGTGCCATTGCCCGCCAGGCGGAGGCGGAGCGCGAGCGGCGCGCCAAGGTGATTCATGCCGAGGGTGAGATGCAGGCGGCCGAGAAGCTGGTCGAGGCGGCGCGTATTCTGAACCAGCAGCCACAGTCTCTGCAGCTGCGCTACCTGCAGACCCTGACGGAAATTGCCGGTGATAGAAGTTCAACCATCGTCTTTCCGCTGCCGCTCGATGCCATCGGGCGGCTGTTTGACAAGTCCTGATCCGGCGCGCAGACCGGGACACGGCGCATTATGACGGTCAAACACAAGCGCAGTGCGCGGGGTGAACAGGGTCATGCAGCTGCCACGGCTGCGCACCGGGAAATCGAACATTTTGTCGATGCCCTGTGGATGGAGCGCGGTCTCAGTGAAAATACACTGGCGGCCTATCGCAATGACCTGGCCGGTCTCGCCGCCTGGCTGGCCGACAAGGGGCATGGCCTGCTGGAAGCGCGGCGTCAGGATTTGCTGTCCTATCTGTCGGACCGCGTGATCAACGGCGCGAAGCCACGCACCACGGCGCGCCTGCTGTCTTCGATACGGCGCTTCTACCGCTACCACATACGCGAAGGCCGTCTTGAGGAGGATCCCAGTGTACGCATCGATACACCGCGCATTGGCCGTCCCTTGCCCGATACGCTCAGCGAGGTGGAGGTCGAAGCGCTGCTGGCTGCGCCGGATACGGGGAGGGCACTGGGTTTGCGCGACCGCGCCATGCTGGAGTTGCTGTATGCCTGCGGTTTGCGGGTATCGGAGCTCGTCAAGCTGACGACCGAGCAGGTGAATCTGTCGCAAGGCGTAGTGCGCCTGACCGGCAAGGGCAACAAGGAGCGTATGGTGCCCATGGGCGAGGAGGCCGTTGACTGGCTGCAGCGCTATATCGATCACGCGCGCCCCGATCTCGCCGGCGGCGCCAGCGCGCGGCAGCTGTTCATTACCCGCCGCTGCAGTGGAATGACACGCCAGGCATTCTGGTACCGGTTGCGTCATTACGCGGTAAAAGCCGGTATAAACAAGCCATTATCACCACATACCCTGCGGCATGCCTTCGCGACGCACCTGCTGAACCACGGTGCCGATCTGCGGGTCGTGCAAATGCTGCTGGGGCATAGTGACTTGTCCACGACGCAGATATATACTCATGTGGCACGTGAGCGTTTGAAGGATTTGCATGCTCAACATCACCCGCGTGGCTAATGTTGCCCTTTCCGTTTCAATCCCTCGAATCTATCAAGGTGTGAAACTTTACCCCCGGCTGCAGTGTCGAACTTCGCGAATCAAAACAACAGGTACTGATTATGTATACACGAATGACTGCGGTGATTTTACTGGTTCTGGGTGCTGCCGTGACCGGAGTCACGCTTGCCGGGCCCGAATCGAATGCGGCTATTGAAAAATCCATGCAACTGATCATGCCCGGCGTCAAGCCCGACAAGATCGTAAGTTCGCCGATTGACGGGGTATCGGAAGTGCTCGTCGGCCCGCGTCTCTTTTATGTGACCGATGACGGCAGGTACCTTTTTCAGGGCAGTCTGATTGACCTGAAAACCCGCAAGGATATCAGTGAAGATCGCCGCAAAATGATCCGCCTGGCGGCGGTTGAGGAAGTCGGCGCAGACAACATGATTATTTTCCCCGCTGCGAAACCACGCCATACGATTACGGTTTTTACCGATATCGATTGCGGTTATTGCCGCAAGCTGCACAACGAGATGAAGGCTTACAACGACGCCGGAATCACTGTGCGCTACCTGATGTTCCCGCGCGCCGGTCTCAATTCACCTTCCTATGACAAGGCGGTCAGCGTCTGGTGCAACAAGGACAGGCGGGATGCCTTGACGCGCTCCAAGGCCGGTGAGGCGGTGAGCAAGGCTGAATGCGAGAATCCCATCAAGGACCACATGGCACTGGGCAAGGTACTGAATGTCAGGGGTACGCCGGCCCTGATACTCGATGACGGTGAAATGATGCCCGGCTATGTACCTGCTGCACGGCTGTCCAAGGTGCTGGACAAGACATCCTGATTTCGGTCAGACGCGGCTGTCAAGAGGGCTGTGAATGGATTGCCTCTGAACTTACTCCCTCTCCCTCCGGGAGAGGGTTGGGGAGAGGGGATTTCAATTAAAGGGCAGTTCATCCACACGCGGATCAGTTATAAACTGACGCCTGATCTTATAACCTGCCATTCGATGCGCGCGTAAATGTTTCCAGCGCATGCGTTCAGCATCGGTAGCCTGATGGTGCAGCTTCCTTGCCAAAGACTGCACCATATATCCCCTCTCCCTGGCCCTCTCCCTGGGGGAGAGGGGATGTCCTGATTAAGCGCTAACTTATAATCAGAACACCGTGCTAATGCATCGCGTTGAACAGCTTGCGCCGGTAGTCGTTCACCAGATCACTGTCACTGCCCAGCAGGTCGAACACGGCCAGTAACGCCGTGCGGCCGGCATCATCACGAAACGTGCGGTCACGCTGCAGGATACCCAGGAAGGTCTCCATGGCCGCCGCGGGCTGGTCCTCGAGGACATAACGCGCGCCCAGCTGATAGCTTGCCTCCAGATCTTCAGGGTTCCCGGCAACGCGACGTTCCAGTTCCGTGGTCGCGGGCGCCGCTGCAGCGGCGCTTGCAAACCCGAGCAGCGCGAGCAGCCGGGTTGCCTCGGGCTCATCGCGAATGTCACGCGGCAGTCCGGTCAACAGGCTTTCCGCTTCAGCAAGCTGCCCCTCTTGCAGGCACAGTTCCGCGTAATCCAGTGTCACCCGGTGGTTCTGCGGGTCGGTCTGCATGGCCGTCTTGAGCATGGCAAGGGCGGCGGCGGTATCGCCGCGCTGGTATGCGGCGCGTGCTGCATGCCGTTCGCGGTCGGAGGCACGTTCGATATACCGGTCCAGCAGGATGCGCAAGGTGGCTTCCGTCTGTGCGCCGAGGATTTCCTCAACCATTTGAGCGTCCTTGTACAGGCGCATGGTGGGCAGGCTGCGGATCCCGTGGGCACGCGCCAGTTCCCGCTCTGTGTCGGTATTGACCTTGGCCAGCACAAAGTTGCCGGCGTGTTCCTCGACCAGCTTCCTGAGCACCGGCATCTGCATCTGGCACGGACCGCACCAGTCCGCCCAGTAGTCGACCAGCACGGGAACCTGCTGTGAGCGCTCCAGGACCTGCGCCTGAAACGTATCATTTGTTACATCAACCATGTTATCCAACTCATTCATATATAATATTATTACGTCTAATTATCAGTCGAATCGATCCTGCCTGTCGGTGGTGCAGCCGTGGCCAGGCGTAACCCACAGGCACGCCTCAGTCCGGTTCATCCATCGGTACCAGCGCATTACAGGCGGTAAATAACAGGCATGGCCTGATGAGCTGACGGGGCCAGAGCAGGCGCACGCCACGCGCATACAGTTGCATTTGCTCCCGGTAGGCGGCGGCCAGTGTCGCCAGCGTCTCCCGGGATGCCGAGGTATGCGTCTTGAAGTCGATGACCCATACCGTCCCCGCACATAGCACCAGCCGGTCAATGATACCGTATACCATGTGCTTCCCATCGAGGTACTCGATGGGTACTTCGCTAAATGCCCGGTCATACCGGTTGCGTCGAACAAGTGGGCGCATTCGGGACTCTGGAATGTCTGCACGGCTTCCTGCCACCATGTCGAGCATATCAGTGTCATCCGCTTGCCCGGTTGAGTGCCTGCGGCAATAGTCGCGGGCAGCACGCCGGTTTCAGTCACGGTGCCGCCGGCGAGCTGTTCGAGCATATGGTGTATGGCAATTCCGCGTTCACGGCCATCCGGGTCACCTTCCACTCCCGTGTCCGTCAGCACCGTGTGACTGGGCGCGATCTGCCGGAAGGCGGGTATTACCACCAGGGGTTCCGCGAGACGGGTTATCCACCACGGGTGACGGTGCCGCTGCCGCGGTGTCGCAGTTGCGCGCAGGCCGGCGTGCCGGTTGCATGCATGAGGCTGCCGGTCGCACTGCGTTGCCAGTGTTGCAGCGCAGTGCTGATGTTGCCGTACCAGCCGCCGGTAGGCGCTGTCCCGGCCGTGTTGCCGGAGATGATACAGGTATTGGCGCGCGCGGGTGATGGCCACGTACAGCAGGTTGGCATCTTCGTGCAGATTTTCCTGCTGCTGTTTATCGAGCAGTTCGCGGCTCCTGCTGTCCTGATCGGACTTGCTGGCAGTCAGCAGGAAATGCGCCGGCCGGTCCCGGGTAACCGGCCAGTTGACCAGCGCCGCGTAGGCATTGCGCGCAGTAACGGGTGTCGCGGTATCGGCGAGGAAAACTACCGGGGCTTCAAGTCCCTTGGCGCCATGGATGGTCAGCAGCCGGACCCGGTCGTTGTCCGTCATCCTGCGGCGTTCCTTCTTCCGGCTGGTCCTGTTCCGCCTGCCGCAAGCGTCCCAACTGGTCGAGAAAACGCGGCAGGCTGGGATAACGGCCGTTATCGACCTCGAGCGCCAGCTCGATAAAGCGTGTCAGGTTGGCGCGCACGCGGGCCACCAGCGGGGCGGGGAATGCGGCTGTATAGCGTTCCATTACCGCGGCCTGGTGGTAGATGCGATCCAGCAGGTCATGCACCGGAACCTGTCCGGCGAGCCGGCGCCAGTTTTCCAGTGTCCGGTAGGCCACCCCCAGTGGCGAGTCGGTGTCGGTAAAGGTGGCCAGGCGCTCATACCAGGTACCGGTCTGCAGGCGGGCCAGCGGTAGCAGTGCTTCGGTCGCGAATCCAAACAGCGGCGCGCGCAGTACCTGGGCCAGCGCCAGATTGTCGTAGGGTGCGATCAACAGGTTGAGCAGGGCTTCCAGATCCCGAATCTCGAGGTTATCCAGCAGGACACTCTTGCCGGCACTCAGGTACGGAATGCCGTTATCCCGCAACGCCTTCTCGAAGTCGGCGGCATGCGTGCGTGTGCGCAGCAGGATCATGATATCGCCATACGTTGCCGTGCGCCGGACAGCGTCCCTGACAACAACAGTGCGGTTGCTGATGAGTTCCTGGATGCGGTCCGCGATCTGTGTGCCTTCCAGGTAATAACGCGGATCTGCCGTATTGCCGCGCGGTGTCTGCAGCGGATTGCGCAAACCCGTCGTTACGCTCGCAGATTCTGCGGCGTCCCGCGTGCCGGTTACCAGCGGCAGGACTTCAACCCGGCCATGCATATCCGGGTGATGGGTGCTGTGCGGATTGAAGCCACTGAGGCGCTGATCGAGCGGTGGGCTGCCAAAGACGGCGTTAACGCAATCCATGATCGCTGTGGCGGACCGGCGTGAAGCATCCAGAGAAAAATGTTCGGCCCCGAGCCGGTCTTCCAGCCAGTGCGCGGCAGCCCCGAGCAATGCCGGTTTGGCGCGGCGAAAGCTGTAGATGGACTGCTTTACATCACCGACCAGGAAGACCGAGCGCTGGCGCTCGTCACCACCCGCAGCCAGTTCCTCCAGCAATGGCAGCAGCAAGCGCCATTGGGTCGGATTGGTGTCCTGAAATTCGTCCACCAGCAGATGGTCGATGCGTGCGTCCAGTTTGTACTGGATCCAGCTGGCATGCTCACCCCGATTCAGCAGCTCGCAGGCCTGCCACTCGAGATCGGCAAAATCCAGCAGGCGCTGTTCCTGCTTGATGCGCTGGAAATGTTCCAGCAGCTGCATTCCCGCGGTGTACCAGGCAAGGGTGGTGCGCAGGGTATTGGTGCGTGCGATCCGGTCCTGGAGCGTCAGCAGTTCAGCGGCCAGCTGCGTATGCAGCTCGATGAACAGGGTTTCGTGCTGTTCGCCCAGACGCTTGCGTTGCGTGGCCCCCGCCTTGCGTGCACGCGGTTCGCCGCTCCTTGTGAAGAAGACCGGCCTGATTGTGTCCAGGAATGCCGCCGCTGCCATCGGGGTTGCCAGTGCGCTGGCCAGCAGGCCGGCATGTGTGGTGTTGGTGGCCGTCGTGTTGCGTTCCAGCAAGCGGGTGAATTGTTGCAGGCGGGTACGCAGCTCAGCGTTCGGGAAGCCGTCAAGCGGGTCGTCATGAACAGTGCAGTCGAGTAGCCCGGCGAGCTTTTTCGCCGCGCTGTCCGCAGGGTTGGCTTCTCCCTGTATATAGGCCCACCAGTCACTCCGGTGGCGCAGGAAGGACACCAGTGCAGTGCGCGTATTTGCCAGGCCGTTGCAGCGTTCGATGAGCTGGTCCAGGGCCTGTGCAAGCGCGGCCGTCCGGCGCCCGGGTAGCCTCTGCAAACAGGGCGTCCCACGCCTCGCGCTCGAGCAGGCCGGTCGATTCTGCGATTTGAAATCCCGGCGTGACATCGGCCTCCATCGGGAACCGCTGCAGCAGTTCCTGGCAAAAGGCATGAAAGGTGGTGGCGCGCAGCGCATAGGGATTGAACAGATTGGTTTCATACAGGCAGCGTGCCTGGCCACGCAACGCGCTGGTCGGTGTGATCCCGCACTGCAACAACAGGTCATCGAGCCGGGTCGCGTCCGCTGCCATCAATTCGTGCAGTCGTTCCGAGACGCGCTGCTGCATTTCGGCGGCGGCCTTGCGGGTAAAGGTGACGGCCAGGATGCTCTCCGGCCGTGCACCGTCCAGCAGCAGGCGGATGATCCGCGTCACCAGCAGCCAGGTCTTGCCGGTACCGGCCGAGGCATGCACGGTGGCGTTAAGCCCCGGGTCGGCGGCCTGCAGCGCAGCGTTGTCGGCGTGTCCGGTCATGACGGCGGGTCGGTCTCTTCCTGCCAGGCCTGTTGCCGGCACACGCCATCCATTTCACAATAGCCGGCAGGTTTTCGGATCGCCCCAGGCCGGTAACGGGGTGCCTGCCTCGATGGCAGCCAGCAGCTCCAGCGCACGCTCCCTGACGGCGCCTGCGAGGGCGGCCAGTGACTCACCCTCGAGTACGGCGCCGCCCGCGACCTTGTCATCGAGCTTCAGGTATTCGACACGTGCCGGCATGGTGTCAGTCAACAGGGCATAGCACGGGAGTTGTACGGCCTCGCCACTGTCTACTTCGCGTTGTCCGGGGGGTGCGCCGGTCTTGTAGTCGATAACCGCGATCCCGTCGCGCGCTGCTGTCAATGCGGTCAAGTCTCCCCCTGATTGAGGTGTCGTGATCGAGCATGACCTCCAGCTGTTGTTCGGCAGAGGCGAATTGCCATGCTGTCTGCCGCTGGATTTGCCAGTCGACGTATTCCGGAATCAGTACTTGCCAGCGCCGCAGCCAGGCGCGGTGCTCGAAGTTGTCCTCCAGGTCGCGCGCAAACACGGCTTGCGCAATCTGCTCGAGCATGACGATTGCTGCTGCGCGGTTTGCCAGGCTGAACGGGCGGGTGAACGGGCCGGGAAAACCGGCGCGCCCCTGGTGAAAGATCTCCAGGCAAAAGTGAATGCGTTCACCGTAGTCGGATTTCTCCAGTGCCTCGCGGATGGTCTCCCTGGGTTTGAGACCAAGCCCGTGCGCGGCATAGAAGCGATAGGGGCAGTCCACCAGCTGCTGGTGCGAGCTGGCCGAAAGCTTGCGGGGCACGAACTCGGCGGGCAGTACCGGGGCAGGGTAGCCGCTGCGCTTCGGCACGGGCAAGACGGTGTCGCCGTGTACCCCGGTCGCCGGATCACGCAGCAGCACTTCCAGCTCATGGTTGATCAGGTCATCTCCCCAGCCTGCCTGATGGAAGGTCTGAATGGCCTCGAGCCAGCTGCTCGGCAGGCGCGTGTCGCCGTTATCTTCCTGATGCCAGGTAAGCAGCACGGCAGGTGCGCTTTCCAGCAGGCGGCGGAACCGGTGCAGTTGCGCGTTGTAATGGTCCGGCCAGACGGGCAGGCCCAGGTCCCGGCGTACCGGATCATTGAAGAACGGTGAACGCTGCGTTGCTGCCGGCAGATGTTCATGGTCACAGGCGCCGATGACCAGCCCGGCAAACTGCCCCAGCTGCGCCTGCTGCAGGGTGAGCAGCAGGACCGGATGATCGGACGTGGCCGGCCGGAATACGTGGCGTTCCAGTGCTGTTCCGAGCCAGGCGCGGAATTCAAGCCAGTCCATACCGATCCCGCTGTGGCGTGCGGCGCTGTGCAGCAATTGCCATTCCTGCAGGATCCGGCGTCCCGCCGGGTCGGTTTCGAAAGCGGCCCACATACCGAGCGCCTGCAGACTCGTCTGCAGGCGCTCGAGAATTGCTGCCGGCGGGTGCGCTTCCCGGCCGACAATTGCGCGCAGTGGTTCTGCGGCCTGATCGAGGCGGTTCAGCAGGATCTGCAGTGCCGCTGCGGTGGCGGCGCTCCAGGGAGAATTCAGCCGCTGCAGCCGGTAGCCGATGTGTTTGCGGTAGCGCTCGAGGCCGCGGGCAATATTTTCATGCTGAACGATGTCCTGCTCAAAACGGTACACCGTGCTGTCGAGTTCCTCCCGGTCATCATCCGGAAAGATGAACGGCGACTTCAGCACGGCGAGCAGGGGTTGATGCGCAAAGTCTTCCTCGACGGTTTGCAGCCAGCATTCCAGCGCGGCCGCGGCACTGGTGGTGGACAGTGCCCAGCCGCCGGTGTCCTGCAGGGTAATGCCGGCGCGCTCCAGCAGTGCACGCACGCGGCGTGCCAGCCGCCGGTCCTCGGTCACGATTCCGACCGGTTGCCGGTCTTCCAGCAGCCAGCGGCGCACCTGCAGGTCAATTGCCCGGGCTTCCTGTTCCGCCGAGTCGGCGGGTAATATCGACAGCCGGCCGGCAAGGGGCGGGGTATCGACCTGTTGTGCAAATGCCCGGGCACGCTCCACCGGGGGCTGATCTGCGGGCCCGAAGGTGGCATCCAGGCAGTCGCTTGCCGGCGTAGCGGCGGTATCGACAGGGTGCGTACCGCTGTCTTGAGCGGGTGGTTGCTGCAGGGACAGCGATTGCATGCTGAGCGCGTGGTGTGCCTGGCGGTAGAGAATGCACTGTGCCCGTTGCAGTTGCAGCAAGCGGCCGGTCCATTCCAGTTCCGCAGCACTCGGATTGTCAAAGCCGATCAGGAAAAAATAATAATCCCCGAATCCATCCTGGCTGGCAGTCAGGCGCTGCAAGCGGGCCATGCCGGGGTCCAGCAGGTCTTCTGCCTGCAGTTGTGTATGCCATGCCTGCCACAGCCGGTGAACAAGGCCGGCTTCCATGCCCAGTGGCGGCGGTAACCGGTCGGTGATGCCGTAGGCCGACTGCAGTTGCGCGGCGAACGCGTCGGGATCAGCGGGAATCGCCACCCGGTTGAGGGTCAGTTCATCGATCAGCGCCAGCAGGCTGCCCGCTGTTTGCCAGGGGTCGCTGCCGCTGAACACGGCAGGATGCTGTTTCAATACCTCGACCAGCAACAGTTCCCGGCGCGCCGGGTCGGGGATGATCCGGTCTATGCGGATGTGCTCACCAAGCCACTGAGCGGGTGTGCTGATGTCCGGGCCGAGCAGGGCAAGACAGTCCCTGCCTGCCGCCTGGTGCAGCAGGTGCATGCGCAGGCGGGGTGCGAACTGGAGATCGGGCAGCAGGACCACGCTGCGCGTGAGGTCGGGGAGGGTGTCTGCATGGCCGATGATGTGCGCAGCCGCAACCTGCAGGATGTCAGCGTGGCTGGGGATGAGGGTGACTGTGCCTTCGGGAATCATTGGTCAGAACACCGGAGGTCAATCGTTCAGGACAAGTGTAGAGCAGATGCTGGAATTAACGTTACGGTGTCTTTTGCGAAACTACCGATTTGATTCCCCGTTGTTATCACGAGTACTGGGAAGTATCCAGTAACGCAGCCGTTGGAGGATGTCTCAGGTTTTACTTCCTCTCCCTTCGGGAGTACCCGATTAAGCGCCGGGCATAAAAGGGTTGGGGAGAGGGGGCTTCGATTAAAGAGTGGTTTATTCTCATTAGCACTGTAAGAGCAGCCTGCTGGTGCAGCTGAATTGCCAAAAAACGCATTATATATTCCCTCTCCCTGGCCCTCTCCCGGAGGGAGAGGGAATGTACTGTTTAGACGTCTAGATACACCTTGTTTATTCAACTAATCCTGGTTACATGCGGGCCCATAAATTCTGCATAAATGCCATCAATGTAAATGGTTATCTCGTACCCTCTGCGCCGCTGCCAACAACTTTCAGCAAGGCTCAGCGCTCCAGGTACTGCAACTTGTCCGGCTTGTCTTTCCAGTCATCCGCATCGGCCGGGGCATCCTTCATCTGGGTGATGACCGGCCAGGTCCGGGCCAGCTCGGCATTGAGTTCCAGATAGATTTCCTGGCCCGCGGGCAGGTCGCTTTCATCATAGATGGCATTGATGGGGCATTCCGGTTCACACAGGGTGCAGTCGATGCATTCATCCGGATCGATGACCAGGAAGTTGGGGCCTTCGTGAAAACAATCCACCGGGCAGACTTCGACGCAGTCGGTGTATTTACATTTGATGCAGTTTTCAGTGACAACGAACGTCATGTTTCTCTCCGCGGTACCAGATCCAGGCGGCATGGTCCGCATATGAATCTAATTACTTAATAAAATCTTATAAATATTTGTATAATATAGAATATATATATTCACACATCCAGGTGCTCCGACTGCCGGGCACGTAGCCTGCGTCATGAATGCAGTTCCTGCTGTGCCAGCTCCTTGAGTGTATACAGAAGTCGCTGTGCCTGCAGCGGTGTTAGCGTGTCCGGATCGATGCCGTCCAGCGCCTCGACCAGCGGGTGCTCGCCCGGTGGCTGAAACAATGCGAGTTGTGGCTGTGCCGCCGTGCCGGTGGGTTGCTCCTCCTGCTCCAGTTCCAGCAGGCGTTCCCGTGCCCGGGCAATGACGGCGGGCGGCACCCCGGCCAGCGCGGCCACGTGCAGTCCGTAGCTGCGGTCGGCGGGGCCCTCCTTGACGGCATGCAGGAAGACGATCCGGTCATCGTGTTCCACCGCCTCCAGGTGCACATTGGCGATACTGTCGTAGTGTTCCGGCAATTGTGTCAGTTCAAAGTAGTGCGTGGCAAACAGGGTGAACGCCTTGATGCGTGTGGCCAGATCCACGGCACAGGCCCAGGCGAGCGACAGGCCGTCGTAGGTACTGGTGCCGCGCCCGATTTCATCCATGAGTACCAGGCTGTTTTCCGTGGCGTTGTTCAGGATGTTTGCCGTCTCGGTCATCTCGACCATGAAGGTGGAGCGGCCGCCGGCAAGGTCGTCCGCGGCGCCGATGCGCGAATAGATGCGGTCAACCGGGCCGATGACGGCCGTGTCCGCCGGCACATAGCTGCCGATATGCGCCAGCAGCACGATCAGGGCTGTCTGGCGCATAAACGTCGATTTGCCGCCCATGTTGGGCCCGGTGATGATGAGCATGCGTTGCCGCGGATTCAGCCGGGTATTGTTCGGAATGAAGGTCCCGTCGAGCATCTGTTCCACGACCAGGTGGCGGCCGCCCTCGATCGCGATGCCCGGCCGGTCGGTGAGTGTCGGGCAGGACAGGTTCAACGCCAGGCTGCGTTCCGCGAACGTGGCCAGCACGTCGAGCTCGGCCAGCGCGGCCGCGCAGGCGCCGAGCGCTTCCAGGTCGGCGGACAACAGCTCGAGGAGTTCGTTATAGAGCGATTTTTCCAGTGCCAGGGCACGTTCCCTGGCACTCAGTACCTGGTCTTCATGGGTCTTGAGTTCGGGGGTGATGTAGCGCTCCACCGACTTCAGGGTCTGGCGGCGCTGGTAGTCATCCGGTACCTGGTCTGCCTGCAGGCGGCTGACCTCGATATAGTAGCCGTGCACCCGGTTATAACGGATCTTCAGGTTGGCAATGCCGCTGCGTTCCCGTTCCCGGGTTTCCATGTCCACCAGGATCCGGTCACCGTGTTCGCTCAGGTCGCGCAATCCGTCCAGCGTGGCATCGTAACCGGTCGCCAGGACGCCGCCGTCACGTATCAGCACCGGCGGATTTTCCCGGACGGCGCGCACCAGCAGGCGGTGTACTTCCGGATGCTGACCGATGCGTGCCGCCAGGTCGGCCAGGAGTGGATCGTGCATCCCGGCGAGCTGTTGCTGCAGCGCGGGTAACAGCGCCCAGGCTGGTCGCGCAGGCCGGCAAGATCACGCGGCCGGGCCGACTTCAGGGCGATGCGCGTGAGGATACGCTCGATATCCGCAATGCCTCCCAGCCGGGCATGCAGTTCAGCGTGCAGGATGCCGTCGCGCAGTTGTTCGATGCACCGGTGCCGTTGCCGCAGCAGTTGCCTGGTCACGCACTGGCCGGTGCAGCCAGCGGCGCAACAGGCGGCCGCCCATGGTGGTGGCCGTGCGGTCGAGCACGCCGATCAGGGTGTGCTGGCGCTGGCCGGAAACCGACTCTTCCAGTTCCAGGTTGCGGCGGGTGGCGGCATCCAGTACCAGGCCGTCGCTGCGGTTCTCGACCTGCAGACTGCGCAGATGCGGCAGGGCGGTACGTTGCGTGTTCCTGACATATTGCAACAGCGCGCCGGCGGCGCCGATGGCGGCCGGCAGGTCCTCGCAGCCGAAACCGCTCAGGTCCGGGTGCCGAATTGTTCAGTGAGCAGGCCGCGCGCGCTGCCGGTGTCGAAGGACCAGGGCGGCTGGTGACGCAGGCCACGGTGCTGCGCGACCTCGGCCGGGAGGGTGAGGTCTTCGCTGGTGATCAGTTCGGCTGCCTGCAGGCGTTGCAGTTCACTCAACAGGGCCTCTGTGCCCTGCAGTTGCTGGACGCTGAAGCGTGCCCCGGCAAGGTCCAGCGCGGCCAGTCCCCAGTCAGCGCCGATCCGGTTGACGGCCACCAGCAGGTTGTCCTGGCGGTCATTCAACAGCGCCTCTTCAGTGACAGTGCCCGGCGTCACGATGCGCACGACCTTGCGCTCGACCGGTCCCTTGCCGGTGAGCCGCGCCGACCTGCTCGCAGATCGCCACGGATTCGCCCTGTTGCACCAGGCCGCCCGAGGTACTGGTCGATGGCATGCACCGGGACACCGGCCATGGGAATGGGTGCGCCGGCGGATTGCCCGCGGGATGTCAGGGTGATATCCAGTAGGCGGGCGGCGCGCCGCGCGTCGCTGTAAAACAGCTCGTAGAAATCGCCCATGCGATAAAACAACAGAATATCAGGATGTTCTGCCTTGATGCTCAGGTATTGCATCATCATCGGAGTGTGCGCGGCAGAGGTGGCTGTCATGGCGGGGAAGTCTACCGCATTAGCAGCGGATTTGCGCAGAGACTCCAGGCTTATTGAATAAACTGTCTGGATGCTTGTAATGAAAACCGTTAGCTATCCCACATCCTTGCATAAAATTCTTCGCATTGTTCACCAATCCTCTGTTGTTATTCGCCGCCGGCGCAGACATGGAATGCAGGAGACGCGGTAACGTAGCGTCGCCCGGATTCTACTGCGGTTGAACCGGCTGCATGCTGGCCATGATCGCGAGCGCTTGGGCACGCTACGCTTCGCCTGCATGGACGCAGGCGAGGAGCGTGAGCAGGACGCGGAAGCTTTGCCCAACCTACATAGACAATAGAACCCAGTCGCGCGCTTTATTCGGGCTACATGCCGACAACTGCAGCAGTAAAGGAAACTCTGATAATCTGCAATTGCACTTGTTATTGCAAGCGCAGCGCGGCAATCTCATGGTTTGGCATCAGTCACCCTGAAGATTGCTTCGATACCGGAGGGTATCCTTCAGGGCACTTCGTTCCTTGCAATAACTAAACATAATATATTCATAATATTCAGTATAATATATGCATAAATTAAACAAATGTCTGAACTGAACGAACTGTCCCGCCGGGTAGGAGAGGCACTGCTGGCGCGGCGCCAGACACTGGCGGTGGCCGAATCCTGTACCGGCGGCTGGGTGGCCAAGTGCATTACGGATATCGCCGGTAGTTCGCGGTGGTTCGACCGCGGCTTCGTCACCTACACCAATGCCGCCAAGGAGGCGATGCTGGGCGTGCAGGCGGCAACGCTGGCAAGTCCGCGGGCGCCGTCAGTGAGGCGACCGTCAGGGAAATGGTGCAGGGCGCCCTGCGCAATAGTCGCGCCGATTGTGCGCTGGCCATCAGCGGGATCGCCGGACCGGGCGGCGCCGTGCCGGGCAAGCCGGTCGGTACGGTGTGTTTTGCCTGGGCGTCGCCGGCAGTCCGGTAGCAGGTGGAAACCCGCCGGTTCACGGGTGACCGGGACGCGGTGCGCCGGCAGGCGGTTGACCATGCCCTGACCGGGCTGCTGCATGTCCTCGGCACGGGTTGAACCGGCACGCCGGGTGTTCTTCGCCCTGTGGCCGCAGGCCGGTGTCCGGGAAGCGCTGGACCAGG
Organism: uncultured Gammaproteobacteria bacterium; assembly: GCA_963768415.1. Lineage (GTDB taxonomy): Bacteria > Pseudomonadota > Gammaproteobacteria > UBA9214 > UBA9214 > CAVYHX01. Next base: position 98,103 of record CAVYHX010000006.1, read on the forward strand.
CCGCGCTGGCGGTGGCTGGGCAAGCGCATCAAGCGCATGCCTGCGGACAAACTGCATCTCACGCTCGCCTATGCGGGACCGGTTTCTCCGGCGACGTACCAGTGCCTCGAAGTCGGCGGCGGCGGCTGTGCAGGTCCCCGCCCTTCGCGCTGGCCATCGACCGGATCGGCCACTGGCCGCGGCCGCGGATACTCTGGGCCGGGCCGCAGCATACACCGCCCGCACTCTGGTCACTGGTCGGGCAGCTGCGCGCGGTGCTGGCGCAGTGCGGTATCCCGCCCGAGACACGGCCCTACCAGGCGCACATCACCATCGCCCGCAAGCTCAGCCGGGCGCAGGCCCTGGCTGAAATTGAACCGATCGACTGGTCCATCAGCCAGTTCAGTCTGGTCGAGTCAGTCACCGACCCGGCCGGGGTGAGATATCAGCTACTCCGAAGCTGGGAGCTAGAGGGCTAGTGGCTTCTATGTGATAATCGCCGCTTCAGGCGGAACAGGGATGGTGACGCCGCGATCAACCTTTTGGAGGAACTAAATGGAAGACAACAAACGCAAGGCCTTGAGTGCTGCACTGAGCCAGATCGAAAAACAGTTCGGCAAGGGCGCCGTAATGCGCATGGGGGATGTCACTGCAGTAGATATCGATGTGGTATCGACCGGCTCACTGGGGCTCGATGTCGCCCTCGGCATCGGTGGCTTGCCGCGCGGCCGGGTCGTCGAGGTCTACGGGCCGGAGTCTTCCGGCAAGACGACCCTGGCGCTGCAGGTGATCGCCGAGGCGCAGAAGAACGGCGGGACGGCCGCGTTTGTTGATGCCGAACATGCGCTGGACCCGGGCTATGCCGAAAAGCTGGGCGTCAATGTCGACGAGCTGCTGGTCTCGCAGCCGGATACCGGCGAACAGGCGCTGGAGATCACCGATATGCTGGTCCGGTCCGGTTCCATCGATGTGGTGGTGGTGGACTCCGTCGCGGCACTGACACCCAAGGCCGAGATCGAGGGTGATATGGGCGATTCGCACATGGGTCTGCAGGCGCGCCTTATGTCGCAGGCCCTGCGCAAACTCACCGGTAACATCAAGCGCTCCAATACCATGGTGATCTTCATCAACCAGATCCGCATGAAGATCGGCGTCATGTTCGGCAACCCGGAAACCACGACCGGTGGCAATGCGCTGAAATTCTATGCCTCCGTGCGGCTCGATATCCGCCGCATCGGTGCCATCAAGAAGGGCGATGAAATCGTCGGCAACGAGACCCGCGTCAAGGTGGTCAAGAACAAGATGGCGCCGCCCTTCAAGCAGGCGGAGTTCCAGATTCTCTATGGCGAAGGGATCTCGCTGCAAGGCGAGCTCATCGACCTGGGTGTCAAATACGACATTGTCGATAAATCCGGCGCCTGGTACAGCTATGGCAAGGAACGCATCGGGCAGGGCAAGGAGAACGTGCGCGAGTTCCTGAAACAGAACCCGGACATCGCCAACGAGATCGAGGCCCGGCTGCGCGCCGAACTGCTCCCGGCAAAAGCCGGCATTGAAACCGGGGCTGAAGCCGCAGCCGAAGCGGAAACCGCCGGGGTACACTAGGCTGACGCCGGAGCAGGCTGCAGACCCCGCCGTGGCGCGCACGGCGGCGCTGGACCTCCTGGCCCGGCGGGAACACAGCGAGCTGGAACTGCGCCGCAAGCTGGAAACCCGTGGTTTTGATGCAGACGTCATAGCAACCCTGGTCGCGGCGCTGGTTGCAGAGCGGCTGCTCAGTAATGACCGGTTTGCTGAGTCCTTCGTGCACTCCCGGTTCCAGCGTGGTTCGGGACCGCAGAAGATCCACGCCGAGTTGCGTGCCCGCGGGCTCGATGATGAGCTGATTGGGCAGTCTATCGCCGCGCTCGATACGCAGTGGCCGGTACTGGCCCGGGAAGTGCGCGCGAAGCGCTTTGGCGCAGCAGTGCCGGCTGATTTCAAGGAACGCAGCCGGCAGATGCGCTTCCTGCAGCAGCGCGGGTTCACCACGGAACAGATCTCCGGGTCGTTTCGGGACAGCGAATGACCCGTCACGTCGGCGCCATGCATGCTGAAATGCAGAAATGCAGAATGCATGAAATTTACCGAAATGCAGGTTGGGCTAAGCGCATAGAACGCCGAAAGGTGTTCCATTCCACGGTGATTCCCTGAATAATAAGCGCCAGTAGTTCAAACAGGTAACGGGTAGTCCGATTCCATCATGACCAGCAGTGCAGAACTCCGCCGGGCCTTTCTGGAGTATTTCAGGGCGCATGACCACAAGGTGGTGGCCTCCAGCTCGCTGGTGCCTGCAAATGATCCCACGCTGCTGTTCGTCAACGCCGGCATGGTGCAATTCAAGGATGTTTTCACGGGCCAGGAGCAGCGCAGTTATGTGCGCGCCACCACCAGCCAGCGGTGTGTGCGGGCCGGTGGCAAGCACAATGACCTGGAAAACGTCGGTTATACGGCGCGCCATCACACCTTCTTCGAGATGCTGGGCAATTTCAGCTTCGGCGATTATTTCAAACGCGAAGCCATTGCCTACGCCTGGGAATTTTTAACGGCGGTCCTCAAGATACCGCCGGAAAAATTATGGGTGACGATCTTTGAAGAGGATGACGAGGCGGCTGACATCTGGTTGCAGGACATCGGCATCAGTCCCGCCAAGCTTGGCCGCATCGGGGCCAAGGACAACTTCTGGTCCATGGGCGACACCGGACCCTGTGGGCCCTGTACGGAAATATTCTACGACCACGGGCCCGGAATCTCCGGCGGCCCGCCGGGCAGTCCCGAGGAAGACGGTGATCGTTACGTCGAGATCTGGAACCTGGTCTTCATGCAGTATGACCGGGATGCGGATGGCAACCTGAAACCGTTGCCAAAACCGTCGGTGGATACCGGCATGGGGCTGGAGCGCCTGGCGGCGGTGATGCAGGGTGTGCACAGCAACTATGATATCGACCTGTTCCGCAATCTGATCAAGGCGGCCGCAAAGGTTACGGCGTGCACGGACCTGACGAGTAATTCACTCAAGGTGATTGCCGATCATATCCGTTCCTGCGCATTCCTTATCAATGATGGCGTACTGCCGTCCAACGAAGGCCGCGGTTATGTACTGCGCCGCATTATCCGGCGCGCCGTGCGTCACGGTTATCAACTGGGTATCAAGGAGCTGTTTTTCTACAAACTGGTCGCGCCGCTGTGCAGTGAAATGGGTGCAGCCTATCCTGACCTGAAAGACAACCAGGCGCACGTGGAGCGCATCCTGAAACTCGAAGAGGAACGCTTCGCGGAAACCCTGGAGCAGGGTATGCGTATTCTGGACGATGATCTTGCGCAGATTGCCGGCAGCGAAATCCCCGGCGAAACGGTATTCAAGCTTTATGACACCTATGGTTTCCCGATGGATCTGACGGCTGATATTGCGCGCGAGCGCGGCCTGAGCATCGATACGGATGGATTCAACCGGGCCATGGATGCGCAACGTGACCGCGCGCGGTCTGCCAGTCAGTTTGCCGCAGTTGCTTCCGGACAACTCGACATCGAGGGCAGTACGGCATTTACCGGATATGAACACCTGCGTGACACGTCCCGTATCACGGCGCTGTTCGCGGACGGAGCGGCCGTGCAACAACTCGAAACTGGCCAGCCCGGTATGGTGATTCTGGAACGCACGCCGTTTTATGCCGAGTCCGGTGGCCAGGTAGGTGACCGGGGCTATCTGACAGCCGGTGAGGTGCGTTTCGAAGTCACTGATACCCGCAAACAGGGTGATGCCATCATTCATATCGGCACCGTCGTGCAAGGTACGCTGCGCACCGGTGCCGAGGTCGAGGCGGTCGTTGACGACCGGCGCCGCCAGGCGATCGTGCTGAATCATTCCGGTACCCACCTGTTGCACGCTGCATTGCGCGCGGTGCTGGGCGACCATGTGCAGCAAAAGGGTTCACTCGTTGAACCGGAACGCCTGCGTTTCGATTTCACTCATTATGAACCGCTCACCGCGGAACAGATTGCGCGCATAGAAAATCTGGCGAATGAAAATATCCGTGCCAATGCAGCAGCGCAGACGCGCGAGATGTCCATCGATGATGCACTGGCCTCGGGCGCCATGGCCCTGTTCGGGGAAAAATACGGGGACTCCGTCCGGGTGCTGTCGATCGGCGATTTCTCGGTAGAGTTGTGCGGCGGTACTCATGTCAGGCATGCCGGCGACATCGGCGTGCTGAAGGTCATCGCCGAAACCGGTATTGCGTCCGGGGTGCGCCGTATCGAAGCGGTAACCGGTGAACGCGCCCTGCAGTGGATCGCGGATAATGAAAACCGCCTGCAGCGCATTGCATCGCTGGTCAAGGGTAATCGGGACGATGTCGATGAAAAGGTCGGTCAACTGGTCGAGAAGCAGCGCGCGCTTGAAAAGGAATTGCAGCAACTCAAGGGCAAACTCGCCAGCAGTCAGGGCACTGACCTGGCCGCGCAGGCCGTCGACATCAGCGGGGTCAAGGTGCTGGCGGCCCGCATGGAAGGCGCGGACACGAAGGTATTGCGGGAGACCCTGGACCAGTTGAAGAACAAGCTGGGTTCGGCGGCGGTGGTGCTGGCCGCGGTGGAAGGTGACAAGGTGAGTCTGGTCGCCGGGGTGACCAAGGACCAGACTGGCAGGCTCAAGGCCGGTGAACTGGTGAACCAGGTGGCGACCCAGGTCGGCGGCAAGGGTGGCGGCCGCCCCGACATGGCGCAGGCCGGCGGTAACCAGCCGGAAAACCTGGACAAGGCGCTGCAGTCAGTGCCAGGTTGGGTTACTGCCCAACTTTCGGAATAGGTGGCATGGTATATGAGGTTCACCTGTAGGAGTACCCGATTAAGCGCCGGGCATAAACACCGTCCTTCGGCGCGATGGGCTGGTTGAGACGCATCGCGGCCAGGAGGCCGCTCCTACAGATTGAGAAATCCACCTGTCAGGAGTCTCCCGGAGGGAGCGCGGAAATAGAATCGCCGTCTTCGGCGCGATTGGCGGTTGAAACCATCGCGGCCAGGAGGCCGCTGCCTACAGTTCATTACAACCGCTCTTTACTATACGACATTTTTCTGTTCAAAATGACATGGCATTAATCGTTCAAAAATACGGCGGGACCTCGGTGGGCAATCCCGAGCGGATCAAATTTGTCGCTGACAAGGTCAAGCACTGGCGAGACCTCGGTAATGACGTGGTCGTCGTGGTCTCGGCCATGAGCGGCGAGACGAACCGGCTGGTGGAGCTGGCTGGCGAGATCACTACTCGACCGGTGCCGCGCGAACTCGATGTGCTGCTGGCCACCGGGGAACAGGTGACTATCGCCCTGCTGGCCATGGCGCTGGAGGAGCAGGGTTGCAGTGCGCGTTCCTACACCGGTTCGCAGGTGCACATCCTGACGGACAGCGCACATAACAAGGCGCGTATTCGGGAAATCGATGACAAACGCATGCGTGCGGACCTGACCGCCGGTCATGTGGTCGTCGTCGCCGGTTTTCAGGGTGCCGATGAGCATGGCAATATCACCACGCTCGGGCGGGGCGGCTCCGACACGACGGCCGTGGCGCTGGCGGCGGCACTGAAGGCCGATGAATGCCAGATTTATACCGATGTGGACGGTGTTTATACCACCGACCCGCGTCTGGTCCCGGATGCACGCCGCCTCGACCGGATCACCTTCGAGGAGATGCTGGAAATGGCCAGCCTCGGTTCCAAGGTGCTGCAGATACGGGCCGTCAGTTTTGCCGGCCGCTACAATGTCCCGTTGCGCGTCCTGTCGACCTTCGAGGAAGGCGCGGGCACGTTGATAACCTATGAGGAAGAGAACATGGAAGACGCGCTGATTTCCGGTATCGCCTTCAATCGCGATGAAGCCAAGTTGACGGTGCTCGGCGTGCCGGACACGCCGGGTGTGGCGTACCAGCTGCTGGGTCCGATTGCCGCTGCCAATATCGAGGTCGACATGATCGTGCAGAATGTCGCGCCGAACGGAGCGACGACTGACTTTACCTTCACTGTAAACCGTAATGATTATGTCAGGGCACTGGAGATTCTCACGCAAACGGCTAAAGACATGGGAGCACAGGAAGTATCCGGCGATGACAAGATCGTGAAAATCTCGCTGGTTGGCGTGGGCATGCGCTCACACGCCGGCATTGCCTCGAAAATGTTCGAGGCCCTGGCCAGTGAAGGGGTCAATATCCGCATGATCTCCACCTCGGAAATCAAGATTTCCGTTGTCGTGGATGAGAAGTATCTCGAACTGGGTGTGCGCACCCTGCATGAAGCATTTGACCTGGCGCAGCCAGCGCGCGTCTAGGCCGTATCTTGCACCGATGCGACGTGCAGTATCGTCAATAAACCCCGGGTTTGAAAATACATGCTGCCGGGATTGAGCCGGTATTTCATCTGGCGCCTCTTGGGGGGACATGCTATCTATGGATGGACGCTGGACGTAACCGTCCTCAAACCAGAGTGCCTGGATTACCCGGGAGTGGTCTATAATTTGCCTGATAGCAGCGCTGTTTTTCAGTGGCGAAGGGTTACTCCGGGAGCCTTGTGAAATAATCTTACAAATTAAATGGTTGAGCGTCATTCAAATAGACTGTATCAGGAGGTCTGGCTTCAGACATTGATATTGCTGCCGAAACTATCCATGACATGACTGGTCTACTTAGCTAACGGTCATGATCCCGCGCAGGGATGGTACGACAACAAGGAGAAGGGACGATGTTGATATTGACGCGCAGAGTGGGTGAGACGCTGATGATCGGTGATGAGGTTACCGTGACCGTACTTGGAGTGAAGGGAAATCAGGTCCGGATTGGTGTGAACGCCCCCAAGGATGTCGCCGTGCATAGAGAGGAGATCTATGAGCGGATCAAGAACGAAGAAAACGGCAACGACGCAGCAGATATCTTCCTGAAGGTTCCAGCCACTTTATTCCAGTTCCCGCTTTACCTGATATTACCGCAGCGGTATGCTACTCCGTTACAGGCAGCTGTCCGCAGAATATGCGGCGCTGCGCATAATTGAAGGAGAGGTGGCCGAGTGGCTGACAAAAGCAGCGCGGGAGCGGTGCGTTGAACGTCGCCGCATAGCGGCGGCGGCCCGCAGGGCGAGAGGCGAAGCCTCGAGTAACGCGCTCCCCTGCTAAGGGAGTATGGGTTAAAAGCCCATCGAGGGTTCGAGCCGAGCACCGCAGGTGCGAGACAACGTCGTCGCGCAGCGACGGCGGCCCCGAAGGGGTGCGAGGGGCAGGCTGCCCGAGTATAATCACGGCCGAGTAATCCCGACCGATACCCGTTATAATTCCGCCTCATAATATACTAGTTTACTTTCCCGGAGAGGTGGCCGAGTGGCTGAAGGCGCTCCCCTGCTAAGGGAGTATGGGTTAAAAGCCCATCGAGGGTTCGAATCCCTCCCTCTCCGCCAAACAAGAAAGGCCCCCTCGTGGGGCCTTTCTTGTTTGGTATAGTCGGGTTCGAACCCTCGATATATAAGGCTGGGTTCGACAAGCGGCGTAGCCGCGCAGAACGTCGTCGCGTAGCGACGGCGGCCCCGAAGGGGTGAGGGCCGAAGGCCCGAATAATCCCTCCCTCTCCGCCAAATAAGAAAGGCCCCCTCGCGGGGCCTTTTAAATTTGGCAGTTCGGTCGGGGCTGAAGGCGCCTGAGGCGCCGTCAAAAAACATCCCGCCCAGGGTGCAATCGTAGATTGCACCCGTTCGGCTCGCGCGAAGCAGCGCTTCGCCCAATACGCTCGTCTCACCCCTCTCCGCCAAACAAGAAAGGCCCCCTCGTGGGGCCTTTCTTTTTTACCAGGTTCTTCCCCAGATTGAGTGGGTAACACATCGATTCAGACGAGATGCATGCCTGCTGATGGCAAGGTTGTTGGCCGAATGAATTCGGCCCTACTCAATCAAACCTGTAGGGTCGAATTCATTCGACCAGCGGTGTTTCAGCGTCATTGAATCAAACCTGTAGGGTCGAATTCATTCGACCAGCGGTGTTTCATCGTCATCTGTCATCCAGATGCAACTGTTGGCCGAATGAATTCGGCCCTACAACGGTAATTTACCCACTCGGTTTGGGGAAGAGCCAGTTGTCATCGCCGGGTTCGATCAGCCTTCTGATGGCAAGGTTGTTGGCCGAATGAATTCGGCCCTACAACGGTAGTTTACCCACTCGGTTTGGGGAGTGGCGCAGCCGCGTAGACAATGCTGAATGCCTTTAGCTCAACTCCACCTCGACGTGGTGCTCCCGGCGGTCGTCCACAAGGGGGATCATGCCTTGCGGTCGCCCTGTCCCATCCACGCCGGCTCCATTTACCACGGCACCGTCCACCGTCACGCGGATCACATGCTCCGACTTTTCACCGACGCGCTTGACCGTGATGTGGTAGAAGGTCTCGCGATAGCGGTAGTGGATTTTGTACGACTCCCAATGGGCCGGGATACACGGTGCAATGCGCAGATGGTCCACTTCCAGTTGCAGGCCCAGTAGTGTTTCCACGGTCAGCCGGTACATCCAGCCCGCCGCCCCGGTGTACCAGGTCCAACCGCCCCGGCCTGTGTGTGGCGGCGCACCGTAAATATCCGCGCACATGACGTACGGCTCGACCTTGTAGCGTTCGATCTCCTCCGGCTGACTACCGTGATTGACGGGATTGAGCATGGCGAACAATTCCCACGCGCGTTCCCTGTCACCCATGCATGGCAAACGCCATCGTGGTCCAAATCGCGGCATGGGTATATTGGCCACCGTTCTCGCGGACGCCGGGCACGTAGCCCTTGATATAACCGGGCTCAAGGTCTGATTTATCGAAGGGCGGGTCGAGCAGTTGGATTAACTGCGCATCGCGTCGCACCAGGCGTTTGTCCACCGCCGCCATCGCCTGGCGGGCTCGCACGGGATCGCCGCCGCCCGAAATGACCGCCCAACTCTGGCTGATCGAATCGATTTGGCATTCGTCATTGTCGGACGAGCCCAGGGGTGTGCCATCATCGAAATAGGCCCGCCGATACCAGTCGCCGTCCCAGGCATTGGCCTCAATGTTGTTGCGCAGCAGCGCAGCCTGCCCGGTGCAAACTTCGGCAAAGGCCTCGTCGTCCCGGCCACGCGCCAGGCCTGCAAACAGCTGCAGGTTCTCGTACAGGAACCACGCCAGCCAGACGCTCTCGCCCTTGCCATCACGACCGACGAGATTCATGCCATCGTTCCAGTCGCCGCAGCCCATCAGCGGTAATTGATGTTCGCCAAAGCGTAAACCATGTTTGATTGAACGCACGCAATGTTCATAGAGGCTTGCCACTTCAGCCGAACGTTGCGGCTGATCGTAGTAAGCCTCCTCTTCCGGATTCAACTCGCGGCCCTCCAGGAAATGTACTGACTCGTCGAGTACTCCCGTATCGCCGGTCGCCAGCACATAACGACAGGTTGCATACGGCAGCCACAGATAGTCATCGGAGAAATGTGTGCGTACGCCTTGTCCGTTGGGCGGATGCCACCAGTGTTGCACATCACCCTGGAGGAACTGGCGCTCGGCGCAACGGATCAACTGTTCGCGGGCGAGCCACGGTGTCGTATGGATCAGCGCCATGGTGTCCTGCAATTGATCGCGGAAACCGTAGGCACCGCCGGACTGATAATAGCCACTACGGCCCCAGAGCCTGCAGGACAGTGTCTGGTAGACCAGCCAGCCGTTGGCCAACACGTCCAGGGCCGGATCCGGCGTTTCCACGTGCACCGCGCCCAGGGTGCGGTTCCAGTGTCCCCACACCGCTTCCAGGGCTTGCCGTGCGCCAGCCGGTCCGCCGAATCGCTGGATGAAATATTGTGCTTCGTCGGTGTTGCGGGCCGCGCCGAATACGAACACGATCTCGCGCTCCTGTCCGTCGGCCAGTTCGATCTGAGTCTGCATCGCCGCGCACGGATCAAGGCCGGCGCCTGTCCTGCCCGACAAACGCGTGCGATGCATGGCCGCCGGGTTGGCCAGTGAGCCGTTGCGGCCAATGAACTCCGTACGGTTTCCGGTCACGGTACGCTCTGGCTCGCTTGACATGCACAAAGACGACCCGATTGGCGCATTCGCGGCCATAAGCATTGCGGGCAAACAGCGCCCCGTTGTGCGGATCCGTTTCGGTAACAATGTGCATCTGATTGGTGTGTCGCCACTCACCGAGTACCAGCTCCCAATATCCGGTCAGCGACAATCGACGCGGACGCCTCGAATGGTTGCGCAGCTTTACCACCACGAGCTTCACCGGTGCGTCCATTGCGACGTAGGTATACAGTTCCGAGGAGATACCGGCTTCGTAATGCTCGAACACGCTGTAGCCGAATCCGTGCCGGCACACATACCCGGACTGACCGCGGGCGGGCAATGGCATCGGCGACCAGAACGCACCAGTTTCCTCGTCACGGATATAGAGTGCCTCGCCGCTGCTGTCGCTAAGCGTGTCATTATGCCAGGTGGTTAGCCGGAACTCGTGAGCGTTTTCCACCCAGGTATACGCGCTCCCGCTTTCACTGATGACCGTGCCGATGTGCGGGCTTGCGATGACGTTGACCCACGGTGCCGGCGTGCTTTGCCCCGGTTCGAGGGTAACGACGTATTCACGCCCGTCGGGCGTGAAGCCGCCCAGGCCGTTGCAGAAAATGCGTTCGCGCGCCGCCAGTGGATTGTCTGGTTCAGCTGCCGGCTGCAGCAATGGCTTCAGGCGGCCCGGCAAGTGTTCTGCCGGTACGCGGCGTTCCACCTGCTCGAGCAATGTCTCGGCGGTATCGGTGAGCACGACGCGGGCGACAGTCTGGAACAAGACCCGGTCCTCCTCGGAAAGTTCTTCGGCGCGGCGCACAAAGACTCCACCCGGTTTTTCGAAAGTTTGTGCTTCGGGGCCCGCATTGATCAGCCCCATGATCTGGTCATGCAGATCCGCCCGGTAGCCCGAGAAATCCTCGTTCACGATCACCAGGTCCGCCCTCAAACCCTTCATACGCCAATAGGCATGGGCTTGCAGCACATGTTTTACCAGGTCGATGCGGTTCAGGTCGCCGATGCGTATCAGAACGATCGGCAGATCGCCCGAGATAGCAAAGCTCCAGAGCCCGGACTGGCCTAGCTGGTTGCGGGCAATGACACTGGGCGCGGCGCGGCGCAAGGCGTTACCATAAATAACAGAGCTGGCCAGGCGGCCATAGACCTGGGCATCGGCTTCCGTTGCGTTGAGGAGGCGCAGCACCTCCTGACTTTGGAACCATGCCATTTCAAACGCACGCTCAACGAAATGCCGGTCACAATACTTGTCAACTAAAGCCAATGCTGACGCGCGCGTGTTCGCGACACCGGATATGATCTGCACGGTCGCCGATTCGTCGGATGACAAGGTGATGGTGCGGCGGATTGCCACGATGGGATCGAGCACCGAACCCTCCGTGTTCGACAACAGCGACGGGCTGTCACTGCTATCCAAAATCACCGGGTCAGCTGCCGTTCGACCCCGCCCGATGAATTTGGTGCGGTCAGTCTCGTAAGACGCCTCGTCGGCGACCGCGCCGGGCGCTGCCAACAGGTGAAACATCCACGGTACCTGTTCCCCCGGTGTGCGGGGGCGCCGCGTGCAGAGAATTGCCTGCCGGTCAGGCAGGATTTCGGTTTGCACGAACAGGTTGCTGAAAGAGCGATGGGCAAGGTCGGTATTCAGCGGCGCCAGCACGACTTCCGCATAACTTGTCACCTCGATATGACGGGTACGGGGCGAGAGGTTGGTGAGCATGACACGGCGGATCTCGACGTCATCTTCAGGCGAAACACTGATTTCGGTGTGCGCTTCGATCGCCTGATCGCGGCGCCGGTATTCAGCGCGCGCCTGCACGAAAATAGCCTCATAGTGATCGGCCTTGCGCTGTGTCGGTTGATATGCGGTTGACCAGTAGAGCCCTGTGTCGCGGTCGCGCAAGTAAATAAATGTGCCCCAGCTATCGCAAGTCGCGTCCTCGCGCCAGCGGGTGACGGCCAGGTCGCGCCAGCGGCTGTAACCTCCACCGGCATGGGTCGCCATGACGTGGTACCTGCCGTTGGACAACAGGTGAACCTCGGGTAACGGTGTGTTCGGGTCAGTAAACACGCGCATAATCGCGCCTGCTTCCGCGGCTGCGGGGCGCGCAGCGGCACTCACTTCAGCGGCGTGTGGATGCAGGGTAGCTCCCTTCTTCGGCACATGCTCCTGGAGCAATAATTCTGTTGCCCGTACAAGGGGGTCAGACATGAATCGGCGCTGCATCGGCCGGTTGAGCAATACATGCTCAAAGGCCAGCAGGCTCATGCCTTGATGATGCGCCATATAGGTTCGCACGATGGCGTGATTCTTGCCGCGCGGCACGCGCGATGGTGTGTAGTCGACCGCCTCGTAAAACCCGTAGACACCGAGGAAACCACTGGTAGCCAGGGTCTGCAGGTTCCGACACGCTTCCAGCGGCATTACCGTCAGCGCCAGTGCGCTGGCGTAAGGGGCAATGACCAGATCGTCTCCCAGCCCGCGTTTGAAACCCAGCCCGGGCACGCCGAACGCGCGATATTGATAGACTTGATGCATATCGGTGGCGTTATAGCAGGACTCGGAAATACCCCAGGGCACGGCGCGTTGTCGACCATATTCGATTTGGCGAGACACCGCGGCCTTGCAGGTCTGCGCTAACAAGGTGTTCTCGTAACTCGGCATTACCAGCTGCGGCATGAGGTACTCGAACATCGAGCCGCTCCACGAAATCAGGCTCACGTCACCACCATGACTGGTTAGCAGGCGGCCGAGTGCGAACCAGTGCTTCTGCGGTACCTGGCCCTGCGCAATGAGCAGGAAACTGGCCAGACGTGCTTCGGATGCCAGCAGGTCGTAGCAGGACGGGTCACGGCGCCGTTCACCCACGTCGTAACCGATGGTCAGCAAGCCGCGCGACCTGTCGTAGAGAAATTCAAAATCCATCGCCGCGAGTTCGCGGCAACGAACTATCAAATCGTCGATGATTCTGAGCCGCTCTACTGCGCCCTTATAACAGGACACTGCCGTCGCGGTTGCCCCGGATGACGACGGCACTTCAGCTTCAATTGTGCTTTCTCTGGCCAATTCCGCCAGTGTCGGGATGTTGCTGACGTGCCGCGGCTCGGGTGCCAGGAAGTCAAGGTCATCTCGAAGTGCGCGGGATTGCCGGTCGAATGCCTGCGCCCAGTAATACAGCTCGCCATCGATATCAATATCCGCTGGCAGATATACAATCAGCCCCGCGCCGGTAAGGTGAATCTCATTCAGCAGGCTATTGGTAGCAGCCAGTGTTCGTGGCTGTCCGTTCAATGTGAGTGATTGTAGTTTCTCCTGCAGATGCGTGACCTGCTTGGCAAGCTCCGGGGCTGGCGACGCGGGCAGATGTTCGGCAAGCACCTGCAAGGTATCCTGCAAGCCCTGAAACGCATTTGGTGGCAGCACCGGTTGATTTTTCAACTCCGCCAGTCCCGCTTGCAGGGTGAGCAGGCAGCCGGCCAGGTTGCCACTGTCCACTGAAGAAACGTATTGCGGGTGCAGCGGTTGCAGCGTGTGTGTGTTATACCAGTTATAAAAATGGCCGCGGTAGCGTTCCAGCTTTTCCATGGTGGCCAGTGTGCTCTCGGTAATATGCAGTAATTCACCGGTGGTAATGTAACCAAAATCATGTGCAGCCAGGTTCGCCAGCAGCGCCATGCCGATGTTGGTGGGCGAGGTGCGCGAGGCAATGACCGGAGCCGGATATTCCTGGAAGTTATCGGGTGGCAGCCAGTTGTCCCCGGGACCGACGAACTCGGCGAAGAAGCGCCACGTTTGCCGGGCCGACGCCCGCAGGAACGCCCGCTGATCAACACTCAAGTCCGGCACGGGGAACACAAGCGGCCTGCTGATCCACCAGCCGACGACGGGCGATACCAGCCAGAGCAACAGGACGGGCGTCCAGAAGATCCACTCCGCCGAGCGGGATTGCCACAGTGCCAGGGCCAGCATCAGTGCCAGAACGGGCACGCCCCACATCTCCATAAAGAAATCAGACAGCGTATGGCGCGTATTGCGACTGGTATAGGAGGGCAGTTGCCAGAGTAACAATCTGTGCCGAGTGAACAGCATCCGCACACCCGAGCGCAGGATCGCATCCAGGCAAATCAGCGTGTCGTAGGGCAACAGGACCAACGCCAGTACAGCGAGCATTATCGGGCGGCCCGCGGATTTTCCTGTCAGGATCAGGTGCACCAGCCAATCACGTTGTTCAGGCTTGCGAATGAGTTCGATCATGGCTCCCAGCAAGGTGGGCAGGAACACCACGCCCGCGACCAGCAGGGTCCAGAACCACGCCGATCCCGGACCCAGCAGCCAACCGCCTGCCAGCAAGGCAAGCAGCGACGGCGGCACGAGACTGCGTCGAAGGTTGTCGAAAATCTTCCACACCGACAAGGCTGTGAGCGGGTTCGGTAACCGCTGCGCCTTCGATCCACTTGACCCGGGCGGTCCGGGCACGCGCGGGAGCAGCCAGCCGGCAATCTGCCAGTCGCCGCGTATCCACCGGTGTCGCCGGCTGGCCTCTATGGCGTAACTGGCCGGGTGTTCTTCAATGAGGTCGACATCGGTCACCAGCGCTGAACGCGCATACCCGCTTTCCAGCAAGTCGTGACTGAGAATGAGATTCTCCGGAAAGCGCCCATCGACGGCCTGACGAAAAGCGTCCACATCGTAGATACCCTTGCCGATGAATGACCCCTCTCCGAAAAGATCCTGGTAGACATCCGATACCTCGCGCGTGTAGGGATCGATGCCTGATTCACCCGCAAACAGTTTCGTGAAGCGCGACTGGCTTGCACTGGTCAGGCTGATCGAAGCACGTGGTTGCAAAATCGCGTAGCCTTCGACAATGCGTCTCTTGTCGGCATCGTACACCGGCCGATTAAGCGGATGCGCGATGTTACCTATCAGTGTGCGTGCCGCGTCGCGAGGCAGTTGTGTGTCGGTATCCAGGGTGATGACGTACTTGATCGAACCGAGCATGGACGCATCCCCGATGATATCCGAGAATGCAGTTTGGTCCGCCTCCCGCAGCAAGGCATTGAACTGTTCCAGTTTGCCGCGCTTGCGTTCATATCCCATCCACACCCGTTCGTATGGATTCCATACCCGTGGCCGGTGAAACAGATAAAAAACACATGGACGGTCCTCACGATAGGTCTCGTTGAGTGCCTGGATTGCTGCATGCGCGTGGGCGAGCAACGCGTCATCGTCTGGCAGAGTGCGTTCAGGTGCGTCACGGAAATCAGTCAGCAAGGCAAAGAACAGATTTGGATCGCGATTACCGAGATAGCGGATCTCCAGTGCTTCGAGAAGATCGTCAATCTCCTGTGGTCTGCTCAGCAAGGTTGGGATAACCACCATAGTGCGGTGCTCGGATGGAATGCCCTGCGAAAAATCCAGCCGTGGTAACGCGCGCGGCGGCAAGACAAGCGTAACCAGCTGGTTGACCAGCGAGACGGCCAGCGCCGAGACGCCGATTGTGCCGGTGAGCGCAAAAAACCAGTAGCGCCAGTCACCCGGCACGAACCCGCCGAAAGCGGAAAGCACGACCGATGTCGCCAGCGCAGTGAGCAGCAGGATGGGTCCGAGGTAAAGGAACAGGCGTAAAGACGGGCTTGCCTTGCTGGCTCGTCTGTTCCATGACAAACGGCAGCCGACTGTACGCTCCAGCATGTGCCGTCCATGATCGACCAGGTAATAGCCGACATGCGCGCTGCGGTCCTTGCTACCCAATCGCCCTGCTGCCGTCTGCGCGAGAACGATGGCTGCGCGTGCTATCGCCAACTCACTGCGCGAACTGCCCCTCGCCACGTCTTCGATGACATGCCGGTACCGGTCGCGAGTGGCGAAATCCTGGCTGGCGTGCATGCCCGCCGGGTCTTCACGCAATGTTTGTTCGACAACACTGAGTGACTCGACATAATCACTCCAGTTCATTGCGCCGATGAAACGCAGACTACCGATACTGTTTGCGATAGAGATCTGGTTGGTCGCAGCCGTTTGGCCGGCCGCCTCTGACAGCTGCGTTGCAGTTACCCCTTGCTCCAGCAGCTTTTGCTCGACCCAGGCTTGAACGAACCCCATAGCGGGCCCCTGCGCCTGGAGTCGTGCGTAAAATTCCTCCACAAACGGCGCGGTCAGTGGCACATCGGCATTGGCAAATTCGGCAAGCAACTGGATAAGCTGCTTCGGTTCCCTTTCGGCCGTTACGAGCATGCGGTCTGCCCAGGTGATGGCCGCATCCCGTTCCTCGCGCCGCCGTGCGATACGCAAGCCAACGCGGCGCAGGTTTTCCAGCAGCGCCAACTGCAGCATGATCGGGTACGCCCACAATTCGCCCAGCTTTAATGGTTCGACAGTCTGGTAGGCGGCGACGAATTGGGTGGCGTTGTCGCTATCGATACGACCGTCCATGTGAGAGATCAACTCCAACGCCAGGTCGTAGATGCGGGGGAAACCGGCTGACGGGCCATCAGCCAGTCGTGGCAGTTGCCGGCTGTAGCCGCGCGGCAGGTGCTGGCGGGCCAGACCAATCTGCTGCTCGATTAAATAGAAATTGTCCAGCAACCAGGCCTCTGCCGGCACGATCCGCTGTCCCGGTGTGACTGCGGCTGTCACGACGTCATACGCCGCCCGCAGGACGCGCGCATTGTCCGCCAGCCGTGGTAGCAACCTGTCCGGCCCCGGATGCGGGTCGATTATATGCTTGCCAGCCAGCTTTGCCGCGTGACGTTTCAGTTGCTCGATGCTGAACAGCTCCGAGCGCAGCAACTCAGTATCCCGGTCATTGCGCAGGGTATTCCGCCTGCGGGCGGAAAATATGAATTCTTTGATGGTTATGTATTTCTCCTTGCCGGAATCCAGGGGAACCAGCGCAGTATTGAGCTTGTGGATTGTGTTTGTCGAAATGCCGTGTTCGCCAGGTATTATTTCCGCGCCTGTAGGCGTACCCGCATCGCATCCTCGAAATCCAGCTCCTCGAGGTGGCTGGTCATGACATTCAACGTCTGCTCGATTTCGGGCATGATGACATTTTCCAGCGCCCGGGCCCGGCGTTCGGTGACGCGGTATTCGATCAACAGCCGGTACAGGTTGCCCGTAATTCCGGCCAGTATCGCGATATGTCGAAGCAGTTCCTGAAACGCAACGCGGCATTGCCCGGCCTCGGATGACGGATTGCATGCGCTATCCGTGGCTGCCGTGTCAGGTTCCGGAACAGCCATATCCGTTACTGCCAGCGTCACACCCATGAAGTTGCGCGTGTGGATTTCAAAGGGCGTGTCCTCGAGCGTCGCTGCCGGGTAAACGCTGAGTCCCTGCAGGCCATGACGACTGATTGCTGCCCTGAAGTGTGTGTTCGCATCGTTAGATAATGCTTCGATCACCGAGGACTGCTGCGCATGCAAGTCGAGCTGACGTAAAATTTCCGCGGCCAGCAACAGGCGCTTCTCATCCAGGAAATCGTAGGCCTCGCCGACGACGCCACGCTCCTGCCTGAGTTCCAGGACGGCGGCGTGTGTCGGGGCCTGATCCGGACCAATCATGCGGTTGCGCCGGTATTTATATAGTGCGCCAGCTGCTCATCGTTGAGACGATGCAGTTCCGTTGCTGGCAAGGTCCGCAGCAATTGCCAGCCGATCTCCATACTCTGGTCCAGGGTGCGTGCCGTACTCTGGTCAACCAGTTGTTGCTCGAAGTGATCGCCAAAGTCCAGGAACTGCCGGTCAATGGCCGATAAACCCTCGCTGCCGACGACGCTGGCAAGTACGCGCACGTGCACCGCGCGCGCATAGGCGGCATATAGCTGGTTGGAGAGGTTTGGATGGTCTGCATGGGTGAAGCCTTTACCCGTACCGTCCTTCATCAGGCGTGACAGGGAGGGTAATACTTTCACCGGCGGGTAAATGCCGGAACGATCGAGCTCCCGGTCAAGGACGATCTGACCTTCCGTAATATAACCGGTCAGGTCCGGGATCGGGTGGGTAATATCATCCGCGGGCATGGTAAGTATCGGTAACTGGGTCAGGGAACCCGGCAGGCCCTTGATACTGCCGGCGCGCTCATGCAGCGTTGCCAGGTCTGAATACAGATAACCCGGAAAACCCTTGCGGCTGGGCACCTCGCCGTGACTCGCCGACACCTCACGCAGGGATTCACAGTAATTGGTCATGTCCGTGATGATCACCAGCACATGTTTGCCTTCCGTGAAGGCGAGGTATTCCGCGGCGGTCAGTGCGTAACGCGGGCACAACAGCCGCTGGGTACTGGAGTCGGACGCCAGGTTCAGGAATAACGCCGTGTGTTCCAGCGCGCCGCTGTCTTCCATCGCACGCCGGAAGCGTTCGGCCGTATCGAAAGACACACCGATGGCGGCAAACACGATGGCAAATTCGCCGGTTTCGCCTTCACGCAGACGCGCCTGTTCGGCAATCTGGATTGCCAGGCGGTCATGGGGCAGGCCGGCGCCTGAGAAAATCGGCAACTTTTGTCCGCGTACCAGGCTGTTCATGAGGTCGATGGTAGAGATACCGGTCTCGATGAAATCGGTCGGCATGGTGCGCGCGGCCGGGTTGATGGCGAGCCCGTCGATCCGCAGGAGGTGTGCCGCCGAGACGGCCGGACCTCCATCAATGACCCGGCCCACACCATCAAATACCCGGCCCAGAAGATCCGGACCCACGGCGAAGTGCAGCGGTTCTCCCATGAAACGCACGCGCGTGGCGCCAATGCCCAGGCCCGAGGTCGATTCCAGTACCTCGACGGTAATCGTGTCGTGGTCCAGGGCAGCAATTCGACCCAGGCGCACCCGGCCCTTGTCATCCTCGACCTGCACCGCCTCATTCAGACCCGCATTCACGGTGCGCTTGAGGAACAGCAACGGCCCCTCGATCCGGTTGACCGCACCCGTGGCGGTGACATCAGCGCGCATGGACAGTGGCCTCCCGGTGCAGGCGGGTAAACTCGGCGTCCAGGTCGTCCCGTAGTGCGACAAAGCTGTCGAGATGATCGTCATCGATATCTTCACCCATGCGCTGCAAGCGCCGCATGACGGGAAGCGCACTGATCGTCTCGACACTGATGCGTTGCTCAACCGCTGCTTCCGATAATTCGATAAACCTGATAATCATCTGCATCATGGCAATCTGCCGGGCTGTGGAGCAGTAGCGATCGCTGGGTGAAAATGCCGATTGCCGAAGGAAGGCCTCGTTGATCAATTCGGCACACAGCAGTATGTGCTGCTGGCGCGGTGGCAGGGCATCCTTGCCGACGATGCGCGCCATGCGCTCCAGGCGGGCCTGCTCTTCCAGCAGGCCCAGAAAGCGCCGCCGTTGCGCTGGCCACTGCGGATTGCCATTTTGATTCCAGAACGGGGCCAGCGCATCGATGTCCCCGGCATAGGACTGCAGCGGATGAATCGCGGGATAGAAACGGGCCTGGGCACGGCCGGCATCCAGTGCCCAGAAACACTGGATATAGCGCTTGGTATGCGTGGTGACCGGTTCCGAAAAATCGGCCGATGGCGGGCTGACGGCACCGATGATACTCAGGGAGCCGATCTCGTTACCCAGGGTGCGCACGTGGCTGGCGCGTTCGTAGAACTCCGCCAGGCGGCTGCTGAGGTATGCCGGGTAACCCGCCTCGCTCGGCAGTTCGCCCAGCCGGCCGGACACTTCGCGCAAGGCCTCGGCCCAGCGGCTGGTGGAATCGGCCATCAGTGCAACCCGCATGCCCTGATCGCGAAAATACTCACCGACCGTGACGGCGGTATAGATGCTCGCCTCGCGGGCTGCCACGGGCATGTTGGACGTATTCGCGATGATCACGGTACGTTCCATCAGCGGGCGGCCGGTGCGCGGGTCTTCCAGTTTCGGGAATTCGTTCAACACACCGGCCATCTCGTTGCCACGCTCGCCGCAACCGACATAGACAATCACGTCGGCATCGCACCACTTGGCCAGCGTTTCCTGCAGAACGGTCTTGCCGGTGCCGAATCCACCCGGCATCGCCGCGCGGCCGCCGCATGCCAGCGGGAACATGCTGTCGAGCACCCGCTGGCCGGTGAACAGCGGGCCTTCGATCGGGATACGCGCGGCCACCGGACGCGGGCGCCGCACCGGCCAGCGATGTGAAAATGTGACGTCTACAGTTTCGCCCTGCGGCGCGCGCACCCGGCACACGACCTGATGTTCCGGGTAATCACCTGCGGCCATGATCTCGATGACCTCACCCTCGATGTCCGGTGGCAACAGGCAGCGCTGTGGCCGGGCATCACTGCGGTGCACGGAACCGAACACGCTGCCGGGTGCCAAATAGTCACCGCTCTGTACCGATGGCTTGAACGGGTAGCTGTGCTCGCCACGCGACTGGTGTATGCCGGGTTCCACATAGCGCGCCTGGTTTGCCAGCGGACGCAGCAGGCCATCGAATATATTACCCAGCAGACCCGGGCCCAGTCGCACTGACAGTGCCGCCCCGGTGCCGGACAGTGGATCGCCCGGACGCAGGCCGCTGGTATCCTCGAAGACCTGGATGACGACCTCGTCGTTATGGATGCGGACCACCTCACCCAGCAGGCGTTTGGCGCCAATCAGCACCGCCTCGTTGATGTGCATGGCGCGCTGCGTCCGGGCGCGCAGCACCGGCCCGCTGATCCAGGCGATGGTGGCATCCGGTGTGTTTGTATCTGAACTCATAAACTGTGAATGAATACTTTTTCAGGTGCAGGTCGGGTCAAGGAGCACAGCGACGGACCCGGCGGGGGTGAAGTTATGATGCGCCCGCTGCGCTTGGCACATCCTGCACACTGTTGATCAATGCACTCCCTCTCCCTCCGGGAGAGGGTTGGGGAGAGGGGATCAAATAGAAGCTGTTGTCTGATGTTAAATACCTTCATCTATTAAATCCCCTCTCCCTGGCCCTCTCCCGGGGGGAGAGGGGACTTACTGCATGTACGGTGGTTAGGACCCGACGGGGGTGAAGTCATGATGCGCCCGCTGCGCTTGGCACATCCTACATCCTGTTGATCAATACACTCCCTCTCCCTCCGGGAGAGGGTTGGGGAGAGGGGATCAAATAGAAGCTGTTGTCTGATGTTAAATACCTTCATCTATTAAATCCCCTCTCCCTGGCCCTCTCCCTGTGGGAGAGGGGACTTACTGCATGTACGGTGGTTAGGACCCGACGGGGGTGAAGTCATGATGCGCCCGCTGCGCTTGGCACATCCTACATCCTGTTGATCAATGCACTCCCTCTCCCCCCGGGAGAGGGTTGGGGAGAGGGGATCAAATAGAAGCTGTTGTCTGATGTTAAATACCTTCATCTATTAAATCCCCTCTCCCTGGCCCTCTCCCTGTGGGAGAGGGGACTTACTGCATGTACGGTGGTTAGGACCCGACGGGGGTGAAGTCATGATGCGCCCGCTGCGCTTGGCACATCCTACATCCTGTTGATCAATGCACTCCCTCTCCCCCCGGGAGAGGGTTGGGGAGAGGGGATCAAATAGAAGCTGTTGTCTGATGTTAAATACCTTCATCTATTAAATCCCCTCTCCCTGGCCCTCTCCCTGTGGGAGAGGGGACTTACTGCATGTACGGTGGTTAGGACCCGACGGGGGTGAAGTCATGATGCGCCCGCTGCGCTTGGCACATCCTACATCCTGTTGATCAATGCACTCCCTCTCCCCCGGGAGAGGGTTGGGGAGAGGGGATCAAATAACAGTAGCGAACTTATTTTATACTCCCTCTCCCTGGCCCTCTCCCGGGGGGAGAGGGGACTCGCTGTTTGTAGGTTGGAAACTAGCATTAGAGCGTACGCGCGAATCACTTCAGCGCATTCCGGCATTCGTTCAGGCGCGCCAGCAACACGGACTCGATCCGGCTACGGTCGCGCAACAAGCCGGCTATACTGCCATCGACACAGGTTTCACCCGCACAGATGCGCAGCCCGGCGCTGATCGACGGCTCATCCTTTAATATCGGGGCATAGCCGTGCAGCTCGACCAGGCGCGCCTGCAGTGCATCCCGTTCATCAACCGGCCAGTCCCGGGGATGCTCGATCTGCCAATTGTTATCCACCAGTGCCGCCGCGGCCTGCACCAGCAGATGGTCGATCCATAGCTGACGACTTGACTGCTCCTGCCAGTGTTGCTGCAATAATTCCTGTAAAGGTTGCCATGCGCGTTCGAGCAGAGCCTGATCCTGCTGCTGACGCTGTTGGCGTTGCCGGGTCTGTTGCTGGGCCGTTGCGGATGTAATCCGCGCCCGCACCTGCTCGCGGGCATCGAGGACTGCCTGGTGCAGAAGGGCCCGCGCCTCGCTGTGGGCCTGGCGGACCTGCTGCTGTGCCTCGCTGCGTGCCTGCGCCAGCATATCCGTGCATTGTTCATCCCGGTGCGTTTCCAGGAATTTCAGCAAGTGCTGCGTCTGTGCATCGAGAATGCTTTCGGGCAAACTCATTCGAGTACTCCCAGTTGCCGGCGCAGGCGCGTCGCCAGATCCGGCAGCGCTGCCTGTCCGCGCACATCGGGGACGACGACCACGGGTGGCTCGACCCGGGCGAGCAGGGCATCGAGTTCTGCAGCCGGCAACCGCTGCGCCAGTGTTGCGCTGATCAGTACCAGTGATGCCTGGTCACAGGTGCGCTGAACCAGGTCCAGGAGTTCCGCATCCCGTGGCACGTACGCGCGCAATCCCGCCAGGCGCCAGGCCGTGGCGCTGACTTCATCACCGATGAAACAGGGCAGGGTCATGAGTGGATGGGTGGCTTGCTAGAGGATCCGGTTCAGGATCAATATCGAAATGATCAGGCCATAGATGGCGATACCCTCTGCCAGCCCGATCATGATGAGGGTGCGCCCGAGCAGTTCGGGCTTCTCGGCCATGGCACCGATCGCGGCGCTGCCGACACTGGCCACCGCGATACCGGCACCCAGTGCGGATAAACCGGTCGCCAGTGCCGCTGCCAGAAACCCCCACTGGACGATACCCGGATCCAGTGCCGCGCCGGCCGCACCGGCATCGGCTGCCAGTGCCGGCGACGGTGACCACAACCACGCAGTAGCGAGCACACACATGCCCGCGACTATGACCATCCAGACCGCCAGGCCCTTGCTACTCAGCTTCACGTTATTCTCCTTATGCTATGACGTTGGGGGCGCGGCGAGTGGCCGGAAGGTCCGGCCGGTGCCACGCAGAAAGCGAATAAAGAATTCAAACAGTATCAGACGCGTTGTTTGCACTGTGACGACCAGGCCTTCCAGCGTCAGCACGATCAGATTGCCGACCAGCAGGATCACAACAATCGCCACCATGTTCTCCGTTGCCCGTGCCATGGTTTCAAATGCCAGTGACAGTCCCGCATGTGCCAGGGCAAAGGCACCGACGCGCACGAATGATATGGTATTTATCAACAGCTGGAAAATATTCTCCAGCAGCGTGCCGGCGGCGCTCAGGAATGCAGCGAAGGCGCTGCCCCGGGACTGCAGCATATAGCCGGTAAAATACCAGAGCAGGGCAATGACAGCGATAATCCCGCTCATCGGTACCAGGAAAGCGGCGATGCTGGCGAGGTAGAGGAGCAGGACTGCCGCCTCGACCTGCCACCAGCGCTTCATTTCACCGCGCCACCAGGATTCGACCGCATTGAGTCCCAGTCCCAGCAGCAATACCACCACGCCACCGGCGAGCGGCACCAGCAGCACCGGCAAGGGGTGTTCCATCGGATGCACCCAGAGCGCCGGAATGATGTCCTCGCGCCCGAAGACACTGCCAAACACGAGACCGAAAATCATGGCAGAAATTCCGTTGGCAACGAGGATGCGCAACAGGGGCCAGCGGTGCTTGAATAGCATCCCGATCAGAAACAGCACCAGGCCGTGTCCGACATCACCGAACATATAACCAAACAGCAACGGCACCAGCAGTGCCAGTAACCGGCTGGGGTCGGCTTCCTCGGCTGCCGGTGTACCGAGCATGCGCGCAAACACCTCGAATGGCTGCGCCCACCAGGGATTGTGCATCACCATGGGTGCCTTTGAATCGCCGGGCGCGGCGGGGAAATGCATGATCGAGTGAACCTGCGCCTGCTCCAGCGCCGCACTGAGACGTTCGTCATCGGGTTCGCTGGTCCAGCCGGTGACCCAGGCAAAGTTCTCCGACACCGGGACGCTGGTGATATGTCTCAGGAACCAGTCCAGCCGGTTGATGTCGCTCAGGGCCCGGGGCAAGTGTGCAGGTTTGGCGAGGGCATCGATCTGCTGGCGCAGCGCTTGCATGCGTACAGCAATTTCTTCGAGACGCTGCCTGACCTGCTGCAATGCGTCGCTGCGTGTGCCGCGCAGCCATGCGGGCAGACGCAGGGCGCTGCCCTTGAGTGCGGCAAGCTCTGTCGCGAAGGCTTCGATATCAGCCACCGGACCGACTGCCAGAAAAAACAGGTGCGCATCCGTGCTGATCCGGATATGTAACAGTGTACCGGGCAATTCATTGATGCGACTCTGCGCCGGGAACACAAACAGACGGCTTGCCAGTGCCGTACCGGCCTGGACCAGCAGGGTGAAATCCAGCGACTCATCCGGCAGTGCTGTCAGCATTTCCGCGAGCACTGTCAGGTCGGCCTGTTCACTGGTCAAGGCCTCCAGGTGGAGAACCAGGGGTGCGGCCTGTTGTTCCCAGGCCAGTATGCGTTGCATCGCGGTTGCGAGCGTCTTGTCGGGACTCTCCGGCAGGGTATCCTGCGCAACCTCGCTTTTCGGCCAGTAAGGCTGGTAACGCCGTGCCAGCCGGTTGAACTCCTCCATGCTGCCTTGCAGGCCCTGCAGGTTGATGCGCGTGCGGGTGCCGCTTTGTGTTTCCAGTTCAACGCTGCCGGTACGCGCGAGTGTCTCCACGGCCAGGGTGAGTTCGTCCCGTGCGGTCAGTAACTCGAACCAGCGTGCACGCACGGGACGCAGGCTCATGCTTCGATCTCTGCAGTGTCTGCAAACAGCGCCCGACTCACCAGTTCACCGCGCAGCTGTTCCAGGTCCAGGGCGACCAGGGCGAGATGAGCGCAGGCCGCTGCCGGCTGAAAGCTGTAGCGGCGAAACACAGCCTGCAGCTGACGCGTTAGCGCCGCGCGCTGCTGCGGTGTGCTGCCCCGGTGATTGGCAGACAGCATTTTAATATGCGCCTGAAACAAGTTGCCGAGACGCGTCATTCCTGCATGCAGGCGGGTGTGCCCGGGCCACTGACGCTGCCAGAGTTCGAGCCATGCAGCACTCAATGTCATTCCACGCTGTCGCGCCTGTACCAGATAATGCCAGTCCGAACCCAGCAAGGCCTCGTTGCGTACCGCTGCGTTTTCACTCGCAAACAGGCGCAGGTGCGGGTCGATCAGCATCCAGGCGGGGGCGGCCTCGCCACTCAGCAAATGTTGCACCGCAGGCAAATCCGGCAAATGGGTGATCAGCTGAACAGAGCTGGCCCAGCGCGCCGGTAACCAGTGGGCCACTCGATCGATATAATCACGAAACAGACGGCGTAACGTATATTCGATCTCATGGCTGTCGTGGGTTGCATTGACCCCCGCCACCCAGGGGGAGAGTGTTGTCCGTTGTGCGGCATGCAGGTAGTTGCCAAGCCCCGCAATGCCCTGTAGCTGGTGCCAGACCCGCGCATCCGGGCGCATGCCATGACGCGCCTGCACGCGCGCCTGCATGTAGGAGAAGTGTGCCTGCGTGCTCATTTACCGGGATTTACCGGCAATATCCGGGGAAGGTGCAGCGCCGCTCAGAATGCGTGCGACCTCATCTATACATTCGGCCAGGCCGGTCTCATCGAGTTGCCTGGGGGCGCGTTCCAGCTGCGCCTTTTTTTCCTCACGATCCATGGATTGCAGGTCGCCGTTCACCCGCTGCGTGACCCGCATTTGCAGCAGCGCGATGCGATCGTCGGTACGACTGAGGATACGGCGGGCGCGCTGGCTGGCCGCCTGCAGAATGGCGCGCGCCTCCTGTTCGCAGTCAGTCACGGCCTGGCTGGTCTCAAGTTCGGCCTGAAGGACCCGGTTGATAGCCTGTTCAGCGGTGCCGGGCGAGGGCGGGTTCTTGGTGTTATTGTTCGCCATTTTTCACTCCCTTATCATGAAGTTGAGCGAATGCTGCGGATGCGGTGTCCAGTTCAGTGTACCAAACAAATGCCGCTGATTTACTGCGGTGAGACAGGCCTGTTTGTCCAGGAATTTGACCGGGAGATGAAGAGGTGTGATCGGTTGCGAGGCCGCCCAGGAATTCCCGGGTCTGGCCAGCCGCACTTTACTAACAGGATGTCCACCGGTATGATTAGGCCGCTGATAACTTGCTGATAAATAATTGTATTAGTGGTCAGGCTTGAGATATCCACCACTGTACCAATCTTTGGGTATAATCCCCGTCCCGTTTTACAAATGCGCCCGTAGCTCAGCTGGATAGAGTACCTGGCTACGAACCAGGCGGTCGGAGGTTCGAATCCTTCCGGGCGCGCCATTTCTTTAAAAACAGTAACTTAGAAGAGATTTCAGGCATCTTTTACACCCGCTGCTGTCCCGTCCCTTATTATCTATATTCATGTAAATCAACAAGTTATATCAACGTTAGAGTACCTGGTTGGAAACCAGGTGCTCGGTTACCCAGGGTTATTAAACGCTTATTTATCAATGCGTTCCAAATCTGGCGAATCTGCATTGTCCAATAGATGTTCGTTTGTCCAATAGAATCAGGTTTCCCAGTTGTTACAGCGGTCCTGAATGAAATCGACAGCTGGTGTTTGGGCACTAATCTTAAGTTGTCGATTTCAGGTGACAATTATGAATTCGCCACCCACACACTGGAGACAGGCGGGCAGGGGTGTCTGCGGCCGGTTGTCCGGATTCAAGGCGGGAACACGGAAGAGTGTGCAGGTGAGTGCGGTCCGCGAGGGGGCAATCAGCGGGTGTTGCAGGGACTCAGCGCGGGCATGCGCGTGCAACGACTGTGTTCCGGATGGATTGTCTCGTGTTGCGTGGGTTATGCTTCCTATACACTACTTCGGGTGTCCGACAATTCCAAGAGTCCCGAATGACCATCCCACGGTAGAGGAATGGCAGCGGGGGCAGGATTTGCACTGTTCCTACAGTTCCGACGCGTATTCGCCAGAGTTAAGCCTGTTATGGCGTGTACCCGATGGGCGACGTGCAGGTGCGGTGCTCCCTAGGCCCAGAACCCGGCGATTCGCTCGATCATCCAGAAACTCGCTATCGAACCAATTACATAGCTCGCCGGCGTGGTAACGGACAACCAATGCACCTCGTGATCACTGGCAGAGTAAAGCCAGCGCACGAATGCCGGCCGCAACACGTAGAAGCCGACGAGCAGCGCCAGAACGAACAGGATCTGCCCGATCTCGACGCCGACGTTGAAGAACAACAATGCCGTTGGCAGCTCGGTCTGCGGCAGGCCGATGTCGCGCAGCACGGCTGCAAAGCCGAAGCCGTGCAACAAACCGAATGACGACGACACGGCGACCGGGAAATGATGGGTTAGCGAATTCATATTGCCTCTCGCGATCTCACAGGCCATGAATACCACGCTTAGCGCGATGGCGGCTTCCACAGGTGGCGTGGGAATGCGTACGAGGTCAAGTGCAGACAACGCCAGCGTGATGGAGTGGGCCACGGTGAAACCCGTGATTGTAATAAGAACACGTCGCGACGTTTTCGCGATAAACAACAGACAAGCAACGAACAGCAGATGATCGATGCCGATCCAGATGTGTTCGATCCCCAGCCAGGTGTACTCGGTTGCAACTGCAAAGCGGTTCTCCGCGTCTGGCACTACCCACTCGGTCTCACTGGGCTTCAGGATTCGCAGGTGTTCCTCGCCGTTTGCGAGCTTGATCTTGTATAAGGTCGACAATGACGGATTGATGATCGGGAACTCGATGCCGACGACCTTGCCCGACAGCGGCTGATCGCAGCGATAGACCTGCTGACCGACGTACTCGGCACCCGCTTGCTGCCAGGCCGGTTGACGTTCCGCCGCACAGCCATCGGGCAGCGTGGGATATGGCAGTGCGCCGCCCGGCATGCTGGCGGGTACCTTCCACGAGACACTGAAAGTATTGACCTCGGTCTCGGTAATCTGCACGTAGTTCGGGCGCGCGTCGTGCGCCTGCGCCGGGGGCGCCACAAGCACGAGCAGCAGCGTCAAAACGCGTCGCATTACTTGTGCGCCTGGCTTATTACCGGACGGTCGGAACTCCGACGAACCTCGTAGGTGTCGACAATCGCCTGGATGGCCTTGCCCTTTTGTTCCGCAATCGCCTCGCGCTCCGCGCCGCCACGAACGACGGGCTCAATTTCCGCGAGTTCAGGATAGCGGCCTTCGACTTTCTTTGTCAGCATGACGAGGTGCAGGCCGTATTCGGACTCGTACGGGCCATGCCATGCTGAACCGTTCGGTTCGAGTTCGAATACGGCCTGTGCCATGGCCGGGCCGAAATACCTTGCGACGAACAGCGGGTCGCGTTCGACATAGTTGACGAAGAACGGAAAACGATCGCCGTGTCGCGGCGCATCGCTGAATTGCACCTGGTCCTTGTTCAGTTCTTCGAGCTTTGCATTCGCGACCACATAAGCCTCGTCACGACTGCGCCGTTCACCGTCGATGAAGACGTGCGTAAAGGTCACGAACGGGCTGATGTAGTAATCCTCGCGATTGGCTTCGTAATACTCGGCAACGTCATCGTCCGTGACTTCGACAGCCGCGGTAATGAAGCCATCGGTGATAAACTCGATCGACCGGATCATGCGACGCCTGATGATGTAATCGTTCTTGCCCATGCCGAGAGCCTTGGCCTCGCGGTGCAGCGCTTCTTCACGCACGTAGTCGTTAATCAGCTGTTCGAGTTCTTCTTCGGGCATGTTGTCGAGCCGCGCAGCTGCGGCATTCGGTTCGAACGCACGGCCGCGGTACTGCACATACGTCATTAGCGTCTCACGATCGACGTTGATGACCTTGCTGTCGTAAGCGGCCTCATCACTGGCGACGAGGTCGAACAGCACGAACAGGCCGATGCCAATTGCAAGGAAATGGACAAGCGGGTCCCTGAGCAATTTGGTCATGCGCCGGGTTCCCGCGTATCCGCCTCGGCGTGGCAGTAATCCACTAGCGCTGGAGACGCCCACAGAATTACTTCGAAAGCGCGCGAGCAGATCAGCCGGGCCTCACGTTCGGAGGGTGTCGAAACTTGTGCATTGGACACGCATGGTACGGCCAGTACCGCGATGGCGACCATTGCCATTAGTGATTTCAGTACCCCGGTTTTCTTCAATGTGTGCCGCCTTCTCTGTGATTGTTCAGCTAACGTCGTCGGTGGCGCTGACCGGCGTGACCAGACCTGCGCCGACGGAGATCGCCTCACTCACGGCCTGACGAAAATCCGATGCTGAGGTTCCAGTCTTACTCCATCATTAAGACTGGCCTTTGCGTTCCGGGTGCCAGATCCACAGTACGGCAGCCATCGCGAAGATAAACGGAACGTCCGACCACATGTGGGCGTGTTCGTTCGGATAGAAGAAGGCCTGCGGGATCATAACCAGACCGTGCAACACGCTGGAGAGGATGCCGAAATCGAACAGGGCAACGTTGCGACGCGGGTACTTTGCACCTCGAATCAACAGGATGCCATAGGCGATATACAGCGCCCCCAGCATGTACAGGTAAGGATGCAGGCCATCGTAAGGCGAAGGTGGGTGAGCCGGTCCGATGATCGGCAAGCCCTCCGGCGCCGCGCCCCACATGAACCCCGGTGGATAGATGAACACCATCGGTACGAGGCCGACGACCAACAGCCAGCCC
>CAVYHX010000007.1:0-68104 GCA_963768415.1 uncultured Gammaproteobacteria bacterium
CCGCCAAGCTGGACAAAATTGAACATCGCCTGGAAGAAACAAAAGCAGAAGATCTTGCGGATTTCAAAAGGCGCTTCAGGAGTGTTCTCTCCTTTCGGAAGCGAGAAACGTTCCTCTGTCTGGGCGCGAGGACAGGAACGGAAGTCGAAGCTTTCCACTCAACCGGACACTTCGCGATCGGGATCGACCTGAATCCGGGAAAAGACAACCTCTATGTACTGCAAGGCGACTTCCACAATTCGTTTTTCCGGATGGATCGGTCGACGCAATCTATACAAACGTTCTGGATCATGTATTCGATCTTGAACGGTTGTTGGCGGAAATTCGACGTTTGCTACGCCCCGGAGGATTGTTTATAGCGGACGTATTACAAGGCTATGAGGAAGGTTTCGTGCCGGGTGCGTACGAGGCGACGCACTGGGCCACCAAACAGATCCTGTTCGACAAGATTCTTGGCATTTCAGGATTCACCCTTGAGGAAGTGCGCGATCTGGGCCAGGTCCGGCGCGATCACTGGACACAGGCGGTATTCAGAAAGCCCGCCAACTGACAGGACCAGCCCTTGTTCTTTTCCTACGATCATCTGAAATTCAGGTACGAGCCCTTCCCTATCGGCATCGCAAAGCCGTTGATGGATCCGGCCGTTTATAAGGAATTTGTCGACAGCTATCCCGACAAGGAATTGTTTGCCTATATCTCCAAGCTTGGGAAAAAAATACGCGCTCTCGGAACGCTTCAATCCCAGGTTATACTGGGAGTTTATTCGAACCAATCATCCGTGGAAAGAACTCCATCAATGGATCAAAAGCGACCAGTTCATTATCGGCGTTTTTGATGCTCTGAAGGCGCGAAGCACATAGAGCTGGATTACGATCCATCGCCGTCGCCAATCAAACGGCTAAGACGCTTTCTGCCGGATTTTTCCAGTAAACGTTCGCCGATAAGATGGGCGCATCCTCGGGCCCATTTTGAGTTTTCCATGTTACCGGCTGACGGCGGTAATATCCTCCCCCACACGGATAGCCCTACAAAGATCATTACGCTGATCATTTCGATGCTGAATGAAGGAGAGTGGGATCCCGCCTTTGGAGGAGGCACCGACGTCAATCGCCCTGCACGCGTAGAACACTACTTCAATCAGATAAACCGGCAGGCAGGGTTCGAAGACATGGCGGAAATTATAGACACCTGTGATTTTACGGCGAATCAGGCGGTAATATTTATCAAGACCTTTAACTCATGGCACTCGGTACGCCCCATGAAGGGTATCGGCTCATCCACAATTCGCAGAACACTGACAATAAATGTCGAAAGTTATATGTGATGCAAATTTGCAGCTGGCGCTAGGCAGTCTGTTTTATCCTGTTCTCGATCACCTGCTGCAGGAGCTGGAAGCAAACTGAACACAGCCAGTATAAAACCAGCGCGGCCGGGAAGGAGTAAAACAGTATAAAAAAAGAGCCGCCATGCCAAACAAACTACCTGAGCGCGTTTTGTTGACCGAGGTCCGCGCCGCATAGAATGTTGAAAGCACCGTGACGCCTGCCATGAAAAAGGGCAAAAGATTGAAATAAGCGCCAAAAAACGGCAAATCAATACCTAGTGGAAACAGGCGATCCGATAACGAGAGGTCATCGAACCATAGAAAAGGCACTCCGCTCAATTCCGGAGCCTCACCGAGCACATTGAAAAGAGCTATGAGAACGGGAATCTGAACAAACAAACCCAGCATGCCTTTAAATGGCGCAAGCTGGTCGTACTTCTCTCTCTCATACAGCGCGACCACCTGTTGGCTCCGCTCAATTCCACTGTATTCTTCTCTCACCTTCTTTAGCAGAGGTTTAATTCTTTCCTGCTGCTGACTTGCTAGTTCCTGGTAGTGCAAGGAGATTCGCGTGACTGGTATGATCAGAACGCGGACTGCTAATGCCATAAGAATGATGGCAATGCCCCAGTTCCCCGACAACTTGAACAAATAGCTCAGCAGCTGCCATATCACGTAGCATACCCATCGGAACCATTCCCACAGATTTATAAGCACGACGCTGTCCAGTGCGGGGGTAATCGACGACAATAGATCCCACTGTTTGGGAGCAATCACGCAGTCAAAAGCTATTGTTGTTGATTCACCGGGTTCAAGCCGCTCGGGTAGAGCCTGGCTGGCCTTGGTAAATGTCAGCACCAGGGTAGAGGGCGTAGGCGTTTTATCCCCGCTCTCTTTACCAGATAATGTTTCTTCAACACCAGGCTCGACATTTCCCGGAGGTTGCAATCTGATTGCCATAACATAAAGGCGGTTAACCCATCCCAGCCATTGCACAGGCTCCGGGGGAGAAAATCCCTTTAATGCCTCGAGATCAATTCTTTGTGCACCATTCTTACTGCTTGCAAAGAAATCTCTATAGGCATAGATCCACGCTCCATAACCGCCACCTTCGTCATCTAATTCATTAAATCCCGAGGCAAAATGAAACGCGGGCATGAGCATCGAGGCCAGATCGATGGCCGTGCTGGAATCATTGATCAACTGATAACGTATCGATAACTCATAAGGTGAGGTGCCACCGCTGACATGGCGCAGGACAGTCAGCCCCTGGTTGGCGTAACGGGTTTCAACCAAAGGCTCACCGACTTCGTCTTTGGCAATCCGGTTACCAAGAAAACGCGGTTGAATCAGCCAATCCTGCGAAAGAAGATTCCCCTCAGCGAGCACAGTGACACTCCGCGGGGCCCTGCCTTTGATCTGATTGACGACATCGATATGGCCGATACGCCCGGTCTCATTGTCGACCGTTATAATCAAACCCGGGGTTGTTAGTACCTGATCCGCGTGCACTGCGTCCAGGGTCGTACAAATCAGGACAACCCCGAACAGACCCATGATCCGCGCTACTTTCAGCAATCCCGATACCCCCTGGAACTATTGTGGTTCTTGTGTGTGCTGGTAACGCACCGTATACTTCGGCCGTCAACGTTCAGCCCCGGATCTTACGAGACAATTATGCCTAACATCCAGAAAAACAGATTATTTATCGTCGGCGCAACGTCACTTGCCGCCGGGATCTGGGCCCTTCCGGCATATGCTTATCTCGACCCCGGCACTGGCAGCATGCTGATTCAGGGCATTATTGGCGCTATTGCGGCCGTGGGCGTCACCCTTAAACTTTACTGGCACAAGATCAAATTGATGATCAGTGGACGTAAACCAAAAGATGAAAAAACCGGCGAATCCCGGGAATCAGACATAAAAAGCTAGACCTTCGCTGCAAGCACCTGCTTTCTTTCTAACAGGTACAACGTACGCTCCGACCCCTCCAGCTTTTCCGCTGACAAGATAGTGAAATACCGGCTGAACGCCTGTTCAAAGCCGGCTTGATTGTAATCGGGAAATACATCTTCACGTGTAGCCAGCAGTCGCTTGACCTGTGAGTCGGATTTCGGAACAAACTCGATTATAAGAAAGTTACAAAGATCGCTGAAAAACTCCGCCGCCAAAGCCAGGGGCACATTGTTCGATATGGCGATGTGATGGATGATCGCCAACGCCATACCTACATCCACATCATGGCGCTCTGCGAAAGACATTCGCTCCTTGTTCGCCCAGCCGATGGAAGGACTCGGGTTGGTCAGATCCTGAGTCAACGGCAGGATAGCGTGCTCGGAATTTTCAACCGCCTCCCGGTAATTCTTGTCGACAGCAACATCATCTATGTCGTGCGCCAATACAAAATAGCCTTGTTTGATTGCCAAACGACTGAACCTGCCGGTATTGGCACCAAAGTCAGCTGCGGTTGGAGAGGTGTCCGGCTTATGATCCGCCAGGAACTTCGATACCAGCCGTTCCTTGTTCTTCATCGACGCATCGACATAATTGGTATCCTGGTAGTAGTCACCCCATTCCGTGATTGCATGTTTCCAGACCAGAGAATTGACAGCATTCCGCAAGCTGGAAAGTAAACCATCCAGTTGAGTACGTCCGATGGTCGCCCGCACGCTGTTTTTCTGCTCCCTGCCCGAATCCTTATAT
Source organism: uncultured Gammaproteobacteria bacterium (assembly GCA_963768415.1). Classification (GTDB taxonomy): domain Bacteria; phylum Pseudomonadota; class Gammaproteobacteria; order UBA9214; family UBA9214; genus CAVYHX01. The sequence continues at coordinate 4,028 of CAVYHX010000007.1, forward strand.
TTATGCTGGGCTCTGGCATGAAGATGGATGTGGGCCAGCAGCGAATAATTAAACCAGGTACGACGTGGCAACAAACTGCTGGTCAAATCCAGGGGAACACCATCGATAAAAGACCGCGACAAGCGCAGCAGTCGATAATCGCGGTAGACGATCAGGGCCAATGGCGCCAGGAAATGCTGGCAAAATTGTCGATAGGCTACCCATGGGTTCCCTTCCCGATATTTCTCGAAAGAAAGCGTATCGATAAATATGGGGCGACCCTGATGGAACTGTACGTTGTAGGCTGAAGCATCCTTCAGACACAGGCCATACTTCATCGCCTGTATCTGGATATCCATGGTCAGCAACGCCGCATCTTTCAGCTGGCTGAAGGACCACTCATAGGGATAGGAGATATAGCGGAGCTGTTCCGGCTCAAGAATCTTGTAACAATCCCCCTTTCCTGCATCCCCGGTTTCCCTGTGCGTGATCAGCCATTTTTTTTCCACCAAAGCATCGTACAAGCCGGAACTCATAAGCAGATCATAGTTTTCCTTGTAGACCTGATTAACCTGCCGCATGACCTTGCCGTGTTCCTTGAAGAGGAAACCGCTGGGGTCTCTGAAGGATGATGCCAGTCGACTGTTATTCACGCGCACTCCGGGCCAGAAATTGAACGGGGTTCCACACACTTCCCCGTGCTGCAAAAATATATCATTTTACAGAGAGAGGTACCGACAGTATTATTATTTTCATCAGTTCATCATCGCAAGCTCAAGGCTGCATAATGCTTCTATCGGTCCGGAAATGACGACACCCGAAATGGATCAGGCCGTGAAGGCATCGCCTTCGTCCGACGGCCTGAAGGATTTTTCCGTTCGCCTGATCGCCTGTTTCCTCATTCTGTGGACCCCGTTTTTCTTCTTCTCAGACTTTCGCGGTCACCCCGCCCCGGCGACAGCGCTGATCTATTCCGCGATCCTGTTTGCCCTGGCAGCGCTTTTTTTTTGCCCTGCTCATGGGCCCCGGAAAGAGCATCCGGCGTGTCGCGGTTTTCACGCTGATTGTCTGTCTGTTCCTTGATCTGCAGGCTCCCTGGTTCGATGATGCCGCAGCCCTCGGGACTGCGGTCCTGATCGCCGGCGTATTCTGGCTGCTCAGGGAGCATCTGGCGCTGATCCTGGTGAGCCTGTTTGCAACCGTGCTTGTCACCAGCGCCCTCACCACGCCGGGCGGCCAATATGTCGATCACTGGACAGTTACAGAGCAGGGTGGCGACGACGCTGCGACCGCGAGCGGAATGATCGTCCATTTGATTCTCGACGAATTTGCAGGCCTTGCGGGCATTCCTGATGACATCGCCGGTGGTCGCGAGCTGAAAGCTGAAATCAAGGAGTTTTTTCAGAGCTACGGCTTTTCGCTTCAAACCCGTGCGATCAGCGAATATGCATCCTCGCGGGCTTCGATTTCCGGCATGCTGAATTTTGATGCCGGCGAAGCCCCGGAGAAGCATTACCACGGCAAGCACCCGTTCATCATGAAGAACAACGCCTACTTCGAACACCTGCATCAGCGCGGCTACAAGATCAATGTCTATCAATCGACCTATCTCGACTTCTGTGCAGAAACACCCGTTCCCCTGGCTTCCTGCTTCAACTACCGCTATGACGGTACCGACTGGTTGCGCACGGCCACCCTGAGCGACTTTCGGAAAATGTCCGTCCTGCTTGGTATGTATCTGAACCTGCCAGGCCTGTTTGAATCGGGCTGGAAGTCGTATGTTAAATTGCGCGGCCAGGCGCAAAGGATTGGCGTTTCTCTCCCGACGATCCTGGCCTGGGACGGTAACCCGTCGCCGATCACTGCGGTGTCCGCGCTCGATCATCTTCGCGAGCCAGTCCTGGAAGCGCCGCAAGGCACAGCACATTTCGCCCACCTGTTGCTGCCGCACGGTCCCTATGTCTATGACGCGGAATGCAACCTCCGGGGTCCCCCATTCGGCTGGCTCAGCAGCCACCCTTTGCATGAGAAGGACAACACGCAAGCCGGCCGCGCGCTCAGATATCAACAGTATTTTGTCCAGGTTCAATGCACGCTCAGGCAACTACAGCAGCTCTTCGACGGATTGAAGGCGGAAGGTAAATGGGCGGATACCGAAATTATTCTGCATAGCGATCATGGATCACGTATCTACGCGACCGCCCCGCGCAGCAAGAACCGGGAACGCCTGAACGCACAGGATCTGGCTGACGGTTTCAACACGCTATTTGCCGTGAAATCGCCCCATGCCCAGGCAATCGCAGACGATACAACGGTGCCGGTCTCCCGGCTGTTGGCCAGGTTGATCGGCGCAGACGTGCAAGCCAGCGGCGAAGATCACCCACCCGTGGTCTACCTGCAGAGCCAGGACGACGAACCCTGGATGGCATTCCCCTGGGAGGAAACGCGCTAACCCGATGCTTTGTCGCGCTCGTACAGATCAATTGAACCCCAGTCTCTTTTACGACCAGCTGCCCGGAAGACAGCTTTCAGCGCGCCATTCCAGGTGAAAAAACAGCTGGTTCATGATGCGTTATCGCGTTTTGCCAAAGTGGCGCGTTCGATCGCACATGAACACCCTACTCGAAAAGCTGACCAGATTCCTCGTCCTTGTCCTCGGACTGCTGTTCTGGCTGTCCCGGAGAAAAAAATCCGCGTCGACCGCTGGCTTCGCGGGCGCGAGGAATTCCGCAAGCTGAAACTGGCCGACGCGGTGATCGTGTCGTTCGGCAAGAGCAGGCCGCACCTGGCTGCGGGTGATGCTGTCGCGCTTCTAGCAGGTCAAGCTGTTTTTGGACGAAGTGTATGCGGGTGGTCGTGATCATCTGCGTTTTCAGCGGGTGAAGGCCCCGACAAGGCCGAACTGGAAAGCCTCGTACACACTTTGAGCGAGCGGGTCGGCCGATACCTGGAGCGACAAGGGTTGCTGGTGCGCGATATGGACAACAGCTATCTTGCGTTGGAGCCCCAGGATGAGACCGGTCTGGAGCAGGTGCTTGGCAGTTCAATTACCTACCGCATCGCGATCGGTCCGCACCAGGGCCGCAAGGCCTTCAGTCTGCAGACCCTGCCGCAGCAGGGTTGCCTGGAAGAGAGCAGCGCCCGGGTGGCGAAAGCGTCGGATTTCTCGCTGCATGCCGGGGTGGCCGCCGGGGCCCGCGAGCGGCAAAAGCTCGAGCGGCTGTGCCGTTACATCACCCGTCCGGCCATAGCCGAGAAACGGTTGTCGCTGGCCACCCAGGGCTAGGTACTGTTATCAGCTCAAGGGTAGTAGTTGATTGCCTGATGCGCTGCGCTATGCGTTCCAGTTCCTCCGGTGCCTGGGCGCTGACAAACAGTGCCGTGACCGGTCATTGCAGTGTCAGCAGCGTTGTTTCCTGCGCGCCGTCTTGCTGTCGATGCCACCTCGTTGGGCCGCATTAGCGGAACTTTGAGCTGCAGGATATGATCTACATGGAAATATAACGATACCCCATGATTCTGAACAACCCTGCCACTTGAGGTAATACGTCATCTCTCAAAAAACCGGACCCGCGCGGTACTTTGCCAGCCTGCTCCTGCTGACAATCGCACTGCCGGTCAGCGGCCTTGCCGACCCCGTCAACAGCTTGCCCGGCTGGAGCGAAGTGTCGTTCGAACGGCACTCGATTTGGGTTACCGCGCGCTCAAAACTTTCCATCGCGGCGCGCAACGATGATCAGTTGGGCGCAGTCTGGGTGTTGCAGGTGGAAGAATCCATTGCTGGAAATCGCGCGCAGGAGACGCAGCTGATGACCCCCGGAAGCGGGTGTTTGTTGCAGCGCAGCAGACTCACCAGCGGCAAGAACACGCGCTTGAAGGAGTATCGCTATGCGGCGGAGAAGTTGGTGCGGATTCGCCGTGAGCCGGATTCAGCGCGGGATTTGCCGTCCGCCCAGTGGCCAGTCTCGAGCCGCCGGGATATCTCTTACCCGGCACTCGAGGAGGGTGCGGTACTGACCTCCATGCCCGCTTTGCTGCTGGCGGCCGGCAGCGTGGTAGAGGCACCCGGTCATGCGGCTACGGTATACGTGCACGGCGACTTTAATTTCTACCGGGTGCGGCTGAGTGTGGTCGGCGAAGAACAGGTGGAGGTGGATTATTCGCTGGGCGGCGGGCTGCAACGGATGCAGGGCGAGCGCACGGCGATTGTTGTCGGCCTGCAAGTCGACCCGGTGGGCACGCCGCGAGGCGACCCGGAATTCAGCTTGCTGGGCCTCGGCGGCCAGGTTTCCATCCTGCTGGACGAGCAGTCCCGGCTGCCCCTGCAGGTGCGGGGCAGGGCGCCGCGAATTGGGGAGACCTACATCAACCTGGTAGCCGCCGACATCGGCCCGACTCCCCGGGAACAGCTGCCTTGACCCGGCCCGAATGTATCGAGATCGGCTTGATCAGCAATCCCAACAGCGGCCATAACAGGGACGAGTTCGCCAGGATCGAGGCCCTGGTTGCCGGGCAACCAGCCATCCATCACGTCGTGACTCACTGCCCGGCCGACATTGCGCCCGCACTGGAGGCATTGTCCAGGCGGCGAGTGAAGGTGCTGGCGATCAATGGCGGGGATGGTACCGCAGCCGCCATACTGGGCCGGATGCTTGAGCAAGCCGTATTTGTGAAACCACCACTCATTGCCTTGTTGCCCGGCGGTACGGCGAACATGAATGCCGGGGATGTCGGTATCCGCGGCAGGCTGGTCCCGGCGATGCGGCGCTTTTGTAGCTGGTGCGAAGATCGGCAGGATGCGCATGACCGAATTGTCGAGCGGCCCCTGTTGCGGGTCCGGACCGGTGGAGCCTCCCACTACGGCATGTTTCTCGGCGCCGGGGCCGTGATGCAGGGTACCGAATATACCCACAGCGAAATTCATGCCCGTGGCCTGCGCGACGAGTTGAGCCTGGCCCTGGGTACCGCCAGGACGATTTGGGGGGTGTTGCGCGACGACCCCCGGTTCACTCAGTCTGTGTCGATAAGCCTGCGCCTGGACGACGCTAGCGAACCGGCCACCCACGACGCCCTGATACTGGCTGTCAGCACGCTGCACAGACTGTTTTTCGGTATGCGCCCTTTCTGGGGCACCGGGCCCGGGCGCCTGCGCATGACGCTGGTTGAGCAACACTGCACCCGCTTCCTGCGGACATTCATCTCCATCGTCCGGGGCCGCCCCAATCGCAATGCGGTTCCGCAGTCGGGCTATATCAGTCACAATGCCGACCGTATCCAGCTATCGATGGACGGTGGTCTCAATCTTGATGGCGAGATCATCCATGCCCGCGGCGCGGTCAGCATCGATACGACCGAGTCTCTGCGGTTTCTGCGGCTGTGACTGAAGCACAACCGCCGACCGATCCTGACACCGACCGCGTCCTCGCGGCCCTGCTGCAGCAGCTGAGGGAGCGCCACCACGGCGCGGTCAACAGTATCCTGCTCTACGGGTCGTGCCTGCGCGGCGGCGACATTTTCGACGGCCTGGTCGACCTGTACCTGATCTGCGACAGCTACGGGTCGGCCTATGCCGGCCACGGTCTTGCCCTGATCAACTGGCTGCTGCCGCCGAATGTGTTTTATGCCGAGCTCGTGCACGAGGGCAAGACGCTGCGCAGCAAGTACGCGCTTATCTCCACCGCGGATTTCCGCCGTGGCTGCTCGACCCGCTGGTTTGAATCCTATATCTGGGGGCGCTTCGCCCAACCCGTCCGGATCGTCTACTGCCGGGACCGGTCCAGTCGCGATACCGTTGAGCAGTGCCTGTTGCAGGCGGGTCGCACCTTCCTGCAGCGCGCACTGCCCCGTTTGCCGGCATCCGGTCCGGTGTTCGACCTGTGGCGGGGCGCGCTGGCGCTCAGTTACGGTACCGAGCTGCGCACCGAGCGCAGTGGCCGTGCCGCAGAGCTGGTGCAGGCTATCGCTCGGGCATTTTGAAACCGTGACCCGCCAGCTCCAGGGTACGCTCGATTTTCCTTTCAGCGTCTACGAGCTTGAACAGACACTGCATTACCGGGCCGATGTCCCCGGCTACCGACGAGCGTCAGGCAGGCTCGGCTGGCTCCTGCGGCGGGTGTACGGCAAGTTGATGTCGGTATTGCGACTGCTGAAGGGCCTGTTTACCTTCGATGGTGGCATCGATTATGTGGTATGGAAGTTGGCCAGGCACTCCGGGCAGGAGGTGGTCGTTCCGGACAGGGTGCGCCGCTTCCCGCTGCTGTTCATGTGGGGCTTTTTCTGGCGGCTCTACCGGCGGGGTGTGTTCAGGTGAGCAGTAGAAAATACGGCGAGTTTATTCTATAGTTCCGCTCCCCCGTTCCATGTTCCCTGGCCGTTTTATGAAGCATTGCGTTTTCATCCAGACCAACCACAAGCAGATCACCGGCGCGATCGTTGCCGAGCATGCCTTGCGCCGTTACTCCAGCAACAATGACAAGTTCGATGTGCAGATCATCGACAGCCGTGATTACCCGTTCTTCGCCGCCCACGAGGGCCAGGAGTACTTGCGGGACGGTGTCAAGCGGATCTGGTTGAATGACGACCTGCAGTCCTTTACCCCCACCCGCTTCATGCCGCCCAAACTGATGGGTTACGAGGGCCGAGCGGTGGTCATCGACCCGGACATCTTCGCCGCGGCCGATGTCTGGGAGCTGCTGAGCCGGGACATGCAGGGCAAGGCCATCATGTGCCGCATGCGCTCCGGCCCCAAGGGCCTGGTGGATCGCTGTATGGCCAGCAGTGTGATGCTGCTGGACTGCGCCAGGCTCAGGCACTGGGACGTGGAGCGCAAGTTCGAGGCCATGTTCGACTTCACCCAGGACTACCAGCCCTGGATCTGCCTGAAGGATGAACCGCGCGACTCGATCGGCTTCTTCGAGCGCGAGTGGAACGATTTCGACAAGTTCACGCCTGCGACCAAGATGCTGCACACCACCCGGCGCAAGACCCAACCCTGGAAAACCGGCCTGCCCACGGACTGGCGTCCGGCCGAGCGCTTCCGCCTGTTCCCCCCGCCGCCTGGGTGATGCGCGCACGGCGCAAGCTGTTCGGTGAATACGCCTTTTTGGGTAATTACAAGCAGCACCCGGACAAGAACCAGGAGAACTTCTTCTTCGGCCTGCTAAAGGAGTGCCTGGAGCAGGGCAAGATCACGAAGATTTCCTGCGCTAGGAAATGGCGCAGAACCATGTTCGCCACGACGCCCTGGAAGTGGTAGCGCGGACCCCCGAACTGCCACCGGCTCCCCGGCACCCGCTCAGCTCGATCTCAGCAGCTGCCTGACCCGGGCGGCCGTATTCGCCAGCTCCGTGTCCTTTGCGACCGGGGGCGGTACCGGGGTGCTCTCACCCAGCCAGTTGGCGCGCTGGCTGTCTATCAGCGACTGTTGTATCCGGGCCACATCCCGGCGCATACGGCGCGGCCCGAAGCGCATTGCGAAGCGGTGGCTGAGGGGCTTGTAGCGGTAGTTGTGCCGCAGGCGCCACCAGAGCGCGTCGCCGTCCCCCATGTCGAATATGAGCAGTGGCTTGTTCGTGGATGACGCCTCCGCCAGCATCGACATGCTTTCACCGGTGACCACAAACATATCCGCCAGCGCCAGCAGACCAGCATAGGGATTGTTTCCGCCCTTGCCGAAGCGGTAACAGTAATGGGGCACCGAGATTTGCTCCAGCAATGCGTCGGTGGCTCCCTCCGGGGTGCGCGGGCTGTTGGATATCAGCAGTGAACCCCCGTGCTCCCGGGCCAGCCGGTCGCACTGAAGCCCCAGTTGCCTTGCCTTGGCCGGGGTGAAGACGAAGCGGCCGCTGTCGCCGCCGACCAGCACCGCGATCCATGGCCGCGGTAATTCCTGCCAAAGGGGGCCGAAGGCGTGGCCGGCTTGCTGCAGTTCCGCGGGCAGCAGGCGGTGCAGGGGTAATTGGTTGTGCAGGATGTTGTGCCGCCGGGGCAGGAAATACTGCGGGGTCGTCACTATCAGGTCGAAACTGTCCAGGGGAGCCCAGGGTCGGCCGATATGCACCAGCCGGGAGTGCCCCGCAGACTGGCGTTGAATCCAGTGCGCCACGGGTTCGTTGCGGCGCCCGGCCGTGATGACCAATTCCGGCCAGGGGGGGGGCAGGGCACTGGAGCGGGTTGCGTTGATGCCCGCGAGGCTGGCGCGGGATCCCAGGTGCACCAGCAACTCCCAGGGTTGGGCGACGATATGCTTTTCCTGCGTGGGATAGCCCAGCTCTGCTGCCAGCGCGCGTACCTGGGCATTATCCCCGGCTTTACGCCCCAGCAGACACCAGACTAACGGCTGCGTCACAGATATTTCCTCCAATGCCTCGACACGAGAACATGTCGGCTACGGAGTTTAACAATAACGCCGCTCCCGGTAGACTAGCCATACTTCAACATCGAGATGAAATAGCGTGAAACCAACAGTTTTCATACACACCAACCACAAGCAACGCCTCGGCGCGCTTGTCAGCCGATATTCCCTCAGGCGAAATTCCGCGCATGCGGAGAAATTTGACATACAGCTTAATCGAGACCCGTGATTTTCCCGTTATGCAGGAAAGGGAAGGTCAACTGTATATGCGCGATGGTGACATGCGACCCTGGTTGAATGACGACCTGCAATCCTTCACGCCGCTGCGCTTTGCGCCGCCCCAATTGATGGGCTACGAGGGCCGCGCCGTCGTCATCGATCCTGACGTCTTCGCCGTCGGTGATATCTGGGAGTTGCTCGAGCGCGACATGGATGGCAAGGCGATTATGTGTCGGCGCAAGGGGCACAAGGCCGCCTATGCCACAAGTGTCATGCTCCTGGATTGCGCGAAGCTGACTCACTGGCAGTTCGAGCGGGACTTCGAGGAAATGTTTGAGCCGGTGAAGCGGGACTATATGGACTGGATTTCTCTAAAGCTGGAGGACCCGGCCACCATCGGCCTGTTAGAGAACGAGTGGAATGATTTCGACCGGCTCACCGAGGACACCAGGTTGTTACACAATACCAAGCGCATGACCCAGCCCTGGAAAACCGGTCTCAAGGTGGACTTTCGCCCGGCCGACAGAATACAGCTGTTCCCCCCTCGCCACTGGTTGCGTCGCGCTCGCCGAGCCCTGTTCGGCGACTATCGGTTTGCCGGCAAGTACAAGCCGCACCCCGATCCTAACCAGGAAAAGTTCTTCTTCAAGCTGGTCAGCGAGTGCCTGCGAGAGGGAGAGATTTCCGAACAGCAATTGCGCGATGAAATTGCCAGCGGGCATGTGCGCCGGGATGCTTTTGACCTGATCGGTGCTTGAGCCGGCCGGCTCATAGCCTTCGGCCCATCAGTGCCTTGTGGCGCCCGATCCGGCACTGTCCGCAGACCGGGTCTCAGCTCACAGCCGGTTGCCCACCGGGATATCGTGAAACAGCATTCAGCGTTCAAAACATGGTCAGTGTACTCGAGGACGGGGAACTGGTGCTGGACAACCGCGCGAGCGGTTTAAACAGGCACTTGGCGTCAAACACCTGTTCTACCCCGATCGGCGCATCGAGACACTTGCCGATGACGAGGGGGATCGCCTTTCTGATGCTGGCGCCGCATCTACGGGCGTGGGCAGATGCAAATGGAAAATGCGTACATGGGTTTTCCAACACAAAGCCCTGCACTGGTCATTGGAACGAGCTTGGCCACCGGCCGGGCGGGGAGCTCATGACTTCGCGGGTCTGCCACGATCTCAACGGGAGACTACAATCTGCACTGCAGGACTAGCGCGTTGCTTTTGGCGCTGAAGCTGCGCGGCAGCTTGCTTGACAACGTTTTTCGCAATGCCTATAGTTTTGCGCCACGCAGCATACCGGGCGCCACACAATTCAACCTGCCGGATTCCGCATCGCCGCCAGAACTGTTGCTGGCTGCAAGGAAATGCGAAGCGCCCCGGATAGCTATATCGAGCGGAACAGAGGAAACATCAGCTCGCTACTCTGCCGTGCATTGCCCCCAGGACCCGCCCTTGTGATGCACCAGTGCGATGGGCGCCGGTGTGTGCGCTATTCAGGTAACCTTTTATGAAACGCACTACTCAAAACATCATAGGTTGGCTTGTGGTTGCCGGAATTATCCTGGGTGGACTCGAGCTCGGCCTCCGCGCCTATCCGGATATGATTCCGCTCAAGCTTCTCAAACGTTTCCACAAAGCACCACGTCTCGAGATCGCCCAGCGGAGGTCCCTGTGGAATGAGTCGCAAATGCAGGTCCTGCAGCGTGATGACGGTGGGCCGGCCCTGACACTGTTCAAACCGTACAGCAAAATCGTCTATGACTTCCACGGTAAGGATGAAAAGGGCGCGATGCTGATGGACGACCAGGGTTTCTGCAACCCGCCACGCGACCCCTATGATCGACCGCAGATTGACGTCATTGCCATCGGTGACTCCTTTACCTGGTGCGTCGTACTCAATCCACAGGCGACCTGGATCAGCCAGATCGGTGAGATTAGCGGGAACACGGTCTACAATCTTGGCCGGGGCGGCATAGGACCATACGACTATCTCCAGATACTAAAGCACTTCGGCCTGCCCAAGCAGCCCGAATATGTGATCATGAACATCTATGAGGGTAATGACCTGAGGGATTCGTTGCGCTACGCGGAGCATATCAGCGCAGCACGGCAAGGGCGCGTCCTCTACACCGACGCGTCTGACCGCAGCACACGCGAAATTGATATCGATTCCCTGATCGACTATCCGGTCATGCGTGACAGTTATGCACTGAATTTCATTCTTGCAGCCGTTGACAAGGGCTACGAAGGGGCAAAAAACGTGGTCCTCAGTCTGACAGGGGGAGACGCGCCGCAAAGGGTCAATTTTCGCTACCGTCTGAAGTTTCCCGGCAAGTCCGTGGACTTCAACCTGCAGAATGCCGACGAGAGTGAGGTGCGTTCCGCACTGGGTCTGAAAAACGGCGACATGGATTTCTCTGCATTCGAGGGTGCCTTGTCCGGTTTCGTCGCCCTCGCGCGCGAATACGGATTCATACCGATTGTCGCGTATTCACCATCCGCCTATACCGCGTATGCAGATTTTGTTGAATTCGAAGATGCGTCGCTCGGCGAGCTGATGCCCTGGTTCAGCCGGACACAGCGACAGTTTCTGCGCACCAAAGCCCGCGAACTCGGCTACCGGTTTGTCGATCTGACGCCGGCCATGCAGGCTGCTGCGAACGACTTACAGGAAAAGGAACTGATTTATCACCCGATTAACGTGCACTTTACCGTAAAGGGTAATCGCATTGTCGGCGAAACTCTGGCGGATGCGATCTCGACACAACAGTCCGGATCGCCGGCCATAGTCGAATAGGCGGCAGTCATACAGCAATAGATACGGTTATCGGTGCCTTGCATATCCCGTGCCCTGCCGGAACCCCTGGAGGCGCTGGCTCACCCTGGCCGGCAACGCACAAATAGAGCCATCCACTGCGTTGACAGACGGCGGCAAAAGCGAATGTAAACAATGGCGATCCGGTACATGGCGGTTTGTGAACCCTGAGCGGAATTACCAGCTTCTAATTGTTTTGCCGTGCAGGAACTATTTGTGTAGTGTAGTGCCACATCATGTGATCTGCATTCTGCAGAGTAAGGAGAGGAACAGTGGCACTGCAAAAACACCATTCGAAACAGGCACCAGCAGCGAAGCAAACCACAGCAGCAAAACCCGCTACAAGCGTACCGCGAGTAAAGCGTCAGCAAGCACAGGGCGATGCTCCGGAACAGCGGCATCAGATGATCGCAATGGCGGCTTATCTCATTGCTGAACAGCGTGGCTTTCAGGGCGACATGGCGATGAATGACTGGCTGCAGGCCGAAGCGGCAGTGGACGCCAGGTTCGAAGCGCAACATTGAGCGACAAAGTAGCGCTGGATCCCCCGGCTCAACCGCGGCAGTCTCCGGGGGCCGGCAGGCAGTAACCCGTGGTGCACAGTGCGAGTGCTGTGATCCCAGGCACCGGCTACGCAAGAGCAGATGAACAGGATATGGTGTTTGCAGGGTTCCTGCTGTTTTTCGACCCGCTGGAAGAAGGCGTACGCAATACCATGAGCGGATTGCGCCGGCTTCGATCTGCTGACATTTGGCGTATTGCTTTATCTGGCCAGTGAGATGGCAGAGGTGTTCCGCACCGGCTGGTTCGTGGAATCATTGCTCACTGAGTTGCTCATCCTGTTCGTAATCCGCACTTATAGTTCCTCAGACTGTAACCACGATCTTGCCTTTCTGCCGGTTGGATTCCATGTATCGGTGGGCTTCCACAATGGCGTCCAGGGTAAAGGTGCGATCGATGACCGGTTTCAGCTTGCCGGACTGGAGGGCGTCATGGATATACTGTTTGCCGCGGGCAAGCTTCTCGGCATCCTTGACGATCTCGAACAAGGTGTAACCGCGTACGGTCAAGCCCTTCGCGAGCGCTGTGAACAGGGGAAAGGGTGTCGGCGCCGGCGCCAGCGCACCGTACTCGAAAATTGTTGCGCCGGGGGCCGCGGCAGCGGCAAGCATTTCCAGGAAGGGGCCGGCAACGGGATCAAAAAGGATGCGCGCGCCTGTTCCGGAAGTGATTTCCATCACGCGTTCCGCCAGGTCTTCTTCGTCCGTGACGATCACGTGATCCGCGCCTGCGTCCAGAAGGAACGGTTTCTTGTCCGCGCCGCGGGTCGTGGCAATGGCCGTTGCGCCGGCGCTTTTGGTGATCTGAATGGCGGCCAGTCCCACGCTGCTGCTGGCCGCGGTGATGAGGACGCTGTCTTGCGCATTGGTCTGGCCGTATTCAATTAACGCGCCGAAGGCGGTCAGGTACTGCATCCAGATCGCAGCGCCCTCGACGGGCGTCAGATTGTCGGGGTAAGGGACTGCGGCGTAAGCCGGGACGATGGCGCTCTCGCCGTAGACGCCGTACTTCCCCATCGAAAACGAGGGTATGGTGCTGACGCGATCGCCCACTTGCAGGCCGCTGACGCCGGGTCCCACGGCATCGATTGTCCCGGCAGCTTCGTAGCCAAGTCGCGAGGGTAACTCGGGGGTTTCCAGGTACTGCCCCCGCCGGTACATGACCTCGGCACGGTTAAGGCCGATGGCCTCTACCTTCAGGCGAACCTCGCCGTCGCCGGGTTCCGTCAGGGGCATGTCCTCGATCTTGAGTACATCGGCGTCACCGGTTGCATGAAAGCGAACGATTTTCGGCATCACAATTCTCCTGGTTTTAGAGGGTTCGATTTACAGTGTAGTCCCTTAACCGGACCGTAGACCGGGTGCGGATGACGCGGCCCTGAAATGCTGCAGAACCAGTACTGTAACCGGGCGGGATTTTTATTATGACTTCTCTATTGATTTCTGCAGCCAGGGCAATATATCTGCGTAATCGCATGAAGTGGCTGGCGGTGCTTTATTGGAGGGTTTCAGAAAAGGTGGGAAGGTTGGCTAGTGCCTCATTAAATGAGCGCAGTCTTAATCCTTTCACGGTAAGCATTTCCCACTGCCCACAAAGAGAGCAGGCATAAAGCCTGCTCTTTATCCGGATGGATGTAATAAAAGTGCAGTACGACTTACTTATTGCGTTGCGCGCAGCATCCAGGCGGTTTTCTCGTGGACACGCATGCGGTCTGAAACCAGTGCTATGGTGGATTCATCACCAGCTTCCTGGGCGGGTGCGAGAGCCTTGCGGCATGTTTTCACTACCTTCTCATGGCCGCGGGTCAGGATTTCCACCATTTCCCTGGCCGCGGGCACACCCTCGATCTCTTTAATGGAACCCAGCTTTGCAAAAGCCTTGTAGGTTCCGGGTGCGGCGACATCCAGTGTGCGAATGCGCTCGGCAATTTCGTCTACGGCAAGCGCCAGTTCCGTATAATGTTCCTCGAACATCAGGTGTAATTCGCGAAACTGCGGCCCGGTCACATTCCAGTGAAAGTTGTGCGTTTGCAGATACAGTGTGTAGGAGTCTGCCAACAGACATTTCAAGCCTTCAGCGATCTTGATTCTATCTTTTTCCTTTATGCCGATATCTATCGTGCTCATCGTGATGTCTCCTTGTGTATAAGTATGTTGTGGTTTTGCATTTCGCGATCTTTTGTTCGGGCTTCGATCTTGTTCGTGGGTTCACTGTACCCCAGGTTTATTGATAAATAAAATCGTTTGTTTATACTAGAATCATTGGCAAAACCTATTAACTCAGCAGAGCCACACCTTGCATGAACCTGCGCGACCTGACATACATCATTGCAGTGGCGGAGACCCGGCACTTCGGCAGGGCGGCGGAGCGTTGCTTTGTCAGCCAGCCGACCCTGAGCGGGCAGATCAAGAAGCTGGAGCAGGAACTGGGCGTTGCCGTCTTCGAGCGCACGAACCGTTCGGTGGAGATCACTCCGGTCGGCGCAGACATTGTGGCCCATGCACGGCAAATGATGGAACAGGCGGAGGTCATTCAGCAGTTGGCGCGCGCCCATCAGGACCCGCTGGCGGGCCCCCTGCGTATCGGTGCGATCCCGACCCTGAGTCCCTATCTGATGCCGATGATCCTGGCACCGCTGCAGCAACAATTCCCGCAGCTGCGGCTGATCCTGTCGGAAGAACTCACGGATACACTCCTGGTACGGTTGCACAATCACGAAATCGATGCCGCCCTGCTGGCCACACCGGTGGAGGAGCCGGACCTTGACTCCCTGCCGCTCTTCAAGGAGCCATTCTGGGTCGCCTTTCCACGCAAGCATGCCTTCTATGCCAAAGACAGGATCAGTTTGCGCGATTTAAACAAGGAGAAACTATTGCTGCTGGCCGAGGGCCACTGCCTCGCCGCGCAGGCCATGGACGTCTGCCATATTCAGGAACGCCAGGCTCAGGGCGATTTGGCCGACCTGCGCGCCGCCAGTCTGGAAACCCTGATCCAGCTGGTCGGGGCCGGCTATGGCATCACCCTGGTCCCGGCCCTGGCCATGCGCGGTTCCTGGGCGACCGGCAGCGGGGTGGTGGCCCAGCCACTCGCGATAGCGGACGCCGCGCGCAAGGTGTCACTGGTGTTCCGGCGCAGCTTTCCCAGACGTGCAGCCCTGCAGGCCTTTGCCGGTGTCATACTCGACAATCTCCCCAATACCGTACAGCACCTCGGTCAGCGCAAGCGCGTGAAGAAAAAGGCTCGTAAGAAAAAATAGCGCGGCCTGTGTGGCAGGGCCACATGCAGTGCTGTTGTTGATCTCGATCAAGGCGACAAGGCGTCAGTTTGGTGATAATGAGAAACATTCAGCACTTCGGGTCAACTCGTTAAGTGTACGTTCAAAACCGCCCATCACAGATAATCCCGATCAGGACTAATGACCCATGAGCAATTCGGACAACTGGCTTGTGCATGAACACTCGAAGTATGAAAATCTGCTTTCCCAGTGTCAGGATGCAGTGGAAATGGAGGACTGGGGGACAGTCGACCGGGTATTCAACGAGCTTGTTACGCATCTGCAGCGGCATATGGCCCTGGAGGAAGAAGTGCTGTATCCCGCCTATGAATCAACGACCCATGCGCCGCAAGGTCCGACCACGGCACTGCGGGAGGAGCATTCCGGTCTTGTCCGCCTGATCCGGGACATGGCGCGGATCATCAAGACCAGGGACTCGGAACATGTGCTTGAGTCAGTTGTACATCTCGAGTACCAGATGATCAAGCATCATGAAAAAGAGGAGGATATTTTCCTGCCTATGGCGAGCTACATTCTGAATGCCGGCCGTGATGAGCTGGTGCGCAAAATGGCCGAGTTCGATATGTCGAAGCTGCGCAGCAAATGGGATATCTGAAAGAGGCCATTAGCGCGACTTTTATAAATGGATCTTTCCCTGATTGAGTGGGTAACTTTATCGATTCAGACGAGACGCATTCCTTCTGCTGGCAAGGCTGTTGGCCGAATACCCGATAAAGCGCCGGGCACAAGTGAATTCGGCCCTACAGCAGGGTCTAATTCATTCGGCCAATAGCGTTTCATCGTCATTGAATCAAACCTGTAGGGTCGAATTCATTCGACCAGCGGTGTTCCACCGTCATTCATTCAAACCTGTAGGGTCGAATTCATTCGACCAGCGGTGTTCCATCGTCATTGAGTCAGACCTGTAGGGTCGAATTCATTCGACCAGCGGTATTCCACCGTCATTGAGTCAGGCCTGTAGGGTCGAATTCATTCGACCAGCGGTATTCCACCGTCATTCATTCGGCCCTACAACATACTCGATTCGGGGAAGAGCCTTATAAAATATTGTCTGGCATTTCAACGCGAGTCCAGGCTTGTAATTATCCGCTGATAATTACGAATTCGCCAGCCAGTAACTAGAATTCCTGCATATTGATGACGAAACGATATTTAACATCACTTTTGAGCATCCGCTCATAGGCGGTGTTGATGTATGCCATTGGAATCAGTTCAATATCCGAAACAATTTCATGCCGGGCGCAAAAGTCGAGCATCTCCTGTGTCGCGCGAATCCCGCCAATGAGTGAACCGGCCAATTGACGGCGCTTCAATATGAGATTGAATACCTCCGGAGAAGGATGCGGCTCCGCCGGGGCGCCCACCAGGGTCATCGTGCCATCGCGCTTGAGGAGTTGCAGGTATTCGTCCAGGTTATGGGGTGCGGCGACCGTATTCAGAATATAGTCGAGCTGGTTGGCGTGGGCCGCCATTTGTTCGGAATCCGTGGAAATGCATACCTCGTCGGCGCCCAGACGCTTGCCATCCGCGACTTTGCCGGGGGATGTGGTGAACAGCACCACCGTGGCCCCCATGGCGCGGGCAATCTTGACGCCCATGTGCCCGAGGCCGCCAAGGCCGACAATTCCCACCTTCTTGCCGGGGCCCGCACCCCAATGTCGCAACGGCGAGTAGGTCGTGATGCCCGCACACAGAAGCGGGGCGACGTGCGCCAGATGCTTCTCGTCATGCTTGATGTGCAGGACAAAAGATTGCTTGACGACGATGGTTTGTGAATAACCACCATAGGTATTTTCACCACCGAAGAGCGGACCATTGTAGGTGCCTGTAAACCCGTTCTCGCAATACTGCTCTTCGCCCTCATGGCAAGAATCACAATGCCCGCAACTATCGACCATGCAGCCCACACCTGCCAGGTCACCCACACTATAACCCTGTACCTTATTACCCACGGCCACCACTCGACCGACAATTTCGTGACCTGGCACGGAAGGATAGAGAGTGTTATGCCACTCGTTGCGAGCCGTATGCAGGTCGGAATGGCAGACACCGCAATAGAGAATTTCGATCTGCACATCTTCCGGACCGGGATCACGGCGCTGGATCTCGAATGCGGCGAGCGGACTCGATGCGTCCTGTGCCGCGTAGGCTTTACTTTTGATCATGACGCTACTCCTTTCCTTTAGCCGCTATGTGTTGCAATAAAACCTCTGCAGGACTGTTGCGCGTGAATAATTCACCCGAAGTATACTCTGGAAGTGCAGGGTGTGGCAGCCTGGTCCGGGCCTGCAACAGTTGCCAATACACTTCGACTGCCTGATCAGCTTCACGGTCAGCATACTCGGCATATAACTGCTTATGCGCCGGTCATCTATAGCTCTTTTGTGATCCGGTTATGTCTTGTTCAAACTACTCCCAAATCTTCAGGATACGGGTACAATATCTGCTGTTTGATTTCAGCATAACGTCTGGAGATGAATATGTTTGAATGGCTGGCAAACCCTGAAGCATGGGTGGCGCTCGGAACCTTAACGGCGCTCGAGATCGTTCTGGGTATAGATAACATCATCTTTATCTCAATCCTCGTGGGCCGCCTGCCCGAGCATCAGCGTAATTTCGGACGCAGAGTCGGACTCGGTCTGGCCATGTTTGCCCGCCTGGCCCTGTTGTTCTCCATAGTCTGGGTTATGGGATTGACCGAGCCATGGTTTACAGTACTGGATCACGTGATTTCAGGGCGTGATGTCATCCTGATCGGCGGTGGATTATTTCTCCTCGCCAAGTCAACTCATGAAATTCATGTCAGCCTGGAAGGTGTAACCGAGAGTATTCAGGCACCAGTTGCAGTCAGCCTGGGTTCGGTGCTGGTCCAGATCGCCATTCTGGATATCGTCTTCTCGCTGGATTCGGTGATCACGGCCGTGGGACTGGTGGAGCATGTCTCCATCATGGCCATTGCGATCATCCTGGCCGTTGGCGTGATGCTGGTCGCGGCCAGGCCGATCGGGGATTTCGTGGACCAGCACCCGACCGTCAAGATACTTGCGCTTTCGTTCCTCATTCTGGTCGGTGTTACCCTGATCGCGGAAGGATTCGATGTCCATGTTCCGAAAGGCTACATCTATTTCTCCATGGCCTTCTCGATCCTTGTCGAGATGCTCAATATCCGCATGCGCAGGAAACGGGCGGTGCCCCTGGTCTTGCACAAAAAGCTGGAAGAATAACCTCGCCGGCGCCAGCAAGCTGCACAACCTGTGTTAACTGCCCGAGCCATGCAATTATGCAATCTATACATTTGATTGAACATTACATGGACAGGGAGCATCTATATAAGCACAATTCACAGGATGAACCCCATTCCTGAATCATCGGGCGACAAGGCGTTTCTGACCCGGGCGCTTGAGATCACCATACGCATCGGCGTAATCCTGCTGCTGGCAGCCATGTGCTTCCAGATCGTACGGCCATTCCTTATCCCCGTGCTCTGGGGCATCATCATCGCCGTTGCGGTATATCCCGCTTACCAGTGGCTTGAGTCGGCACTGAAGGGCAGGCCACGGCTCGCGGCGCTGTGCGTCTCGCTCGTATTGCTGGTGATCCTGCTCGTGCCCACCGTGATGCTGGCCGACACGCTGGTTGACACCGTTCGTATCCTGGCGAAAAAGCTGCAGGCCGGTACACTGGAGGTGCCGCCGCCACCGGCGAGTGTGGTCACCTGGCCGCTCATCGGCGAACCCCTGGATACTTTCTGGCGCGCCGCTTCGGAGAATCTTGCGTCAGCACTCAAGCCGGTAACGCCGCAACTCAAGGCCTTCGGCACCTGGCTGCTGGCCAGTGCCGCGCAGGCCGGTCTCGGCATCCTGCAGTTCCTTGCTGCCATAATCATCTCCGGCATGCTGCTGGCATACACGCAACTCGGCGCCCGGACGGCGCGCGCGCTGGGTATCCGGCTGGCCGGAGACCAGGGCGCCGACTACATCGACGTCGCCGAGGAAACGGTGCGGAGTGTGACCCGCGGGATCCTTGGTGTGTCACTCATCCAGTCGCTGCTGGCAGGGCTTGGCTTCCTGTTCGCCGGCATACCCGGTGCCGGGCTGTGGGCGTTTATTGCCCTGTTTCTCAGCGTTATCCAGATCGGCGTCATTCCTGTCACCCTGCCGATGGTGATCTACGTGTTCGCCACCGCCGACACCACTACCGCGATTGTTTTCCTGGTCTGGAATATCTTCGTCAGCACAATCGACAATCTACTCAAGCCTGTCCTGCTCGGACGGGGTGTCAGGGTTCCCATGCTCGTCATCTTCGCCGGCTCGATCGGCGGCTT
Source organism: uncultured Gammaproteobacteria bacterium (assembly GCA_963768415.1). Classification (GTDB taxonomy): domain Bacteria; phylum Pseudomonadota; class Gammaproteobacteria; order UBA9214; family UBA9214; genus CAVYHX01. Next base: position 23,576 of record CAVYHX010000007.1, read on the forward strand.
CATCAGCCTGGGTATTATCGGACTGTTCACGGGAGCGGTTGTACTGGCACTCGGTTACAAGTTGTTTATGGCCTGGCTGGAGGGATCAGTGATACCGGCACAACCCCGGGAAGATGCGGAAAGCTGACCGCTCACCTTCTTCAATGCCGCCTGGCGGCGCTGGGACTCCGCCTCTGGTAGGACCGGCGTGATAATTACGCATTCTCTACCCGCAGGAAATCCTGATTATGTGGATCCGGACTGTCTGTAATCTTGCGTTTCAATTCAGTGAGTCGACCCCGTTGATCCTCATGCTGCGTCCCCGCAGTGGTATACAGCAGTGGGTGGCACGGGAAGCCTATACTTTATCGCCAAGTGTTCCGGTGGAGGAGTATACGGACATCTTCAGCAATCTTTGTCAGCGCATGGTCGCACCGGCCGGAGAGTTTTCTGTCCATACCACGGCCGATGTAATGACTGCGGATGTCGTCGAAAAAGCCCCGGGTGCCTGCTTTGTGGAAATTCAGAATCTGCCGGATACGGTGCTGTTGTATTTGCTTCCCAGCCGCTATTGCGAATCCGACCGGTTCGGTGATCTCGCCAGGGAGATAGTGGACGGGGTACAACCCGGCTATGATCAGGTGTACAGAATCAGTGACTGGATCCGGAGCTCGATAAGGTACACACCCGGTTCCAGCGTATTCCCGCTTTCCGCTGTCGAGGTGAATGTACAGGGCGAAGGCGTGTGTCGCGACCTCGCCCATCTGGGCATCGCTCTGTGCCGCAGTATCAGTATCCCCGCACGCCTGGTGGTGGGATTCCTTTACGGGCTTGAGCCGATGGATCTGCATGCATGGTTCGAAGCGTACGTTGGCGGCCGCTGGTACACATTCGATCCCACGGAAGACGTTGTTCGTGGCGGGCGGCTTGCAGTGGCCTACGGCCGCGATGCAGCTGATGTGTCGGTCTATCATCAATTTGGTCCGCCGGCTATTTTCAGCGCTATGGACGTGCGCGTGGAGTTGCTGGCGAGTCCGCCAGGCTGAGGCGGGTGCCTCCAGGCTCAGCATATTCCTGACCCGGTTACAATAGTTAATCCGGATTAATGTCAGGTTGCCGGATTCAGGTTTGACCCGGTGGTTGGCCGCGTTTAGTCTACTCGTTACGGGCTGTGTGCCCGCAAGCTTTGAATATCTGCCACCTGCCACCGGTACCTGTTTTCGTATGACTTACTGCGTTGCTATCTCACTTAAAGCAGGCCTTGTGTTTGCTTCGGATTCCCGTACCAATGCCGGTGTTGACCAGGTAAGCCAGTACGGCAAGTTGCATACCCTGGGTGTTTCCGGAGAGCGCCAGTTCGTCCTGCTGAGCGCCGGTAATCTCGCCACCACCCAGGCGGTACTGACGTATATCCGCCACGAACTCAAGGATAATCCCGATTGCCGCCTGTGCAAGGCGCGTTACATGGACGAGGTGGCGGACAACATCGGCGCGATCAGTCGCGAACAGCAAAATCGTTTTACCGGCAATGAGGGCGGTTCAGCCGGTTTCAGTCCAAAGGTGAGTTTTATTCTTGGCGGACAAATCCGCGGTGAGCCGCCCGCACTCTACCTGATCTATCCGGAAGGCAATCACATTACCACGTCACTTGCGACACCCTACCTGCAAATCGGTGAAACCAAGTATGGCAAGCCGATCCTCGACCGGATCATTACGCCGGAATCGAGCCTGGAGGATGCCGCGCGCTGTGCACTGGTTTCGATGGACTCGACCATGCAGAGCAACGTGACAGTCGGTCCACCCATCGAAATCCTGATCTATGAAAAGGACAGCCTGTCCCTGAACCGCTATATGCGGCTGGATGAAAAACATCCCTATCTGATCGAACTCCGCAGCAGCTGGTCGACCAACATTCGCACGGCATTCAATTCGCTGCCGCGGTTCAACTGGGAGAGTGCCGGCCCGCCACCGGATGGATGATTTGGCCGAATGAATTCGGCCCTACAACAGTAATTTCCTTAGACGAGACGCATTCACTTTTGAAGGCACGGTTGATGGCCGAATGAATTCGACCCGATAAAGCGCCGGGCACAAGTGAATTCGGCCCTGCAACGGTAATCTCTCTAGACGAGACGCATTCATTTTGAACGTAAGGTTGTTGGCCGAATGAATTCGGCCCTGCAACGGGTATCTACTCACTCAATCAGACCTGTAGGGTCGAATTCATTCGACCGGTCATCCAGATGCAGTTGATGGCCGAATGAATTCGGCCCTGCAACGGGTATCTACTTGGCTCAGCCACCGGGCAGCTGCTGACCTGCCGGTGCAGCCGTTTCCGGCAGCGACTCCATATCCACCGAGACCCGCGGTTGTTGCCCCGGGTCGCCGCCGAAGATTACACCCTTGAGCGGCGTCACATCGGCATAGTCGCGTCCCCAGGCCGTGGTGATGTGCTGGTCCAGCGGCACCTTGTTGTTGGTGGGGTCGAAGTCGTGCCAGCCGACTTCCGGCAGGTACACCGAGAACCAGGCGTGTGATTCGTCGGCGCCGGGTTGCCGGGCCTGGCCGGGTGGCGGTACGGTCTGGATGTAGCCGCTTACATAGCGTGCGGGCAGGCCGAGACTGCGCAGGCAGGCGATGCACAGGTGGGCAAAATCCTGGCATACGCCGCGCCGGCTGGAGAGTACGTCGGCCAGGGGGGTGGAGACCGTGGAAAATCCAGGATCGTAGGCAAATTCATGGTGGACGCGTGCCATCAGGTCGTGCACCGCCTGCAGCAGTGGCCGGCCGGGCGGGAACGAGGCAGCGGCATACTCGGCCAGTTCCGGGGCGGCCGCTGCATGCGGTGAGCCGATCACGAACTGGCGGTTCATGCGCATGTCATCCGTGCGTGGATCCGCAAACCGGGTGCGCACTTCGTCCCAGGGCATGTCCTTCTCCAGTGCCAACCGGGCGGTGCCGGGACTGAGCAGAACCTCGCTGGTTGCGGTGACCGTCAATACCTGGTGCGACTGCTGGATGGAAAAATAGCTGACGTCGTTACCGAAGTAATCCTCGTGCTCGGCGAGATCCACCGGCAGGGGATCGATCTGCAGGCGATGACCCAGGCACTGCTGGTTGGACAGGTTGCGCGGCCGCAGATGGGCCAGATTGTGGCACAGGCTGACCGTGATCCCGTAGCGGTACTCGGTCGTGTGCACGACGCGGTATTTCATGGTTCTTCCTCGACCAGCTGATAGGGCCGCTGCGCGTGGGTGAAGTAGGTTGCCGTGAGGGCGTTGGAGGTTTCACTCAGGCTGTGGGCGAGACCGGCGAGCAGGGTATCGAGGCGTGGCCGGGTGCCGTTTTCCGTCTCCGCCAGCTCACCGGCGTTGGCGAGCTTGAGCTGCGTGGCGGCTTCCATCAGCAGCCGCATTTCCCGTTTGTAGGGGCGCCGCTCCTGTCCCGGCAGTGCGGCAAGATGCTGCCGGGCCGAGTTCAGCTGGTAGACGAGGGAGCGACTGTTGTTTTCATCCAGCAGCAGCAGGTCCAGCGTGGCTTCCAGCTCCGGGCGGCTCCGTATCCGGCGCCGGTAGAGAGTAAAGCTCTCGGCGACCGCCAGCAGCGATTCCAGCAACAGCACCTCGACCTGCGGCGCCACACCGCTGGTCAATACCGAGCGCAGCAGTGCAATCAGCAGCAGGGCCCGTTCGATGCGCCTGCCCAGGATGAGGAAGTGCCAGCCGAGGTCCCGGCTCATGCTTTCGCCGGCGGCACCGGCAATGGCCATCAGGGCGGTGATGATGCGGTCCAGGTTATCCTGCAGCGGCTGCAGGTCTTCATGACCGCCCTGTGCGAGTACCGACAGTTCATCGCCGATGTCATTGAACACCCGGCGGGTATCGGCCGACATCAGGTTGCGCACGGCGTAGGATGCGTTGAGACAGTCCGCCAGATTGGCGGCCAGTGTGCCGGTGCGCTGGCGGTTGCTGATCAGGTCGATGAGCTCCGGCCAGTGGTGCGGCGAGCCGCGCCTGTGCCCCGTCACCCGTGAAGCCGGGGTAGGTCATGCTCATCTGGGTCAGTCCGCACAGCAGCATCTCCAGGACCGTCTGGTTGACCGGGTCGGCGACCTGCAGGGTCTCGTTGCGGCGGATATGTATGTTGCGTAGCAGCCGGATCATGTCCTCGGCGCGTTCGGCGTAGCGTGCCAGCCAGAACAGGTTTTCTGCGGCGACACCGGGCAGGGTCTCCTGCATCTGCGGTAGGCTGCCTTGCCGGTCGGTAGCAGGTGACGATCTGCTCGGGTTCCGAGGCCAGTACCCAGGTGTCCTTGCTGATGGCCCCGCCTGGTTGGAGACCATGCGGCTGGCCGGTGTCTCGCCGACACGGGTCAGTCCGCCCGGCATGACCATGTAACTGTTCTGGCCGGCTGCCAGAAAGGTGCGCAGGATGCTCTGGTGCGGATACAGCAGCCCGTCGCGCAGTGTCGGTGTCGATGACGGAGCAGCTGTTCCTGCGCGACATAGCGGTGCGGCTGTGCCCTGGATCCGCGCACGCCATTCCGTCTGTCCGGTGGCATCGAGCTGGTCGCCGAATACCGGAAGGCTGGTGCTGCCGGAGCGGGTGATCGGCCGCAGTACCAGGGTGGACAGGTTGGCCAGGACATAGTCAAGCTCGCGCTGCTGTCCGCACCACCAGGTGGCGATCGAGGGCAGGCGCAGTTCCTGTCCCAGCAGGTGCCTGGACAGGCGGGGCAGAAAGGCCATCAGGCCGGGACTTTCCAGGATCCCCGCGCCGAGTGGATTGGCGATGGCAACGCGTCCGCAGCGCACCGCCTCCACCAGCCCGGGGACACCGAGCAGGGAATCGGGGCGCAGTTCCAGCGGATCGCAATAGTAGTCGTCGACACGCCGAAGGATGACATCCACCGGCTCCAGTCCGCTGACGGACTTGAGCCAGACACGCCCGTCGCGCACCGTCAGGTTGGCGCCCTCGATGAGGGTGTAATCGAGGTAGTTGGACAGGTAGAGGTGTTCGAAATAGGTTTCGTTGTGGGGTCCGGGGGTCATGATCACCACGCGCGGATCGGCCTGCCCGGCGGCCGGTGCCAGTCCCGCCAGTGACTCGCGTACGCGCCGGAAAGAAGGGGGCCAGCCGGTGCGGGTGGGAGTCGCGAAACAGGCTCGGTAACAGGCGTGACATGACGGTGCGGTTTTCCAGCGCATAACCCATTCCGGACGGGGCCTGGGTGCGGTCCTTGAGGACCCGGAAACGGCCGTCTGCGCTGCGCACCAGATCGACGCCGTACAGGGTCAGTCCCGGTGTCTTGCCGGGCGGGGGTACCACGCAAGGGCGGTGGTAGCCCGGGTGGGCGAAGACCAGGTCCGGCGGGATCAGGCCTTCCCTGATCAGGCTGCAGGGACCGTAGAGATCGCGCAGGATCAGGTTCAGCAGTTCCGCGCGCTGGATCAGGCCGGCCTCGATCCCGGCCCATTCACTGCTGCTGATGAGCAGCGGTACCGGGTCGAGCTGCCAGGGCCGGTTGAGGCCGTCCTGTACACCATAGATATTGTACGTGGCACCGTCGCTGCGCAGCATGCGCACGGTGTCCTGCTGGCGCTGCTGCAGTACCTCGGGGCCCATGGTATCCAGCGCGTCGATGACGTAGCGCCAGTGCTTGCGCACCTTGCCCGATTCGGTGCACATCTCGTCGTAACCGGTCGGCGGCTCCTGGTAGACCGGGGTGGCGGGATTGCGGATGGGCGTATTCATGGTGTGCGCATCAGTCGCAACTATTGCGGAATCTCAGGTCCAGGGTGCCGGGATACTCCGGGTTGATTTCTTCAGCCGGGGGCGCCATGGGTCCCGGCACATGCCCGTCGGAAAAAAACTTCGCCAGCTGCGCATACTGCGGCGGTGGCGTGCGCGCGGCGGCGCTGTGGCCAAAATCCCAGAAGCGGCTGCCGCGGCGGGTTTCGGCCGCGTAGGCATTGATCGGAAACACATCGTAGTGCCGCCCGCCGGGGTGTGTCACATGGTAGGTGCAGCCGCCGATGGAACGCCCGTTCCAGGTGTCGATGATATCGAATACCAGCGGGGAGTGGATACCGATGGTGGGGTGCAGTGCCGAGGGTGGCTGCCAGGCACGGAAGCGCACCCCTGCCACGTACTCGCCATGGGTGCCGGTGCCGCGCAGTGGCACACGGCGGCCGTTGCAGGCCACCACGTAGCGTGCGTCTTTCAGTCCGGTGACCTTGACCTGCACGCGCTCCACCGAGGAGTCGACGAAGCGCGCCGTGCCCAGGCTGCTCATCTCCTCGCCCAGTACATGCCAGGGCTCGAGGGCGGCGTTGATGTCCAGGCGGATGTCCTGCACGCTGACCGACCCGTAGTGGGGAAAGCGGAACTCCAGGAACGGTTCCAGCCATTCCAGCTGGAACGGATAACCGGCCTGCTGCAGTTCACACACCATGTCCTTCATGTCGGCCCACACATAGTGGGGCAGCATGAAGCGGTCATGCAGCTCTGTGCCCCAGCGCACCAGCCGGTGCCGGTAGGGCTGCTTCCAGAAGCGCGCGACCAGGGTGCGCAGCAACAGCATCTGCACCAGGCTCATGCGCGCATGCGGCGGCATCTCGAAGGCGCGGAATTCGACCAGGCCCAGACGTCCTGTCGATGAGTCGGGCGAGTAGAGCTTGTCGATGCAGAATTCCGCGCGATGCGTGTTGCCGGTGATATCCACCAGCAGGTTGCGCAGCAGCCGGTCCACCAGCCAGGGCTGGGGGACTTCGCCCGCGGGCATCTGTTGAAAGGCGATTTCCAGTTCGTAGAGGTTTTCGTCCCGGGCCTCGTCGACCCGCGGGGCCTGGCTGGTCGGGCCGATGAACATGCCGGAGAACAGGGTCGACAGGCCGGGGTGGTGCTGCCAGTAGGTCAGCAGGCTGCGCAGCAGGTCGGGACGCCGCAGGAACGGACTGTCGGCCGGGGTGGCGCCACCGAGGGTGACATGGTTGCCGCCGCCGGTGCCGGTGTGGCGGCCGTCGAGCATGAATTTTTCCGTCCCCAGCCGGGCCAGGCGTGCCTCTGCGTAGAGGATCCCGGTATGTTCGACCAGCTCCTCCCAGGTGTGCGCCGGGTGAATGTTGACCTCGATCACGCCCGGGTCCGGGGTCACGGCCAGCTTGCATATGCGCCAGTCCCGCGGCGGTTCGTAACCGACAATGCGCACCGGCATCTCCAGCTGGACGGCCGTCAGTTCCACCGCAGCAAGCAGATCCAGGTAATGCTCCAGGTGGGTAAGGGGCGGCAGGAATACCTGCAGCATGCCCTTGCGGGCCTCGACGCACAGGGCGGTGTGGATCACCTCGATGCGTTGGTGCGTGCGCGTGCCGTTGTCCGCCGGTTCCTGTTGCCTGATTTCCGGGTGGTCCTCCGGTGCCGCCTCGATACGACTGAAACGGCGGGTCACCTCGCTGTAGTAGTCACCCAGTTCCGGCCGCGGTTCGAACAGGTCACGTTCCGGTTCGATATCGCGTTCTTCTTCAGCTACCCAGGGCAGGGCGTCCAGCGGCAGGCGCAATCCCATGGGCGAATCGCCGGGTGTCAGGAACATGTGGCCGCGCCGAAAGCTCCAGGTACAGCTTTGCCAGGCGTTACGGGCAGTATCCCAGCGCAGCGGCAGGGCATAGCCGGCGGGTTTGCCCAGATCGCCGGCGAGCAGTTCCACCAGCCGGCGCCGCTCGTCCGGTTTTTTCAGGTCCGTGCCGAGCAGGTCCACATTGACCGGCTGGCCGCCGTCCTTCCACAGGTAGTAGAGGGTGTCTTCATAGGCGGGGAGCAGGTAGCGTTCCGCCAGGCCCAGCTGGCGGGTCAGCTGGGTTGCGAACCGTTGCGCTGCCTCCGGCCCGCAGCCGTAATCGATGCCGTCGCGCGCAATCAGTTCCGGGTCGCGCCACACCGGCTGGCCATCGACACGCCAGAAGCAGTTCAGCGACCAGCGCGGTACCGGTTCACCCGGGTACCATTTGCCCTGGCCATAGTGCAACAGGCCACCGGGTGCAAAACGCCGCCACAGGCGCAGCAGCAGGTCGCCGGCCAGCGCGCGCTTGTGCGTGCCGAGTGCGGCATCATTCCACTGCGGCGATTCCATGTCATCGATGGACACGAAGGTCGGTTCGCCGCCGAGGGTGAGGCGCACGTCGTCCGCGGCCAGGTCGGCATCGACCTTGCGTCCCAGGGCCTCGATGGTTTCCCACTGCGTTTCGCTGTAGGGCTTGGTGACGCGCGGGTCCTCGTGGATGCGCTGCACGTGGTTGTGGAAGCGGAATTCCACCTCGCACTCATCGGTCGCGCCGGTGATCGGTGCGGCGCTGACCGGGTGGGGCGTGCAGGCCAGCGGGATATGACCCTCGCCGGCGAACAGGCCCGAGGTCGGATCCAGTCCCAGCCAGCCGGCGCCCGGTATGTAGACCTCGGCCCAGGCATGCAGGTCGGTGAAGTCGTGATCGGTGCCGGCGGGACCTTCCAGCGGTTTTTCGTCCGGCGTCAGTTGCAGCAGGTAGCCGGAGACGAAGCGTGCCGCCAGTCCGAGGTGACGCAGGATCTGCTACCAGCAGCCAGCCGGTGTCGCGACACGAACCCAGGGCCTTGTCGAGAGTCTCCTCGCAGTTCTGGATGCCCGGCTCCATGCGGATGGTGTAGTCGATGTCATGTTCCAGCCGCTGGTTGAGATCCACCAGAAAGTTATTCACCTCGCGCCGGGACCGGTCGACACCGGACAGCCAGTGTTGCAGGCGCGGACCGTCCTCGGTGATTTCCAGATAGGGCGCCAGTTCCTTGCGCAGACCGGGCGGGTATGCGAAGGGATATTTCTCCGCATACTTTTCGACGAAGAAATCGAACGGGTTGATGACCACGATATTGGCCACCACATCCACCTCGAAGGACAGTTCGCGCATCGGTTCGGGGAACACCAGGCGCGCGAGGTAATTGCCGAAGGGATCCTGCTGCCAGTTGATGAAATGTTCCTCGGGCAGGACCTTGAGGGAATAGGACTCGATCGGGGTGCGGGAGTGCGGGGCCGGGCGCAGCCGCACCACATGCGGTGACGCCTTCACCAGACGGTCAAACCGGTATTCGGTCTTGTGGTTGATTGCTACTCTGATAGCCATACAGCATGTGCCTCGTCAGCAGGGTTATTATCCTTGTTTTATATTACCCAATTCGGCGTGCGCTACCATCAGTGGGCGGTGATCTCCGGGTCAGAGCCTGTTTTCCATGCGGAAAAACGGATGGGTGCAGCTGCGGACGCAGGTGCGGACACGGCGATCGTCAGCGCGCAGGTCGGCTATGCGAACCAGGTTTTTCCGATGCGATCATGGATTACGGATATACCGATCTGCAGCCGGTCCACCTCCGTATGCAGGGTGCCGGCGCAGAGCTTCTCCGGTTTGATACGATCCAGGCGCCGGTTCAGTTCGCGCACGGGTTTGAGTGTGTCCTGGCTGCGCGGCAGGTTGCCGATGCACTCCTCGAGCACGTTAATGCAGTGTGCAACAGAACGCGGTAAATATCTGTTCAGCAGAAGATAGCTGACTACGTCCGCACAGTTCACGCCATGCTGGACGTCCTTGCGGTACATCTGGTAGGCATTGAGTGCGCGCAGCATACTGTTCCAGATATGCACATCGGGGTTACCCGGCTCTGCCGCATGCTGCAGGCTCATGGCGCCGATATCGACAACACGCGTGGTCATGTCGGCACGCTCGAGATTGCGTCCGATGCGCACGAAGTCATAGGCTTCATCGTGGCTCATGGTCCCGGCCAGCAGACCGGTCAGCTGCTGACAGCGCTGGATGACTTCCGTCAGGAAAGCGAAGCGGCCACGGCGCGGCAGGGCCTCATCCACGTGCGCGGTGACATACAGGTACAGTTCATTGATCTGCTCCCAGGCCTGGCCGGGGATGACCTCGCGCGAGGTGCGGGCGTTTTCACGCGCACCGGTAGACTGAACTGACGAGAGAACCCGGGTAGAAGTCATCCGCCAGCAGGAACTTGACCGTGTTGCGTTCGTCGTGGCGCTGGTAATGTTCAGCAAACAGCGGGTAGGCGCCGGCGATGACCGGCAGCACTTCCCAGCCGACCCGGGTGCCGCGCGGCAGGTCCATGAGCAGGAAATGATTGGTGTTGACGAGACGCGCAGTATTCTCGGCACGCTCGATATAGCGCGCCATCCAGTAGATGCGCTTGCCGACCCGTGACAGCATCAGCCGGACTCGTTGTCCACGACCCAGGTATCCTTGCTGCCGCCGCCCTGGGAGGAATTGACGACCAGCGAGCCTTTCTTCAGCGCCACCCGGGTCAGTCCGCCGGCCGTGACGTAGGTGTTCTTGCCCTGCAGAATGAACGGCCGCAGATCCAGGTGCCGCGGTTCCAGCGTGTGGTCGCACAGGGTCGGCGCGGTCGACAGCAGCAGTGCCGGCTGGGCGATATAGTTGCGCGGATTACCGCGGATCAGCCGTCTGAATTCGTTACGTTGTTTGGCGGTCGATTGCGGGCCGACCAGCATGCCGTAGCCGCCTGACTCGTTCGCCGGCTTGACCACCATGGTTTTCAGGTTGGCGAGCACGTGCTCGCGCTCCTTTTTGTTGATGCAGCGGTAAGTGGGTACATTCGGCAGCAGCGGATCTTCATCGAGGTAGTAGCGGATAATGTCCGGCACATAGGAGTACACGACCTTGTCATCGGCCACCCCGCAACCCGGCGCATTGGCCAGCGCCACATTGCCCTTGCGCCAGGCACGCATCAGGCCGGGAACGCCCAGCGATGGAATCCGGGATGAAACACCTCCGGGTCCAGGAACAGGTCATCGACACGCCGGTAGATGACATCGACGCGCGCCAGGCCCTGGATGGTCCGCATGTAGACGCAGTCATCCTTGTCCACCACCAGGTCGGCGCCCTCGACGAGTTCGGCGCCCATGCTGCGGGCGAGGAAGGCATGCTCGAAATAGGCCGAGTTGTAGATGCCGGGCGTGAGCACGACGACCTCGGGTTTGGCCCGCTTGCCCGGGGCAATAGACTGCAGCATCTCCAGCAATTGCTCGGGATAGTCGTCTACCGGCAGGATGATATTGTTCTCGAACAGTTCCGGTAGCACGCGTTTGGTCACCTCGCGGTTCTCGATCATGTAGGAGACGCCGGATGGCACGCGCAGGTTGTCCTCGAGCACGTAGATGGTGCCGTCTCGGTCGCGCACCAGGTCACTGCCGCAGACATGGGCCCAGACCTTGTAGGCAGGCGTTATACCGACACACTCCGGACGGAAACCCTTTGATTTGGCGATCAGTGCCTCCGGGATAATGCCGTCCTTTATGATCTTGCGATCATGATACAGGTCATTGATGAACAGGTTGAGCGCCTGCAGGCGCTGCTGCAAACCGGCCTCGATGACGCGCCACTCCCGGATCGGTATGACCCGCGGGATGATGTCGAATGGCCAGGCGCGGTCGATATTCTCGCCTTCGCTGTAGACCGTGAAGGTAACGCCCTTGTCGATGATGGCCAGTTCGGCATCGACCTTGCGTGCCTGCAGTTCCTCGTCCGGGAGGGTGCGCAGCCAGGCAGCCAGGTTGCGGGCGGGCGCCCGGGCATAGCCCGGGGTGCTGATGAGTTCGTCATAGCACTCTCCCGGATCATACTTTTTCCAATCAATACCCATTGCACCAGAAATTTACGCAGGGTAATCCTGCAACCAGCGAATTTGACAGTAAACCCGGGGCAATGCAATATTTTTGCCAGCATTATGTTTCCGTGCCGGCATCACATGCTTCAGTCCTGCCGGGTAGCACTGCCGGCTTTGCAGGAATCCGCGTCCGTCACTGCCTTCCAGTCTTGCCCTGACCGGGTCCAGGTTCCGGTTTTCATCGCAGTCTTCACGGATGGACCGGTCTGGTGAAAAACCACACCTCGCGCGGCGTGTTGAGAATGGATATCTGCGCCCATTGTTGCGCACCAGTCTGGTGCGCCTGGCGTGGTTGTGCACTGCAATCTGACCCGAGGCAAGCGGCCGGGTGCATATACAAAGGGGGCAGTACTCGACACGGCGCGTATCAGGTAATCACCGTGGGTTCCGTGCGCCCCGTGCGGGACTCGATCTCGGCGATCCCGGTGGCTATCTCGACCAGGGGTTGCATCACCTCGGCGGTCTCGCGGTCCTGTTTTTCCGGGTCGGGCTCGTAGGCCTCGAGATAGACTCTCAGGGTTGCACCCTCCGTGCCGGTGCCCGAGAGCCGATAGACGATGCGCGATCCATCGGTGAAGCCGATGCGGATACCCTGATTCTCCGAGACACTGCCGTCCACCGGGTCGGTGTAGGCGAAGTCGTCGGCATAGCTCGACGGTGTAGCCGTCCAGCGTGGTGCCCGGCAGGTCTGCCAGGCGTGTCTGCAGATGGGTCATCAGGCCATTGGCGGCCGCTGTGTCGATGCCTTCATAGTCATAGCGGGTGTAGAAATTGCGGCCGAACTTGCGCCAGTGTTCCTGCACGATCTCCGCCACGGACTGCTGCCGCACCGCCAGCAGATTGAGCCAGAAGAGTACCGCCCACAGACCGTCTTTCTCCCTGACATGATCGGAACCGGTGCCAAAACTCTCCTCGCCGCAGAGCGTGATGCGGTTTGCATCCAGCAGGTTGCCGAAAAATTTCCAGCCGGTCGGGGTCTCATAGCAGTCCAGGCCCAGCGCCGCCGCCACCCGGTCGACGGCCTGGCTGGTCGGCATGGAACGGGCCACCCCGCTGATGCCGGCTGGCATAGCCCTTGATGTGGTGGGCATTGGCAGCCATCACCGCCAGACTGTCGCTGGGGGTGACGAAGAAATTGCGCCCCAGAATCATGTTGCGGTCGCCGTCGCCATCGGAGGCGGCGGCGAAATCGACCGCGTCGGGCCCCTATGTCAGGGCAACCAGCTCGTGGGCGTGAACCAGATTGGGGTCGGGATGACCGCCGCCGAAGTCCTCAGTGGGGTGCCGTTGATCACGGTGCCGGGTTCCGCGCCCAGCATGTCTTCCAGGATGCGCCTGGCATAGGGACCGGTGATTGCGTGCATGGCGTCGAAGCGCATGCTGAAGTGCCCGGAGTTGAACAGTTGGCGAATGCGCTCGAAATCGAACAGCGTCTTCCATCAGTGCGGCGTAATCCGCCACTGCATCGATGACCTCCACGGAGGTTTCCCCCAGCGTCAGGGTGCCGAGGGTATCGAGGTCGATCTCCTGCGTGACCAGGGTCCGGTATGCGCCTGATCTCCCGGGTGCGCGCGAAGATGGCTTCGGTGACTGCCTCCGGGGCCGGGCCGCCATTGGCGGTATTGAACTTGATGCCGAAGTCCCCGTCCGGGCCGCCCGGATTGTGGCTGGCGGAGAGTATGATGCCGCCGCCGGTGCGGTATTTGCGGATGACGCAGGACGCGGCCGGTGTGGAGAGCAGGCCGCCTTGACCCACAATGACTTTGGCCACGCCGTTGGCTGCCGCCATGCGCAGAATGATCTGGATCGCGTGCCGGTTGTAATAGCGCCCGTCACCGCCCAGGGCGAGTGTGCCGCCCCTGAGGTCCGTCCGGGTGTCGAATATCGACTGGACAAAGTTTTCCAGGTAGTGGGGCGTCTGAAACATCCTGACTTTTTTACGCAGCCCGGAGGTGCCGGGGCGCTGGTCGGCAAAGGGCTGTGTGGTAATGGTTGCAATTTCCATTCTGGCGGCTCTGTTATTTCGGTAGTGTTCGATTATATGATAGGTTGTGGGTCAGACGGGATACAGATGAGGGGGGTAGTGTATGCGCAAGCAGGTAACTGATATGGGTCTTCAAGCGACGGCTGCCGCCGATTCCCGGGACTGGCTGGACCTGGAACACCTGGTTGAGGTAGAGCTCACCTCCGAAGACGTGGAGCATCCGATCGAGTCGGCACTGGTCGCGAAGACCGGTTCCGGCTGGCGCGCGCAACAACCCGGCAAGCAGACGATCCGCCTGCGGTTTGACAAGCCGCACAGGATCAGGCGAATTCATCTGGTGTTTCTCGAAGACGAACGTCAGCGTACCCAGGAATTCGTGCTGCGCTGGTCCCCGGGCGGGGCGGCATCCAGCCGGGAGATAGTCCGTCAGCAGTTTAATTTCAGCCCGCCTGACAATCGCCGCGAGATCGAAGACTATGTCGTCGATCTTGACGGCCTGACACTGCTGGAACTGGACCTCATTCCTGATATCAGCGGTGGAGAAACGCGTGCGACTCTGGCCGAGTTACGGCTCGCCTGATTGCTGAGTGCAGTGCCGCAGCCTGATTGACGGGCCGCAGTGTAACGCAGGCGATGTCCTTGTCAGCCGCTGTGCGGGTAAAGCGGTTTCAGGCTTTCTTCAGCAGGCTTTTTATCGGCAGGCTTCGGTTGCCAGGCGCCCTTGAGCGCGATGCATAAGCCGGTGCCGTTCCACTTTGCCGTGTCCGCTGCATACAAGGCGCGGTTCAGCGCCGCGATCTGCTCGTTACCTTGTCCAAGGCGGGTGGCCAGTGCACCCAGACTGCGCGGCGGGTCATTCGGCCAGCGCGCGCGACCCAGTTCAAGCAATACATGTGCGGCAGCTTTGGCATCGTTCGTGCTGCAGGCATGTTCCAGCTGTGGTAGCAGTTTTTTTAACATTGCCCGGGTGTTTTGTGCTGCGGGTATTACCGGACTTGCAGCCGGCGTTACCGGCTGTGTATGACGGCGCCATTTCACGGCGCTCAGGACGAGCGCCAGTACGAGCAGCGCGGCACCCGCCAGCGGCCAATACTCGAACCTTTCGCGCTGCTCGAGCCGGTTTACCGGTGGTGTCTGTGTGTCGGGCGGCGGCTGTTCTGCCGTGGCGGCCCGCATGCTGTCTGCCGCAATGCCGGGCGGCCGGGTTTGGGTGCCGCCGACTCCGGGCTTGACCTCGACTTCCCACTGCGGCAGGCGGGTACTGGCCGCCTGATTGGTGGATGTATTCCACCAGTCCAGCTTGACTGCCGGGATCGTCAGCATGCCGGCCTGCGCGGGTATATAGGTGAAGTTTTGTGTGCTGATGCCATAGACCTGGTCACCGTCTGTGCGACTTTCAGTGACCGGGGATTCCGGGTACAGGCGGGTGTGTGCGGGCTGCTCCAGTTGCAAGCCCGATAGCTGTGCGCCGGTGAGCCCCTTTGCCTGCAGCGTAAGCGTGCGCGTGACCGGTTCACCTGCGCGCAACTCCGGTGGCGTGTCGGCCCAGCTGTCATGCAGGGTCAGCTGTTCTGCCGGCAACCAGGTATTTCCCGCTGAGGCAGGCCGTGGCAGGATGTCAACGCTGATGGCCTTGCTGCGAATGCGTACCGGTTGTCCGGCGGTGGAGAAGGGTGCAGCACTGAAAAACGGATCGTTCGCAAACGGGGTGTTACGTAAAAACCGTTCCATGAAAGATCCCTGGCGCGCGCCCGGCGCGGACGCGCTGCGTGCGGATGCGACCTGTCCCCTGAAGGATGCGGGTGGTATTTGCAGCTGACCGCTTTTTTCCGGTGCAATGGCATAGTGACGTTCGATGACGTTATAGAGCCGACCGTTGCGGGTGACTTCATAATGTTTATCCGCGCCCAGTTGTTCCACTACCGCCGATTCCGGCTGCGGTCCTTCCAGTTCGCCACTGAGTACGTTCTCATCGTAGTAAAGACGAATCGTATAGGGGATCTGTTGCTGGACATACTGACTTTCCCCGTCGGTATCCACCTCGACTTCAATAAACACATGCCTGGATTGCCGGTCGGCGACGTGCTCGGGAATAGCGGTGACTTCCAGTTCGAGCGCCCGGGTTTGTTCGCTGCCGACGCGGACCGGCGGTATCGTCAGCTTGCCCTTGTGACGCGGTTCGAGTTGAACGGTCCAGCTGGTTTTGTCGGAACGCCGGCCGTTGATTATGCTGACCTGGGTGCTGGTGCTGTTGCCCAGCACCCTGAAGTCCCTGTTGAGCGCTGCAAGGTCGGGTTCGCCCGACTGCCGGCCGTCGCTTTCGATGATCAGGATAACCGGATCACCTTCGTAGACCGTGTTACGCTCGAGTCTGGGCGTTGCACGCCGGCCAGGGCGGTGCCGCCAGGCAGGCTGCTCAACATGGCCCGCCAGCAGGGTGGCCAGGTATATCATGTTCATGAATTCTTTGTTCGCATGCATCATGTCGTCTGTCATCGCCATGTCGTATTACCAGTCCTGGGCATTGCCGCCTGCTGTGCTGCTCGCCACGCTGCCGGTACTGGTAGAGAAACTTGCGGCGCAGCAGTCCACCCGGGTCATCCGGGATGCGGCGCAGCCATTGTCGGTGCGGCCAGTTGTTCTTCGCTGCTCAACGCCTCGGCCTCGGCAGGGTACGGTGCGCCGTCGGGCGGTGTGTTCGCGTTCATCCGCCGGCCTGCTGTGACAGCCGCCTGGTTCTGCAGCCGGCGCGTTGCGCGGGTCCGGCCACGCTTGTCATCCTGCTGCTCTGGCTTGCCTTCATCCAGCTGCTTGTTGGCATCGGCAAAGGCGTTGTCCGTGCGCTCCCCTGTTGTTCGCCGTCGCTCCCGTCAGCGGATCCTGTGTCCCCGAAGGGCCCTGCTCCTGTGCGGAGGGTTCCTCGTTCTCGCCGTGCTGGCGGATCTGCTGCTGTCATTTGCGCAGCTGGCGGATGCGGCTGTTCGCCGTTCGTTCGCCCTTCGGCCGGATGACTGCTTGCAGTCCTGTCTGCTTGCTGCGGCTCATTGCTCTGGCATCCTGTTCACTCTCTGCTGGTCCTGTTCACCCTGCTGCTCTGTTGCTGTTGCTGTTCTTTCAGGAGCGCCTCGACAGCGGCCTTGTTGGCAGCGGCGTCTTCCATGCCGGGCTGCACCTCCAGGGCCTCATCGTAGGCGGCGATGGCTTGCTGATAGTCGCCCAGCTTGGCAAGTGCATTGCCGCGGTTGTAGGCGGCATCGGTGCCGGGCGCCTTGTTGAAGGCGTCGAGGGCCTTGCTGGTAATCACCTTTTTTGTATTCGGCGCTGCCGCGTTGCGCCGGGTCTTCGGCCAGCCTGGCGGCCTGTTCGTAGTGTCCCTGCTGCAGCGCCTGTGCGGCCTGTTGATCAGTGCGCAGCCATAAATCGTTCCAGCTGAAGGCCATGGCCTGTCGGGGTTGTGAGAGCAGGGCGCGTGCATAACACCACACTCAGCAACCAGCCGCGTCGAAATGCCAGTGCCGCCAGTGGCAGCAACAGGCACGGCCAGCAGCGGGCCCTGTTCCTTCCATTGCTGTGTCTGCATCATCCTCGGCCTGCCGGCTTGTCGCACTGCCTCTGGCGGCATCGAGCAGGTATCTGATATCCGACTCATTGCCCGTCAATTGACTATAGCGCCCGCCACCGGCCTGCGCCACGGACTGCAGTGCCTGTGCTGTCCAGTTTGACCAGCAGGGGTTTTCCCGAGGCATCCTGCAGTTACACCACCTCGCCCATCGGGTAGCGGTGCACCGGCGGTTGTGCCTGTGCCAAGCACGGAAACACGATAACCGGATTGGCGCAGCCGGGCAGCGGCGCGCGCAGCCTTGTCACCTTCAACGCCATCGGCAATCAGTATCACCTGAGCGCTTGCCACGCCCGCCTGTTGCAATAATTCCTGCTGCCTTGCGCAGTCCCAGGTCGGCACGGCTGCCCTGGGTCGGCATGATGTCCGGTTCCAGTGCCTTTAACTGGGCGCGGATGGTGTCGGCATCGCGGGTTAAGGGGGTGACGCTGAATGCGATCTCCGGCAAACACAACCAGGCCTGTCTGACCCTCATCATCGTGTGCGAGTATGTCTTCGACCTTGAAGCGGGCGCGTAGCAGGCGCGAGGGTTGCAGGTCAGCCGCCAGCATGGAGCGCGACAGGTCGAGCACGATCACGCGCGATGTGCTGGTTTGCATAAGCGGTTGCGGCAGTTGTTCCCAGCTCGGGTCGGCCAGGGCCAGCACGGCTACCAGCCAGCCGATGGCCAGCAGCCAGAGGGGGAGGTTGTTTTTGCCCTGCTGCTGGTTGCTCATCAGTAACGGTAGCAAGCGGGAATCGACGATTTTTCGCCACGGATTGCTCGTGTCGCTATGCCGACTGAGCTGCCACAACAGCACTGCGAGCGGTAACAGGGCCAGCAGCCACAGGGGCTGGATAAAGTGAAATTGCTCAGGCATGTTGCGCCCGGAGTTTGCAAGGACGCTGGCTGCCATCCGCCTGCCTGCAACGCCAGTAACAGGCTGATCAGGAAGGGCGCTACCCAGAGGCCAGGCGTAGAGTTCATCGACGGGTCGATAGCGTTGTTCGTCCGCGGAGACCGGTTCTATGGCATCGAGCAGTGCGTAGATCTCTTGCCAGACCTTGTGTGTCGCGCGCGCGAAAGTAACGTCCGCCGGTTTTTTCGGCAATCGCTTTCAAGTCGTCTTCGTCGAGATCCCCCGTTGCGATACGCTGAGCACCAAAGGGTCCACGGAGGAGCCTGTTGTCAGCGCCGACGCCAATGGTATAGATACGCACCGTTTCGCTGGCGGCCAGGTCGGCGGCCTTTAACGGCTCGACACTGCCCGCTGTATTGGCGCCATCGGTGAGCAGGATCAGCACCCGGTTTGTTTCCGGCTGCTCGCGCAGTCGCTTGATGGCCAGCCCGATGGCGTCGCCAATCGCGGTGCGTTTTCCAGCCAGCCCGATGGCGGCTTCGTTCAGCAGGGTGCGTACCGTGTGACGATCAAAGGTCAGTGGCGCCTGCAGGTAGGCCTGGTCACCGAACAGTATCAGACCCAGCTGGTCACCCGCGCGCTGCTCGATAAAATCGCCGGCGACCTGCTTGACGGCAGCCAGGCGCATGACCTGGCGATCGTCGATCAGCATGTCTTCGGTCTGCATGGAACCGGAGATATCCACCGCCAGCATCAGGCTGCGGCCGCTGACCGGCAAATGCAGCGTCTCGCCAATCCATTGCGGACGGGCAGCGGCCAGCACCAGTAACAACCAGGCGAGTGCGGCGAGCAGCAGGCGCAGTCGGGACTGGCGCCGTGCAGGTCTTGCCAGGCTTTGCTGCAAGGCGCCGTAAAAAGGAAAACGCAGTGCCGCAGGGAGCGGCATCCTGGCACGCGGTAACAACCGCGCCGCCAGCAGGGGCAGCGGCAGGGCGGTCAATAACCAGGGCCAGGCAAATTCAAAGTTCATGTCAGGTGCCGGTGTTCTTCTTGATCCAGTCGCGAATCAGCGCCGTCAGGGCGCGGGTGTCCAGGGCCTCGGGCAGGTCGCGTACATAGGGACCCTCCGCCAGCACCTGCCCCGGTCCGGTACAGAAGCCGCCGTTACCGCCGGTCGCGTCCAGAAACCGCAACCAGTCCTTGCCTGTTAACGGGGCGATTGTCTGTCCCGGAAAACGCAGCAGCGCGATGCGGCGCAGCAGGCGCGACAGTTGTGCAAGAAATTCAGGTGAGCGTGTATCGATGGACGACTGTTCCAGTTGATCCAGCAGGCCAAGGATATGCCGGCGTTGCCGGCGTAGCTTTAAACGGCGCCACAGCAATGACGCTGATCCATGCCAGCAGGCCAAGCGCAACAGCGGCCACTATCCACCAGCCCGGTGCAGGCGGCCAGATGCCCGCTGGTCCCGGCAGGTGAATGTCACGCAGCTGCAGCGTTTCCGGCATGGACGGGTTCATGCTACAGCCCCGTTGCACGTGCGGCTGCTGTGACGCGATTGCCAAGCTGTGATTGCAGCGCACCGACCACATTGTCCGTGGTCGATAATTGCAGCAGCGGTATGGCATTTTTCTGCAGGGTCTTCTGCAGCACTTGCCGGTGTTCGTCGGAAAAAGTCATTGTAGCCCTGTCGGCCGCTACTGGAGCGGGTATCGAGTACCCCGGAATGCTGGCCATCGGTCACGCCATAACGGCCGGGGGGTGGCGGCGCCAGTTCGAGTGGATCGGGGATTTGCAGCGCGACCAGGTCAGTGTGCTGACGCAGGCGTAACAGATGGGTGCCGGTGTCGTCATTCAGTCCATAGAAATCGCTGATCAACAGCACCAGGCTGCCGGGACGGACGATACGCCGCAGCCTGACCAGTGCTTCATTCAGCCCGCCAGGGTGAGGTCGGTGTCGCCAGTCCCTTGAGGGGATCCGTATGTTCGAGCAGCGCATGGATCAGCGGCTAACACGCCGCGCTGGCCACTGCGCGGTTTCAGTTCGTGATGACCGCCGTTAAACAGCAGTGCGCCGATGCGGTCACCCTGTGCCGCCGCCGCCCAGCCGAGCAGGGTCGCCGCGCGTGCCGCGATGACTGATTTCAAGGCGCCCCGGGTGGCAAAAAACAGGCTCGGGCCCAGATCGAGAAACAGTACCACCGGCCGCTCGCGTTCCTCCTGAAACAGTTTGGTGTGCGCACGTGCCGGCACGGGCAGTGACCCGCCAGTCCATGTTGCGGATATCGTCACCGGGCTGGTAAGTGCGCGATTCCTGATAATCCATGCCGCGAGCCACGAAAACGCGACCGGTGGTTGCCGGCCAGTTGGGCGCGCGCCGGAATCCGGTGCCGCAGGTCCAGTTTTTGCGCGCGTGGCGTTGCAGGCCGATCAGCTCTTTCAGCGTGACGCAGGTTGCAGGGTTAAGCAGTGCGGCGGCGGATTCGTCCGGGACGGAGTTTGTTACTGCGCTGAGACACCAGCGATCCAGCAGACTGCGCATGCTCAGGCCACCGGAATCAGTTGCAGCAGGTGACGGATGAAATCATCCGGGCTGACGCCTTCCGCCTCGGCTTCGAAGGAAAGCAGTATCCGGTGCCTTAACACGTCATAGGCAATGGCCTGTACATCTTCGGGCGAGACATAGTCACGACCCTGCAGCCAGGCGTGGGCGCGGGCGCAACGGTCCAGCGCAATGGTCGCGCGCGGACTGGCGCCGTAGTTGACCAGGCGGGCCAGGTCGCTGTTGTAGGCCGCCGGAGCGCGGCTCGCCAGCACCAGTTGTACCAGGTATTCCTCGACGGGTTCGGCCATGTGCAGGGCCAGCACTTCTTTTTGTGCCGCGAATATCTGTTCCCGGCTGATCGGCGCCACGACTTCCTCGCTGGTCTCGTAGGAGGCCTCAGCCTGCCGGCGCGCGAGTTTCAGGATGTCGCGTTCGGCGCCGGCGGACGGGTAGCCGATGCGCACGTGCATCAGAAAGCGGTCAAGCTGGGCCTCGGGCAGGGGATAGGTGCCTTCGTGTTCTATGGGGTTCTGTGTCGCCATGACCAGAAACGGGCGCGGCAACGGGTAGGTGGTGCGGCCGACGGTGATCTGCCGTTCTCCCATGGCCTCGAGCAATGCCGACTGCACCTTCGCCGGCGCCCGGTTGATCTCGTCGGCCAGCACCAGGTTGTGAAACAGCGGGCCCTCCTGGAAATGAAACTCAGCGGTCTCGGGGCGGTAGATGTCGGTGCCGGTCAGATCGCCGGGCAACAGGTCCGGGGTGAACTGCAGACGCTGAAAATCAGCTTGAAGTAGTTTCGATAACTCCTTGATTGCCGTTGTCTTTGCCAGGCCTGGTGCGCCCTCGACCAGGAGGTGACCATCGGCCAGCAGCGCGATCAGCAGGCGCTCGACCAGGCCCTGCTGCCCGATGATCTTTTCCCCGAGATGCTCATGAACCTGGCGGAAGGCCATCTGTGCGGTGCTGGATGTTGCGCTCTGCGCAGGCGTTGCAGATTGTGTGCTCACTGTTGTTGTGCTCCTGACGTCATCATGGATTTCCGGTCATATTCCAGTGCAGTCCGAACCCCGGTTTTTGGTGCCGGTGAGACATTCAAAAGATGCGAATTGTTCCGTGATATTTCAAGTGGCCCGGAAGAGTGCGCGTACCACCGGGGCCCGGATTGAATTCGCCATGCATGCCAGCGCAGACTGCCGGCGACAGGCATGCCACCGTGCGGGCGGGCTAGTACCGGGGTATTGCTGCCGTGAGCACTTGATTCACGGGGCCGGGATCAACGGGTGTCCGGAATCACAGGGGTAATAACAGGGGCCGAGTGCTTATGGCCGGCACTGATAATATGGCTTGCAGTCCTGTCAGGTGCGTCTGCGTCGCCGTGCCGGGGCTGCGGTCCTGCGTTGCACTTCATAGTTGATACTCACTTTCCAGTCCGCATAGCTGTCATCGATGCCTTTCAACGCCTGCACCACGTCCTGTTTGAAGGTGGTTTCAAGCGGCGCGCCGCGTCCCGGCCAGATCCTGAATTTTACCCGCAGGAAGCGCTTGCCGGCATCGGTCACCTGAACGTTTTCTATCTCCGGTTCGGCGCGCAGGATGCCCGGAAATTGCTCGATGGTGCCACTCACGATGTTCTTCACGATCTCTGTCATGCGTTGCGCGGTTTCATCGCTGGATGACAGGGCGATATCCGCCAGGCAGCGGATATATCCGCGTGGATAGACAATGACATTGGTGATGGTGCGATTGGGGATAAAGACCTCCGCGCCGAGGGGGTTGCGCAGCACGGTGAAGCGCATGCCAATGGACGTGACCATCCCGGTTTGTCCGGAGATCTCCGCCATGTCGCCGACATGAAACAAATCGGAAAAAATCATGGTAAGGCCGGTTACGACATCCTGCACAATCCCCTGAGAGCCAAAACCGATAGCCAGGCCCAGTATCGATGCGCTGGCGAGGTAGGCGGTCAGCGACACCCCGTATTCCTGCAGGATAAAACCGAACGCGCCGAAATAGACAGCGAAAATCATTGTGCTGATGGCCAGGCTGACAATGGTCCGGGTCTTGGTCCAGTGGGTCGAGAATTCCGCAGTCATGAAGCTGTTCGTGAGCAGGCGTACCAGCCGCACGAGGAGGTGCGCCAGTACGGCCACTATGGCGACAAGCAGGGTGCGATTCGCCGTGCTGAGCTCGGTCAGGAATGCGAGATATTCAGGCATCGTATTTTCTGCAACAGGAGGATCTGATTGGTTTATGACTGGATGCAGCGTGGCAGGAAAACGAATCTCTCGATCTTCTTGCCGGGTTCACCAGCCCAGGTTTTATTTCAATACTAAAGGTGAGCTTCTTCGGGGAGCAGGTACGTATATATTCATCCCCTGATGCCACCAGCTCTGTCAAGTCGACTGCTCGGTTGTCTCAAACCGGTCAAGTTTCTCGAAAAAGGTTTTATGATCGATGTAATGCGTGCCGTCGCAGGAGAACCCCATGTTGATCATGCCGTTGATCAGGTTGATTGAGCCATTGCGCAGATAAATGGTCTGGTCGGTCATGCGCAGGCGCCGGAATTCCCTGAAGATGCGTTCGATGTCACCGGGCTCGATCACGGGGGTGCGGCCTGCATGGTCTCCGTCCGGGAACCGGTCGAGAAAGCCATTATCAAGCACTTCATCGCGCACGAACTTTTCGTAACAGAACGGATCGTGCGCAAACCAGCAGGTCAACTGGCTGGACGAATAGTGGATTTTGGCATCAAATACGCCCTTGCGGGTGAAGAGTGTGTGCACGATTTCATGGACTCGATTGATGGATGTATCGAACAGGCTTTCCACCCGCTGTTGTTGGAACAGAAATCCGCGTACTGACGGATCTCCCTTGATTTGCAGCCATCTCTCCGGCATGTCGGTTCTCCTTGCAGGGCGATATGTACAACGTGCAATAGAACAGTTACAGGATACCACTGGTAACTGGGGGTGGCGAATTTCTGTCCATGTAGTGCCCGGTGTTTTTAAGCATCGGTTATAATTGCACGCCATCGCTGATATGCGATATGTTTCTAGCAGCCACCGCTCGGGCGTCTTGAACCAGGCAGCCTCTGCTCCAGCCGATATCAACAGCCACACCAGAAAAATGCAGGACGCACCTGCCCGGATAAACCGGAGGTTCAGAGTGACAGGCCGGAGGCACAGACCAGGCATCCGCTGCATCAACTTATCGATGACATCCGCCCGGCAATCGAAATAAGATCGGTCAGCCCGCTGATACATTCTTATATGTCTATCTTAATATGAGCAGGTTAACTGACTCGGCATGCCGCCACCGAAATTACCGGTATGAATATTTTTATGCAAACCAGAATTTGTGTAACTGAAAATCTGCTGGCCCGGATGTTGCTGCTGGCTGTATTCGTATTACCCGGTCAGGCCCCGGCCGAAACCATGGACGACCATGCGCTGGAGTTGTTCTCACAGGATTATCAGGAAGCACGCAACAAATTTCTGGATGCTGCCCATGCACAGGGCTTACAGGAAACAAGCTTCCAGTTGCCGGAAACGGGCCCGGACGGGCTGAAGCTGTATATGGATGCGGTGCGCATCGGTGCCCCGTCGGCTCATACCCTGGTGGTTATTGCCAGTGGTATTCACGGGGTGGAAGGGTTTGCCGGTTCCGCAATCCAGACCGGTCTGCTGCAACAGGGCGTGTTATCGCAACTGCCGCCCGAAGTGACTGTACTCATGCTGCACGCGGTGAATCCATACGGTTTTGCCCACCTGCGGCGCGTCAATGAGGACAATATCGATTTAAACCGGAATTTCATCGACCACGCATCGATCTATCCTGTCAATGCAGGCTACGCCGAACTGGCCGATGCCATCGCGCCGCAGTCACTGTCGGCCTGGAATAACCTGAAGGCCTGGACGCGCTTGCTTTGGTATGGCCTGCTCAATGGTAAAGCCGAATTACAGCGCGCGATCAGTGGTGGTCAGTATACCCATCCAAAGGGCCTGTTCTACGGGGGCAATGCTGCAAGCTGGACGAGTGCAATACTTGCAGAGCTGACGCGCAGTCAGCTTGCACAGGCGCAGCGTGTGGTTTACATCGATATTCATACGGGCCTCGGGACGCATGGCGAGGTTGAGATTATTGCCAATTACCCCGACGATTCACCGCAATACCGGCGTGCAACACAATGGTGGGGACAACGGGTCAGAACCCCGCAGACGGGTGAGTCTGTTTCGGTTCCCCTGTACGGGACATTGAACCAGGCACTGGAATCCATGCTGGAGCGTAACGACCTGCTGGCGGTGGCCATGGAGTTCGGTACCCGCCCGACGATATCGGTGTTCCGCGCATTGCGGAGTGAAAACTGGCTGCATCACTACGGCGGGGTGGATCACCCGAATGGCGCTAGAGTAAGGCAGGAGTTATTAGATGTCTTCTACCCGCTGGATGAGCAATGGCGGCTGGCGGTCTGGCGACAGGGGCGGGACATCGTCATGCAGGCTCTGGCCAACCTGCAGTGATTGCATTTAATTATGTTGGACACGCTGCGCTTTGCCCAACCTACTGGGTTGCTGGGAACAGGCGGCGTAGGTTGGGCAAAGGAGCGCAGCGACGTGCCCAACAGGTGAATCTACATCAGGCATGATATTGCCTGCATTCACTGGTTGAAATACACCTGGCTCGGCTGACTCTGGTTGGCCACAGCCATGTCCAGGT
This sequence comes from uncultured Gammaproteobacteria bacterium, assembly GCA_963768415.1. Lineage (GTDB taxonomy): Bacteria > Pseudomonadota > Gammaproteobacteria > UBA9214 > UBA9214 > CAVYHX01. Next base: position 48,983 of record CAVYHX010000007.1, read on the forward strand.
CGCCGTCGTTATCCAGGTCGCCAAGTGCCACTGACTGGGTGTTGTCCGTGTCCAGCGACTGACCGGTATCGGTATAAGTGCCCGTGCCATCGTTGGTAAAGAGCCGGTTGCCCTGGCTGAAGTTACCCACCGCGATATCCAGGTCGCCGTCGCCGTCAATATCACCCAGTGCGATCGCACGGCTGGCATATGTCCCCGGTAGCTGACCGGCGTCCGTGTAGCTGCCCGCACCGTTATTGGTATACAACCGGCTGGCCTGACCCTGGTTGGCTGTCACCATGTCGAGATCGCCGTCACGATCGATATCTCCCAGCGCGATCTCCCAGGTGTTGTGCGTGCCCAGTGACTGGCCGGCATCGGTGTAGCTGCCTGCGCCATTATTTATATACACCCGGTTACCCTGGTTGAAATTGCCGACCATCATATCCAGATCGCCATCGCGATCGATATCACCCAGTTTGAGCGAACGGCTGTCATTGTTACCCAGTAACTGGCCGGTGTCTGTGAAGATTCCCGCGCCGTTGTTGAGAAATACCCGGTTAGCCTGGTTCTGATTGCCGGCCACCATGTCCAGATCACCGTCACGATCCACATCTCCCAGCGCGACTGCATAGGTGAGACTCATCGCCAGTGACTGACCGCTGTCGGTATAGATGCCTGTGCCGTTATTGAGGTAGACCCGGTTACCCTGTCCGTGATTGCCCACGACCATGTCCAGGTCGTTGTCGCCATCGACGTCGCCCAGCGCCAGCGCCAGGCTGCCGCCTATACCCAGCGCCTGGCCGTTGCCGGTAAAGGTGCCCGTGCCATTATTAAGGTAGACCCGGTTGCCCAAACTCTGGTTGGCCAGAGCGATATCCAGGTCGCCGTCATTGTCGACATCGCCCAGAATCACTGCCCAGCTTTGATAGGTCCCCAGTGCCTGGCCGCTCGCGACTAGGCGCGTGCTGCCCCAGGCGCCGGTAAGCGAGGCAAGGTAGATGCGATTCGCCTGGCCGTAGTTAGCCACCGCCAGGTCCAGATCGCCGTCGCCATCCACATCGCCAAGTGTAATCGAGCGGCTCAGATAGGTCCCGAGCGACTGGCCGGAATCCGTGAACATCCCTGTACCGTCATTGAAATAGATCCGGTTGCCCTGGCCGTCATTGGCCACCGCCAGGTCCAGATCGCCGTCGCCATCCATATCACCGAGTGCAACGGAACGACTGGCATAGGTGCCGAGTGACTGGCCGGAATCCGTAAAGATCCCCACACCATTGTTAGTATAGATGCGGTTACCCTGGTTTTCATTGGCCACCACCAGATCCAGGTCGCCATCAGCATCGACATCCCCCAGCGCGACCGATTGGCTGGCATAGGTGCCGAGTGACTGGCCGGAATCCGTAAAGGTTCCGGCGCCGTCATTGGTATAGACGCGGTTGCCCTGGTTTTCATTGGCCACTGCCAGGTCCAGGTCGCCATCGCCATCGATATCTCCCAGGATGATCGAACGGCTGGCATAGGTGCCGAGTGACTGGCCGGAATCCGTAAAGTTCCCCACACCATTGTTGGTATAGATGCGGTTGCCCTGGTTTTCATTGGCCACCACCAGATCCAGGTCGCCATCAGCATCGATATCCCCCAGCGCGACCGATTGGCTGGCATAGGTGCCGAGTGACTGGCCGGAATCCGTAAAGGTTCCGGCGCCGTCATTGGTATAGACGCGGTTGCCCTGGTTTTCATTGGCCACCACGAGATCCAGGTCGCCGTCAGCATCGATATCCCCGAGCGCGATCGAGCGGCTCAGCGACGTTCCCAGTGCCTGGCCGGAATCGGAATAATCACCGGTGCCGTCATTGATGTAGACCAGGTTGGCCTCGCCTTCGTTTGCGACCACCAGGTCCAGGTCACCGTCACCATCGATATCACCAAACGCAACGGACTGGCTGAGAGAAGCCCCCAGTGTCTGCCCGGAATCGACATAACCCGGTACGATATCGATCGCGGCCGATGCCTCGGCATCGATGCCCAGCACGTTTTCAATGGCATTGACCGTCATCATTGCGCTGACGTCGATGCCGGAGGGTGAATTGGCGGCCGTGCTGCTGCTGGAAAACACCTGGCGTAACTTCAGGCTGGGTGCCGTGCCCAGGGTCAGGGTCAGTTCATTGGGTGCGGGACCGGCACTCACCACAGCGCCGGAACCAAGGTCATCACCGGTCACCGGTAAATCAAAATCGCTTGAATTGGCCAGGTTGTTGTTGATCGGCTGGGTGAACGGAACAATCAACTCGTCGTCGGCGTCAGTCACACCATTGGTGTTGGTATCCAGGTAACGCGCCACACCCGTCACGACCGGGTGGGCCCCGATTCCGATGCTCGGTGACACGACCGCTGTCCCTGGACTGGTGCCGCTGACAGCAACCGGTGTCACCTCGAAGCGAATGGGAAAGCCCGCATCGGCCGCAACCAGGGTATAGCTGGAGGTGGTTGCGTTGTTAATCGCCACGCCGTCGCGCAACCAGCGATAGATCGTAACGCCTTCGGCATCGCCATCCACATCGCTGTAGGTGTAGTTACCTGTGAGGTCGTCACCAATCTCAACGTTACCATCATTGTCATCGCTGATATGCACCGCAGTGGCCAGCGGGGCCGCATTCACGGCATCGATACTCGCCGAGATCTGCGTGTCGCCGGGGCTGGTGCCGGTTACTGCCACGGGTGTGACTGCAAACGTAATGGCATGGTCGACATCGTCCGCTAGCAGCGTATATGTACTGGTCACAGCGCCGGCAATCGCCACATTATCGCGTAACCAGCGCAGGATCGAAGTGCCTTCGGCGTCGAAGTCTGCATCGCTGTAAGTGTAGTTTCCCGTCAGTGCATCGCCGGTCACGGCATTGCCGCCATTGACGTCGGTGATGCTGACCGCGCTGGCAAGCGGCGCCGCGTTGATCATGATGTCAGTTTCTGCAAGGGCCGCTGTGCCCGGACTCGTTCCGGTGGCCGCGGCCGGCGTAACTTCAAAGCTGATGGCCTGACCCGCATCGGCCGCAACCGGGGTATACATCGGGGTAGTTGCGCCCGGAATCGGTACGCCGCCGCGCATCCAGCGGAAGCTTGTGGGGCCTTCGGCATCACCTTCCGCATCGGTGTAATTATAGTCGCCGGTGAGCATGTCGCCGATTTCTGCACTGCCGCCATTGCCATCGGTGATAGTGATCCCGCTGGCAGCTGGTGCCTTGTTGGTTGTGCCACCGCCACTGCCACCACCACAGGCGGTGATGGCCACGAGCAGTGCCGCGATAGCAACCAATCTGTAAGGGGAATCCGCCTGACATACTTTGAAATTATTATTCATTGTGATTTCCATCGGCAATTGTGTTCGGCCGGGATCCGTAATGATCGGTCACATACGAGCTGGTGGAGCGATCGATACGGAACCTGCCGCTTTTGATTAATTACTATGCTAAAGGCCGGGACGGGGCGGATAAATTGTACTTAGGTACAGGAATGCCCGGTGGAAACGGGAGAAAGAAGGTCAATCAGTGCGGGAAGGGGGCATGCATAACGGAGCATGCGCAAGCGTTGGGTCTTGCTGCGGCCTGCTAAGGTTTTTCGAAATACAGCCGAATTACAGCACTGATGGGCGGTATGTTTTTTATACAGGGCGAACAGGGATTTGCATTAATGGCTATTGATTACGACACCCCGGAATATGCTGGCGATTTCATACTGGAGCCACTGGGTACACCACGCAGTCAGCAGGTTGAAACCACGCTGCTGGTTGACCTGCGCAGGCATCCCCGGTTCGATACGCGCTTGCATGCAGAAATCTCTGTCGGTAACGGCAATCGGGCAAACGGTATCATCACCAATATTTCCCGCACCGGATTACGGCTCGAGGGTGGCCGGCACATGGTGGATGCCATCGTTCCGGGTCACAACATGCGCAGCGAGCATAGTCCGGTAACACTGGAGCTGCAGTTTTCCCTGCCCGGCGGCAAGGAGCAGGCGCCGGCGCCGCCCCGGCAGCGGGCCTGCGAGGTTGTCGATGGTATTGAGGGGCTCGTGACAGTGGCCTGTGCCGTTGCGGGAGGGGAAAGCGGCGCACCGCTCCTTAGAAAAATCCAAGCAGGGCTTGAGCTTGTGGCGGTTCTTTCAAGTTCTTCAAGTCAGGGCCAGCAGCCAGTTGGCCTTGCGTCGGATGTGGCGCTGCGTTTGCCGCCGCTACAAAGCGCGGTGAATGCGGCCGAGGGGTCTTGAAGCCGCGATTTCCGGTGCCTACCTGAGTTGAGCAGAGGCCGCAGTTGGCTCTGTTTTCATCACCAGCCTTGCCCGCAACAGGGGAGGCGTAAAACTTGAAATCGCTCAAAGGAGGATCCCTCATGCGAACTTTTGATCTTGCACCGCTTTACCGTGCAACCGTCGGTTTTGACCAGATCGCCGACCTCATGGACCGCGCCCTGACAGACACGTCAACGGCCGCGTCCTACCCGCCCTACAACATCGAGAAAACATCCGACGATGGATGGCGTATTTCGATTGCCGTTGCTGGCTTCAGTGACGCCGATCTGAATGTCGAAATGCGTGAAAGCGCTTTGATCGTCACGGCCAAAAAGGCCACAGATGACGAAGATCGTACGTATTTGCACCGCGGCATCGCCACCCGCGCATTTGAGCGCCGTTTTGCTTTGGCTGACCATGTCCGTGTGACAGGGGCAAGCCATTTGGACGGAATGCTCCATATCGATCTTACGCGTGAAGTCCCCGAAGCGCTTAAACCGCGCCGCATCGAAATCGCCAACGGTGATACGTTCGAGGCAAAGACCGTCGAGGCCAAAGACCTGAACTGACGGCACGCCCAATAAGCGAATAAAGGAGACCCCCGGTGCCAAGCATCGGGGGTTTTCGTTTCCAGTGGCCCTGGAGACTTTCCCAATTCAGCAGTCTATCTTTGGCGGCGTTTACTCGCCGTATGGGACCCAGATTGTCTTAACTTCGGTCGAGGCTGTCAAAAACGCTGATGCATCCGCGTTTGACCAGTCGCGCCCTTTGCCGTTGTTGACCCAGGTGCGTTTTAGGTTTCCTGCGGCTTCGCGCTCGATAACGGCCGACAGATCGCTGCCGGAGAAAGACCAGACGGCGTCGATATCCATGTGCCCGCCGACCTGTGGCGCCAATTCGGTGTGGTTACCGGTCAGGATATTGACCACTCCGCCGGGCACGTCCGATGTCTCAAGCACCTGATAGAAATCGGTCGCCGCCAAGCGGGAACGGCTCGGTGGCCATGCACCGTGATCCGGTTGCCCATCGCCATCGCCGGGGCCATGACCGAAATCAGGCCAAGAAGTGGCGCATCGTCAGAGGCGAATGCGGCGATCTTGCCCACGGGTTCGTTCATCGCAAGAGCTATCCCGCGCAGTGGCACATCCTTGGCGGCACCATCGTATTTGTCGGCCCAGGCGGCCCAGGTGAACAGCCGGTCGATGCGACGCGTCAACCTCGGCCTTTCCACTACGTTTGCCTGTCATGTCGTTGATCCGGCTTGCGAATTCATCGCCACGCGCAGACAGGTTTTCGCCCAGATAATAGAGGATTTGCGCGCGCAAATGACCGGTTGTTTTGCTCCAGCCCTTCGCGGCGTTCATCGCCTCGACGGCGTTGCGCAGGTCCTTGCGGTTTGCCAGACTTGCGTGCCCAAGAAGTTTGCCCTTCGGAGACCAAACAGCGCGCGAATACCCCCCATCGGGGCGCGCCTGCTTTCCACCGATGTACAGCTTTGCCGTGCGGTCCAAATCGGCCACATCGGCTTTTGTCGGAGCGGCAATCGAAGCGATCTTCGACAGTTTAGGTGCGGCATCTTTCGCCTTGGTATAGGCCTGAAGCCCTTCCCAGCCGCCTTCACGCCCAAAGCCGCTTTCGCGCACGCCACCAAACCCGGCAGCTGCGTCAAACAGGTTTGTCGCGTTGACCCAGACAACACCGGCGGCCAGTTTCGGCGCAATATCAAGCGCCAGATTGACGTTCTCGGTCCAGACCGTGGCGGCCAGCCCGTAGCGCGTGTTGTTCGCCAACTCGACCGCTTCAGATGGTGTTCGGAAGGTCGTGGCGACAAGCACGGGGCCAAAGATTTCCTCCTGCATCAACTTATCCGCCGTCGACAAACCGGTGATCAGGGTCGGCGGGTAATAGCAGCCCGTGTCCGGTAAGGGCGTCGCGGCGTGGTAGATGTCGCCGGCGCTTGACGTCACAAGGGCCGTGATCGCGTCAAGCTGGACCGGATCAACGATAGCGCCGACATCAATGCACTTGTCAAGCGGATCACCAATGCGCAGCTTGTCCATGCGGGCCTTCAGCGTCGTGTAAAAAGCCTCCGCAATGCCTTCTTGCACCAACAGCCGCGAGCCTGCGCAACAGACCTGTCCCTGATTGAACCAGATGGCGTCGACAAGGCCTTCGATGGCACTGTCGATATCGGCGTCATCAAAGACAATATAGGGCGACTTTCCACCAAGCTCTAAGGTAAGCTTCTTCGCAGAACCCGCTGTTTGCGCGCGTATTTTCCGACCAACAGACGTTGATCCGGTAAAGGCGATCTTGTCGATATCGGGATGGGTCACGATGGCTTCGCCCGTACTTCCGTCCCCTGTCACGATGTTCAACACACCCGGCGGAACACCGGCTTCGCGCGCCAGATCGGCGAAAAGCAAGGCGGTCAGAGACGTATATTCCGCAGGCTTCAGCACCACCGTATTGCCCATCGCAAGGGCCGGCGCGATTTTCCAGGCAAGCATCAAAAGCGGGAAGTTCCACGGGATAATCTGCCCGCACACGCCAAGCGCTTCACGCCCCGGCAGTTCGTCGTCCATCAGCTGCGCCATACCAGCGTGATAATAGAAATGGCGGGCGACCAAGGGGATGTCGATGTCGCGGCTTTCGCGGATCGGCTTGCCATTGTCGAGCGTTTCAAGCGTTGCAAACAGACGCGATTGTTTCTGGACAAGACGTGCCAGTGCATAAAGCACTCTTGCGCGCGCTTTGGCATCTTTCGCCCAGGCTTTTTGCGCTTTGCGCGCCGCGTCGACGGCCTTGTCCACGTCTTTCGCGCTTGCTTGGCTGACCTTCGCAAGTGTTTCGCCATTTGCAGGGTTCTTCGAGGCAAAAGACCGCGCGGGTTTGGTCCATTGGCCATTGATATACTGTCCGAACGTTCGCTTGTGGCGGTCCAGCCATGCCATCGCTTCCGAAGCGTCCTCGGGCGCGGGGCCGTAGTCCATCGTTTCGAAGATTTCGCGGACGTTCATGCGCTACATCCTTCAGGTTTAAAAACGCGTTTTGTGGAGGCCGGAAAGCGGGCCAGTTTGTCCGTCGGTCGGATCGGCCGTGGCACGAAGTTGCCTCCGCAATTCGGGCAAACGCCTTTCAGTGGACCTGCGACGCAGTCACTACAAAAGGTGCATTCGAACGTGCAGATCATCGCGTCCGGGCTTTCGGGGGGCAGGTTGCGATCGCAACACTCACAGCTTGGGCGAAGGTCTAACATTGCGCTTATCCTATCGGGTGTCGGTGGCTGGCCGAATACCGGCCGGTCACGTGATGTTCGAGTTGGCGTTCGATGTCGCCAAGAAGGCTTGACGCACCAAAGCGGAACAGATCGGGGCGCAGCCAGCGATCGCCCAGCTCGTCCTTGATCAGCGTCAGATACGTCACCGCGTCCTTGGCCTTGGAGATGCCGCCCGCAGGCTTGTAGCCCACGCGAAATCCCGTCGCTTCGTGATAGGCGCGAATGGCGCGGATCATCACAAGGCTGACGGGCAGGGTGGCGTTGACGCTTTCTTTGCCGGTCGAGGTCTTGATGAAATCAGCCCCTGCCATCATGCAGACCCAGCTGGCACGCGCGACGTTTCTAAGCGTGCCCAAGTTCGCCGGTTGCAAGAATTGCTTTTACGTGCGCATCTCCGCAAGCCGCGCGGAAGGCTTTCATTTCATCGTAAAGGGCCTGCCAGTTTTGCGTCAGAACGTGGCGGCGCGAGATCACGATGTCGATTTCCCTGGCTCCGGCCTTTACGCTTTCCTCGATCTCGGCCAAGCGTAGGTGGAACGGTGAGAGACCGGCCGGAAAACCGGTTGAGACGGCCGCAACGGGTATGCCAGTGCCTTGCAATGCGCAAACGGCTGTCGGGACCATCTCGTGGTAAACGCAGACCGCTCCTGTGGTGATTGCATCCATGCCAAGTGCGTCCAACAGGTCTTGTCGCACAGGGTTTGCGGCCTTGGCGCAAAGGCGTCTGACACGACCTTCGGTGTCGTCGCCCGAAAGCGTCGTGAGATCGATCAGGGTGATGGCACGCAACATCCAGGCCGCCTGGTAGTCTTTCTTAACAGAGCGACGCCCGGGCAGGGTGGCAGCACGACGCTCGATTGCCGAGGTATTGGCTTGAAGCGATGCAATGCGGTCAAGATCAAGCGCCGTGCCGGGATTGCGCGGCTCGTGGACCTGCGGAAGATGCGCAAGCGATGTGTCGGTGGCAGAGGCGGTTCGTGCAGTCATAGCGGCAGCCTGGCGTTTAAGGTCTTGAAAAGCGTCGCATGACACGAGCGATAAATCAAGATTGACCATTTGGTCAAATTTTTAGTGAAATGCGAAGTCTGCACCCGCGGAAGGGGGCTCTGCCCCCCGCGCGAAATGCGCGTCCCCCGAGGTATTTTTGAAAGAATGAAGCAGTCTTGCTTCAGGCTTCAGTCAACACGGTTTCTACCGAGGCTCCGCGTTCCAGAGTGCGGTGAACCGGACATTTGTCGGCGATCTCCAACAAACGTTGGCGCTGGTCGCTGTCTAACTTGCCCTCAAGCCGGATCACGCGGCGGAAGTCCGTCGATCTTGGTGTCTTCGCCCGTGCCCGCGTCTTGTCCGTGGACTTTGTCATGGGTGATATCGACCGACACATGCGTCAGTGGCCATCCTTTGCGGCGGGCATACATCCGAATTGTCATCGAGGTGCAGGCACCAAGGCCCGCCGCCAAAAATCCGTACGGTGTCATGCCTTTGTTGGTGCCGCCGTAGGCTTCGGGTTCATCTGCCAGTGTGTGGTGTTTTGGACCTGCATTTACGTCCTGCAGAAAGCCCGTTTCGTCGGCCTCGGCGACCCGTACAATGCCTTCGGGCGCGCCGGGAGGCGGGGCAGGCTGCTTCAGATCGAGGTACCGCGCGCTCCATGCGGCGATCACTTCGGCGGCGTATTCGGCATCGGCTGCGCGCGTCACAAGGTGATCTGCGTCGTCCAGTGTGACGAAGCTTTTGGGGTGACGCGCGGCCATGAAGATGTTTGTGGCGTTCTCGATCGCCGACGGTTTCGTCGCGCGGCGCGTGCATGACCAACAAGTGCCTTGCCGAGTTTTTCGATCGACGGCGTGAGGGCCGCGCCTGCGACATCGTCGATGAAGTCTTTGCCAATGGTGAAGGGGCGGCCCGCCAGACGAAACCTGGGCTTTGCCTTCCGCTGTGATCGTATCAAGCGCGTCGCCGAAATTATGGGTAACGTGGCCGGGATCGAAACGGGGCGCCGATGGTCGTGACAGCTTTGATCGACGGAATGTCGGCGGCGGCTTTCAGTACGGCCGCACCGCCAAGCGAGTGACCGATCAGCAGCGTCGGGGCCATGCCGCGTTCGGCCAGGGCCTCGGCTGCGCGCACCAGATCTTGGGCGTTGGATGTGAATGTCGTGTTGGCAAATTCGCCTTCGGAGTGTCCAAGTCCGGTGAAGTCAAACCGCAGAACGGCGATCCCCATCGAGGCCAACCGCGATGAGATACGTCGCGCCGCAGTGATGTCCTTGCCGCAGGTAAAGCAATGCGCAAACAGCGCCGTCGCAAGATGCGGGCCATCCGGCAGATCCAGCCGCGCGGCCAAGCGCGTCGCCTGCGTGGCCCTCGAATGTGAAGCGTTCCATGCTCATCGGACAGTCTCCGTTCGTGTCAGGGCTGCGAAACTGTGCGTCTATGCCCCCCAAATCAAGGCCTGTGACAGGGCTGTCACGGCACCGTGACGCGTGTGTCAAAGGACTGGTTCAGGCCTTGCCGAACACCCCGTTGTGTTCGATCACAGTTCACTACAGTGAGACGAACTGCGTGAGATGGGCCTTTCCCCTTTGCCATCAAGCGCCTACCAAGAGGTATCGCGCGACAATGCAAAGCGCGAGACGTTGAGCGCCCGCCGGGCAGGGCGCAAAGCGGTACAGTGTGTGTCCGGGGTGGACCGTGTTGGATGGACGCCCCTCCGAAGTCGATCATCGCCAAGCAACTGCAAGCCATTGTAAGCGCTTGCACGTCAGGCTGGCACGTCCTGCGCACGCGTGGCCCAAGCGGCATTCAGTTTTGGTTCATTGCGTTGCTGATCGGCATTGCGGCAGGCTTTGCGGCCGTCGTGTTTCGCACCGGCATCACTTTTTTGCAGCAAACGCTATATGGCACGGACGACGTTCGCCTTATCCATTCCTTCGCAGAAACCTTGCCGTGGTATGTGATCCTGGCAATTCCGATTTTGGGAGGCCTCGACGGTTGGCCTGATCCTCAACCGCTTCACATTTGACGGAAAAGTGCGTTCGGTGGCAGAAGTGATCGAAGGAGCTGCGACTAAGGATGGCGGGTTGAGACGAAAGAGGGTCTCGCCTCGGCGGCGGCATCCTTGATCACATTGGGGACAGGCGGGTCGACGGGGCGCGAGGGTCCGGTCGTGCATTTGGCGGCGGTGATTTCGACCTGGGTGTCGAACAGGTTGGCCGCCGATGGGATTACTGGGCGCGATCTTCTGGGCTGCGCGGTTGCGGCCGCCGTGTCCGCCTCGTTCAATGCGCCCATCGCTGGAGCGCTTTTCGCGCTTGAAGTCGTCTTGCGCCACTTCGCGGTCCACGCATTCGCACCGATCGTGATTGCGTCGGTGGCGGGCACAGTGATCAACCGCTTGGCCTTCGGAGACATCACTGAATTCTCGCTGGGCGAAGCAAGCGTTCTGGCCTTTTATGTCGAACTTCCGGCCTTCCTGATCCTTGGGCTTTTGTCGGGCGGCGTTGCGGTTCTGATGATGCGCGCAATCTTCTGGGCCGATGACTTTGGCAGCTATTTTCAACGCCGGGTCGGACTGCCGCGCGTTTTGCGCCCGGCCGTCGCTGGGGCGCTTCTTGGGTGGCTTGGCGATCTTTTACCCGCATATCATTGGGGTTGGATACGAGACAACTTCAGCGGCTTTAACCGGCTCATTGATGCTGCACGAAGTGGTCGTTTTCTGTGTGCTGAAGGTTGTTGCCGTCGCCATCACCATGGCCGGCCGCATGGGCGGAGGCGTGTTTTCACCCTCGCTCATGGTTGGGGCTTTGCTTGGGTTGGCGTTTGGACTTGTGGCGACGGCCATTGCGCCGAACATTTCCGGTTCGGAAACGCTCTACGCGCTGGCGGGCATGGGCGCGGTTGCGGCAGCCGTTTTGGGCGCGCCCATTTCAACGACGCTTATTGTGTTCGAGCTGACGGGAGACTGGCAAACGGGTCTGGCGGTGATGGTGGCGGTTTCGATGTCGACGGCTTTGGCGTCACGCCTTGTGGACCGTTCATTCTTCTTATCGCAACTGGAGCGACGCAATATTCACCTTGCCGCCGGGCCGCAGGCCTATCTTCTGTCTATGTTCCGGGTGGCCAACGTTATGCGCACGCCTGACAACCCCCGCGCGGCCCCGGACGAAATGCTTTGGGAGGCCATCGAAGGCGGTCACACAATTGATCGCAACGAGACGCTTGGAAACAGCGATGCCGATCTTCGAGGCGACCAATCGTCAGTTCTTAGCGGTTGTGACGCTTGGCGAGGAAGGCGAGGCCCCGCAGATCGACGGGGCCCTTTTCCAGGTCGACGCTCTACGGGCCTATAACCGCGCGCTGGCCGCAACCGCCGCCGAAGAACACAGCTAAATCTGCGTCAGACCTGTTCGACGGCGATCAGATCGCCGCCATAAAAAGCCAGATGACCCTCAATGTCCGAAACGCTGTCCTTCGGGGTCTCATAGCTCCAGGCGGCATCGCGAATGGTCGTGCTTTTGGTTACGATGGAATAGTAGCTGGCGTCGCCCTTGTGTGGGCAATGCGATGCTCGTTCGGAGGCATCGAGGAACGCCATCGCAATGTCATCGCGCGGAAAATAGATCACCGGTTCGCTGGAACCCTCTGTCAGTTCAAGCGCGTTGTGGCTTTCTGCTAAGAACGGCTCCGCCCGCACGAACAACCCAAGTGCCATCCGCTTTACGAATGTTAATATGGTCGGCCATGTGTGGGCTCCTTTGTGGTGCCGCCGCGCAGTTGCGAGACGCTTATGCCTGTTTCAGGTCATCAGATAGGGCGCGTTGCCGTGTTCAGCCAATCTCGTGCACTATCCGAAAGCCGCGAGATCAGTTTTTCGCGCACATCGTGGTGGTATCCGTTTAACCAGTTACGCTCGGACTTGGACAGCATTTCAGGTTCTATCAGGCGCAGATCAATCGGCGTAAGGTCAGCGTTTCGAAATCAAGTTGGTCGCGCGCGTCGCCCATTTCGGCGGCCTCACGGACAACGATCAGGTTTTCAATGCGAATACCAAACGCACCTTCGCGGTAGTATCCGGGCTCGTTTGACAGGATCATTCCGGGTTCCAAGGGGGACTTCGGACATCCGAGAAATGCGCTGCGGACCCTCGTGCACACTAAGGAAAACCCCGACGCCGTGGCCGGTTCCATGATCATAATCAAGGCCCGCACGCCAAAGCGGAGCCCGCGCCAGTGCATCCAGATCGCGCCCGGCAAGCCGCGCGGGAAAGCGCGCACATGAGATCGCGATCATGCCCTGAAGCACGCGCGTGAAGCAGGCGCGGTGCTCATCTGTCGGCGCTTCCGACGACTATCGTGCGCGTGATATCGGTTGTCCCGTCGCTATATTGTCCACCGGAATCAACAAGATAGAGCTCACCGGGCAGGATGGCGCGGTTTGTGCCCTCGGTCACCCGGTAATGGCACATCGCGCGCGTTTGGCCCGGCACCCGAGATATGGTGTCGAAGGAAATATCGTGCAACGCATTGGTCGCCCGACGAAACCCCTCCAGGGATTTCGCGGCGTCAATTTCGGTCAACGCGCCGCTTGGGGCCTGTTCGTCAAACCACGACAGAAATTCGACCATCGCAGCGCCGTCGCGCAGATGCGCCCCGCGCGTGGCGGCGATCTCGGCGTCTGTCTTGCAGGCTTTTGGCAGTATGCAGGGATCTTCCGCCTCGACGATCTCAATACGCTTCCACGTCCGTCCAACACAGCCCGTACCGCTTCGGGCGCTGACGCCGGATCAAGCTGTATCGTACCCGATCAGCGTCTGAAGATAGGCGGCCAAACCGTCGTAGGGATGAAGCGAGACATCGCTGCCCAAATGCGCGATAACGGCCTCGTCAGCCGTGGCGTTCGTGAAAAAGGCAACCTCGCCAGAGCTATGCAAGACCGCAAACCCCTGCGCCAGTGGATTGCGAGGAATGTCACTGCCGCGAATATTCAGCAGCCAGCAAATCGAATCCGGCAAGCGTCAGAACGACCGCGTCGCTCCCTTGAGCCTTCAGATCAGCCGCGAGACGTTTGCGCTTATCAGCACTGCTTTCACCGGCGACTTCAACGGAATGGACCAAAAGTGGCGCTTTCGGCCGGCCCGGGCGATTGTCCCAAATCGCGTCGACAAGGTTTGGCGTCATAACAAGCGAAACACCGGCAGCTTTCCAATGCCGCGCGCAATCCACGCACCTCTGTTACCGTGTGCAACCACGGATCAATACCGACTTTATTGCGTTTTTTCAGAGTACTTGACCAGCCATGGCCCAAGCTTGATTTCGGGCCAGTGGACCGGTGTGAATTCGTCCGCGACCTGAGATTTGACCTGCACCCGATAGCGGCCGTCGATGAAAACGCCCGCCACGTCCTGCGTAATCGCTGCGAACCCCGCCGAACCGGTGAACCCCGTCAACCATGCCAGCCGCTCATCGCAAGGGGCGACGTATTCGCCCTGATGCGCATCGGCGCGCGGCACCACGAAACGCATCAACACCAGCCGCTGCCATCTGTGCGCGCAGCGCTTTCAAGCGCGGAGGGCCCTGATCGGGCGATGACGTTGCCTCGAATGACTGAAACATTAATAGTCCTTTTTTCGACGGCCTTCATCCGGGCACGCGAGCGAGGATTGCTGTCAAACAGAGCAGCAAGCTGCTCGGTCATCGCGCCGGCAAGTTGCTCGACGTCGGTAATGGTCACCGCGCGCGCGTAATACCGCGTCACATCGTGGCCGATACCGATCGCCAAAAGCTCGACGGCTTTGCGTTTTTCGATCATCGTCGATGACGTCGCGAAGATGCTTTTCGAGGAAGTTCGCCGGGTTCACGGAAAGCGTGGAATCATCCACCGGCGCGCCGTCAGAAATCACCATCAGGATTTTGCGCGCTTCGCGCCGTCCCGCAATCGACGGAACGCCCATTCAAGCGCTTCGCCGTCGATGTTTTCCTTCAGCAGACCTTCTTTCATCATAAGACCAAGGTTCGTCCGTGACCGACGCCACGGTGCATCGGCGCTTTTGTAAACGATATGGCGCAGGTCGTTCAGACGACCGGGCAGTTGCGGCGGCCTTCTTGAAGCCATGCTTCGCGCGATTGCCCGCCTTTCCAGGCGCGCGTCGTAAAGCCCAGAATTTCGACCTTCACGTTGCATCGCTCGAGCGTTCGCGCCATCACATCGGCGCAGATCGCAGCAATTGAAATCGGCCGCCCGCGCATCGAACCGGAATTGTCCAGCAACAGTGTGACGACCGTGTCGCGGAACTCCACGTCTGTTTCCTGCTTGTAGGCCAGCGGGATCGTCGGGTTCGCAATGATGCGAGCCAGGCGCGCCGCATCGAGAATGCCTTCTTCAAGATCGAACTGCCAACTGCGGTTCTGCTGCGCCATAAGACGGCGCTGCAACTTGTTGGCCAAGACGGCTGACGGCCCCTTTCAAGCGGGTCCAGTTGCTGATCCAGATAGGCACGCAAGACGCTCAAGTTCTGCTGGTTCTGCAAGGTCTTCGGCTTTGATCTCTTCGTCGAACTCTGTTGAGAAGACGGTGTAATTCGGATCTGCGTCGCTGATTGGCGCAAGCGGCGGCGGCTCCATCTCGGACTCGCCATCGGGCATCTCGGCCTCTTCGCCCGTCTCCATGTCGGACATGTCGTCCATCGAGATCTGAGCCTGGCTCGGGATCCTGCTCGGCATCCTGACTTTGCTCGGGTGAAGCGTCGGACGCGTCTTCTTCGCCTCCCTGATCCTCGCCGTGAGCATCCGGGTTTTCGTCGTCTTCAGCACTTTCGTCGGACTGATCGTCCTGCTCGGGATCGTCCAAGTCC
The DNA here is from genome assembly GCA_963768415.1 of uncultured Gammaproteobacteria bacterium. GTDB lineage: Bacteria > Pseudomonadota > Gammaproteobacteria > UBA9214 > UBA9214 > CAVYHX01. The sequence continues at coordinate 64,380 of CAVYHX010000007.1, forward strand.
GGGTCGTCGCCCAACTGGTCGCCGTACCCGAGATCGCTGATGACCTGACGCGTGAATCGCGCGAATGCGGACTGATCTTTCAGCACGTCGCCAAGGTCGTCCAGCGTGCCGCCGGCCTGTTCTTCAATGAAACCCGCGCCACAATTCCAGACGTTGTCGGCGCCTTCCGGAAGCGGGCGTCCGGTCGCCAGATGTCGCACCAGATACCCGGCAGCCACGGCAAGCGGCGCCTCCGAGGATTCGCGGATTTGCGCATAGCCACGCCGTTGCGCATCGTGTGCGATCCGGGCGTCGATGTTGCCGGCGGTTCCGGGCATATCGTGGGCACCGACGGCTTCGCATCGCGCGACCTCCATGGCCTCGTAAATGTCGCGAGCCATTTCGCCGTCGGGGGCGAATTTCGTGTGGGTCGCCTCGTTATGATAGCGTCGACGTAGCGCGTAGCCATCCGCAGTACCACGCGCCAGAAGCACCTCTTCCAAGGTCATGCGACGCGTCACTTGCGGAAGTCGAACGCCTTCCTGGTTCATGCCCGGCGGATCGACCGTAAAACTGACGCCCAAGTCCGGGTCATTGGCCATGACCTTGGTGGCCTCAGCAAGGGCCTTTTTGAACGGATCTGCGGGATTATCGTTGCTTTGTCATGCGGTACACCGATCCAAGCGCCGAAGGCGACGTGGGCCGCTTCGGTTCAGGATTTGTACAGCAAGTAACCCGACTGAATGCACATTACACTGCGACGCTTGCAGCACTCTCCGGCAGTTCCTCATCGAAACAGCGCTGAAAGAACTCGGCCACTGTTTGACGCTCAAGTTCGTCGCACTTGTTGAGGAACGTCAGGCGGAAAGCATAGCCGATCGAGCGTAGAATTTCCGCATTCTGCGCCCATGCGATTACACTTCTGGGGCTCATCACCGTCGAAAGATCACCGTTCATGAAATGCTGTCCGCGTAAGGTCGGCGACGTTGACCATCTGACTGATAATCTTGCGCCCGCGCTCGGTGTTATAGTGCGGCGCTTTCGACAGCACGATCGCACATTCTGCGTCGTGGCTGAGGTAGTTGAGCGTCGCAACAAGTGTCCAGCGGTCCATTTGGGCTTGGTTGATCTGTTGCGTTCCGTGATAAAGACCGGTCGTGTCACCAAGGCCGATCGTGTTGGCGGTGGCAAAAAGGCGGAAATACGGATGAGGATCGATGACTTCGTTTTGATCCAGCAGGGTCAGCTTGCCGTCAATTTCGAGAACACGCTGGATCACAAACATAACGTCTGCGCGACCGGCGTCGTATTCGTCGAACACGATTGCCGTCGGATTGCGTAAAGCCCAAGGCAAGGATACCTTCTTGAAATTCGGTATACTGCATGCCCTTGTCGACCTTGATCTGATCCTTACCGATCAGATCGATCCGACTGATGTGGCTATCAAGGTTAACCCGCACACATGGCCAGTTCAATCGCGCCGCCACCTGTTCGATGTGGGTTGATTTACCTGTTCCGTGGTAGCCTTGGATAAGAACTCTGCGATTATATTGAAAGCCCGGCAAGAATCGCCAGCGTTGTATCTGGATCAAATTTATAAGTTGGATCAATTTCTGGCACGCGCTCGTTTGATTCGTAGAACCCGCGTACTTTCATGTCACTGTCTATGCCGAATACATCGCGAACATCGATATCTTCGGTTGGCTTAGCATCGGTGTCTATCCGCGTATAATCCATTACCAGTCCTTAATTTTTTTAACAATAGCGCCAAGCTGGTCTGGATTTCGACGTGCCTGATAATCAGCGCCGTTGCAAGGGGTTGGCAGGTTCGCAGATGCGATTCCTTTTTTGGTGTGGTTTACGGATTGCGCGGCGTTTGCCGACACCGTCATCGTCGGTGATGGGCCTTTTTAGCGCTCATTATCAGTTTATTGCGGTGCGTTTCCTGAATTTTTGCCAAAGGATAGGCGAAAGGCCTTTTTTGGCGCATCTTCTTGCGGCAGATCAGTTCCATGCGTGCTTTGCCGCCAATTTCGATCCTATTCGGCCGCCATTTTGGACGCATGGCTTTCAGGGGCACGGTCGAGATTGAAACGGCGGACAAGACTTTGCATGACGTTCGATTGCCCACCGCGCCCGCGCCGCTTCCCGGCTTTCATCGGCAAGTGCTTCATTTCTTGCGTGATCGCATCCATTTGGTGAACGGCGCTTGCAACTTCTGTCACGCCGGCGGCCTGCGCTTGCGCGCGGTTCGTTAAGCCCGTCCATCGTCGCTGACATGGCCACGACGCCTTTTACGACGTCATTCAGTGTGTTGCCGGTCCGTTCGACAAATTCAACGCCGCGCTCAACTTGCGACACGATCTGGTCGATAAGTGCCTTAATGTCTCGCGAGGCGTCGCCGGACCGTTGCGCCAATGCGCGGACCTCGGTCGCGACGACCCCATAACTTTTGCCTGCTTCGCCGCTCTTGCGGCTTCGAGCGATGCGTTGAGGGCAAGCAAGTTGGTTTGGTAGGCGATGCTGTCCATTACAGCCACGACGTCTTTGATTTTTTCGGATGCCCCTTTGATGTCCGTCATTGCCGAAACCGAGGCGCCCATGGCCTGACCTGCTTTATTCACGCGTTCGGTTGCTGTTTTTGCGATCGCTGATGATTTACGCGCGGATTTCGCACTGGATTGCACAGAAGTAGACAGCTCCTTCATGGCGGCGCTGGTTTCCTCAAGGGCAGCGGCCTGCGTTTCAGCCCGTGACGAAAGATCATTCGCCTGACATTCCATTTGGTCAGAGCGTGAGCCGATTTCGTCGCATTGCTGAGAGATTCTCGAACTATCTCGCCCAGGGTAACCGTTGTGTCGTCAATCGCCTTTTGAAGATGGTAAAAATGCCCGTGGCAAGTCCCGTTCATCCGATCCGTCAAATCACCGCTGGCAATGCTTGCACGCACGCGGGCAGTCTCTTTCGATACTTGTTTCGACACTTTCGACAAGCGCGTTCACAGAAGTCGCAATTCCGTCAAGATCTGCTTGGCCAAATGTACGGTCAATGCGTTGCAAAAAAAGCCCCGTTTGCAGCAGCCCTGACGACGCCGCCAAGCCCTGAAGAGAGATCGCGAATGATGTCCTCACGCTGGCGCTCCATCGCCACTTGTCGCTCGACACCGGCGATCCGGTCTTTCTCCAGATGTTGTTCGCGCAGCCGTTCCTCCTCAGCTTCTTTCGCTTCGCAGATCGTCCTGAAACTGTCGCGTCTCAATTGCCTTCGTTCGAAAAACCTCAATACCGCGCGCCATATCTCCGATTTCCGTCTCAAGTTCCGCGCCGGCAATCTCAATTTCGTGCGTGCAGTGGCAAGGGCGTCCGTGTCCGCAACAGTTTGATCAATATCTCGGGAGTATTGTGGGAAATGCGTCTGGCAGACAGAAATAGGATCGCAAGCGCTGCAGCAATCGCGAGCCCCTGAATGCTGGCAAGAAGCACGGCATATTGCCGCTTTTTGGTCCAGATATTGGCCTGCTGCATTGACGCGTCATCATCCGAGTCCTGACGAGCCGGCTCATGGCCCCGGAAGTAAACATAAGACCCGTCGCAGCCTGACCGCGTTGTCCGGCGGTCGCTATCACCTTTGACTTCGCGTCCATAAACCCCGCGAAATTCGCCTGCGCGACCTCAAAAAGGTCCAGATAGCGCTCGCTTTGCAGCGTTTTTTGGGGCGGTCGAAAGCCGTTTCAGCGCTTGCGCGCC
>CAVYHX010000008.1:0-79354 GCA_963768415.1 uncultured Gammaproteobacteria bacterium
AGATCCTCAACCCAAAGGAGATCGCTTTCGGAGATAGAACTCTTGCTCATCACAAGCACTCACAATCATCACCCCGGAGGGTGAGTTTGGGGATGCAAGCTGCCAATTGTTCGCAAGAATCCCGAGCATTAGTAGACGGATTTAGCCGTCTACCCGCTATTCGGACTGTTCTGTTACTGATGTACAGCGCTAATTGTTGGCCACTCGAGGGCGACCAAGCACAGACTTTACGACATGATTGCGGCAAACGAACCTTATAGCCGATTGAGAGCTTTTCGGGTGTGTTCCCGACTCAAGTCGGCGTACCTTTCAGTCATTGAGACTGATGCGTGCCCCAGTAATTCGCGGATGACTACTAATGGTTCCCCGTTCATGGCCAACCTGGAGGCGAAATCATGTCGTAAATCCCGATATGTAAAGTCCTCAATTTGAGCGTCGCTCATCAGGGTCCGCCATGCACGCTTAATGTTCGTCAACCTTCCACCTGAAATAGGGGATGGGACAACAAATCCGCTAATGTGCGTCACTTGGCGCCACTCGATGAGGTGCCGGAGCCAGTTGCGGGTGAATCTCAACGTGACGTGGCCTGTTCGTTTTAGCCGTTTGTCGCTGGACCTTAATCAATCTATTGGAAAAATCTACGTCAGACCACTTCAGACCGAAAACCTCGGCCCGCCGAAATCCAGTCCAATATGCAATCAGTATCGCCCGCTGAACATAGTCCGGAGCGCGTTTCAGCGCTGTCAAAAAACGAGCGCGCTCATCATCCTCTAGAAACCGTACCCGCTGGTCGTCGTCCGCTCGCAACGGCTTTAGATTGGCGAGCGGGTGATTCTCCAGATAGCCTTTATGCACCGCGTAGGACAACACAGCTCGCAGCGCGGTGACATCTCGATTGATAGTTTGTGAGACCACACCATTGGGTTTAACGTTAGTCCTTATTCGCTCCTCGCGGGATCGCATCCACTCGCCGTGGATTGATCTCGCGCAGCGGAAGCGGCATTAGGTCGGCCCAAACGTCTTTTAACCGCTCATGCGTTGCTTTCCCTGATCGTCTGCGAGTAAGTATTCTGGGACCGTAAACGTCGCTGACAAAGCCTGCCAATGTCTGTGTCGTATCGACCTTAGGCAAGCGTGGGTCGCGGCCCAGTGCAGCCTCGTTGAGAATCCTGACGGCCTCAGCGCGTGCTGTTCCTGCTCGCATGTGAGCTGCGTCGCCGATACGAGCTTTCCGCCGCGTGCCACCCCAACGGTAGCCGACATACCATGTCCTTCGGCCGGTAGGCTCCACACGCAGTACGAACCCCGTGACCTGTGGGTCTGCAATTTCGTACGGTTTTGCACGTGCTTTGGATCTCTGTGCCAGTGTGTCCGTCAATTTCCTGGGCATGTCCAACTCTAAGGTAGATCTAAGGTGAATAGATCATAGTCTACAAGACAATCAGCGTGTATACCAAGACAGTAATAATCAAGTATATTCAATAGATTGCAGGTAAGTACTTGAATTGTTGAGAGAGGCAGACCATGCCTTCACACGGCAGGGGTCGCTGGTTCAATCCCAGCCGCGCCCACCATTTAAATCAGTCAGTTAGGATCCACGACACCCCTCGATCGGGTTCCCAAACGATTATTTGTCACAGCGTTGTCACACTCGTTCGCCAACGAACGGAGTGTGGCGATGCCCCCTTCAGAAAACGCGGCCCCTACCAGCGGCGGGCCCAGGTCCGGAAGAAGGGCCATCCACTGCAGACCAGGACCTTCGAGACCCGCACTGAGGCCGAGCAGTGGGCGCGCGCCATCGAGGTTGAGATGGGAAGGGCGCATTTATTTCCCGCGCCGAGGCCGAGTCGACCACGCTAAAGGAACTCCTCCAGCGCTATCTGGAAGTGGTCACCCCGCTGAAGAAGGGTGCCGAGCCCGAGACCAACCGCCTGAACTTGATGATGCGTCATCCCCTCGCTCGCCGGTTTGTCGCCGGGGTCCGCGGTGTCGACATCGCCCGCTGGCGCGACGAGCGCCTGCGCAAGGTCACCCCGGCGACCGTCAAGTGGGATCTGGTCCTGCTCGGCCACGTCTTCGAGGTCGCGCGCAAGGAATGGGGCATCTATGTCCACAACCCGGTGCGTGATATCAAGCTGCCGCCCGGCGGACGTCCGCGCGACCGGCGCCTGCAGCCCGGTGAAGAGGCCCGCCTGTTCACGGCCTGCCGTGAGGCGCGCAATCGATGGCTGTTACCGATGGTGCAACTCGCACTGCCAGACCGCAATGTGCCAGGGTGAACTGCTACGCATGTGCTGGCAGCACATCGACCTGAACCGCCGCACCGCCCACTTGCCGGACACCAAGAACGGCGAGGCACGGACTGTGCCCCTGTCATCGACCGCCGTCGCCATGTTGCGCGCTCTGCACGGTGACGTCTTCCCCGGCGTCACGACTGAGGCGGTGAAGCGTTCCTATATGCGAGCAACGCGACGGGCCGGCATTGAAGACCTGCGCTTCCACGACCTGCGCCACGAGGCGACCACCCGGTTGTTCGAGAAGGGGCTGAACATCATGGAGGTCGCCAGCATCACCGGACACAAGGATCTGCGCATTCTGCGGCGATATACGCATTTGAAGGCCGAGAACCTGGCGCGCAAGCTGAGTTGGTTCTGTCAAGTTGCCGGCCGATCGCCGACAATGTGACCATGTCCAGTCAACCGAACTATCGCGGCTACCGGTTTCCGCCCGAGATCATCAGTCACACAGTGTGGCTCTACCACAGGTTTACCTTGAGCTTACGCGACATCGAGGACCTGTTGGCCGAGCGCAATATTATCGTGTCGTACGAATCGATCAGGCAGTGGTGCGCCACGTTTGGCCTCGACTACGCGAGACGCCTCCGAAAGCGGCGCGGGGCGCTTGGCGACCGTTGGTTCCTCGATGAGGTCACCGTGTCGATTCAGGGCAAACGCCAGTATCTCTGGCGTGCCGTCGACCAGGACGGTGACGTGCTGGATATCCTCGTGCAAAGCCGCAAGGACAAGCGCGCCGCCAAGCGCTTCTTCCGTAAGCTGTTGAAAGGACAAGAACGCGTCCCGATGGAAATGACTACGGACAAGCTTCGAAGCTATGCGGCGGCCAAACGCGAGATGATGCCATCGGTTGTCCATTGTCAAGACAAGTACGCCAACAATCGAGCCGAGGTGTCGCATGAACACACGCGCGAACAAGAACGTCAGATGCGGGGGTTTGCGTCATCGGCCCAGGCGCAACGGTTTCTGAGCGTTCATGGGCAAGTGCACAATCTGTTTCGCGTCGGCAGACATCTGCTGCGGGCAGCGAATTATCGAATCCTCCGTGGCCGCGCCTTTGTGGCGTGGCAGGAGGTAACCTGTATCCAATGAAATCGAGGCACGGTTTCGTCAGGCGATTGGATTCGCCTCAGCTGGGCTAAGTTGACAAAACCGGGCAGCATTTTCGAGCTGTAGTGACAACCGCGCCCCGAATCGTGGAGGTGACGAAGGAAAACAGAAAGAAGATGACGCGCGCCATGGACATGAGCGTGCCCAATGGCTCGGGAAATTTCGATCGAATCCGCTGGCACGGTTTCTCGGGATCCACAACCTACAGTTAGCGACGGAAGCACTGAATATGTGGTATGTTATCCAAAGGTACTACCTAGTAATAAAAGGGAGTTCAGTATGGCGACATCGGTAAAACTTGACGATGGTTTGAAAAGTCGAATCCAGCGCCTGGCTGATATGCGGCACCGTTCGGCGCATTGGATCATGCGCGAAGCGATTCGCGACTACGTCGAGCGTGAAGAAGCACGAGAGAGCTTCAAGCAGGAGGCCTTGGCGTCGTGGACGGCTTATCAAGAAACCGGGCGGCACCTGACAGGTCAGGAAGTGCGCGATTGGCTAAAAACCTGGGGCACAGATAAAGAAACACAGATCCCGCAGTGCCACGAGTAGTTATCACTGAAGGTGCAGCGCAGGGATTGGAGCGCTGTAGGCTGTTTCTGGCCGAAAAAAATCCCCAGGCGGCGGTGCGTGCTGGTCAAGCGATAGCGCAGCAATTCGCGCTTCTGGAAACGGAACCAGAGATAGGCAGGCCGTTTGATGATTCTCCTGAACTGCGTGAACTAATCGTCCCATTTGGAGATTCTGGTTATGTGGCGCTTTATCATCACGAAGTAAAAAACGATTCGGTGTATGTGCTTGCCTTCCGACACCAGAAAGAAGCAGGCTACTAAAAAGGTTTTGTCAGGTTAGGACTGGTTCTCGATATGATCGCTCCCTTCGGATCCTTCAAGCGTACGTCACCTGCTACCAAGCATCGAATGCCTTTCCACGGAACACGCGATAGTGGGCGGCGCGCATCAGATGTCGTCCTGGTGGGGTCAAAAAACTCATGCGGCCTCCCGGTGGTAGTACTTGAGAAGTCCGCCTAAGCGTTCTCGACAGCGGACTGGATTGTCCCCGGAGTTCACTCTCGTCTTGACTGTGGGGAACAGCAACACGTTGCCCTTGCCTTGATGATTTCTCTCGCCATGATAATGCATTAGATAGTTGCGAAGCGCGTGCCGCAGCGAGGCTTCACCGAAGAAGATCAACTTCGACAGACACTCGTCTTTGATTGACTTTACCCAGCGCTCAGCATGGGCGTTCAGATTCGGGCTCCGCGGTGGTAGCCGTAGTGGCTCGACGCCACCGGATTTAATGATCTGGCGAAACGAGTGGGTATACTTCGTGTCACGGTCATGGAGTAGATACCGGCACTCGTCAAGGCATCCCCACTCGTCCATCGTCACATTCCTGGCGATCTGCCTCATCCACACCTCGTTGGGATGGGACGTGATGCCGGCAACCTCCACTCGGCGGTCTCGAGGGGATAAAGATCAGCAGCAGGGGTTCGAATTTACGGTTGATCGCCAGGAAGATGAGCAATCCACCGATACCGATCATGACCACCTGGCCCCAGGTGAAGTTAGCGAGTCCGGTGGACTCCCATAGCTGCAGCAACCCGTGATCCACAGGGTCAGCCGATGGTCAGCAGTTGCTGGTCGGCTTGCACAGAATCGCCCTTGGCAATACCGATATTCAGTATCTGACCTTCAGAGTTGCACCGGATCTCGGTCTCCATCTTCATGGCTTCCATGACAACCACCACCTGGTTGGCGGTCACATGCTCACCGGGTGTTACGAGTACATCGATGATGCTCCCCGACAAGGGTGCATTGACTTCCTCCGCTGCCGTCGCGGCGGCGGATGCGGCAACAGCAGCCGGCGCGGCCACGGCAACCGGTGTGATACCGGTAACCTTGCCATCACCAGGGGACACGACCACCTCATAGGAATGGCCATCGACGGATACCTGGTAATGTTCCGGTGTGGTGCCGGTCGGCGCCACCGGTGTAGTGGCGACCGGCGCGGGCGTGACTGTCCGGGTGTGGCTCAAAGGCGTCCGGGTTGCCGCGGTTTTCGATAAATTTCAATCCCACCTGCTGGAACTGCGCATAGATGAGCACATCGTCGACCACCGGTTCGGCAAGCTTGATAGCACTCTCGGCAGCAAGTTTCTTCAGTTCCGCAGTCAGGCTGTCCATCTCCGGTGTCAGCTGGTCCGCGGGGCGGCAGGTCAGCGGTTCGGCGCCTTCGAGTACGCGCTGCTGCAATTCCTGATTGACCGGGCCCGGGGTCGCGCCGTATTCACCTTTCAGGACCCCGGCAGCCTCCTTGCTGATGCTCTGGTAGGGTACGCCCGACAGCACATTGATCACCGCCTGGGTGCCGACGATCTGTGAGGTCGGCGTTACCAGCGGAATATAACCGAGGTCCTTGCGCACCCGGGGTATTTCTTCGAGCACCGCATCGAACTTATCCGTGGCATGTTGCTCGCGCAGCTGGTTTTCCAGATTGGTCAGCATACCGCCGGGTACCTGTGCCAGCAGGATGCGGGAATCGACGCCCTTCAGGGACCCCTCGAAAGCGGCGTATTTCTTGCGTACCGCGCGGAAGTAGACGGCGATCTCCTCGAGCATGTCGAGGTCCAGCCCGGTACTGCGTTCGGTGCCATCCAGCATCGCGACCAGGGATTCGGTAGGCGAGTGCCCGTAAGTCATGCTCATGGAGGAAATGGCCGTGTCGGCCATGTCCAGCCCGGCCTCGATGGCCTTGATATAGGTGGAACTCGACATGCCGGTCGTGGCATGGCAATGCATGGCAAGCGGCAGTTGACAGGCTGCCTTGATGCGCCCGACCAGCTCCTCGGCAACATAGGGCTTGAGCAGACCGGCCATGTCCTTGATGGCAATCGAATGGCAGCCCATGTCTTCCAGCCGGCGCGCCATGTCCACCCACATGTCCATGGTATGCACCGGACTGATGGTATAGGAGATCGTGCCCTGTGCATGCTTGCCGCTCTTGATGGTGGCCTGCACTGCGGTCTGCAGGTTGCGCAGGTCGTTCATGGCATCGAATATGCGAAACACATCGATGCCGGTCGCGGCGGCCCGTTCCACGAAGGCCTCGATCACGTCATCGGCATAATGCCGGTAGCCGAGGACATTCTGGCCACGCAGCAGCATCTGCTGGGGCGTGTTCGGCATTGCCGCCTTGAGCAGGCGCAACCGCTCCCAGGGATCTTCACCCAGGTAGCGAATGCAGGCATCGAAGGTCGCCCCGCCCCAGGTTTCCAGCGACCAGTAACCCACCTTGTCGAGTTTCTCCGCGATCGGGAGCATGTCCTCGATACGCATGCGGGTCGCCAGCAATGACTGGGAGCCGTCACGCAGGACAAGTTCGGTAATCTTTAAGGGCTTACCCATATATAAGGTGTCTTGGTCAGGATTTTCGACTGACGGCGCCGCGATAGACGTGGACAGCCGCCTGAATGGCGGCAACCACACCGGCTGCCCGGTTCGGGTTGATCTGTCCGCCACTCGTCGCGATTACTACAGGTGTTGCAGCCGCAGCTGGAAGCCATTTCGACATCAGCACAATACAGGCAATGAGCAGTCCCAGAATACAAAACACAGTGCCCATACCCAGTAACATCAGGTCGACACTGGCTGACAGCATTTCTTCTACTGGCATGTTTCCCCCTTTTTCTTACCGGAGTGGAACTACCGCGGGCATCAGTCTCCCCGGGTCGCGGGCCGTAATTTATCACAGGCCGGCCCGGCATGTGGGCGGCCCCGCCGCCGCGTCTGGCCGGTCACTCGCATGAATACTATAATATCCTTTTAATTCATATGGTTACAGTGGCGGCCGGCAATTTGCCTGAGCACCACCCTGAACCGCGAAACCTCCAGCGCATCCCATTGTACTGGATTCGCGGCCTGCAGGCTGTGACCCGTATAACCCCGCCACTGTCCGGTCATCCGTCTGGATAGCGGCCGTCCGGTAGCGGCATGTGGCGCACCCCGAAGCGCAGCCTGCGGCACCGCCCGCAGCGCGCTCACGGGTGGAGCGCGCTGCGCATGCTCCCGCAGAACCCGTGAATCATGCGGCACTGTCAGCGCACATGGCGGTATCCGCAAAGCGTCTGCAACTCCAGGGTAAAAACGCGGGACACGCAAACTGATCTTTCTCGGGCGGTAAATTAAATCTCCACTGGCACCGCGCAAACAGGTTAACTATCATGCCCGGATGCATGATCACTCCCACCAGGCCAAAGCGGGTCTGTTCCCTGTGCCAGCGCCGTGGTTCACGCCTGGCACGATCAACTCGGCAGCAGGCCGGATTGTCCGGTTTGACTGCCTCGAAACCGCACGGGAAAACCCATGAAGCAACCAGTACGAATTACCGTCACAGGGGCTGCAGGCCATATCGGATATGCCATGCTGTTCCGGATTGCCGGGGGCGACTTTCTCGGACCCGACCAGCCGGTTATCCTGCAACTGCTGGAAGTCACGGCCGCCATGGCGGCCCTGCAGGGTGTACGCATGGAACTGGATGACTGTGCCTCTCCCCTGCTACAGGATGTCATCACAACCGATGACGCCAACGTGGCCTTCCGCGATGCCGAATACGTCTTTCTGGTCGGCGCGAAACCACGCGGCTTCGGTATGGAACGCAAGGATCTGATCACCGACAACGGCAAGATATTCGGTCCCCAGGGCCGGGCAATCAACGAGCATGCCGCCCGCAATGTGAAGGTCATTGTGATCGGCAATCCCGCCAACACCAATTGCCTCATCGCAATGAAGAATGCGCCGGACCTCGATCCACGGCAGTTTTCCGCGATGACGCGACTCGATCACAACCGGGCGCTCTCACTGCTGGCGCATAAAACCGGGACATCGATAACCGCAATCAAGAAACTGGCAATCTGGGGCAATCATTCATTGAGTCAGTATCCCGACCTGTCGCACGCAACCATCGATGGAAAGCCAGCCACTGGTCTTGTAGACCAGACATGGATGCAAGACGTCTTCATACCGACAGTGCAGCAACGCGGGGCAGAGATCATAAACGCACGCGGGGCCTCCAGCGCGGCATCGGCAGCCGCTGCCGCGCTCGATCATATGCGCGACTGGACTCACGGCAGTGATGCCGAGTGGTGCAGTATGGCAATACCCAGCGACGGCAGCTACGGTATCAGCGAAGGCATCATCTATTCCTTTCCTGTCATATGCAAAAACGGTGACTACAGCATTGTTCAAAACCTGGAGATCAATGCCTTCAGCCAGGAAAAAATGATCGCCTCCGAACAGGAGCTGCGCGAGGAACGCGAGGCCATCAAGCACCTGCTCTGAACACCTGCCGTCAATGCAGGGGCACGTAATCCATGCAGGTTGGGCAAAAGCTTCCGCGTCCTGCTCACGCCCCTCGCCTGCGTCCATGCAGGCGAAGCGCAGCGTGCCCATCATTTGCTCTGTCGGGCACGTCGCTACGCTCCTTTGCCCAACCTACGATCCTGGCGTGGATGCAGAAACACCGCTGGTCGAATGAATTCGACCCTACAGTTCTGATTGAGCTGGTCGAATGAATTCGACCCTACAGTTCTGATTGAGTAGGGCCGAATTCATTCGGCCAACAACCTCAATCAGGGGAAGATCCCGATTCTTGTGCTAACCGCACGCCGCCTCATCCATCAGCACTGTCAAACTATTGCGGGCGGTGATCTGCGCAACCGGCAGGGATGCCCCGGCCTGCCACTGCTGCAGGGCCTGCCGTTTTTCAGCGCCGGTCACCAGAACGAGGACATCACGCGCGTCACTCAGCACCATGCGGCTGAGCGAGACGCGTTCGGCAGGCGCTTTGGGCGCATTGTGTACCGCATGCACGGCTTCCTGCGGCGGATATGCATGGCCTGGAAACAGGCTGGCGGTATGCCCGTCTGCGCCCATGCCCAGGAGCACCAGATCAAACGGGCGCACGTCCGCAATCTTTGCCGTATACAGCCTGGCGGCAGCGGCAGCACCCTGTTCCGCCGGAATGGGATGCATATTTTCCGGTGCAATGGGAACCAGATCCAGCCAGGCAGCGGCGGCCATGACGCTGTTGCGTTCGGCGTGACCGGCGGGCAGGCAGCGTTCATCCCCGAAGTAAACCTGCCAGGCTGCCCAGTCGGCAGCACTGCTGGCCAGCTGCCGGTACACCTCGAAAGGTGTACGTCCGCCGGCCAGCACTATTCGGAAACAACCGCGCGCATCAATAGCGCTTGCCGCTGCATCCAGGATCATCGCCACCGCCCGTGAACACACCGTGTCTGCGTCAGGCAAACAACACCAGCGCGGTCCGGCCTTGCTATTCGGGTTCATTGGTGTGAATGCAACTGGCGCACGGCCGCCACTTGCGTCCTTCCCTGGCCAGCAAGGCATCGGCCTCCGGTGGCCCCCAGGTGCCGGCGGCATAATCCGGAAAGTCGCGCGGCGGCAAGGCACGCCAGACATCGAGCACGGGTTCAACCAGTTCCCAGCCCGCCTCGATGACATCGGCACGCTTGAACAGGGTGGCATCACCGTTCATGCAATCGTAGATCAGGGTTTCATAGCCGGTAGCGGGAGAACTGCCGAAGTAGTCACTGTAACTGAAGTTCATCTCCACCGGGCTGAGCTGGGGCACCGGGCTGGGTACCTTGGCATTGAATGACATGCCGATGCCTTCATTCGGATGGATGCGCAGGATCAGTGTATTCGGCGGTACATTTTCGCGTAACTCCAGCGAGTCCCGAAACATCATGTTGGGGGCATGCTTGAACTGGATCGCAATCTCGGTATAGCGTCCCGGCAGCCGCTTGCCGGTGCGCAGGTAGAACGGCACCCCGGCCCAGCGCCAGCTGTCGATCATGAACTTCAGTGCTATGAAGGTTTCGGTCATCGACCCGCTGTCGACGCGATCCTCGTCACGGTATGCAACCGCCGCCTGGCCATCCGGCATGACCCCGGCGCCATACTGGCCGCGCACCGTCTGGGTCAACACCTGCTCCGGCAGGATCGGCTGTATGGCACGGATGATCTTCGCCTGCTCGTCGCGTACGGCATTGCCGTCCAGCGAATTGGCCGGCTCCATGGCGACAATCGACAGTAATGCCAGCATGTGGCTGGGCAACATGTCGCGCAAGGCACCTGCCTGGTCATAGTAGGCGCCACGCTTTTCCATCCCGATGGACTCGGCCACGGTAATCTGTACGTGGTCGATGTAACGCCGGTTCCATATCGGCTCTACCGTACTGTTGGCAAACCGGTACATAAGGATGTTTTGCACCGTTTCCTTGCCGAGATAGTGGTCGATCCGGTAAATCTGGTCTTCGTTGAATGCCTCGTGCAGGGTCCGGTTCAGTGCACGGGCCGACTGCAAGATCGGTGCCGAAAGGCTTTTCCACCACGATATTCCGCCACTGCTCACCGGTCTCCGCCGCAAGTCCCGCAGCTTGCAGGTGGCCCGCGATCGTGCCGAAAAAACGCGGCGCAGTCGCGAGATAAAAAAGACAGTTACCGCCGCTTCGATATTTCCTTTCAAGCGTTCTGCAGCAGGCCGGACATGCGTTCATAGGTCACGCCTTCCTCGAAGTCCCCCTGCAGGTAATGAATGCGCTGCAGCAAATCCTGCCAGTGCTCCGGTACAGGCTCCGCGCCCATATACGGACGTGCCGCATCGGCGATGTATTCACGATAGGCAGCGTCATCACGCTCCCGGTGATCGACCGCGATAACGGCGAAGTGATCAGACAATAATCCGTCCTTCAGCAGGTAATAGAGTGCCGGGATCAGCTTGCGCCGGGTCAGGTCGCCACCGGACGCCGAAGATCACCATAATACCCGGCGGTGTCCTGGGTGCCTGACTACTGTGCTGCATCATTTTGCGCCCCCCCTGCTGCTCGAGATGACCGCCGGATCCACGCTGCCGCACCCGTAACCGTTTGGCCCTCCTGCACCCCGAATTTCACCTTGCCTGAATGCACTTCACTTCCTCCTTAATAGCATCCGCACGGAGCACAGCCCCACCTGCGGTCCGCAGCTTGTGTGTATGCGCACTCTACTCCCTGTCCGCACTATCGTGAAACAGCGCGCAAGCTGTATTGAATGTGCCGGTCTGCCGCACCAGCGGCTGGTGGCACTCACCCCTTGGGCCGCGGCCAACCCGTCACAAACATGAAAAAAAGAAACGGGAATTATAATTACATAGCATTTTCAATTAGTTATTACATTATAATATATGCTTGAACATATATACGGATTCACATATATTGTCCCATATGCACGTCGACACCGACCTGTTTGGCGCAGGCCCCGGTGTCAGCAAACCCGATTATGCCAAGTGGGAGCTTGCCGACCCGGCAGTCAACTTTGCGATCTCGCCGTGGCAACAGCCATCAGCCTCTACGGGCTGGAGTCGGGTGCGGCCCTGGCAACGGTGGTGGGTGTACTCGTGGAAGTCCCGGTCATGCTATCGGTGGTAAATATCGTCAACCGCAGCCGCACCTGGTATGAACGTGCACCACAGGTGAAGAACGACTCAAACGCATAGCGGAAACCCGGCCAGGCGCGCTACGATCTATGATTTCTAACCGGGCATTACCATACGGCGCAATACGCTGCGCTATTGCGCCCTACGCGGTTTTTTTCCTGACATCGGCGGTTGCATCGAGGTCAGGGCGGCCGTTACGAAGATACTCTTCACACTC
Organism: uncultured Gammaproteobacteria bacterium; assembly: GCA_963768415.1. Taxonomy (GTDB): domain Bacteria; phylum Pseudomonadota; class Gammaproteobacteria; order UBA9214; family UBA9214; genus CAVYHX01. The sequence goes on from CAVYHX010000008.1 coordinate 12,118, forward strand.
ATCCGCCGGGAGCCCTTCACTGAACAGAAAACCCTGCACAATATCGCAGCCGTGTTCACGCAGAAAGGCGAGCTGATCCCTGTTCTCCACGCCCTTCGCCGACAATTTTCATACCCAGGCCCTGGGCCATCGAAATTATCGACTTCGTTACTGCCGCATCATCCGGATCCGAGAGAATATCGCGCACGAAGCCCTGGTCAATCTTCAGCACATCCAGCGGGAACTTGGTCAGGTAACTCAGGGATGAGTATCCGGTGCCGAAGTCATCAACTGCAATACTTACTCCCATTTGCCTTCAATTGATGCAGCACACCGACGGTTCGCTCGGGATCCTCCATAATCATGCTTTCGGTGAGTTCGATCTCCAGGTACTTCGCTTCGAGGCCGGTTTCCTTCAGGATAACTGCTATCATTTCATGGAAGGTCCCGCCGTATAACTGCCGGCTGGACACGTTAACCGCCATCTCCAGATCAGTCAGCCCGCTGTCAATCCAGGCTTTCATCTGCTTACAGGACTGCCGCAGCACATATTCACCCAGCTTGGTTATCATTCCGGCCTCTTCCGCTACCGGTATAAAATCATCGGGGGGAACAAAACCGAGATCCGTATGCAGCCAGCGCACCAGCGCCTCGACACCGACAACCTTCATAGTATGCACATCGACCTTGGGCTGGTAATGCATGAGTAGTTCTTCGTTCTCGAGCGCATTGCGCAAATCGGTTTCCAGCCTGAGCCTGGACAGGACACGTTCGTTAATATCACTTGAATAGAACTGGAAATTATTCTTGCCGGCATCTTTTGCCAGATACATGGCGGAATCCGCATACTTGAGCAGGCTTTCCGCGCACAAGCCATCATCCGGATATATGGCTATACCGACGCTGGCTGTTACATAAAGACAATGACCGTCAATTTTTATCGGCTCGGCAATCGCATCGATAATCCTGCGCGCCACACCTGATACATTTCCTGCATCATTGAGGCAACCAAGCAAAATAGTGAATTCATCCCCGCCGATACGGGCAATACTGCTTGACGGCTTTGCCTTCCCGACCCTGCCAACCAGGTCGCTTTTCCTGATGCATTCCTGCAGTCTCTCTGCGACGACCTGCAACAAGCGGTCACCAAGAGCATGTCCGAGCGTATCGTTGATGGATTTGAAACGATCCAGATCGAGAAACAGAACTGCAGTTGCAACCTGGTCCCGATGACTGCGCACTATCTCGCGTTCCAGATGCTCATAAAACAGCTTGCGGTTCGGCAGCCCGGTCAGGCTGTCATAATAGGCAATCTGGTGTATTTCCTGTTCATGCTGCTTGCGCTCGGTAATATCCCGCACAATTGCCAGCACTTCATCATCGCCACTGGCAACAACACGGGTTTCGTAATAAAGGACTTCATCACCCGTTTCCTGCTCGAACTCGAAACTCTGTTCGCCACCGGTATCCAGAACCCGCATGATATATTTCGCCACCATATCCATGACCAGTTCACCGGGGGGGCCCTTTTTATCCCTTTCCGCGCCGTCACCCTGAACATCCGTGAAAGCACCTGTCTGCATGCCCAGAATGTTTCCGTCACCATCAAGCCTGAGTATCATGTCCGGCAGTGCATTAACCAGTGCCCGCGTTCTTTCCTCCGATGCCTGCAACTCCATCAGGGTCCCTGCAGACCTGAGGATATAGCGAAGACGGTGCCCGAGAACCGCCCAGTTGATCGGCTTGCTGACAAAGTCAGTACCACCCGCCTGATATGAATTGTTGACTGACTCAACATCATCAAGGCCAGTCACCATCACAATCGGCACATACACTCCATTTTCGAGCTTGCGCAGTTCACGACAGGCTGTATAGCCATCCATACCAGGCATCTCTACATCCAGCAAGACTATATCTGCCGGCCGCTTGATAAATTCATCAACCACGTGCTCGCCGTCAACACACTCAATAACGTCGAAATTATTCTCCTCGAGCACATTCCGCATCAACAGGCGCATCGTCAAATCGTCATCCGCGATCAGCGCAACCGGGCGGTTTTCCTGCCTGACCGCAATCATGCAACTTTCTCTTTATGCTCGGCCTTCAAGGCCGCATGTACTTTTTCAAACTCCTGTTCAGCTTCAAGCAGAATTCCCTTCGCACCGTCAGTTGATCCGCCGCGTCCCAGCATCTCCAGTTGCTTGCACAGGTCTGCCAGCCGCTCTGCACCGAGATTTGCATTACTTGATTTGAATTTGTGTGCAATGGAACACAGCCCGGCAGCATCATCCTGATTAATGGCTGCGCGCAGTTCGCGCAGCGCGACCGGCGCCTCACTCAGATATATGCCGATTACACGCGCCAGGATCGCTTCACCGCCATTCAAAACCCGGATATTATCCAGTGCTGCTGCGTTGATAGCATGACTGCCCGGTGTTTCCGGAATATTCTCCTGCGGTTCCGGGGCAAGCACATCCGCCGACCTGCACTCTTTTGGCAACCACTTCTGCAACATCTCGTGCAACTGTCCGATCGACAGTGGCTTGCTCAGATAATCGTCCATACCGGCATCAAGGCATTTCTCCCGATCGCCCGCCATGGCATTCGCCGTCAGTGCCACGATCGGAAGATGCCGGCCGTCCGGACGTGATTCCTCGCTGGTGCGGATCACCCGGGTCGTGGTAAATCCATCCATTTCCGGCATCTGGCAATCCATCAGTACCAGATCAAATTCCTGCTTGTCGAGTTTGCCAAGTGCCACGACACCGTCTTCTGCAGTAGTGATACTGCACTCCATCGTCTCCAGCATGCCCATGGCAACTTCACGATTGACGATATTGTCCTCGACCAGCAGGATGTGCGCACCCTGGAAACCCGACATGGTTTCAGTATGCGGCTCCGCGTCGAGGGGTGTACCGGTGACTGGTTCATTTTGCATCACCCTGGTAATACAGTTATACAGCTCCGACTGGCGGGTCGGCTTGGTCAACTGACAATGAATTCCAACCTCCTTCATTGCATCGGCGCCGAGCACATAACAGATCGAACTGAGCAAGATCATGCGCAGCTCGGGAATTGCCGCATCCGTACTGATGTGCCTGGCAAGCTCCAGCCCGTCCATTCCCGGCATGCTCATATCCAGGATGGCAATATCGAAACTTTCTCCATGGGCGGCCGCTGTATGCAGCAGGTCCAGTGCAGCTTCACCGGATTCCACGCTGCTCTCTAACATATTCCAGGCCCTGAGCTGGTGGTGAAGTATTTCCCGGTTGGTTTCATTATCATCCACCACCAGCACTCTCAGGCCGTTGAGTTTTTCGAGCGACTGATCCAGCTTGGGAGGTGATGCGCATGCCTCCAGCTCGAGCTCGAACCAGAAGGTGGAGCCTTCACCAGCAACGCTTTCTACACCGATGGTCCCGCCCATCAACTCGACGAGTTGTTTGCATATGGCCAGCCCCAGGCCGGTGCCGCCGTATTCGCGCGTCGTCGATCCATCAGCCTGTGCAAATGAACCGAATATTTTTTTCTGTGCATGCTCCGGTATTCCAATACCGGTATCACGCACCTCAAAGCGGAGTTTCATGCCCGAGCGGGTCTCTCTCTTTACCTTCAGGCCGAGCGTAACTTCACCCTGCCGGGTAAATTTCACAGCATTGCTCGTGAGATTATTCAGAATTTGCCGCAACCGGTCGACGTCACCTATCCAGCCATCGTGCATGTCTGCCGGAAGCGCACAAATAATCTCAACACCCTTTTCTCCCGAAGGCTCGGCAAACAATTCTGCGACATCTTCCATAAGGTTACGCAAATCGAAGGGTGCCGGATGAATTTCCATATGGCCTGCCTCGATTTTGGAAAAATCGAGAATGTCATTAATAATGAACAGCAGCGATACGGCGGAACGATGCACGGTACTGGCGAAGCGGCGTTGCTTGTCGTTCAGCCTCGTGGACATCAGTAATTCAGTCATCCCGATTACGCCATTCATCGGTGTGCGTATTTCATGGCTCATGGTCGCAAGGAATTCACTCTTGTACTGGCTGACTGCTTCAGCCGCCTTGCGTGCATCTTCGAGCTCCCTGGTGCGCTCAATCACCCTCCTTTCCAGGTTGTCCTTATGTTCCTCCAGATCCTGATAGGCATGGCCGAGACGTTCAATCATCAGATTGAACCCTTTTGCCAGCCTGCCCAGTTCGTTGTTTGCTATCACCTCGACGCGCTGGTCGAGATCTCCTTCCTTGACGTTCTCCATAGCCATGCCCAGCAAAGTCACCGGCCTGAACATGCGCTTTGAAATAATCAGCATAAACAAGGACGATAACAGCGTAGCGATTGCTGCAATCATCGCGATATTCTTCAGATAAGATGACACCCTGTCGTGCATTCCCTCAAGGCTCAGCCCGAGCCAGACATAACCGATAATCCGGGAATGGAGAACGCCACCGCTCACCGGCGCGCCATCGATTACATTATCGCTGCCGGCTGCTGACATTACAGGCACAAGAAAATTGACCCTGGATGTGACATCGTCCCTGATTATCAAACTTCGGGAACTGTTCGCACCGCTCTTGCTTTTCGGAACTGCAGGTACTCTGGATGATGTAATGGCGTGACCTTGCACCAGGGGCACAAATTCAGCATCAGTGATAGCGACAAATGTCACATTTTTATTCGTCAATGCACCATCAACCAGGCCCGTCATCACATCGGGATTGCCTGTCTCGATACCATGATCACTGTTTTTCGCAATCGTCCTTGCGATCGATTCGCCATTTGTCACCAGCGCCTCGTAGGCAAGCACCTTTTCATACTGTACGACATAGGTAGCGACCGCTACCGCGGTCAGAACGATCATCAGCACAGACAATAGATTGAATTTATCTGCAATACCGAGTTCTAGCTTCATAACAACAAATCTCAACTGGTTAAGACGCGCTGCGCCTCATGCCGACTTTTCCCGGTTAAAGCCCTGCTTCTGCCTGGCCACTGCATTGATGAAACCGCCGCATGCCTGGTCCCGGGTCCGCAGGCAGGTGGCCAGCTCCGGGTATTACGGACCATTGGCGGGCCCTGCCAGTAGTCACCCTTTGTGCCATACCCGCTCACTCGCTCACTCGAATCCATATATTTGGCTATGCCATGTAATCGACGCATTATCCAGTTTCTTAAGGCTTTTCCAGGGCGGGTGGGAATAGCCCTGCAGCATCCTTCCCGAGTCCGGACACCGGTGCTGTGCCGCCGGGCAGACAATGTTTTCCGCACCTGCGGAATGCGTCGAATATTTTCGCCGCGATCAGGCCTCAGGGCCCGTTTCACCCCCGGCAGATCCAGCTCCCGCCCTGCAAACACAGTCATAACAACACCTAAAGTTTCCTCACCGGTATGCCGCTAAAAAGCAAGGATCTATCTGTCTATGTGACTGGAATCCCGGGCAATGCATAAAAAAACAGACATGGCAGGGATAACAGCCAGACAGAAACCGGGCCGCTTCGTGCGACTGGACACTGCGGTGCACCTGACTCCCCGGAAACCGGGACCGGTTGTCCGTGTAATGAACTGGATAGAAAAGTACGGTATTGAACCTTACAGAAAGGACACAGCAATAATGGAATCTTCGCCTGGGGATAACCGCCCTGAAAATCAAGAATCAGGTGAGTCTGCGCCTGCCAACGGCACAGACACCATCGCCACCGACAATCATTCTGAAATCCAGGCGGATAGTATCGATACTCCGGAAGCTGGTACTGCAAACGCCGCGCATGATTCGGACCGGTCACAGCATGCAGCTACAGCAGAATTCAACAATGCCATGCAAACGGCCATCCAGGAGTATGAAAATCAGTATTCGCTGCTGCTTGACCGCAGCCACGAGGCAGAATCACTTAATAGCGAGGTACAACGTCTCGCTCAATCACTTGCGAATGCTGAAGACCAGTGCGATAGCCTGAAGGCACAGACTGCCCGGCAGGCGCAGGAATTACGCACCAGGGCGGAAGAGTTGAATAACTCTCTGCAGACTATCGAGGACCAGCGGCAACATTTGTCTGCAAGCAACAGCAAGGTGGGCATGCTGGGCAGTGAAGTGCGCGCCCTGACGGATGCCCTGGAATCCAGCGCAGCGGATGCAGAGCGGCTCAACCAGCGGGTTGAGAGCCTGGGCAGCGAAGTGGAAACGCTCACGCTAACGCTGGAAAAACGCACCAGCGAGGCCCACGAGCTCAGTGTGGTTGGCGATGAATTACGCAATGATATCAGCAGGTTGACAAACTCCCTGCAGATCTCCGAGGGTGAATACCAGGAGCTGGACGCACACTTCAGGGAAACCACGGAAAAACTCAATAATGCCCTGCAAACAGCGGCAGAACGGCGTCAGCAGCTGTCCGAGCGCGGTGTGCAGATCGAGTCGCTCGAGAATGATGTCGCCTCAGTGACAGCGGCGCTGGAAGCGCGTACCGGTGAAGTTGATGCTCTCACGAGCAGGGCAGGCGAGTTGCAGGGAGAAATCGAGCGCCTGAGTGCCGCACTGCAGGAGTCAGAGGACAAACGCAAGCGACTGGAAGTGCATACTGCCAGGACAGAAGAAGAACTGAAGACCACAAAGGATGCGCTGGAATTCGCGCAACAAACCTCGGCTGAACAGAACCAGCAACTGGAGGCTCGTGCCACCCGCATCGAGGAGTTGACAGCTGCGGTCCGCGCACGCTCCAGCGAGGTGACCGACCTGCGCGCCCGTGCAGAAGAGTTTATCAACAAGTCTGACAATCTCAGCGGCGAACTGACGGTGATAAAAGCCGCGCTGCATGAGTCCCAGCTACAGAAAAAACAACTGGAAATCCACGCCGCCCGCTCTGATGAACTGACAGCCTCGGAAGCCGCACTGAAGGACGAGATTGAAAAACTGTCCCTGACACTGCAGGCGTCGGAGAACCAGTGCCGTGAACTGGAAGCCCACGCCATGCAGGCGGAAAAACTCGGCATCCAGACAACCCAGATGAATGCCGAAATCGAGCGTCTGACTGAAGCGCTGGAACAGGCAGACAGCCAGCGTGTGCTGCTCGAGAAACAGGTAAGCGAGACAGAGGCACTGAAGGCCTCGCTGGATAGCCGCAACAGCAAGATAGAAGTACTGAGCGCCAGTGTGCAGGACTATGAAGCCCGTTGCCAGACACTCGAGGCCCAGGCCAGACAGGCACAGGAACTGGGAGTGCAGGGCTCCGAACTTCAGGCTGAAATCGAGCGGCTCACCAGCGCCCTCCAGGAAGCTGAAAGCCGGCGTGTGCAACTCGAGGAGAGTGCCGGCCAACTCGATGAAATGACTGCCACGCTGGAGGCACGCACCGACAAGATCGAGGTGCTCACTACGGCAGTACAAGACTATGAAACACGTTGCCAGACGCTGGAAGCCCAGCTTCGGGAGGCATCCGAAACTGGCAGCCAGGCAGAAATTCTGCAGCAGGATGTAGAGAGACTCACTGCATCCCTGCTGGAAGCCGAAAATGACAGACAGCAGCTTGCGACCCTGTCCAATCAGGAAAACAAGGAGCTGCAGGGCAGGATTGAACGCCTGGAAGCGACGCTGCATACCACGGAACAGACCCGCGGGGATCTGGAGCGCAAGCTCAGCGAGCTGGAAACACAGGCTGGCGAAGCCGGCAAGCTGCATAGTCAGCTCAGCGAACTTGGCGGTGAGCTGGAAGGCCGCAACAGCGAACTGGAAAAACTGACTTCCCTGCTTGAAGAACAAAAAGGCATCGAGGACAAAACAAGGGTCAGAGCCGAAAAGCTGACCAGCCAGGTCGAATGGTTGAATGTCGCATTACAGACATCCGGAGCACAGATAAAGGAACTGGAGGCAAAGGCCAGCCAGATCGACTTGCTGAATGCAGAAATCAGCAAGCTGGACACCGCTCTGTGCGAGGCGAATGCAAAAAACCAGATGCTCGAAACCGGGCCGGAGCGCAACACCGGCGAGCTGCATGAGAAAATCGAGAGGCTTACTGCCGAGCTGAATGCCGCACAGACGCAGCAGCAAAATGCCAGTGAAAATGCCAGTGAAAATGCTGACAAGGTAAACCAGCTTGCTGCCGAAGTCGAAAGGCTGACTACTGCGCTGAGCGAAGCCCGGGGCAATCAGCAGATGATCGAGGGGCAGTTCAGCCAGAATACTGCAGCTGCTGACGAGAAGCTCGGGGAATTGTCGGCTGCACTGGAAAAATCAGAATCACACTGCCGCGAACTTGAAAATCAGGTCAGTAATAACGCGGAATTAAACGGGGAGATCAGCAAACTCAGGGAAGCACTGGAAGCATCCGAGGCACAGAAGCAGGAACTCGAGGCACGCATGATTGCGTCCGGACCGGATGGCATGAACACGCCGGCAGGTGAAAATGGGGCCGGGATTGAAAAGAAAATCGAGGACCTCAAAAATATGGATATGCTGACCGGACTGTATAACCGCCAGTATTTCATGCGCACTCTGGATGAGGTGCTCATCCAGAAACCGGACCCCGCTACCGAGAAGGCCGTCTTTTATATCCTGATGGACAATTTCATGTCTATACGGGAAAACATCGGAATCGTTGCGGGTGACCAGGTCCTCGGCGAGATTGCAGATCTGCTCAAGGAAGAATGTTCTGAACACGATATCGCCGCACGTTTCGGTGACTTCGCTTTTACTATGTTGGTATGCGCGGAGGATGCCGACAAGTTACAGGTGTCAGGCGAAGCCGTGCGCAAGGCAATTGAAAGTCATATGGCACAAATCGACGGCCATGCCGTCATAACAACTGCCAGCATCGGTATCTGCATGCTGGGCAAAAATACCAACAGCGCACAAAATATATTGACGCGCGTGGATCTGGCCTGTGAAGTAGCGCGCTCTTCCGGCGGCAACCAGATCCACACCCACAGCACCGTCCTGGATGACAAATCGGATCCCGATCACGAGAATGAATGGGATGATATGATCCGCAGCACAATCGATGAAGGGCGTTTCTATCTCGCCTTTCAGCCGATCATCAGGCTCGGTGAAAGCACTGACCAGTGCTATGAAGTGCTGCTCAGGATCGTCGATGAAGAAGGGAATATAATCCTGCCGGGCCAGTTTATATCGATTGCCGAGAAAATCGGCCTCAGCGGGGAAATCGACCGCTGGGTCATCGAATCTGCATTCCGCAAACTGGCGGAGTCCAGCACGGCAAATATCACGCTCTTCATGAAAATGTCCGGCGCTACATTGGCGGACACCGCAATTCCTGCCTGGATCGGAGAGCAACTGGAAAAATACAATCTTGATAAAAACAATATCGTGTTCGAGATTCCGGAAATGGTTGCAGTGCAGAATCTCAAGCATGCACTGTATTTTACCAAGGCAATAAGCGCCATGCAGTGCAGGATAGCGCTGGAACACTACAACGCTACAAGCCAGCCGCAACTGCTCAAGCACCTGCCATTGAATGTTCTCAAGATTGACGGTGCCCTGATTTCCGAATTGTCTTCCGACAGGAATGCGCAGGCAAAGGTACAGTCCATCATCAGCCTTGCCAGGGAATACAAGCTGCTTTCGATTGCAGAGCGCGTTGACGATGCCAGCATCATGGCGCTGCTATGGAGCTATGGCGTGGACTTCGCACAAGGCAACTTCATCCAGGAAGCCGGAAAGAATCTCGATTACGAATTTTATGATGAAATTGTCCAGGAGGAACAGGTCTCGGCCATTCACAAGGAATGACCGCAGCTGCCCGGAGAGAAACCACACATATCAATAAACTGGACTACATGATTGATGACCATGAGCAGAACATCACTAAAGCTTGATATCAATGAACTGAATGTACCCAGAAAGCAGATTGCTACCCGCGATCTTGCTATTGGAATGCATGTTCAGGAACTGGACAGGCCCTGGCTTGAAACTCCATTCCTGTTCCAGGGTTTTACACTGGACAAACAGGAAGAAATCGAAACCCTTCAGGAATTATGCGAGTATGTCTATATAACGCAGGACACTGATACCGGCGCCGGCAGCAACCAGTCAACAAGCCCGGCATCCCGGAGTGCGGGGCAGACGGATCTAACCAGGGTACTCAATCTTCCACACCGGGTCACCTACCGCGATGAAGCGCCGGTCGAAGAGGAACTGGAACCTGCCAGGGCGTTATACCGGGAATGCCATGACACGGTGGAAGTTTTGTTCGACTCGGTGCGCGAGGGCCGGGCCATTGAAGCTGCTGTCGTCAAGGAAACCGTGAACGGCGTTGTTGGCAGCGTGCTCCGTAACCCGGATGCATTCATGTTGCTGCGCATGATGAAGAGCAAGGAATCCTACAGTTATTCACATGCAATAGATTCTTGTGCACTGGTATCGGCGTTCTGTCGCCATCTGGGCTTCCCGAAGAACGAACTCGAGGACATTGCCTTCGGTGCACTCATCCTCGATGTCGGCATATTAAAGGTCCCGGATGACATCCTGAATACCGAAGGCCGTCTATCCAAGGCTGCAATTATTCTGGTACGCGAGCATGTCAAACATGGCGTTGAAATTCTCAAAAACTCCAGGGATATACCTCCGACCTCCATCGAAATGGTTGCAACCCATCATGAGCGCATCAACGGCAAGGGTTATCCGAACGGGCTCGCGGGCAGCCAGATACCCGTCTCCGGAAGAATTGCCGCCATCGTCGACTGCTATGACGCAATGACCAGCAAGCGTCCGTACAAAATCCCGAAATCGCCACATGAAGCGGTTAATGAGCTCTACAAATGGCGCAATATCGACTTTCAGGACGAGCTGGTGGAGCAGTTTATCCAGTGTCTGGGAATCTACCCGACCGGTACACTGGTAGAAATGAATACCGGCCAGATCGGTATAGTCCTTTCGCAAAACAGGATCCGGCGCCTGTTTCCCAAGATCCTCCTGATACATAACGCCGATAACATCCCTTATGAGAAACCGCATACCCTGGATCTTTGGGAGTATGCACAGAAAAACAAGGGGCATTCCCTGGAAATCAGGCGCGCACTGGAACCCAGCCAGGCCGGCATTGATCCCGGTGATTACTATCTCTAGGGTCGCGATGTTATCCGGCACTGTTCCGGGTGACCGGCCACATTCCTCATGGACTCGCAGACAGAACTGTTGACACGATCCGGTTTCCTGGAAGCACTGGAAGCCGAGATCCTGAAACGCGACCGGGAGGGATCAACGCTCGCCCTGCTGGTGCTCAATATCAATCAGTTCAGAACCATCAACACGGTCTATGGCTATGCCGGAGGTGATCAGCTCCTGGTCGAAATTGCCAATCGCATTCAACGGGTGAAGCGAACGTCTGACATTGCAGGCCGTATCGGCAGTGATGAATTCGCAATCATCCTCCCGAATCTCGGCAGTCCGCATATCGCCGAGCTTGCCGCAAACAAAATCATACAATCTGTAAAGGCGCACACGGCGCTTGCCAAGCAAACTATCAGTATCAAGGCCAATATAGGCATATCAGTGCTCACTGAACCCGGTGTGAGCGCAGAGGAACTCGTCCTGCAGGCGGATTCGGCCATGCAACTGGCGCGTGATACCCACAGGGACTATCGTACTGTCGACTGCATCCATCAAAAACTGGTTACCGCAAGGAGAGTGCTGGAGTGTGACCTCGGTGATGCAATCAAGGATGGTGAAATGGAGCTTCACTACCAGCCAAAGGTCAACCTGGAAACTCATAAACTCTCCGGTGCAGAAGCACTGGTACGCTGGAATCACCCGGAATACGGGATGATCAGGCCCGATGAATTCATTTCAATCGCGGAAGAAAGCCTGCTGATACTGCCGCTCACAGTCTGGACACTGAATACCGCATTGCGACAGTCCATCGAAAGCCGGAAACTCTGGCCGGATTTCAAGGTAGCCGTCAACCTCTCGGCCAGCATCCTGGATGATGAACTCGTTGAACTGGTCATGCGGGCATTACGCACCTGGGACGTGCCACCCGAGCAACTGATTCTCGAAGTCACTGAAAACGCGGTTATGAAAAACCCCGAGAGTTGCCTCATTACCCTGAATAAATTACGTGACGAAGGCATCGAATTATCACTCGATGATTTCGGTACCGGCTATTCGTCGTTTTCATACCTCAAACGCCTGCCGGTACAGGAACTCAAGATTGACCAATCGTTTGTCAAACTGATGATGGATAGCGAGGATGACATACACATTGTTCAGGCCATGATTGATCTGGGCAAGAATTTCGGACTCCGGGTCATAGCCGAAGGCATCGAGACCCCGGAAACGGTCGACCGCCTTGTCGATCTGGGCTGCCATTCCGGCCAGGGCTACTACATAGCACGCCCCATGCCCCATGCCATGATGCTTGACTGGATCAGGAACTCGGCATGGACGTCAGGAACGGATGCACAGCAGAGCGAAGCAACACCACAAACAGCAATATCCTGCAAATAAACGGGGACATTCCAGCGCAGCTCTGATGTGTCGTCATTGCGACGACTGCAGCGACGTGCCCAACATGGCGGATCAAAATGCTGGGCACGCTGCGCTTTGCCCAACCTACGCGTATTGCCTCGCTACGCTCGCAACGCTGCCTGGAAATCATTCATTGCAGCCTGGCCCTGCGTAGGTTGGACAAAGGAGCGCAGCGACGTGCCCAACATGGCGGATCAAAATGTTGGGCACGCTGCGCTTTGCCCAACCTACGCGTATTGCCTCGCTACGCTCGCAACGCTGCCTGGAAATCATTCATTGCAACCTGGCCCTGCGTAGGTTGGACAAAGGAGCGCAGCGACGTGCCCAACATGGCGGATCAAAATGTTGGGCACGCTGCGCTTTGCCCAACCTACGCGTATTGCCTCGCTACGCTCGCAACGCTGCCTGGAAATCATTCATTGCAGCCTGGCCCTGCGTAGGTTGGACAAAGGAGCGTAGCGACGTGCCCAACATGGCGGATCAAAATGTTGGGCACGCTGCGCTTTGCCCAACCTACGCGTATTGCCTCGCTGGAATGTCCCAATTTTCCGTCGCCTTGATCAGGGTCAAGATTACAGCCATAAATTCAAGCAGTTGGGGGTTGATTTTGGCAGTGAACAACCCTAGTCTGATTACTGGTTTGTTTACCCGATAATCATTACAAGAAACACGGCGGCGCCGAACAGGCGCACCGGCTGATTCGAACCGTTGCCAGACGGAGATAAAACAGGAGGGCGATTACAGTGCACGCACTGAGCATGACAGCCAGCCTGGTGATATTCTGGTTGATGATCTCCGGTGATTTCGGCGCAGCGAATCTGGCCCTGGGTATTGCGGCAGCGCTGCTGGTGGTTGCCATCTCGCTCCGCATGGATGTCGTGGATCAGGAATCACAACCGATTCACCTGACGCCGCGGTTACCCATCTACTGGGGCTGGCTCACCCGGCAGGTAATCAAATCCAATCTCGATGTCACCCGCCGTATCTGGACCCCCGGGCGCTCTATCAGCCCGACACTGGTGCGGCTCAAGCTAGGCCAGGAAACTGCGCTGGGCAAGGTGATTTATGCAAACTCCATCACCCTGACCCCCGGGACGGTCACCCTGACAATCGAGGGCGACCAGGTCCTCGTGCACGCGCTGTCCCGGGCGGACGCCGCGGTCCTTGAACAAGGCGAGATGAATCGCCAGGTACGCGCGCTGGAGAGCAGATGTTCATCACCGCCTGCCTCTCTATCCTGATCGTGATGGCGCTCGCGCTGGTGCGGGCACTGGCCGGACCGACTGTATACGACCGCATCCTGGCCGTGAACATGTTCGGCACCAAGACCGTGCTGTTCATCGCGGTGCTCGGGTTTCTGACCGGCCGTCCGGATTTTCTGGATATCGCGCTCGTGTATGCCCTGATCAACTTCATCAGCCTGGTCGCCGTGCTGCGGTTCTTCGAATACAGCCAGTTTCGTCGTATCACCATGCCACCGGGTACCCGGCGTGAGGCCGCCGATGAGTGAATTGGTGTCCATACTGAGCTGGAGCTGCCTGCTGGCTGGCAGCTTTTTTGGCATCAGCGGTGGCATCGGGCTGCTGCGGTTTCCGGATTTCTATACACGCATGCATGCGACCGGCGTGACCGATACCCTGTGCGCGGCACTCATCCTGACCGGCCTCATGCTGCAGGCCGGCTGGGGCCTGGTGCTGGTAAAACTGTTTCTGACACTGGCCCTGCTGCTCCTGACCTCGCCCACCGCCACCCATGCCCTCGCCCGGGCGGCGCTGCATGGACACCTGCAACCCCGGCTCGATGCGCAGGAGGAACCGCCATCGAAATCCTGATCGACATGCTGCTGCTGGGTTTTCTGATCGTCACCGCGCTGGCCATCATTCATCTGCGCGACCTGTTCGCCGTGGTCATGCTGTATGGCATCTACAGCTTCATCACGGCATCCCTGTTTGTCACGCTGGACGCCGTGGATGTCGCCTTTACCGAGGCCGCGGTCGGTGCCGGGATCACTACTTTCCTGATGCTGGCCACGCTGGCCCTGACCGTACGCCGCGAAAAGGCGCGGCAGCCGCGAACCCTGCTGCCGGTGCTGGTGATCTGCAGCGTCGGCGCGGTGCTGGTATACGGCACCTTTGACATGCCCCTGTTCAGTGATCCCGATGCACCGGTACACCGGCACGTGGCACCGACTTACCTGCAGCAAACCCCGCAGGCGATCGGCATTCCCAACGTCGTCACCGCAATCCTGGCCAGCTATCGCGGCTACGATACCCTGGGCGAGATCACCGTCATCTTCACAGCCGGCATCGGCGTGCTGGCCCTGCTCGGTATCAAGAAGCGCGGGAGAAAACACTGATGCGCACCCCGATCCAGCCGTACAACGTGGTACTGCGCGTCGCGGCAAAGATGCTGATCCCGATCATCCTGATGTTCGCACTCTATGTACTGTTTCACGGCGAGTCCGGACCGGGGGGCGGCTTCCAGGCAGGCGTCATTTTTGCATCCGGATTCATCCTGTATGCCCTGGTATTCGGCATAGAAACGGCCCGGGCCGTCGCCCCGGGCCCGGTGCTGCGTGTACTGGCAGCGATCGGCCTGCTGCTGTATATCGGGGTCGGGATCGCCACCCTGCTCGGCGGCGGTAACTACCTTGACTACAACGTACTGGCACAGAATAACGTGGCCGGGCAGCACCTGGGCATCCTGCTGATCGAGACGGGAATCGGGATCACGGTTGCCGCCGTGATGGTTATTATTTTTTTCACCTTCGCCGAGCGGGGGGCGCGCGAATGAGCATGCTCGTTGGACATTACAACTACTGGATTGTCATCTATCTGATGATGGCCGGCTTCTATGTGGTCATCGTGGATGGCAACCTGGTGAAGAAGATCGTCGGCCTGAATATCTTCCAGGCCGGCGTATTCCTGCTATTCATCAGCATGGCCAAGGTGGAGAGCGGTACCGCGCCTATCCTGACGGATGACGCCAGCGTGTACTCCAATCCGCTGCCGCACGTCCTGATTCTCACCGCCATCGTGGTCGGTGTCGCCACCACCGCACTTGCGCTCGCTCTGGTGGTACGCATCAACGAGGCCTACCACACTGTGGAGGAGGATGAGATACACGATCAGGAAAGCTCCTTTTGATCTCGCCGCATTTACCGGTACTGCAGGTCGTTATCCCCCTGCTGGCCGCTCCCCTGTGCCTGCTGATCAACAGCCGCGGCTTTGCCTGGGGCATCAGCCTGCTGGCGAGCTGGACGAGTTTCGCGATTGCCGTACTGCTGCTTCAGGAAGTACAGACGGGGGGCGAAATCTCCTATGCACTGGGCGGCTGGTCCGCTCCCTGGGGCATCGAGTACCGCATCGATATCGTCAACGCCTTCGTGCTGCTGATTGTGACCGCCATCGGCGGCCTGGTGATGCTGTTCGCGCGGGCGAGCGTCGAACAGGAAATCCTCCATAGCCGCATCACCCTGTTCTACACCATTTATCTGTTGTGCCTGACCGGCCTGCTCGGTATCGCGGTCACCGGCGACGTATTCAATCTGTACGTATTCATGGAAATTTCCGCGCTCTCTTCCTATATCCTGATTGCCCTCAGCCAGGAACGACGGGCACTGACAGCGGCCTATCAGTATCTGATGATGGGCACCATCGGTGCGACCTTCATCCTGATCGGTATCGGTATGCTGTACATGATGACCGGGACGCTCAACATGCAGGACCTGGCCGCGCGCTTGCCCGCGGTTGCAGACACCCGTACGGTCGTCAGTGCATTTGCCTTCCTGACTGTGGGTGTCAGCATCAAGATTGCACTGGTACCACTGCATCTGTGGCTGCCCAATGCCTATGCCTACGCGCCCTCGGTAGTCACCGCGTTTATCGCCTCGACCGCCACCAAGGTCGCGTTTTATGTGCTGCTGCGCTTCCTGTTCACGATATTCGGTGTCACCTTTGCATTCCAGAGCATGCCGCTGGGCATCATCTTTCTCGCCCTGGGCCTGGGTGCGATGTTCGCGGCATCAACCGCGGCCATCTACCAGGACAATATCAAACGCATGCTGGCCTATTCCAGCATCGCCCAGATCGGCTATATGGTACTCGCCCTCAGCTATGCAACCGCAACGGGGCTCACGGCTGCCATCCTGCACCTGTTCAATCACGCGCTGATGAAAGGGGCATTGTTCCTCGCGCTCGGCTGCATCGTCTACCGCCTCGGCATGGCAAATATCGAACAGCTGCGCGGTCTCGGCCCGCGGATGCCCTGGACCCTGACGGCCTTTGTCATCGGCGGCCTGAGCCTTATCGGAGTGCCGCTGACCGTCGGCTTCATCAGCAAGTGGTACCTGGTGCTGGGCGCGCTGGAAAAGGGCTGGTGGCCGGTTGCCGTCGCGGTCCTGGCAACCTCGCTGCTGGCCGTGATTCTATATAGGGCGGGTGGTCGAGGCGGCCTGGTTCCAGTCACCGGTCGAAGCGGATGTGCAAGAGGCGCGGGAAGCACCGCTCTCCCTGCTACTGCCCACCTGGGCGCTGATCATCGCCAACCTCTACTTCGGCATCGATACCCGCCTGACAGTGGGAGTCGCAACGCAAGCGGCGCAATGGTTGTTGGGAATGTGTGTGTTACCGTCATGAACGCGCTGCACCTGTCACTCTGGATACCACTCGCCGGCGCCCTGTTGATTGTAGCTCACAGGACGTCACCCCAACCTGCGCGAGGCGGTCAGCCTGCGTTACTGCATTCCTGCTGTTTTGCTCCATCGCCTCCCTCGCACCAGCCGTCCTTGACGGCGCACGCCCCACCCTGGTGCTGGCCGAACCGCTACCGGATCTGGCGCTGCAATTTACAGTGGAACCACTGGGCATGCTGTTTGCACTGCTGGCCAGCTCTGTTGTGGATCGTGACTACCATTTACTCCATCGGGTACATGCGCGCGCGCCAGGAACAACACCAGACGCGTTTTTATGCCTGCTTTGCGCTCTCGCTGTGGGCGGCGGTGGGCATCGCGTTCGCCGGCAACCTGTTCACGCTGTTCATATTCTATGAACTGCTCACCCTGTCGACCTATCCGCTGGTGACCCATGCGGGCGACGATGCGGCCCGCAAAGCAGGCCGCATGTACCTCGGTTACCTGCTTGGCACATCCATCATCCTGCTGTTGCTGGCGCTGGTCTGGACCTGGTCACTGACCGGGACGCTGGACTTCCGTACCGGCGGCATACTCGAGGGCACGGTGACACCCGGCACCGCGAGCATCCTGCTGGTACTCTTCCTTTTCGGCATCGGCAAGGCCGCCGTCATGCCGTTTCACCTGTGGCTGCCAGCCGCCATGGTGGCACCGGTACCGGTTAGCGCCTTGCTGCACGCTGTCGCCGTGGTGAAGGCCGGCGTGTTTACCGTGCTCAAGGTTGCCATCTACATTTTCGGCATCGATTTTCTGGCGGAGATTCCGGCTACCCGCTGGCTGATGTATGTCGCTGCTGCATCCTTGCTGCTGGCCGCGTTTGTTGCCCTGCAGCAGGATAACCTCAAACTGCGGCTGGCCTGGTCGACCATCAGCCACCTGTCCTACGTTGTCCTGGGTGCGCTGCTGGCAACCTCGCTGGGCATCGTGGGCGGCGGCATGCACATCGTCATGCACGCCTTTGCCAAGATCACGCTGTTCTTCTGCGCCGGCGCCATCCTGGTATCCACGCACAAGACACGGATCAGTGAAATGGACGGCCTCGGACGGCGTATGCCGTTTACCATGGCGGCGTTTTTTATTGCCAGCCTCAGCATCATCGGACTGCCACCGCTGGGGGGGTTCTGGAGCAAGTGGTATCTTGCCCTGGGAACGCTGGACGCACACCAACTGTCCATGCTGGGGGTATTGATTGCCGGTTCCATGCTCAATATAGCCTATTTATTACCCATTCCGATGCGGGCCTTTTTCAGCCGCGAAGCGGATGGTCCTGAAAATCAGGGATTACAGGAAGCACCACCGGCCTGTGTGGCGGCGCTGCTACTGACCGCAGTGGCCTGCGTGGTGCTGTTTTTTATCCCGGGGCCGGTTTACCGTCTCATGCAACTGCTGGTGACTTAAATCAATGCAACAGGAACGACAACATCTTTTTGACAAGCCGGGAAATGTCAGGCGCCTGTTGAGGATGCTGTATCTGGCCTGTGCCCTGCTGCTGGTGGCCGATCTGTTCATTCACCGCCATGTGATCCATGCCTGGGAATCACTCTGGGGTTTTTACGCCTTCTATGGATTCGTTGCCTGTGTTGCGCTGGTCCTGCTGGCCAAGCTACTGCGCAAGATCCTGAAACGTCCCGAAGATTATTATGACAGGTAGCCTGCCGCCCTTTGCCGTCTTCTTTGCCGGCGCACTGCTGGTTGCACTGGCGCCGGTACGTCTGCACAAGTTCCTGCTGCTGCTTGTTCCCGTGGTCGGTGGCCTGCAGCTGCTGGGGATACCGGAAGCGCATGTTATTGCCGTCCCGGCAATGGGCTATGAACTGATACTGTACCGGGTCGACCGGCTGAGCCTGTTGTTCGGGTACATTTTCACGCTCGCCGCCTTTATCAGTATTGTCTTTTCCCTGCATCTGCGCGACCGTCTCCAGCATGTGTCCGGACTGGTCTATGCCGGCAGTGCGCTGGGGGCGGTGTTTGCCGGCGACCTGATCACCCTGTTTGTGTTCTGGGAGCTGACGGCAATTTCCTCTGTATTCCTGATCTGGGCCAGGGCGCACACCGGCGTCCATGGGCGCAGGCTGGCGCTACCTGGTCATCCAGTTCGGATCGGGCCTGCTGCTGCTGGCCGGCATCCTGATCCGCTACAGCGAAACCGGGTCACTGGCGTTTACCTATATCGGCCTTGACGGGCTGTCGGGCTGGCTGATATTCAGCGCATTTGGCATCAAATGCGCCTTCCCGCTGTTGCATAGCTGGCTGACCGATGCCTACCCCAGGGCCACGCCAACGGGCGCGGTGTTCCTCAGTGTCTTTACGACCAAGGTGGCGGTCTATGCCCTGGCGCGCGGCTTTCCCGGCACCGAGATCCTGATCTATATCGGCGCCCTGATGACCTGCTTTCCGATCTTCTATGCCGTTATTGAAAATGATCTGCGGCGGGTGCTGGGTTACAGCTTGATCAACCAGCTCGGCTTCATGGTATGCGGTATCGGCATTGGTACCACTCTTGCCATCAATGGTGCGGTATCGCATGCCTTCAGCCATATTATTTACAAGGCCCTGCTGTTCATGTCCATGGGCGCGGTGCTGCACATGACCGGAAAGATCAAGGGCACCGAGCTCGGCGGACTCTACAAAACCATGCCGGTCACGACGGGCCTGTGTATTATCGGTTCCTGCTCGATTTCAGCATTTCCCCTGTTCAGCGGTTTCGTCAGCAAGTCGATGGTGCTGGCCGCCGCGCTGGAGGAAAACCACGACTGGGTCTGGCTGGCATTACTGCTTGCCTCGGCCGGCGTATTTCACCATGCCGGCATCAAGATTCCGTTCTTTACCTTCTTCGCACGGGATTCCGGTATTCGTGTATCTGAACCGCCACTTAACATGCTGCTGGCGATGGGACTGGCCGCTGTGTTGTGCGTGTTCATCGGTATCTGGCCCGGTGTGCTGTACAGCCTGTTGCCGTACCCCGTGGAATATTCCCCCTATACGGCCACGCATGTACTTGCACAGCTGCAATTGCTGTTCTTTGCGGCGCTGGCATTTACCTGGCTCAAATTGAGCGGTCTGTACCCGCCGGAGACGCGGTCGAGTCAATATTGATGCGGAGTGGGTCTACCGCTGGCTGGGGCCGCGGGCCGTCAGTCAGGCGACGCAGGTGCTCAGCCGCTGGCATGCACATATGCGCATCGGTTTTCTGAGACACGTAGGGAGTCTGTTTGGCACGCTGTTCCTGTATCACGGACCGCGGGGAATCCTGGCGCGCACCTGGCCGACCGGCAGCATGGTGCTGTGGGTTGCCGTGCTGCTGGGCGCCTATCTGCTTGCCTACCTGTTGAGATTCTGAGTTATCACGCGTAGGGCGCAATAGCGCAGCGTATTGCGCCGAATGTCCCCTACCCGTTTCGATCAAATCAACCCTTGTAGGGCGCAATAGCGCAGCGTATTGCGCCGAATGATCCCCTACCCGTTTCGATCAAATCAACCCTTGTAGGGCGCAATAGCGCAGCGTATTGCGCCGAATGATCCCCTGCTGCCGGTCTCGATCGAATCAACCCTTGTAGGGCGCAATAGCGCAGCGTATTGCGCCGAATGTCCCCTACCCGTTTCGATCAAATCAACCCTTGTAGGGCGCAATAGCGCAGCGTATTGCGCCGAATGATCCCCTGCCGGTCTCGATCGAATCAGAAATAGTCACTGTTTAGCCACATATGGGCATAAATACTGGCGACATAACCGAGCGCAATGACCGGGCTCCATTTGAGATGACCGAAGAAGGTATATTTACCCCGGGCGTGGCCCATTAGCGCAACCCCGGCAGCCGAGCCGACCGAGAGCAGGCTGCCACCCACACCGGCGGTGAGTGTGACCAGTAACCACTGGCCGGTGGACATGTCGGGCTGCATAGTGAGCACGGCAAACATGACCGGGATGTTGTCCACAACTGCAGACAGCAGACCAACGCTGATATTGGCTGCGGTAGCGCCCCACTGGGTATACATGAGTTCCGATACCATACCAAGGTAACCGATAAAGCCCAGTCCACCGACGCAGGCAACGACCCCGTAGAAAAACAGCAGGGTGTCCCATTCGGCGCGTGCCACAGGACGGAAAACATCGAAGGGTATGACATCGCCGAGCTGCCCGTCATGCTCGGCGTTGTCCGGACTGGCATGTTCACGGTGTGCGGTTTTCTTCAGATAAAACCCGAACAGCTGCAGGTAGCTCAGCCCGGTCAGCATGCCGATGACCGGCGGCAGATGCAGGACGCTGTGGAATGATACGGCAGTTACAATGGTGAGCAGGAACAGTACGATAATCCGGCGTGCGCCACGCATCAGTGGAATTCTATACCCGCCGGGCACGGGTTTCAGGTTGGGTACGGCAAGTGACATTATGACAGCCGGCACAAGGAAATTAAGCAGCGCCGGCAGGAACAGGGCAAAGAAGTCCCAAAAATCCACAATGCCCTTCTGCCAGACCATCAGGGTCGTAATATCACCGAATGGCGAGAACGCGCCGCCGGCATTGGCAGCAACGACGATGTTGATACAGGCCAGTGTGACAAAGCGATTATTGTCACCGCCCACGGCCAGCACCACGGCACACATGAGTAACGCCGTGGTCAGGTTATCCGCCACGGGTGATATGAAAAACGCCAGGATTCCGGTAATCCAGAACAGCGCACGGAAACTGAAACCGCGGGCAATCAACCAGCCCCGCAGGGCATCGAACACGCGCCGCTCGTCCATGGCGTTGATGTAGGTCATCGCGACCAGCAGAAACAACATCAACTCCGCATATTCCAGCAGCGTATGGCGCACGGCCTGCTCCGCCATATGCGGCATTCCGTGGGCATTGTAGACCCACGCAATGGTGCCCCAGATGATACCGGCAGCCAGGATCACGGGCTTGGACTTGCGCAGATTGGTAAATTCCTCGGCCATCACCACCAGGTAGGCCAGCAGGAAGATGACAATGGCAAACAGACCGGCCCAGTGGCCGGTCAAATCGAGCTGCTGTTCACCGTATACCGCGGCCAGCACAGCTTCGGGCAGCATTGCCAGACATGTGACGGCCGCAAATCTCATCAAACAATACATTTCAGGATGTACCTCAATACTTTGGATTCATCATCAGAGAAGACCGGGACAGATCCCGGTTCAGCTTAATTCGTCAAACCACACCAGACGGACGCCAATGATACAGGTATGAATAAAAATGGGGACATTCCAGATTTTTAAATCCACCGCGCAATTCGGGTGAAAAATCCGGTATAAGGACAATAAATGGGGACATTCCAGATTTTAATCGACCCGGTTAAGCGGGTGAAAAATCTGGAATGTCCCCATTTTTATGATCGGCGCTTGCTTCTTGCGATATGCAGTGCGCGGCCATCAACGGCGAGTGCGGCTTCGTGCAGGGCTTCAGATAACGTGGGGTGCGCGAAGATGGTGCGCGCGATATCCTCGCTGCTGGCATCGAATTCCATGGCCATGACCGCCTGACCGATCAGCTCCGACGCGGACGCGCCGATGATGTGGACGCCGAGAACACGATCGGTTGTGGCGTCGCTCAGCACTTTTACCATGCCATCCGTCTCGTGCATGGCGCGCGCACGGCCGCTGGCGGCGAACGGGAACATCCCGCTGCGGTACTCCACGCCATGCTGTTTGAGCACCTCTTCGGTCGCGCCTACCCAGGCAATTTCGGGATGGGTATAGATTACCGAGGCGATGGCTTCATAATTGACTTCTCCGCCCTGTCCGGCGATCCGCTCGGCGACGGCAACGCCCTCCTCGGAGCCCTTGTGTGCAAGCATCGGTCCGCGCACGGCATCGCCGATGGCATACACGCTCGGCAGACTGGTCTCGCAATAATCGTTCACATGTATGAAACCGCCCTCATCCAGCAGCAGCTCGGCCTCGGCAGAAGCGAGATCTTCCGTGGCGGGGCGGCGTCCGACGGCGACGATCAGGCGATCCACACTCAATGCATGCTTGCCGGACGCATCCTGGTACTCCAGCGTCACCTCCTTGTCAGTTAGCTCGCTCGACTTGACCAGGGCGCCCAGCCGAATATCCAGGCCCTGTTTCTGGTACAGCTTCAACGCCGATTTCGCAATCAGCTTGTCCGCCATGGCCAGAAATTCTTCCTGTGCCTCCAGCAGCGTAACCTCGGCACCCAGCCGCCGCCAGACGCTGCCCAGTTCCAGTCCGATGACGCCGGCACCGATCACACCCAGACGCCCGGGTACCGTATCCCATTCCAGCGCGCCGGCGGAATCCACAATCCGGTCGTCCGCGAGCGGCACGGCATCCAGCGTCACCGGAGCGGAACCGGGCGCGAGGATTACGTGGTCCGCCGAGATGGTTTTCTTTTTACCCTTGTGCGGCACTACAGTGACCTTGCGGTCGGGCTGCAGCTGTCCGCGGCCCTGAAACCAGTCGATGAGATTCGCAACGAACAGGCCGGCAATTCCCTGGGTAAGATCCCTGACAATCTTGTCCTTGTGTCCGATCATGGCTGCAACATCCAGTTCGACACCCGTCACATTGATGCCATGGCCGGCACTGCCGTGCTGCATACGGTCGTAGAACTCGGAGCTTTCCAGCAACGCCTTCGAGGGAATGCAGCCGGCATTCAGACAGGTTCCGCCCAGCGTCGGCTTGCCGGTCTTGTCAAGCCAGTCATCGACACAGGCGGTCTGCAAACCGAGCTGTGCGCAACGGATGGCAGCGACATAACCTGCCGGACCGCCGCCGATTACAATAACGTCATAGTGTTTTTTCATATAATGAATTGTCTCATTGTTGTTCCATAAACCCCCTCTCCCTCAGGGAGAGGGCTGGGGAGAGGGGATCAAAACAGAAGTCATTCTGCTATTGAAGCCCCTCATCCTGACCTTCTCCCGGAGTACCCAAAAAACGGGCATAAAGGAGAAGGGACCCACTGTTTTGAGATGGTCAGCCCCCATTACTGAAGGCTCTGCGCATACAGCCTTATTATACATCCAGCAGCATGCTCGCCGGGTCTTCCAGCAGTTCCTTGATAGTGACGAGAAAGGTCACCGCGCTCTTGCCGTCCACGATACGGTGATCGTAGGTCAGTGCCAGATACATGATCGGCCGAATCACGATTTCACCGTCGACCACGACGGGTCGGTCCACGATATTGTGCATGCCGAGAATGGCGCTCTGCGGTGTATTCAGGATCGGCGTGGACAGCATGGAGCCGAAGACGCCGCCATTGGTAATGGAAAACGTGCCGCCGGTGATATCGTCCATGGACAACTTGTTGGAGCGGGCCTTGTTGGCGAACTCCATAATCTCGGTTTCAATCTCGGCCAGGCTCATGTATTCGGCATTGCGCAGAATCGGCACCACCAGGCCGCGGTCACTGCTGATGGCAACGCCGATATCGCAAAATCCATGGTAGACAATTTCATCACCGTCGATGGATGCATTGATATCCGGATGCCGTTTCAATGCCTCGGCTGCCGCACGGACAAAAAACGACATGAAGCCCAGGCGCACCCCGTGACGCTGCTCGAATGCCGCACGGTGTTTCTCGCGCAGTGTCTTGATGGGCAGCATGTTGACCTCATTGAAGGTGGTCAGCATGGCGGTGTTCTGTGACGCATACAGCAGGCGTTCGGCCACGCGCGCGCGCAGGCGTGACATGGGTACGCGCTTCTGCGGGCGGTCCCCGTCAACCTCGGGCAGGCCGGGCGTGCGCAGCACCTCCGACACCGGTTGCGCCGGCGCGGCCGGTTTAGCTGCCGGCGCCGGGGCCGGTGGTGCGGGCGTCACGGTCTCCGCTGCTGCCGGGGCCGGCGGGTGTAGCGAGAAAGGCAAGCACATCGCCCTTGGTGATACGGCCATTTTTGCCGGTACCGGTAATCAGGCCGGGATCGAGGTGATGTTCCGCAACGAGCCTGCGTGCCGCGGGCCCCAGCGCCTTTTGCTCCCCGGCCGGCGCTTTGGCGGCAGCTTGTGGCGCCTGCGGCTTGGCGGCCGCCGGTGCTGGCTGCGGTTTGGCGGCCGCCGGCGCCTCCGGTTGCGCCGGTTTCCCGGTGCCGTTGGTGCTGATCAGTCCGAGCACCTCGGCGGAAGTCACCGTGTCACCGTTATTGAACAGGATTTTTTCCAGCACGCCATCGTCCGGCGCAGGGATTTCCAGCACTACCTTGTCAGTCTCGATATCCACCAGCGCTTCGTCACGCCGGATGGCGTCGCCGGGTTGCTTGTGCCAGGCCACCACCACACCGTCGGTGACGGACTCGGGTAATACGGGTACCTTGACTTCGATTGTCATGCCCTGTCCTTGTTACAACGAGTATCAACGGATTGCAGGGCGCGCCCTGCAGTTACTCTTCCAGCCCCAGCGCCTGTGCAACCAGCTTTTTCTGCTGCTGTACGTGCAGACCGGGATAACCCACGGCCGGCGCGGATGATGCTTCGCGGCCAGTATAGATAAGTCGGTATTGCTCGCCAATGATTTCCTGAAACTTATGTTGCGTTGCGATACCACGCACCCTGGTTCTGCGGCTCCTCCTGACACCAGCAGAATTCCGTGGCATGCGGATAACGGGCGAGCTCCTTTTTCAGCAGGCGCCACGGAAACGGGTACAGCTGCTCGATGCGGACAATCGCGATGTGATCGAGGGATTCGGCGTGCTTGCGCTCGAGCAGGTCGAAATAGACCTTGCCGCTGCACAGCACCAGCCGCGTGATGTGGGTTGGAGCTGCGGTATCGACATCACCGATCACCGGTTGAAACCCGCCCCTGGTCAATTCATCCAGGTTCGAGGCCGCCAGCTTGTGGCGCAGCAGGCTCTTTGGCGCCATAACAATCAATGGCTTGCGGAACCGCCGCTGGATCTGGCGGCGCAGCAGATGAAATATCTGCGCCGCCGTGGTCGGAATGCACACCTGGATATTATGGTCGACACTGAGCTGCAGGAAGCGCTCGATGCGCGCCGAGGAATGTTCCGGCCCCTGGCCTTCGTAGCCGTGCGGCAGCAACATGGTCAAACCGCACAACCGGCCCCACTTGGTTTCCCCGGAGGTAATGAACTGGTCGATCACGACCTGGGCCACATTCACAAAATCACCGAACTGGGCCTCCCAGATAACCAGCGTCTCCGGCTCGGTGGTGGCATAGCCGTATTCGAAGGCGAGCACCGCCTCCTCGGAGAGCAGCGAGTCGATGATCTCGAAATTCGGCTGGTTGTCCGCAAGATGCTGCAGCGGCACATAATCGTCGCCATCAGTCTGATTGTGCACGACCGCATGCCGGTGAAAGAAGGTACCGCGCTCGCTGTCCTGCCCGCAGATACGGATCGGATAACCTTCGTGCAACAGGCTTGCATAGGCCATGGTCTCGGCAAAACCCCAGTCCAGCGGCAGTGCCCCGGCGGCCATTTTGCGGCGCTCGTCGAGGATCTTCTCCACCCGCGGATGCAGCACAAAACCGGCTGGCAGCTGCTTGTACCCGGGCCGCCAGCTTGCGCAGGGTTTGCAATTTTACGGTCGTATCGCAGGGCTCGTCCCAGGTATGACCGAGATAGGACTTCCAGTTGACCGCCACTGCCGCATCGATCGGCTGGTTGAGAATGACACCCTCCGTCACGCTTGCACCGGCATCCAGCTGGTCACGGTAATCGCAGCGCCATGGCATCCGCTTCGTCCGGTGTGACAACCGCAAGCTTTTGCAGCTGTTCCGCATAGCGGGTGCGCGTGGTCGGTAATGCGCGGATATCCTGGTACATCATCGGCTGGGTGACTGCCGGCTCGTCAGCCTCGTTGTGCCCGTGGCGGCGGTAGCATACCAGGTCGATGACCACGTCCTTGCTGAACTGCATGCGGTAATCCAGCGCCACCCGGGTGATGTACAAGACCGCTTCCGGATCATCACCGTTGACGTGAAAAATCGGCGCATTCACCATCTTCGCGACATCACTGCTGTAGAGGGTCGAGCGGGCATCCTTGGCATGGCTGGTGGTAAACCCGATCTGGTTATTAACGATAATGTGGACTGTGCCGTGTGTCGTGAAACCGCGCAGCCCGGACATATTGAATGTCTCCATCACCACACCCTGCCCGGCAAATGATGAGTCGCCGTGAATGACAACCGGCAGGATCCGGTTCCCCGTGGCATCCCGGTGGCGCTGCTGGCGTGCACGCACCGAGCCATGCACCACCGGTGAGACGATTTCCAGGTGCGAGGGGTTGAATGCCAGCGCCAGGTGCACCAGGCCGCCCGGGGTTTTGACATTCGACGAAAAACCCTGGTGGTATTTCACGTCCCCGGATGCATAGACCCGGTCATTCTGACCCTCGAATTCGGAAAACAGCTCGGAGGGCAGCTTGCCGAGTATATTCACCAGCACGTTCAGGCGTCCGCGGTGCGACATGCCGATAACGATTTCCTTCATACCCTCTGTACCGGCACGATCGATCAGCTCACCCATCAGGGGAATCAGGCTCTCGCCGCCCTCGAGCGAGAAGCGCTTCTGGCCAACATAGCGCGCATGCAGATAGCGCTCGATGCCTTCCGCAGCCGTCAGCCGCTGCAACAGCCAGCGCCGTCTTTCAAAGGATACTGCCGGATGTGATTGCACACTCTCCAGGCGTTGCTGTATCCAGCGTTTCTCCGTGGTCTCGGTGATGTGCATGTACTCCGCACCCACGGTTTCACAGTAGGTGCGGTTGAGCGACAGCAGGATCTGTTCCAGGGTCGCCTCATCCGGTCCGACCAGGGAGCCGGTCTGGAACATGGTATTAAAATCAGCCTCGGACAAACTGTGCGTGCCGAGTTCCAGTTCCGGAATCGGTTGCGGATCGGTGCGTTGCAGGGGATCGGTCCGGGCATGCTGATGTCCCCGGAAACGGTAGGCATTGATGAGCTGCAACACTCGCACCTGCTTTTGTTCATGCTCCAGCCGGTCGCTGCTGAGACGGGCACCGCGATGCCCGCGCAAGCGCCCGGTCAGGCTGCGAAATTCCTCGCGCAACGCCGAGTGCACCACATCGCCGCTGTCCTGGCCATTGACCTGTGGCAACGCCGCGAAGTAGTCGCGCCAGTGGTCTTCGACTGCCTTCGGGTCATCCAGCCAGGCCTCGTACAGCGCCTCCACGTACGTGGCATTTCCGCCATCCAGCAGCGATGTCTGCTGCAAACTTTTCATTAACTGACTGCTCATTTGACTATGAATTCACCTGGTATCTGCCGGTCCGCTTTCATATACCCACGCACCTTATATAAACAGGTTATCGAATGCACCTGCTAAAACCTTAGGATCTTCCCCTGATCGAGTGGGCAACGTAATCAAATTAGACACTCCGCATGCCTTCTGCTGGCAAGGTTGTTGGCCGAATGAATTCGGCCCTACTCAATCAAACCTGTAGGGTCGAATTCATTCGACCAGCGGTGTTTCATCGTGATCTGTCATCCAGATGCAGCTCTTGGCCGAATACCCGATAAAGCGCCGGGCACAAGTGAATTCGGCCCTACAACGGTAATTTACCCACTCGATATGGGGAAGACCCAAACCTTAGGAAGCTCTGATAAATTTGTCATTGCGACGACTGCATGGAGAAGGTGAGACCGGGAACCGGTCGAGAGGCTGGCCTGGGCCATGCAGTCGTCGCAATGACGGAAATATTTCAATTTATCAGAGCTTCCCTTAGCAGGCACCGGTCCCCGCAGCCATGCAGGTCATGCGTCGGACCGAACACCGGCGATCCGCCGACCGGCTCCTTACCAACGCCGGCGTGCCCACCCGGACCCTGCGCGGGTGCGCACCGTTGCCCGGAAAAAACCGCTTTGGAATCAGGAATCCCTGCCGATAGTCAGGCATACATGCGGTATGGATACCGCGGTGCGGCGCCCGGCAACATGACCCCGGCCACCGCTGTCCGCCGGCTTCATAAATTATTTTTGTTGTTTATAAATAAATAGTTAGCGATGAGGAGGGAGTGATTTTGGAGGCAGCTGCCCGAGTACGGCTCACCCGGCAGGGTAAGGTCGATGAACACGCCGAACACGGTGTCGTCATGCTGGCACTGCCGGACGCTGATTCCGTCACCCCCGTCGCCTGCTGGCCACCCGGCCGGACGGTGTCACCGCTGTTGCTGGAAGTGGCCCGGTCGGCATTGCTATCGCACAACAGCGCCCTGCTCAGCAATCCGCACGAGCACGATTCCACCGAAGGAAAATTCGATGTGCTCGCCACCCCCCTGGTGGTCGGCGAGCGCGTGATCGGTGTTGTCGCGATGGAAGTCGCGCGGCGCCCGGATGCCAGCAAATGCGCGACCACGGAACTGCTCGAGTGGGGAACCCGCCAGCGCGCCACGCTGGAATTGCTGCAGTGGGGCTCCAGCCTGCTGGCACCCCTGGCACAGCAACACAACGATGGCTCCACGGAACACCTGGTGACGGCACTCGAGCTGGTTGCGCATTGCCTTGAGCACACCCACTTCCAGGCCGCCGCGACGACAGTCGCAACCGAACTCGCCTCCCGGCTGTCCTGCAATCGCGTCAGCATCGGACTCCTGCGCGGACACCGGGTACAACTGCGCGCCATGTCCCACAACGCCCGCTCGGGGGGCAAGACCAATCTCATGCGTGACATCGAGGCCGCCATGGAAGAGGCCATCGACCAGGATGCTGCGGTGGTCTACCCCGCCGGTGCGGAGAATGCAGCACTGGTCACCCATGCACACGCGGAACTGACCGAGCGGCACAGCAACGGCGCCGTGTGCACCGTCCCGCTGATCGATGACAATCAAATCATCGGGGCACTGACCCTGGAACGCTCCACGGACGATCCCTTCGACCAGCAGACCGTTGAACTCTGCACCCAGTTCGCCGCACTCATCGGCCCGGCGCTGGAACTCAAGCGGCGTGATGACCGCTGGATATTCGCCAAGCTGTACGCATCCCTGCGCAACCAGGCGGGCAAACTGGTCGGCCCGCGGCATACCGGCATGAAACTGATCGCCGGGTTGCTCGTCACCCTGTGCGGATTCATGTTTATCGCCGACGGTGACTACCGGGTCACCGCCAAGGCCGCGCTGGAAGGCAGCATCCAGCGCGTGGTGGTCGCGCCAATCGATGGCTTCATCTCCCAGTCCAGTGTGCGCGCCGGTGACCTGGTGCAGGCCGGCCAGCTCATGGGGGAACTCGATGACAAGGATCTGAAGCTGGAACAGCAAAAATGGTCCAGCCAGAAAGAGCAGTACACGCGTGAGTACCGCAGCGCCATGGCCAGTCATGACCGGGCCCAGGTTTCCATTCTCAGTGCGCAGATGGACCAGGCGCGGGCCGAACTGAAACTGGTCGAGGAACAACTGGCGCGCATGCGCGTCGTCGCGCCGTTCGCCGGCGTGGTCGTCAGCGGTGATCTGAGCCAGTCGCTCGGCGCGCCGGTCGGACGCGGCGATGTACTGTTCGAAGTGGCGCCGCTCGACTCCTACCGGCTGATACTGCGGGTCGAGGAGAACGGCATCCAGGATCTCGAGGTCGGCCAGCGTGGCCAGCTGCGGCTCTCCGGCCTGCCCGGCGAGAACCTGCCGTTTACCGTGGAGCGCATCACGCCGGTCTCGGAAACGGACAACAAGACCAATTTCTTTCGCGTCGAGGCCCGGCTGCTGGAGACGCATGCGCTGCTGCGCCCCGGCATGGAGGGCGTCGGCAAGATCGGCATCGGCGAGCGCAAGCTGATCTGGGTCTGGACGCACCGGCTGATCGACTGGCTGCACCTGTGGCTGTGGTCCTGGTTACCCTGATGACCCATGAGTAAGACACTCTACAGTCACTTCTGGTACCGGGTCGCGGACCTCAAGCCGCGAACTGCGCAGCCACACGAGTATCCACCGCCACCATTACCGCGGGCAACGCTGGTATGTGCTGCAGGATCATGCATCCGGCAGTTATCACCGCTTCAGCCAGGCCGCCTATTTTCTCATCGGCCATCTCGACGGCGAGCTCACGGTGGACGCGCTCTGGAACATGGCGGTCGACCACCTGGGCGACGCCGCACCGACCCAGGATGAGACCATCCAGCTGCTCGGTCAGCTGCATGCCGCCGATGTCCTGAAGTGCGATGTCCAGCCGGACAGCCTGGAGCTGTTCGAACGCTTCCAGAAGCACCAGCAGAACAACTGGAAGCAGCGCCTGCGCAGCCCGCTGTCCATTCGCATCCCGCTGCTCGATCCGGAGAAACTGCTGTCCCGCTGGCTGCACCTGGTGCGGCCGTTGTTCAACCGGGCGGTCTTCCTGGTCTGGCTGGGCGTGGTGCTCAGCGCCACGGTACTGGCCGGCATGCACTGGGGTGCGATCACCGACAACATCCTCGACCAGGTCATGTCACCCAGAAACCTGCTATTGCTGTGGCTGACCTACCCGCTGGTCAAGGGGCTGCACGAACTGGGACATGCCTTCGCCACCAAGATATGGGGCGGCGAGGTGCACGAGATGGGCATCATGTTCCTGGTGCTGCTGCCCATCCCCTACGTGGATGCCTCCGCGGCCAGCGCCTTCCCGGACAAGCGCCAGCGCATGGTGGTCGGCATGGCCGGCATGATGGTCGAACTGTTGCTGGCCGCGCTGGCCCTGTTCGTGTGGCTGAATGTGGAATCGGGCATGGTCAGCGTCATTGCCTACAACATCATGCTGATCGGCAGCGTGTCGACCCTGTTTTTCAACGGCAACCCCCTGCTGCGGTTCGACGGCTACTACGTCCTGTCCGATGCCATCGAGATACCGAACCTGGCACAACGCTCCAACCGCCACCTCGGCTACCTGATCCAGCGCTACCTGTTCGGCAACCGGGAGGTGGAGTCGCCGGCGACCACGCGTGGCGAAGGCGCCTGGTTTGTGTTCTACGGCATCGCCTCGTTTGGCTACCGCATGTTCATCATGTGCGTGATCCTGCTCTATGTCGCCAGCAAGTTCTTTGTCGTGGGCGTGCTACTGGCCATCTGGGCCGCCAGTTCACAATTGGTCATGCCGCTGCTGAAGAACATCAAGTTCCTGTTCTATGACCCGCAGCTTCGACACAAGCGCACCCGCGTCATCGGCAGCAGCCTGGGTGCCGGCCTGGTCCTCGGGTGGCTGCTGTTCTTCATGCCGGTCGGCCTGCGCACCCATGCCGACGGTGTCGTCTGGCTGCCGGATGAATCGCGTGTGCGCGCCGGCACGGATTGCTTCGTTACCCGCCTGCTGGCGGCCCCGGACACGACAGTGCAACCGGGGCAGGCGCTGATCGAGTGCGCAGACCCGCTGCTGCAGACACGCGTAGCCTTGCTCGATGCCCGTCTGCGTGAACTGCAGGCGCGCTACTCGTCGGAACTCACCGAAGACCAGGTCAAGGCCGAGATCACCAA
This sequence comes from uncultured Gammaproteobacteria bacterium, assembly GCA_963768415.1. Lineage (GTDB taxonomy): Bacteria > Pseudomonadota > Gammaproteobacteria > UBA9214 > UBA9214 > CAVYHX01. The sequence continues at coordinate 44,642 of CAVYHX010000008.1, forward strand.
AGACGGCATCACCGCGGCGGCGGCCGAACTGGCACGCGCACGCCAGCAGCTGGACAAACTCGTCATTGCGAGCCAGGCGCACGGAACCCTCATCATTCCCCAGGCCGGCGACCTGCCCGGGCGCTATGTCAAACAGGGTGATGTACTCGCCTATATTCTGGACGACAACGCGGTCAGTGTCCGGGTCGTTGTCACCCAGGCGAAGATCGCCCTGGTGCGCCAGCATACCGAAGGCATCGAGGTGCGCCTTTCCAACGCGCCCGGGGACACGGTGCAGGCCCGGATCAAGCGCGAAATCCCGGCCGCAACCGACCGCCTGCCGAGCAAGGCGCTGGGCACCGCCGGTGGCGGTAACCTGGCAGTCGACCCCCAGGACGAGGCCGGTGTGAAGTCCCTCGAGAAGGTCTTCCAGTTCGAGATCGAGCTGGAACAGGCAAACCCTTCAGAATTTTTTGGCCAGCGCCTGTACGCGCGCTTCGACCACGGCGCCGAGCCGCTGGCCCTGCAGTGGCAACGGTCCCTGCGGCAACTGTTCATGCGGCGCTTCGATGTCTAGACTGAAACAACGCCGACCCGTGCCACGACCCGGCATGCAACTGGGTCCCTACCCCGAAAACCGGGAACCGTCGGGCAACTGGCTGGACCGGACGGGTGCGCGCCTTGCCGGCATGGTCACGGCAAAATCCCGCTATCACGCCCTGCGCATGCGGCGCTTTGTCAAACGCGTCGGCACATTCAGCACTGCGCTGGAACAGGCATCCGAGGCGGACCTGAAGTCCCGCATCCAGGCACTGCGGGTACGCCTGCAACGCGAAGGCCTGGCGGACGCGCCCTGCGCGGAGGCGTTCGCCGTGATCCGCGAGGTCGCGGGCCGTACCCTCGGCAAGCGCCACTACGACGTGCAGCTGATGGGCGGCTGGGTGATGCTGCAGGGCATGCTCGCGGAGATGGAAACCGGCGAAGGCAAGACCCTGACCGCCACCCTGGCGGCCTGTACCGCGGCACTGGCCGGCATCCCGGTACACGTCATCACGGTCAACGACTACCTGGTCGCCCGCGATGCCGACAATGTGGCCCCCGTCTACGAGTCTCTCGGGCTCAACGTCGGCACGATTATCGAGGGCATGGACACGCCGGAGCGCAAGGCCGCCTATGCCTGCGATATCACCTACGCCACCAACAAGCAGATCGCCTTCGATTACCTGCGCGACCGCATTGCCATGCGTGGCATGACCTCCCAGCTGGCGCTGCGCACCGAGCGCCTGTGCCGCAAACAGACACGCCTCGAGCAGCTGCTGCTGCGCGGCCTGTGCTTCGCCATCGTCGACGAGGCCGACAGCGTGCTGATCGACGAGGCCTGCACCCCGCTGATTATCTCGCAACCCAGTGCGGCTGAAGACCAGGCGGTTGCAGTCTACCGCGAGGCGCTGGAACTGTCCGAATCGCTCTCCGAAACAACCGACTACGTGGTACACAAGACGCGGCGCGCGGTCGAACTCACCGATAAGGGCTGCGCCCTGCTGACCGACCTGGCGCACAACATGGGCACGGCACTGGGCGTTACGCACCCGCCGCGAGGAACTGGTCAGCCAGGCACTGGCGGCGCGGCTGTCTATACCAGCGTGACATCGACTACCTGGTCAACGACGGCAAGGTCCAGATCATCGACGAATCCACCGGCCGCGTGATGGCGGACCGCTCCTGGCAGCGCGGCCTGCACCAGATGGTCGAGACCAAGGAGGCGTGCGAAATAACGGCACCGCTGGAACCGCTGGCGCGGATCAGTTACCAGCGCTTTTTCACGCCGCTACCTCCACCTGGCCGGCATGACCGGTACGGCACGCGAGGCGGCCGGCGAACTGCGGGACGTCTACGGCCTGCAGGTGGTCAAGATTCCCACACACCGCCCCTCGCAACTGACGCCCCTGCCGGACCGCATCTTCCAGCACCCGGAGGCCAAGTGGGAGGCCGTGATTGCGCGCATCCGCACCCTGCGGGAGCAGCAACGCCCGGTCCTGGTCGGCACGCGTTCGGTGGCGGATTCCGAACACCTCAGTGACCTGTTGACGGGCCTGGACCTGCCACACCAGGTGCTGAACGCCCGCCAGAACCGGCAGGAAGCGGCCATCGTCGCCTGCGCCGGCCAGCCCGGCCGCATCACCATCGCCACCAACATGGCCGGCCGCGGCACCGACATCCCGCTGGCCCCGGGGGTGGCGGAAACCGGCGGCCTGCATGTGATCGCCATGGAGCGCAATACCGCGCGCCGGGTCGACCGCCAGCTGTTCGGACGCTGCGCCCGCCAGGGGTCGCCCGGCAGCTATGAATCCATCCTGTCGCTGGAGGATGAAATCATTGCCCGGTTTTTTCCTAAATTCCTGCTCCGGCCTGCCGCTAACTGGATGAGAGGCACATCCCGGCTCGCGCGCCGGATCAACCGGGCGCTGATCGTGATCTGCCAGCTCAAAGCGGAACGGCAGCAGCGCCACCAGCGCCGCGGCCTCGAAAAAACCGAGGATTATCTCGGCCGGATGCTCGCATTTACCGGACAGGGCGAATAACTGGAACCAGGCATGAACAACGCAAACGGAATGACAAAACGAATCAAGAAGACCCTGTTGCTGGCCGCGGCATGTTGCGCGTCGACGGCTGGCGCCGAAGAGCCGCACAACTTTGACTGCCTCATCGAGCCGCACATGATGGTCGAGATCAACAGCTCCGTGCAGGGCAAGATCGACTCGATCACCGTGGAAAAGAGTGACCTGGTGGAACAGGGACAAACACTGGTCAAACTCGAGTCCGCCGTGGAACAGGCGACCGTGGAGCTGGCCCGCGCCCGCACCCAGCTGCAGGCGGAATACCGCACCAGCAAGGTCAGTTACCAGTTCGCGAAACGCAAGCTGACCCGCTTCGACAGCATGTACAACGACGATGTCGTGCCGCTGCACAACAAGGATGAAGTGGAGACGGAGAAGAACCTGGCCGCGCTGAAAATCCAGGAAGCCAAGGAGAAACAACTGCTCTCCGAGCTCGAACTGAGGCGCGCGGACGAATTGCTTGAGCAGCGCACCGTGAAGAGCCCGATCACCGGCGTGGTGGTGGAGCGCTACAAGTCACCCGGCGAGTTCGTCGAGGACGAGCCGATCCTGCAGCTGGCGCAACTGGATCCGCTCAATGTCGAGGTCATCCTGCCGGCCTCCATGTTCGGCTCCATCACCCCCGGCATGAAGGGCAAGGTGTTCCCCGAGTCCCTGCGCAATACCTCCTACACGGCCGACGTCAAGATCGTCGACCGGATCGTCGACGCCTCCAGCGGCACCTTCGGCGTACGCCTGGAACTGCCCAACCCGGATTACAAAATCCCCGGCGGCCTCAAATGCCAGGTCAAATTCGGACCCGGCGCAACAGCACCCACACCGACAACAGCAAGACGGCTAACAAGCCCGCCCTCGTCAGCGCCCGCTGACACAACCCACCCGTTACGTATGTAGGTTGGGAGCTTCCGCGTCCTGCTCAAGTCTCGCCTGCGTCCTGCAGGCGAAGCGAAGCGTGCCCACGCCGAAGGTGCGACCTGTTGGGCCGCTCACGGTGCCCCTTTGCCCACCTACGATTAACGTAGCCCCGGTTTCCGCCTGGTGGCAAGCCGGGTAATGCAACATCGCGCTCAGCAGGGCCAAGAGGGCACCTGGGAGCGCTCCTGATTAACCGCCGTAGGAGCGGCCCCCTGGCCGCGATGGGGTTCCCTGACAATCGCGCCGAAGGACGGCGCTCCTACAGGCGGTTATAAAAGCCACTGTAGGAGCGCCGTCCTTCGGCGCGATTGGGTTCCAGCGAACCCCCACCCAATACCTAAAGCTTCCAGAAATACCGCCGATGTCAATTCTGTGACGCCACGCACAGAATCCGGCCTGCGTGCGCCATAAACCGGGCAGTGAACCGACTCGAGCAATTGGATCAGGACAGGCATGAAAAAGAAATCCAATAAAAATCAGCTACTAATAGAGGCCATGGAGCCACGCCTGCTGTTCTCGGCGGACCTCGATGGCGGGCTGATTTCCGGTGGGCTGGCCAGCCACAGCGCCCTGCTGAACCCCGCCCTGTCCGACGCGCTGGCCCCCGCGGTGGCAAGCACGGATGCGACCCGTGCCGCCAGCGCCATCCGCCAGGAACTGGTGCTGGTCGACACCGATACCCCCGACTACCAGCAACTGATCGACGACCTGCTCGCCAACCCGGACGAGACCCGCCAGCTGGAAGTGATCCTGCTGAACAATGACCGCGACGGTATCAACCAGGTGACCGAGATCCTGAGTAACTACCAGGACCTCGATGCGGTGCACCTTATCTCCCACGGCAGTGACGGCGCGGTCGATCTGGGCGGCAGTATCCTGGATGCCGACAGCCTCCAGGCGAGTTCCGATCTCGTCAACACCTGGCGTGAGGCCTTCAGCGCAGACGGCGACCTCCTTATCTATGGATGCGATCTTGCCGCGACCGAGGCGGGACAGTCGCTGGTCGATGCCCTGGGCCGCCTCACCGGCACCGACGTCGCCGCCTCCGATGACCTGACCGGCAGTGCGGCACTCGGCGGGGACTGGGAACTGGAATATCAACTGGGCAAGATCGAAACCAGCACGGCAATCACCAGCGCCACGCAGAGCAGCTGGAATCAGCGTCCTCGCTGTTACGGTAGACACAAGCTCCAGCGGATCAACCATAGACCAGGCGAGCGTCACCGTATCGCACACGACCGCCGGGGCCAACCGGCTCATGCTGGTCGGCATCTCGATGAATCCGAGCGGTGAGACCGTCAGCTCCGTCACCTACAACGGGGTCAATCTGACCCACGTCGGGACGCAGGAAGACGGCGCTGCTTTGGCCCGTGTCGAGATCTGGTCGCTGGTCGCGCCCGACACGGGCACTCACGACGTGGTCGTGAACTTCACTGATTTGGGTCACAAGGGCGCTTCGGTCGGCGTGATGACTTTTACCGGGGTCAACCAGACCACTCCCACACAGGCCTTTTCCGGTGACTCGGGTCTTTCTACATCCGCCTCGACGACGGTGGCCTCGGCGACCGATGACCTCGTCTTTGGCGTCGTGGCGGTGGAGAAGGGTACGGCGGTCACACCGGGCGCGGGCCAGACCGAATACTGGGATATCGATGTAAACGCCACCAACGGCGCTGGTACAACCGAGGCAGGCGCGGCCTCTGTCACGACGTCCTGGACCAATGACCTTAAGAAATGGTCGGCGGCCGCCGTCTCGATTCAGGCAGACGACGGCACGGCAACCATTCTCGATCAGTTCAATACAGCCGGCTCGTTTGCCGGCAATGACGGGACACAGAACTGGACCGGCGACTGGCAGGAGCTGGGTGAGTCCAATGGGGCCAGCTCAGGCAATGTACGGGTCGTTGCCTCGCCTGCCGCCCTTCTGATCGGCAGTACCGGTGTAATCACGGGTGACGGTGCCCTGCGCGAGGTCGATCTGTCCCAGGCGAGTACTGCGACGCTGACTTTCGATGCCTGGCGTTCCGCCTCGCGTGCTGCCACCATCACACTCGCAGTTTCCGACAACGGCGGAACCAGCTGGACGAATCTGCAGACCTGGAGTTTCTCCTCGCTGACATCCACACCCGCGCTCCAGACATTCGACATCTCGGCCTATACATCGGCGAATACCCAGATCCGGTTTCTCGGCGCGGGAGAAGCTGACAGCGCAAATTTCTACGCCGACAATATTCAGATTGAATACACCGCCATGCCGCTCAACGATGCGCCGGTCAACACCGTTCCCGGTACACAGGTCACACCACAGGACACGCCGGTAGTCTTCAATACGACGAACGGCAATGCCGTGTCCATCGCAGATGATGATGCGGGCGCCAGTCCGGTTGAAGTCACGCTAACTGCGACCGACGGCACCCTCAGCCTCTATGGCAGCGGCGGCCTGGTCAAAGTCGGTAATGAGGTAACTACGAATACCGACAGTAGCTACGTCCAGGCGAATTCAAAGGCGGCCATGGATGCCTCGGGTGCTTACGTGGTTGTGTGGGAAAGTATCGGGCAGGACGGAGATATGGAAGGTATCTTTGCCCAGCGCTACGATGCCGACGGGATTGCAATCGGCAGTGCATGGCAGGTCAACACCGAATTCACCGATGATCAGTCCGAGCCGGCGATCGCGATGGACGCGGCCGGAAACTTTGTTATTACCTGGCAGAGTTACGCTCAGGACAAGAACAACACCTTCGGGGTCTACGCACAACGCTACAATGCCGCCGGTGTTGCCCAGGGCGGCGAGATTCAGGTCAACACCACCACAAATGGCAACCAGCAGTATCCCGACATTGCCATGGACAGCGCAGGTAATTTTGTCATCGTCTGGGACGGCCAGGGTAGTGGCGATGGTAATGGTATTTTCGGACAGCGCTTCGATGCCGCCGGTAATACCGTGGGCGGCGAGATCCTGATCAATACGGAAACGGCCGATACCCAGTGGCGCGCCACCGTGGACATGAATGCGGCCGGTGAATTCATCGTCACCTGGGGCAGCAATCTGCAGGACGGTGACGGTTGGGGCATTTATGCGCAACGCTACAATAGCGATGGTACCACCAATGGCGGCGAGTTCCTGGTTAATGCCATAACGGCTGGGGCACAGTGGGATCCGGTTGTCGCCCTGAAAGACGACGGTGAATTCGTGGTCGGCTGGTCTATGGACGATGCAGACTCGCGTGGCATCAATGCACGTGTATTCGATGCCAGCGCCACGGCGCTGACCGGTGACATCGCCGTCAACACTACGACGGCGGGCATGCAGTACCCGTTCGATCTGGCACTGTCTGACGACGGCGGTTTTGTCGCTACCTGGACAGGCCCGGTCCAGGATATTTTCATGCAAAAGTTTGACTGGTCAGGCGCCAAGGTCGGAGCCGAGGTACTGGTCAACACAACAACCAGCGGTACGCAGACGCAGTCAACCGTTGCCAGTAATGTAAACGGTGACTATGTAGTTCTCTGGAAGCACGACTTTTCCGTCCCGAACAACGGGATCTATGCACAGCATTACTATAATCCCGACCTGACATTCACAAATGGCGATGGTAATAGTGATAGCGCCATGACCCTGAGCGGCACCCTTGCTGACATAAACACTGTCCTGGAAGGATTGACGTTCAACCCGGATTCGGGATTCAACGGTACAGCAACGGTAACGATTACTACCGATGACCAGGGCAACACCGGGAGCGGTGGGGCGTTCAGTGACAGCGACATGATTATGATCACTGTCGGCAATGCGAATGCCCCTGTTGTGAACCTCGATGCCAATGATTCCTCGGGCGCCGGCGGCAATCACTTTTCCACCGGCTGGACCGAGGGCGGCGGTACGGTACTGATTGCAGATAGCGATGCCACGTTGATCGATACGGACGAAAACGTAACCGGCATGACAGTTACCATTACCAATCAGTTGAATGGCACGGACGAAGTGCTGGCGGCTGATACCAGCGGCACCAGCATTTTAGCCAGTTATGATAGTGGCACGGGTGTACTAACCCTGTCCGGCGCTGATACAGCTGCAAAATATCAGCAGGTGTTGCGTACGATTTCCTATAACAACACGGCGACAACTGTTAATGCGACGTCGCGCGTGATCAGTTTTGTGCCAACTGATGCTATATCCAATGGCAATACCGCGACCACAACGCTTGCTGTCACGCTACAGAATACAGCGCCTACTTTCGGTGTTGGTGATGGCGCTATTACCACCGCTATCGGTGCGGGTGTTGATTTCGGCAACAGTATGATCGTGCAGTCTGACGGCAAGATCCTGGTGGCAGGTTATTCACACAACGGCACGGACTACGATTTCGCCCTGACACGCTATAACGCCGACAGCTCACTGGACACCAGCTTCGGTGGTGGCGATGGTATTGTCACCACCGCTGTCGGCGCCGGTTTTGACCAGGCTCATGCCATTACCCTGCAGCCCGATGGCAAGATACTGGTGACGGGCTCCAGTCATAATGGTAGTAACACTGATGTTGCACTCTTGCGATACAATGCCGACGGTACACTGGATACCAGCTTCGGTGGCGGCGACGGTATTGTAACCACCAATTTTGGTTTCGGTACGGATGCCGGAAAGAGTGTCGCTGTACAGGCCGACGGAAAAATACTGGTAACCGGCAACGCGTGGGATGGAAGCAGGCAGGAAATCGCCCTGCTGCGTTACAACACCGATGGCACACTGGACACCAGTTTCAGCGGCGACGGCAAGCTGACTATCTCATTTGGTGTGAATAATGATTTTGGCGCACGCGTCACCGTGCAGCCCGATGGGCAGATCCTGGTGACGGGACAAACCTTCAACGGGACCGATAACGACCTCGTACTATTACGCTACAACACCGATGGCACACTGGACACCAGTTTCAGTGGCGACGGCATCGTCATCACCGATGTTGCATCGGGTGGCGATGCTGGCTACCAAGCAGTACTGCAGCCCGATGGCAAGATACTGATTGGCGGGCAGACCGGGCCCGGTGGTGCCGGTGTCGACATACTGCTGGTTCGCTACAACAGTGACGGTAGCCTGGATACCACCTTCGGGGGCGGCGACGGCATTGCAGTCCTCGATATTGCAGCAGATTATGATGCAGGCCGAAGTATTGCCTTGCAGCCTGACGGCAAGATTCTGTTGGCAGGAATGAGCGATAACGGCACTGATTACGATTTCGCGCTGGCGCGCTTTAACAGCGACGGCACGATGGATACCGGCTTCGGTGGTGGCGACGGTGTTGTAACTACGCCTGTCGGGTCGGGCGATGACATCGGCTATGAGGTCGTCCTGCAGCCCGATGGACAGATACTTGTGGCGGGTTCCAGTGCCAATGGAGACGCTGACTTCGCCGTTGTTCGCTACAATCCCGATGGCACACTGGATACCGGTTTCGATACGAACATATTGAACGGCAATCCTACGTTCACCGTTGGAGGTCCCGCGGTTGTACTGGATACAGATGTACAGGTATCCGATGCAGAACTTTCCGCGTCCGGTGATTACAATGGATCCAGCCTGACCCTGTCTCGTAATGGTGGCGCCAATGCCGAAGATGTTTTCTCGGCGACTGGTAACCTGGCGGCGTTAACCGAAAGTGGTAGCCTTGTTTTGTCAGGCGTCACAATCGGTACGGTTACCACCAACAGTGCCGGTATCCTGGTGCTGACGTTCAATGCCAATGCCACCCAGGCACGTGTAAATGAAACCCTGCAATCGATCGCCTACGAAAACAGCAATGGCACGCCACCCGCAAGTGTTCTGGTTGACTGGGATTTCAATGATGGCAATAGTGGTGCGCAGGGCGCAGGTGGATCATTGTCAGGTACTGGCAGCACCACGGTTACTATCGCTGGTGGTGCAAACAGCGCACCAACCACCGACAACGTCAGCACCAGTGGCAATGAAGATGCCACCTCAATCGCGATTACCCTGACCGCCAGTGATGTCGATGGCACGGTGGACAACTATTGGTTAAGTACCCTGCCGGCCAACGGCACGTTATATATCGATGCGGGCCTGACCACAGCGGCAGCTACCGCGACCGACTATGCAGCGACGGCCGAGGCATTGACCCTCTATTTTGTCCCCGACACGAACTGGAACGGCGTCACCACCTTCGATTTTTCCGCCAGGGACAACAACGGCGTACTGGATGCGAGCCCGGCCACCGCGACGCTTACCGTCAATCCGGTCAACGACGCACCAACCTTCTTCATCGGCGACGGCATTGTCACCACCGATTTCGGATCTGGCGAAGATATAGGCAACAGCGTTGCCGTGCAGGCCGATGGCAAGATCCTGGTAGCGGGCCGCAGCTATAACGGGACGAATTTCGACTTTGCCCTGACGCGTTACAACGCCGACGGCACCCTGGATACCAGCTTCAATGGTGACGGCAGGCTCACCACTGACTTCGGCCCGGGTGACGACCATAGCGTCAGTGTCAGCGTGCAGGCAGATGGAAAAATCCTGGCAGCCGGTTACAGTTTCAATGGTTCCAACTACGACTTTGCGCTAGTGCGCTACAACACCGACGGCACCCTGGATACCGGCTTCAGCGGTGACGGCAAGCTCACCACTGCCATCGGGGCGACCGGTGATATCGGTTACAGCCACACCGTGCAGGCCGACGGCAAGATCCTGGTGTCAGGCTACAGTGTGGCCGGTCTCGACAAGGACTTTGCCCTGGTGCGTTACAACACCGACGGTACCCTGGACACCGGCTTCAGCGGTGACGGCAAGCTCACCACCGACTTCGGCTCGAATGAAGACATTGGTTACAGCGTTACCCTGCAGGCCGACGGCAAGATCCTGGTGGCGGGCGCAAGTCAAAACGGGGCGTTTCAACGACTTTGCACTGGCACGCTACAACACCGACGGCTCGCTGGACACCAGCTTCAGCGGCGACGGCATGCTCACCACCGCCATCGGGGCGAGCGCCGATGTTGGCTACAATGTCACTGTCCAGCCCGACGGCAAGATCCTGGTGGCCGGTTACAGCCACAACGGGGTTGATGTTGACTTCGCCCTGGTGCGCTACAACACCGACGGTATCGCTGGATACCAGCTTCAGCGGTGACGGCAAGCTTATGACCGACTTCGGGTCAGGCACCGACATAGGCTACGATGTCACTCGTGCAACCCGACGGCAAGATCCTGGTGTCGGGCTTCAGTGCCAATGGCACGAATAATGACTTCGCCGTGGCGCGCTACAACGCCGACGGCTCGCTGGACACCAGCTTCAGCGGTGACGGCATGCTCAGCACCGCCATCGGCTCGGGCGATGACATCGGCCAGAGTATGGTGCTGCAGCCAGACGGTAAAATTCTGGTCACAGGTCAAAGTCACAACGGGGTTGATAAAGACATCGCCCTGGTACGCTATAACGCCGATGGCACGCTGGATCTGACCTTTGATCCGGTCAATACACTCGATGGTGCCCCCGCGTTTACCGAGGACGGCGCGCCCGTGGTGCTGGATGCGAACGTACAGGTATTCGATGCGGAGCTCAGCGGGGCCGATGATTTCTCGGGCGCCACGCTCACCCTGGTGCGTAATGGCGGCGCCAGTGCCGAGGATCTGTTCTCGGCAACCGGTAATCTCGCGGCATTGACCGAAAGCGGCAACCTGGTGTTATCCGGTGTGACCATCGGCTACGGTCACGACCAACAGTGCCGGTACTCTGGTGCTGACCTTCAATGCCAATGCCACCCAGGCGCGCGTCAACGAAACCCTGCAATCCATTGCCTATGCCAACAGCAGTGATGCACCGCCTGCAAGCGTGCAGGTGGACTGGGACTTCAGCGACGGCAACAGTGGCACACAGGGCACAGGTGGCGCCCGGTCGGCGACCGGCAGCACAACGGTCTCTATTACTGCGGTCAATGACGCCCCGGTGCTGGCCGGCGCCAATGACCTGACCGCCATTGACGAGGACCCGGTCAGCAACAACGGCACGCTGGTCTCCGCCCTGATAGCGGGCCAGGTCACAGATCCCGACACCGGCTCGCTCGAGGGCATCGCCGTCGTGGGTGTGGACAACAGCAACGGCACCTGGGAGTACACGATCAACGGCGGCGGCCTGTGGCAGGCGTTCGGCTCGCCCGGCACCGCGACAGCCCGGCTGCTCGCGGCCGACGTCAATACCTCCGTGCGCTTCGTGCCGAATGCGAACTGGAACGGCACGGTCACCAGTGGCCTCGCCTTCCACGCCTGGGACCGGACCAGCGGCGCCAATGGCGGCATCGATGATCTCACCGGTAATACCGGCGGCAGCACGCCCTACAGTACCGCCACGGCCAGCAGCAGCATTGTTGTCAATCCGGTCAACGACGCCCCGGTGCTGGCCACGGCCGGCAGCCCTAGCCTGACGCAGATCAACGAAGGCGACATCAATACTTCGGGTGACAGCGTGGCCACCATCATCGCCAGCGCCGGCGGCGACCCGATCACCGACGTGGACACCACCCCGGTCGAGGGCATCGCCATTACCTGGGCAGACAACAGCAACGGCAGCTGGGAATATTCCACCGACGGCGGCAGCAATTGGTTCGCCATCGGTACGGTGAGCGATGCCTCGGCACTGCTGCTCACCGACGACGCGAATAACCGCATCCGCTTCGTCCCGGCCGAGAACTTCAACGGCACCGCCCAGTTCAGCTACCGCGCCTGGGACCGCACCGACGGCAACACCAATGCCACGGCCGGCGTCAATGTCTCGACTAACGGCGACACCACGGCCTACAGCTCGGCGATCGAAATGGCGACCATCACCATCCAGCCGGTGCAGATCGTGCTGTACTTGTCGACCACCGGCGATGTCAGCGCGAGCGGGGCACCGGGCCTGGACAGCTGGGACGCCGGCGAGATCGATCGCCTTCGGCGATCCGAACATCAACCTCGAGCCGGGCACCACGGACGGCACCCTGTACCGCTTCTTCGATCTGCGCGATTTCGATACCGGCGCGGTCGAGCCCGCAATCGACGGCATCCACCACGTCAGCAAGAACGTCACCATCGGCGGCAACGGCGGCCCGAGCATGGATCTGTTCGCCGGTGACGTCCTGTTCGCGATCAATTCCAACAGTACGCGCCTGACCGGCTCCGACCTGGTGGAGATCACCACCAACAAGAAGAGCCTGTATCCTGTTCCGCCCGGACACGCCGGGCGACTACAGCGCGGGCACCTTCTCGTGGTGCTCGACAATTTCTCCGGCAACGAGGTCGAGGGCATCTCGCTGGTCGAGATCGACACCTGGGTCGGCGATACCCTGCTGACGGCAGGCACCTTCCTCTACAACCCGGGCAACAGCCCCGACATCCTGCACTACACCGCGAACGGTGTCGGCGAAGGAACGACCAGCGGCACCACATCGACGTCCTGATCTCGGGTGTCGACATCGGCATGGGCAGTGCCAGCGCCAAGGTCTCCGGCCTCGATCTGATCGAGACCGGTGTCAATATCGGCGACACCAGCCTCGCCGCCGGCAACATCCTGGTGACGCTCGACGGCAACGATGCCGGGGTCGGCAACAACAATCTCACCGTCACCTCGAACGATATCTTCTATCTGGATGTCACCACCACGACCATGGGCGGGACGAGACACGCACCTCTGGCCGATGCCCACCTGCTGATCGAAGGGGCCGATCTCAACCTCGATACAGCTGACGAGGAGGTCACCGGCCGTCACGCTCGACATCACCTTCGGCAGCGGCAACGAGGACCCGGACATCTCCTTCCCGGGCAGCTCGATCAGCTACACCGAAAACGACCCGCCGGTCATCATCGACGGCGGCGCGACGGTGAGCGACCCGGACAGCTTCGATTTCTCGGGCGGCATGCTGCGCGTGGACTTCAGCGCCGGCGGCACGGCCGACGACCGCCTGGCCATCCAGCAACGAAGGCAGCGGCGCCGGCCAGGTCGGGAGTGATCGGCAGCAACGTCACCTACGGCGGCGTCACCATCGGCACCTTCACCGGCGGCACCCGGCACGAACCCGCTGGTTATCACCTTCAATTCCAGTGCCGATGCCACCGGCCGTGCAGGCGGTGATGCGCAACATCACGTTCGAGAACGTCTCGGACGACCCGGCCACGGCCGCGCGCACCGTGCGCTTCGTGCGTCACCGACGGTGACGGCGGCACCAGTAACGTCGAGAACAAGACCATCAATATGACGGTGGTCAATGACGGCCCGGCCCTGGCGACCAATACCGGCACGACCGTTCTCGAGGGATCGACCGGCACCGTCATCACGAACCTGATGCTGAACGAGGGCGACCCGGACGACAGCGGCAGTGGATCGATCTATACCGTCACCACCGTCCCGGCCAACGGCACCCTCTACCGCAACGCGGTCGCGCTCGCCAATAACGACAGCTTCACCCAGGCCGATATCGACGCCGGCCTGGTCACCTACGACCACGACGGCTCCGAGACCCTCAGCGACGGCTTCACCTTCACCCTCGCAGATGGCGGCGAGGATGGCGCCACCCCTTTGACCGGGCAGGTTTTCAGCATCACCATCACGCCGGTGAATGACGCGCCGGTGATCACCACTACCAACCTGAATGCGGCCGAAAACCAGACCGGTGCCGGTACGGTGGTCGCCACCGACGATGACATTCCGGCCGATACCCTCACCTGGAACATCACGGGTGCCGGGACCGATGACGGGGCGTTCACGATCGACTCCAACACCGGGGCGCTGACCTTTAGCGCGGCCCCGGATTATGAAAATCCGGGCGATGCCGATCTTGACAACATTTACGAAGTCGACGTGCGGGTGTTCGACGGCACGGTGGCCACGACCAAGACCATCACGATCACGGTCACGAATGACAACGATGCCCCGACAATCACCACCACCAACCTCAATGCGGCCGAGAACCAGACCGGTGCCGGCACGGTGGTCGCCACCGACGAGGATGTCCCCGCCGACACGATTACCTGGAACATCACAGGCGCGGGAGCCGATGACGGGCTGTTCACGATCGATGTTAACACCGGGGCTTTGACCTTTAACGTCGCGCCGGATGCCGATATTCCCGGTGATTTCAACGGTGACAATATTTACGAAGTCGAAGTCCGCGCCTTTGACGGTACTGTTGCCACGACCAAGACGATTACCGTGACAGTGACCGATATCGATGAGTTCGACGTGGGCGCAGTCACCGACTCGGATGCCACCGCCAATGCGGTCGACGAGAACAGCGCGGTTGGGACGAGTGTCGGGATCACGGCCTCCGCTTCGGACGCCGATGTGACTGATGCCATCACCTATACCCTGGATGATAGTGCCGGTGGCCGGTTCGCCATCGACGGTACAACCGGTGTGGTGACGGTAGCCGGGGCGCTGGATGCCGAGACGGCGACCAGCCATAACATCACGGTCCGCGCCACCTCGGATGATGGCAGCTTCTCCACCCAGGGCTTTACCGTCACTGTCAATGATGTCGATGAGTTCGACGTCGGTGCGATCTCGGATACCGATGGCGCGGCCGATACCGTCGCCGAGGATACGGCGGTCGGTACCGCTGTCGGTGTCACCGCCCTGGCCACCGATAATGATGTCACCGATGACGTCACCTATACCCTGTCTGATGATGCCAGCGGCCGCTTCGCCATTGATGCCAACACCGGGGTGATCACCGTCAATGCCGCGCTCGACTACGAAACCGCTACCAGCCATTCGGTCACGGTGCTGGCCACTTCAGATGACGGCAGCACTTCAAGCCAGGCCTTTACCATCACTGTCTCCGATGTCGATGAGTTCGACGTCGGGGCGATCTCGGATACCGATGGCGCGGCCGATGCCGTGGATGAGAACAGCGCGGCCGGCACAACCGTTGGCGTCACCGCCTTCGCCACCGATGGCGATGGCAGCAACAACACGGTCACCTACAGCCTGACGGATACAGCGGGTGGGCTATTTACGGTTGACACTAACACCGGCATCGTCACGACCACGGCAGCGCTGGATGCCGAGACCGCGCTCTCTTACGATATTACCGTCCGGGCGGATTCCACCGACGGCAGCTTCGCCACCCGCACCTTCACTGTCGCCATTAATGATGTCGATGAGTTTAATGTCGGAACTGTGACGGATGTCGACGCAACAGCCAACACGGTCGACGAGAACAGCGCGGTTGGCACCACCGTCGGCATCACCGCCTCGGCCAGTGATGCCGATGTCACCGATAACATCACCTATACCCTGGACGACAGCGCCGGCGGCCTGTTTGCCATTGATGCCAGCACCGGCGTCGTCACCGTGGCCGGCGCACTCGATGCCGAGACCACGACTGCACATAACATCACGGTGCGCGCGACCTCGGACGACGGCAGCTTCTCCACCCAGGGCTTTACCATCGACGTCAATGACCTGGATGAGTTCGATGTCGGCGCGATCAGTGATACCGATGCGACAGCGGATGCCGTGGATGAGAACAGTGTGGCCGGCACCAGCGTCGGCGTCACCGCCTTCGCCACCGATGGGGATGGCAGCAATAACGCGGTCACCTACAGCCTGAGCGATGACGCCGGTGGCCTGTTCACCATCGACACCAACACGGGCATCGTCACCACGACCGCCGCACTCGATGCCGAGACCGCACTTTCCTATGACATCACGGTGCGGGCCGACTCCATGGACGGCTCGTTTGCGACCCGGACCTTCACCATCGCCGTCAATGATCTGGATGAGACCGATGTCGGCGCCGTTACCGACATTGATGGTGCCGCCAATGCCGTGGATGAGAACAGCGCGGTGGGCACCACGGTCGGCATCACCGCCTCGGCCACCGACGCCGATGTCACCGATAACATTACCTATACCCTCGACGACAGTGCCGGCGGCCTGTTCGCGATCGACGGCACCACCGGGGTCGTGACCGTCAACGGCGCGCTCGATGCCGAGACGGCGACTGCATATAACATCACCGTCCGGGCTACCTCGGACGACGGCAGCTTCTCCACCCAGGGCTTTACCATCAATGTCAATGACCTCGACGAGTTCGATGTCGGGGCCGTGACGGATATCGATGCAACCGCCAATACCGTCGATGAGAACAGCGCCATCGGCACCAGTGTCGGGATCACGGCCTCAGCCAGTGATGCCGACGTCACCGATAACATCACCTATACCCTCGATGTCAGTGCCGGCGGCCAGTTTACGATCGATGCCAGTACCGGTGTCGTCACTGTCAACGGCGCACTCGATGCCGAAACCGCGACTGCACACAACATAACGGTACGCGCCACCTCGGACGACGGCAGCTTCTCGACCCAGGGCTTTACCATCGCCGTCAATGACCTGGATGAGTTCGATGTCGGCACGATCAGCGACACCAATGGCGCGGTCGATACCGTCGCCGAGGATGCGGTGGCAGGTGCCGCCGTCGGCATCACCGCCCTGGCCACCGACGGGGATGTCACCGACGCGGTCACCTACAGCCTGAGCGATGACGCCGGTGGCCGCTTTGCGATTGACGCCAGCACCGGTGTCATTACCGTCAATGCCACCCTGGATTATGAGACTGCGACCAGCCACTCGGTCACCGTGCTGGCCACCTCGGATGACGGCAGCACCGCAAGCCAGGCCTTTACCATCACTGTCTCCGATGTCGATGAGTTCGATGTCGGCGCGATCAGTGATACCGATGCGACAGCGGATGCCGTGGATGAGAACAGTGTGGCCGGCACCAGCGTCGGCGTCACCGCCTTCGCCACCGATGGGGATGGCAGCAATAACGCGGTCACCTACAGCCTGAGCGATGACGCCGGTGGCCTGTTCACCATCGACACCAACACGGGCATCGTCACCACGACCGCCGCACTCGATGCCGAGACCGCACTCTCCTATGACATCACGGTCCGGGCCGACTCCACGGACGGCTCGTTTCGCCACCCGCACCTTCACCATCGCCGTCAATGATCTGGATGAGACCGATGTCGGCGCCGTTACCGACATTGATGGTGCCGCCAATGCCGTGGATGAGAACAGCGCGGTGGGCACCACGGTCGGCATCACCGCCTCGGCCACCGACGCTGATGTCACCGATAACATCACCTATACCCTGGACGACAGTGCCGGCGGCCTGTTTGTAATCGATGCCAGCAGCGGTGTCGTCACTGTCAATGGCGCACTCGATGCCGAGACGGCGACTGCACATAACATCACCGTGCGCGCCACCTCGGACGACGGCAGCTTCTCGACCCAGGGCTTTACCATCAACGTCAATGATCTCGATGAGTTCGATGTCGGTGCGATCAGCGACACCAATGGCGCGGCCGATACCGTCGACGAGGATGCGGTGGTGGGTACCGCCGTCGGCGTCACCGCCTTCGCCACCGATGGGGATGTCACCGATAACATCACCTACACCCTGTCAGATGATGCAGGCGGCCGCTTTACCATTGACGCCAGTACCGGTGTCATCACCGTTAATGCGGCGCTGGACTACGAGACCGGTACCAACCACTCGGTCACGGTACTCGCCACCTCAGATGATGGCAGTACTGCCTCGCAGGCCTTTACCATTAATGTCTCCGATATCGATGAGTTTGATGTAGGCGCTATCTCGGATACAAATCTCGCACTGGATGCGGTGGATGAAAACAGTGCAGCTGGCACAACCGTTGGTGTCACCGCCTTCGCCACCGATGGGGATGGCAGCAATAACGCGGTCACCTACAGCCTGAGCGATACCGCGGGCGGGCTGTTCACCATCGATACCAACACGGGCATCGTGACCACTACGGCCGCGCTGGATGCCGAGACCGCGACCTCTTATGACATCACGGTCCGGGCTGATTCGACTGATGGGTCGTTCGCAACCCGGACCTTTACCATTGCGGTTAATGATCTGGATGAGTTCGATGTCGGCGCTGTGACCGATGTCGATTCAACGGCCAATTCAGTTGATGAGAACAGCGCGGTGGGCACCACGGTCGGGATCACAGCATCAGCCAGTGATGCCGATGTCACCGATGACATCACTTATACCCTCGATGGCAGTGCCGGTGGCCTGTTTGCCATCGATGCCAGCACCGGTGTCGTCACGGTCAACGGGGCACTCGATGCCGAGACCGCGACTGCACACAACATCACGGTCCGGGCGACGTCGGATGATGGCAGCTTCTCGACCCAGGGCTTCACCATTAACGTCAATGACCTGGATGAGTTCGATGTCGGTGCCATCATTGATACCAATGCCACGGCCGATACCGTCGCCGAAGATGCGAGCGTTGGCACTGCCGTCGGTGTCACTGTCCTGGCAACTGATGGGGATGTCACCGATGACATCACCTATTCCTTGTCAGATGATGCCGGCGGTCGTTTTACCATTGACGCCAGTACTGGTGTCATTACCGTCAATGCCGCCCTGGATTATGAGACTGCGACCAGCCACTCGGTCACCGTGCTGGCCACCTCGGATGACGGCAGCACCGCAAGCCAGGCCTTTACCATCACTGTCTCCGATGTCGATGAGTTCGACGTCGGCGCGATCAGTGATACCGATGCGACAGCGGATGCCGTGGATGAGAACAGTGCAGCCGGTACCAGTGTCGGCGTTACCGCCTTCGCCACCGATGGCGATGGCAGCAACAACACCGTCACCTACAGCCTGACGGATACGGCGGGTGGGCTGTTTACCATCGACACCAATACCGGCATCGTCACGACCACGGCGGCACTCGATGCCGAGACCGCGGTCTCTTACGATATTACCGTCCGGGCCGATTCCACCGACGGCAGCTTCGCCACGCGCACATTTACCATCGCCGTCAATGACCTCGATGAGTTCGATGTCGGCGCCGTCACCGATATCGATGCGACCACCAATGCCGTCGACGAGAACAGCGCCATCGGCACCAGTGTCGGGATCACGGCCTCGGCCTCGGACGCTGATGGAACGACTAATGCCATCACTTATACCCTGGACGACAGTGCCGGCGGCCTGTTTGCCATCGATGCCAGCACGGGTGTGGTGACTGTTAACGGTGCCTTAAATGCCGAGACGGCGACTGCACATAACATCACGGTGCGCGCCACATCCGACGACGGCAGCTTCTCGACCCAGGGCTTTACGATCAACGTCAATGACCTGGATGAGTTCGATATTGGCGCAATTAGCGATACCAATGGCGCGGCCGATACGGTCGCCGAGAATGCGAGCGTTGGCACTGCGGTCGGCATTACCGCACTGGCGACCGATGCGGATGTCACTGACGGGGTCACCTACAGCCTCTCTGATAATGCCGGCGGCCGTTTTACCATTGACGCCAGTACCGGTGTGATCACCGTAAATGCGGCGCTGGACTACGAGATTGCAACCAGTCACTCGGTTACGGTCCTCGCTACCAGTGATGACGGCAGTAGTGCCTCACAGGCCTTTACGATTAATGTCACCGATATCGACGAGTTTGATGTCGGGGCGATCTCGGATACCAACGGCGCGCTGGATGCCGTGGATGAGAACAGTGCCGCCGGCACCAGTGTCGGCGTTACCGCCTTCGCAAATGATGGGGATGGCAGTAATAACACGGTCACCTACAGCCTGACGGATACCGCGGGTGGGTTGTTTACGATCGATACCAACACGGGCATCGTCACGACCACGGCCGCCCTCGATGCCGAGACCGCGATCTCCTATGACATCACGGTCCGGGCGGATTCCACGGACGGCAGCTTCGCCACCCGCACCTTCACCATCGCGGTCAATGACCTCGATGAGTTCGATGTCGGAACCGTCACGGATGTCGATGCAACCGCCAACGCGGTCGATGAGAACAGCGCGGTTGGCACCACCGTCGGCATCACCGCCTCGGCCAGTGATGCCGATGTCACCGATAACATTACCTATACCCTGGACGACAGCGCCGGCGGCCTGTTTGCCATTGATGCCAGCACCGGCGTCGTCACCGTGGCCGGCGCACTCGATGCCGAGACCACGACTGCACATAACATCACGGTGCGCGCGACCTCGGACGACGGCAGCTTCTCCACCCAGGGCTTTACCATCAACGTCAATGACCTGGATGAGTTCGATGTCGGCGCGATCTCGGATACCAATGGCGCGGCCGATACCGTCGCCGAGGATGCGAGCGTTGGCACTGCCGTCGGCATCACCGCTCTGGCCACCGATGGGGATGTCACTGACGGGGTCACCTACAGCCTCTCCGATAACGCCGGGGGCCGTTTTACGATTGACACCAGTACCGGTGTCATCACGGTAAATGCCGCACTCGACTACGAGACCGCGACCACTCACTCGGTCACGGTGCTCGCCACCTCGGATGATGGCAGCACCGCAAGCCAGGCCTTTACGATTAATGTCTCCGATATCGATGAGTTCGACGTGGGTGCGATCTCGGACACCAACGGTGCGCTGGATGCCGTCAATGAGAACGCGGCCGCCGGCACCAGTGTCGGCGTCACCGCCTTCGCCACCGATGGGGATGGCAGCAATAACTCGGTTACCTACAGCCTGACCGATACGGCAGGCGGGCTGTTTACGATCGATACCAACACGGGCATCGTCACCACTACGGCCGCGCTGGATGCCGAGACCGCCACCTCCTATGACATCACGGTCCGGGCGGATTCGACCGATGGGTCGTTTGCGACCCGGACCTTTACCATCGCCGTCAATGACCTGGATGAGTTCGATGTAGGGACTGTGACAGATATCGATGCGACGGCCAATGCAGTCGACGAGAACAGTGCGGTCGGCACCACGGTTGGGATCACGGCCTCAGCTACCGACACCGATGTCACCGATAACATTACCTATACCCTGGACGACAGTGCCAGCGGCCTGTTTGCCATCGATGCCAGCACCGGCGTCGTCATTGTCAATGGATCGCTCGATGCCGAAACCGCGACTGCACACAACATAACGGTACGCGCGACCTCGGATGACGGCAGCTTCTCGACCCAGGGCTTTACCATCAACGTCAATGACCTGGATGAGTTCGATGTCGGCGCGGTAACGGATATTGACGTAACAGCCAACGCGGTGGATGAGAATAGCGCGATCGGCACTACCGTCGGGATCACGGCCTCGGCCAGTGATGCCGATGTCACCGATGCCGTCACTTATACGCTTGACGACAGTGCGGGTGGGCTGTTTGCAATCGACAATGTTACTGGCGTGGTGACTGTCAATGGTGCACTCGATGCCGAGACGGCGACCAGCTACAACATTACGGTCCGGGCGACCTCCGACGACGGCAGCTTCTCGACCCAGGGCTTTACGATCAACGTCAATGATCTCGATGAGTTCGATGTCGGCGCGATCAGCGACACCAATGGCGCGGTCGATACGGTCGCCGAGACGCGATGCGGTGGCACCGCCGTCGGCATCACCGCCCTGGCCACCGACGGGGATGTCACCGACGCGGTCACCTACAGCCTGTCCGATGACGCCGGTGGCCGTTTTGCGATTGACGCCAGTACCGGTGTCATCACCGTCAATGCCGCCCTGGATTACGAGACCGCTACCAGCCACTCGGTCACGGTGCTGGCCACCTCGGATGACGGCAGCACCGCAAGCCAGGCCTTTACCATCACTGTCTCCGATGTCGATGAGTTCGATGTCGGCGCGATCTCGGACACCAACGGCGCGCTGGATGCCGTGGATGAGAACGCGGCCGCCGGCACCAGCGTCGGCGTCACCGCCTTCGCCACCGATGGGGATGGCAGCAATAACACGGTCACCTACAGCCTGACCGATACCGCCGGTGGGTTGTTCACCATCGATACCAATACGGGCATCGTCACGACCACGGCTGCCCTCGATGCCGAGACCGCGACCTCCTACGACATCACTGTCCGCGCTGACTCCACAGACGGGTCATTCGCCACCCGCACCTTTACCATCGCCGTCAATGACCTCGATGAGTTCGATGTCGGCGCGGTGACCGATGTCGATGCAACGGCGAATGCGGTCGATGAGAATACCGCCGTCGGCACTACGGTCGGGATCACGGCCTCAGCCACCGACACCGATGTCACCGATAACCATCACCTATACCCTGGACGACAGTGCCGGTGGCTTGTTCGCCATCGATGCCAGCACGGGTGTGGTCACCGTCAACGGCGCGCTCGATGCCGAGACGGCGACAGCACATAACATCACGGTTCGGGCCACCTCCGACGACGGCAGCTTCTCGACCTCGGGCTTTACGATCAACGTCAACGATGTCGATGAGTTCGATATCGGCACGATCAGCGACACCAATGCCGCAGCCGATACGGTCGCCGAAGATGCGAGCGTTGGCACTGCGGTCGGCGTCACCGCCCTGGCGACCGATGGGGATGTCACCGACGGGGTCACCTACAGTCTCTCCGATAATGCCGGCGGCCGTTTTACCATCGACGCCAGTACCGGTGTCATCACCGTCAATGCGGCGCTGGATTACGAGACTCAACCAGTCACTCGGTCACGGTGCTCGCCACCTCGGATGACGGCAGTAGTGCCTCAGCAGGCCTTTACGATTAATGTCTCCGATGTCGATGAGTTCGATGTCGGGGCGATCTCGGACACCAACGGCGCGCTGGATGCCGTGGATGAGAACAGTGCAGCCGGCACCAGTGTCGGCGTTACCGCCTTCGCAAATGATGGGGATGGCAGTAATAACACGGTCACCTACAGCCTGACGGATACCGCCGGCGGACTGTTTACGATCGATACGAATACCGGCATCGTCACGACGACGGCTGCCCTCGATGCTGAAACCGCCACTTCCTATGACATAACAGTCCGGGCCGACTCCACGGACGCGTCGTTTACTACCCGCACCTTTACCATCGCCGTTAATGATCTGGATGAGTTCGATGCCGGGGCCGTCACAGATGTCGATGCGACGGCCAATGCGGTGGATGAGAACAGCGCCGTCGGTACCACGGTCGGTATCACCGCCTCGGCCACTGACGCTGATGTCACCGATGCCATCACCTACACCCTGGACGACAGTGCCGGCGGCCTGTTTACGATCGACAGCGCCACGGGTGTGGTGACCGTCGCCGGGGCACTCGATGCCGAGGCAACTACCAGCCATAACATCACCGTCCGTGCGACATCCGACGACGGCAGCTTCTCGACCCAGGGCTTTACCGTCAACGTCAATGACCTCGATGAGTTCGATGTCGGCGTCGTGACGGACGTAGATGCGACCGCCAATGCAGTCGACGAGAACAGTGCGGTCGGCACCACCGTCGGGATCACCGCCTCGGCCAGTGATGCCGATGTCACTGACGACATTACCTATACGTTAGATGACAGCGCGGGTGGCCTGTTTACCATCGATGCCAGCACCGGTGTCGTCACCGTGGCCGGCGCACTCGATGCCGAGACCGCGACCACCATAACATTACTGTCCGCGCGACCTCCGACGACGGCAGCTTCTCGACCTCGGGCTTTACGATCAACGTCAATGACCTGGATGAGTTCGATGTCGGCGCGTATCGTTGATACCGATGCCGCAACCGATACGGTCGCCGAAGATGCGGCGGTCGGTACCACCGTCGGCGTCACTGCACTGGCCACCGATAATGATGTCACCGACGGGGTCACCTACAGTCTCTCCGATAACGCCGGGGGCCGTTTTACCATTGACGCCAGTACCGGTGTCATCACCGTCAATGCGGCGCTGGACTACGAGACCAGCAACCAGTCACTCGGTCACGGTCCTCGCCACCAGCGATGATGGCAGCACTACCTCAGCAGGCCTTTACGATCAATGTCTCCGATGTCGATGAGTTCGACGTCGGCGCGATCAGTGATACTGATGCGACAGCGGATGCCGTGGATGAGAACAGTGCAGCCGGCACCAGCGTGGGCGTCACCGCCTTCGCCACCGATGGGGATGGCAGCAACAACACGGTCACCTACAGCCTGACCGATACCGCGGGCGGGTTGTTTACCATCGATACCAACACGGGCATCGTCACCACCACGGCCGCCCTCGATGCCGAGACTGCGACCTCTTATGACATTACCGTCCGGGCCGACTCCACGGACGGTAGCTTCGCCACGCGCACGTTCACCATCGCGGTCAATGATGTCGATGAGTTCGATGTCGGGGCCGTCACGGATGTCGATGCAACGGCCGACGCGATCGACGAGAACAGCGCGGTCGGCACCAGCGTCGGCATCACCGCCTCGGCCAGTGATGCCGATGTCACCGATGCCATCACCTATACCCTGGATGATAGTGCCGGTGGCCTGTTTGCCATCGATGCCAGCACCGGTGTCGTCACCGTCGCCGGCGCCCTGGATGCCGAGACGTCCACCAGCCATAACATCACCGTCCGGGCGACCTCCGACGACGGCAGCTTCTCGACCCAGGGCTTTACCATCAACGTCAATGACCTGGATGAGTTCGATGTCGGGGCCGTCACGGATGTCGATGCAACCGCAAATGCGGTGAACGAAAACAGCGCGATCGGCACCACCGTCGGGATCACGGCCTCGGCCAGTGATACTGACGTCACCGATGCCATCACCTATACCCTCGATGACACTGCTGGTGGCCTGTTTGCCATCGATGCCACTACGGGTGTGGTGACTGTTAACGGTGCCTTAAATGCCGAGACCGCAACTGCACACAACATCACGGTCCGGGCAACCTCCGATGACGGCAGCTTCTCGACCCAGGGCTTTACGATCAACGTCAACGACCTCGATGAGTTCGATATCGGCACTATCGTTGATACCGACGCCGCAACGAATACCGTCGCCGAGGATGCGGCGGTCGGTACCACCGTCGGCGTTACCGCCCTGGCGACTGACGGGGATGTTACCGACGGAGTTACCTACAGCCTTGTCCGACGACGCCGGCGGCCGCTTTGCGATTGACGCCAGTACCGGCGTGATTACGGTCAATGCGGCGCTCGACTACGAGACCAGCACCAGTCACTCGGTCACCGTGCTGGCCACTTCAGATGATGGCAGCACTTCAAGCCAGGCCTTTACCATCAATGTCACGGACGTGAATGAATCCGGGGCCAGCGCGATTTCGGACACCAATGCCGCGCTGGATGCGGTCGATGAAAACAGCGCCGGCGGTACCCCGGTTGGCATCACCGCCTTTTCCGCTGACCCCGATGTCACTGATACCGTCACCTACAGCCTGACCGATGACGCCGGCGGGTTGTTCACCATCGATACCAACACCGGCATCGTGACCACCACGGCCGCCCTGGATGCCGAGACCGCGATCTCTTACGATATTACCGTCCGGGCTGATTCGACTGACGGGTCAGTTTGCGACCCGCACCTTTACCATCACCGTCAATGACCTCGATGAGTTCGATGTCGGGGCGGTGACGGATGTCGATGCAACTGCCAACGCAGTCGATGAGAACAGCGCCGTCGGCACCACTGTCGGGATCACTGCCTCCGCCTCAGACGCTGATGTAACGACTAATGCCATCACCTATACCCTGGATGACAGTGCCGGCGGCCTGTTTGCGATCGATGCCAGCACCGGTGTCGTCACCGTCAACGGAGCGCTCGATGCCGAGACGGCGACTAGCCACAACATCACGGTGCGCGCCACCTCCGACGACGGCAGCTTCTCGACCCCGGGCTTTACCATTAACGTCAACGATCTCGATGAGTTCGATGTCGGCACGATCAGCGACATCAATGCCGCAGCCGATACGGTCGCCGAAGACGCGGTGGTGGGTACCGCCGTCGGTGTCACCGCCCTGGCCACCGATGATGATGTCACCGACGGGGTCACCTACAGTCTCTCCGATAACGCCGGGGGCCGTTTCGCGATCAACGCCAGTACCGGCGTCATCACCGTCAATGCGGCCCTGGATTACGAGACCACATACCAGTCACTCGGTCACGGTGCTGGCCACCTCGGATGACGGCAGTACCGCAAGCCAGGCCTTTACCATCAATGTCTCCGATGTCGATGAGTTCGACGTCGGCGCGATCAGTGATACCAATGGCGACGCTGGATGCCGTGGATGAGAACAGTGCAGCCGGCACCAGTGTCGGCGTCACCGCCTTCGCCACCGATGGGGATGGCAGCAATAACACGGTCACCTACAGCCTGACGGATACCGCGGGTGGGTTGTTTACCATCGATACCAATACGGGCATCGTCACGACCACGGCCGCCCTCGATGCCGAGACCGCGGTCTCTTACGATATTACCGTCCGGGCTGATTCCACCGACGGTCAGCTTCGCGACCCGCACCTTTACCATCGCCGTCAATGACCTCGATGAGTTCGATGTCGGCGCGGTGACCGATGTCGATGCGACCGACCAATGCGGTCGACGAGAACAGCGCCGTCGGCACCAGTGTCGGGATCACGGCCTCGGCCTCGGACGCTGATGTAACGACTAATGCCATCACCTATACCCTGGACGACAGTGCCGGCGGCCTGTTCGCCATCGATGCCAGCACGGGTGTGGTCACTGTTGCCGGTGCGCTTGAATGCCGAGACCGCGACCGCCACAACATCACCGTGCGGGCGACCTCCGACGACGGCAGCTTCTCGACCCAGGGCTTTACCATCAACGTCAATGACCTGGATGAGTTCGATGTCGGCGCGATCAGCGACACCGATGGCACGGCCAATACCGTCGCCGAGGATGCGGTGGTCGGTACCGCCGTCGGCGTCACCGCCCTGGCGACTGACGGGGATGTCACCGACGGGGTCACCTACAGTCTTTCCGATAACGCCGGTGGCCGTTTTACCATCGACGCCAGTACCGGTGTCATCACCGTCAATGCCGCCCTGGATTACGAGACTGCGACCAGCCACTCGGTCACGGTGCTGGCCACCTCGGATGACGGCAGTACTTCAAGCCAGGCCTTTACCATCACTGTCTCCGATGTCGATGAGTTCGACGTCGGCGCGATCTCGGACACCAATGGCGCGCCGGATGCCGTGGATGAGAACGCGGCCGCCGGCACCAGCGTCGGCGTCACCGCCTTCGCCACCGATGGGGATGGCAGCAACAACACGGTCACCTACAGCCTGACCGATACCGCGGGCGGGCTGTTCACCATCGATACCAACACCGGCATCGTCACAACCACGGCTGCCATCGATGCCGAGACCGCGACCTCCTATGACATCACGGTACGGGCGGATTCCACGGACGGCAGCTTCGCCACTCGCACCTTCACCATCGCAGTCAATGACCTCGATGAGGCCGATGTCGGGGCCGTGTCGGATGTCGATGTAACTGCCAACACGGTCGACGAGAACAGCGCGGTGGGCACCACGGTCGGCATCACCGCCTCGGCCACCGACGCCGATGTCACTGATGCCATCACCTATACCCTCGATGACAGTGCCGGCGGCCTGTTTGCGATCGATGCCAATACCGGTGTCGTCACCGTCGCCGGCGCCCTGGATGCCGAGACATCCACCAGCCATAACATCACCGTCCGGGCGACCTCGGACGACGGCAGCTTCTCCACCCAGGGCTTCACCATCGACGTCAACGATCTCGATGAGTTCGATGTCGGTGCGATCTCGGATACCAATGCTGCGGCCGATACCGTCGCCGAGGATGCGGTGGTGGGCACCACCGTCGGTATCACCGCCCTGGCGACTGATGGGGATGTCACCGACGGCGTCACCTACAGCCTCTCCGATAACGCCGGCGGCCGTTTTGCGATTGACGCCAGCACCGGTGTCATCACGGTCAATGCCGCACTCGACTATGAGACTGCGACCAGTCATTCGGTCACAGTCCTCGCCACCTCGGATGACGGCAGCACCGCAAGCCAGGCCTTTACGATTAACGTCACAGACGTCAATGAGTCCGGCGTGGGCGCCCTCAGTGATACGGACGGTGCCGCTGACAGCGTCAGCGAGAACAGCGCTGTCGGCACCAGTGTCGGGATCACCGCCTTCGCTGACGATACCGATGCCGGCGACACGGTCAGCTACAGCCTCGATGATGATGCCGGCGGCCTGTTCGCCATCGATACCAACACCGGCATCGTGACCGTCAACGGCGCGCTCGATGCCGAGACCGCGAACAGTCACAACATCACGGTGCGTGCGAGCAGCACCGATGGCTCCTTCACTACCCTGACCTTCAGCATCGCCATCAACGATATCAATGAAGCACCGAGTGTGTCCGCCATCAGCGACCAGGTGATCGATGAGGATACCTCGACCGGCGCCCTGGCCTTTACCATCGGTGATCCGGAGACTCCGGCCGGCTCGCTCACGGTGACCGCGGCCTCCAGTGATCCGGCCCTCATCCCGAATGCCAACCTGGTGCTGGGTGGCTCCGGGACCAACCGCACACTCACCGTTACCCCGGCGCCTGATCAGTACGGCGGCCCGGTCACCATCACGGTGACAGTAAGTGACGGCGTGAATAGCATTACCGAGACGTTTACCGTGACCGTCAACCCGGTCAACGATGCGGCAATAATCGGTGGCGTGGATAGCGGCGCGGTGACCGAGGACACCGATCCGGACCTGGATGGCCTGCTCGAGGCCGCGGGTGCACTGACTATTACGGACGCCGATTCCGGTGAGGCCGGCTTTACTGCCGGGACTGTCGCCGGGACCTATGGCTCGATCAGTATCGATACCGCCGGCAACTGGACCTATGCGGCGGATAATACCCAGGCGGCGGTCCAGTCGCTCGCGGCCGGGGCCACCCTGACCGATACGATCACGGTCACCAGCGTGGACGGCAGCACCCATGATGTCACTATCACCTTCACCGGCACCAATGACGCACCCACCGCCCGCGATGACGGTCCGGTCAGCGTCAATCCAGGCAGTGCGGTGACCATCAATCTCGCCGGCAACGATATTGATATTGACAACGCCATCGATCTCACCTCGATCATCATTGTCAGCGGCCCGGCCAATGGCACCCTCGTGGTCATTAATGACGGCACGGTGATTTATACCCATGACGGCGGTACGACCACCAGCGACAGCTTTACCTACACCATCATGGATGCCAGCGGCGCGGTCTCCGGCACTGCCACGGTCAACCTGCAGGTCATCCCGGTCGTGGTCACGGACCCGGGTCCGAATCCGGATCCGGATGACACGCCGGTAGATGACACCGGTGTCGAGGAGATTATCCCGGAAGTAACCCCGGTGGATAATGGACCGGCGCCTGCCCCCGTCACCGCAACGGCCACACTCACCCAGAACGAGGTCAGCGCAGTACCGGGCAGTGAATTTGCCCCGGATGACCCGGACGACTACACCGTCGATAACATTATCCTGGTCAGCCAGGACAATCCCGGCCTCATCCAGCGCACGGCCCAGGGCATGATCGACAAGCTGGAACGCTTCAACCACGAATTGTGGGATGTGCTCGAGAACATGAAAGACGAGATGTCATCGAACGGTACTAATGACTCCCGCTTCCAGCTGCTGGTGAAATCAGCCACGGGCCTGTCGCTGACATTATCTATAGGCGCTGTCTCGTGGGCCATCCGCGGAACGACGATCATGGCCAGCATGTTGTCGTCCATGCCGTTATGGAAGGGGTTTGACCCGCTACCGCTGCTTTCCGCCAGGAAACTTTCGCGAACCCGGGACGAGCAAGACGATGACGTGATGTCGGACGATGACCTCATCACCGATGAGCGCATTGCAAAGACTGCTGGAGACGGCAGACCCGTCGGAGGCCGCCAGTCAACAGCAGGATGAGTCCGGAAGTTAACAGGGAGTCTCGCAGCTGCTGCCTCAGGCCGGACGCTGTCTTGACTGCGGACGGCTGACACAACCCGCCAGGCAGGCCCCAGGGGCTGTGCCCTCCTCTCTGGTAGCGGCCTGATGCCTGCCAGCATCGACAGTCTCCTGACAGCCTGGGAAACCAACTGTTGCGCCCTCTATCCTGCCGAAATCGCTCAAGATTCCAGTAATACCGCCGATGTCAATTTTGTGACGCTACGCACAGACTCCGGCCTGCGTGCCCCTTAAAACCGGGTATGGCGCCGGCCCGAGCAACCGGACTGGGTGGGCATGAAGAAGAATCCCAATAAAAATCAGCTGCTAATAGAAGCCATGGAGCCGCGCCTGCTGTTCTCGGCCGACCTCGATGGCGGGCTGATATCCGGTGGCGCTGGCCAGCCACAGCGCCCTGCTCGACCCGGCCCTGTCCGACGCGCTGGCCCCCGCGGCCACGAGCACGGATGCGACCCGTGCGGCCAGCGCCATCCGCCAGGAACTGGTCCTGGTCGACACCGACACCCCGAATTACCAGCAGTTGATCGACGACCTGCTGACCAGCGAGGACGACTCCCGCCACCTGGAAGTCATCCTGCTCGATAACACCCGCGACGGCATCCACCAGGTCACCGAAATCCTCAGCAACTACCAGGGTCTCGATGCCGTCCACCTGATCTCGCATGGTCAGTGATGGCGCGGTCGACCTGGGCGGCAGTGTGCTGGAGTTCGACAGCCTTATCGCCAACACCAGCCTCATCAAGAGCTGGGGCGAGGCCTTCAGCGCGGACGGTGACTTCCTTATCTATGGCTGCGACCTCGCCGCGAGCGCCGACGGGCAGGGCCTGGTCAATGCCCTGGGCCGGCTGACCGGCGCCGATGTCGCCGCCTCCGATGACCTGACCGGCAGTGCGGCACTGGGCGGTGACTGGGAACTGGAATACCGCACCGGCCTGGTCGAGACGGAAGTTGCGGTCAGCCAGGAGGCCCGCGAGAACTGGTCGAACGTGATGGTGACCACTTACACTGTGACGACCACGGCGGCCACCGGGGCGGGTTCGCTGGACGAGGCCATCAACCTGGCCAATGCCGCGCCGAACTCGGGTGGACCTGACCGTATCGACTTCAATATCGGCGGCGGTGGCGCGCAGACTATCGCGGTCGCGGCCGCCGGTTTACCGATGATCACCGATCCCGTCATCCTCGATGCCACCACGCAACCCGGTTACAGCGGCACCCCGCTGATTACGCTCGACGGTTCCGCCACAGCGGACAACTCGGGCATCAATGGCCTGGTGCTGCGTACCAACGACAGCACCATCAAGGGCTTCATCGTGCACAGCTTCGCCGATGAAGGCATCGAGATCGACGGCTCCACCGGTTTCGGTGACAACAACATCATCCAGAACAACTGGGTGGGCATCGACAGCCTGAGCGTCGCGCGGGGCAATGCCGAGCACGGCATCATGATCAGCGAAAGCGCCACCGGCAACCAGATCGGCGGTTCCGGCCTGAACGAAGGCAACGTGGTCGCCGGTAATGGCTTCGACCGCGGTACCAGCGGTGACCGCTTTTCCGGCATCGTCATCGAGAATAACAGTGACAACAACATCGTTGAGGGCAACCTGGTGGGCGTCCTCCCGGACGGCGTCACCGTGGCGGCGAACGGCGACCAGGGCATCCTGATCCAGAAATCTTCCGACGGTAACCGCATCGGCGGCACCGCCGCCGGTGCCGGCAACGTGATCTCGGGCAATACCGCCGACGGCATCCACATCGACGGCACAACCGACGCAACCTTCACGACCGCGGTGACCGGCACGATCATCCAGGGCAACCGCATCGGCACCAACCAGGCCGGTACCGCGGCGGTCGGCAACGGTGACGAAGGCATCAGTATCCAGAACAACGTCACCAACACGACCATCGGCGGCAATACGGCGCGCAGCCCGCAACATCATCTCCGGCAACGAAGGCGCCGCCATGCTGATCCAGGACGGCACCGCCACGACCACGATTCAGGGCAACTACATCGGCACGGACGTCACCGGCACGCTCGACCTCGGCAATGGCAAGATCAACGCCTCCGGTGACAAAAGCGGCCTTCGTTTCTGGGATGCAGGTACGGGCAACGTCGTCGGCGGCACGGGTGCCGGCGAAGGCAACCTGATCGCCTTCAACGACGAAGGCGGTGTCGTCATCAGTGGTACGTCGACGGGTATCCGTATCCGCGGCAACTCGATTCATTCCAATGTCGGCCTCGGCATCGATATCAACGGTGATGGCGTCACCGCCAACGACAGCGGCGTGCAGGACGTGGACACGGGCGCCAACAACCTGCAGAACTTCCCGGTGATTACCAGCGCGGTCACCGGAGCCGGCACAACAACGATCAGCGGCTACGTCGACAGCAAGGCGTCCACCACCTTCGATATCGATTTTTATGTGACTGGAAATCCGGTCGATCGCCACGGGTTACGGCGAGGGCGAGACCTATCTTGAGTCCATAACGCTCACTACCGACGTCAATGGCTACGCCACGTTCAGCTTTCAGACCGCCACAGCGGTTACAGCGGCGAAAGCGTCACAGCAACCGCCACCGACGCCGTCGACGGTACCTCCGAATTCGGCGCCAATGTCCTGGTGGAAACCAACCAGAACTCCCTGTGGATCTCGACCGACGGTAACGCGGCACCGCCCGGGGCGGACGGCCTGCCCGGGGGCTGGCTGGAGGGCGATGTACTCGGCTTCGGCGGCCCGGATTTAACGCTGGGCGCAACAACAGACGGTGATTTCTCAAAGATCATCGCATTCGACACGTTCCTGTCGGGCACCGCCGATGTCGGGGCCCTGCATTATGTCAACAGCAACATCACCATCGGCAGCGGTGCGGACCGGGTCGATCTGCGAGTGGGCGACGTGCTGGTGTCGTTCAACCAGGATGAGACCATCCTCGCGGCCTACTACGAAACCGGGATCGACACCCTGGTGGGCATGGATGACCTACTCGCCTTTCAGGCCGGACACGCCGGGCGACTACAGTTCCGGCACCTTCTACATGCTCCTGAACGGCATACCCGATACCGTGGGTACACCGATCACCAGTCTGCACGGCATCTCGCTGGTCGAACAGGACACACTGGTTGGATCGACATTACTGCAGGCCGGCACCTTCATTTTTGCCGAGCAGGCCGGCATCGCGCCCAACGATATCTACCATTTCACGCCGACGGCCGTTGGAAAGACTGCTGCCACCGGCACCACTATCACGCTGATCGACGGCAGCGATATCAATATCGATGCCGGTAACATCCGTGGCCTGGAGCTGATCGAGTCGACTACCATCATCGGCGGCGTCACGCTCAACCCAGGCAATATCCTGGTCACGCTGAGTACCGACGATGCGACGGTGGGTACCAACAACCTGAATACGGCAACCCAGGACATTTTCGCCCTCACGGTCACTGCAGCCGAACCGGAGTCAGGCACCACTATGGCCACCGCCGCCATGCTGCTGGACGGCAGCCTAGTCAACCTCGATAACGGCCCACCCGCGGAACGTATCTATGCCCTTGCACTGGTCCCGGACAAGCCACCGCCGATTGCCCAGGATGACCGCGTCGGACTGACCTTCGATGGCGTGGATGACTACGTGCTGGTAGCGAACGACCCCAGCCTGGTGATGACCAACACCATGACCATGGAGACCTGGATCAACCACAGCGGCAACGGTACGGGTTCGCAAATTATCATCAACAAGGAAGGTGAATACGAGCTCGGTATCACTGCCGACACCGGCGAAATCAAGTGGGCATTCGACAACACCGATCCCGACTGGAGCTGGCATAACACAGGTTATTTCGTCACCGCTGGTGAGTGGACACATATCGCCGTGACCTACAACAACGGCGTCGTGAAGACCTATGCCAACGGCATGCTGGTCGACACCTACAACGGCAGCGGGCCGATCGGTGATACCTACGTCGGGCTTGATGAACTACGCATCGGCGCACGCCAGAATGCCGCAACCCAGCGCTTCGATGGTCTGATCGACGAGGTACGCGTCTGGAACAACCCCCGCACCGAGGGCGAGATCAAGGCGAACATGGACGGCCAGCTCGACAGGCGCCGAGGCCGGCCTGGTCGGTAACTGGCGCTTTGACGAGGGCACCGGCACCACGGCCTTCGACCAGACCGGCTTCGGCAATGACGGTACGCTCGGCGGCGTGGACGGTCCCGCGATGGCACCGGCCTGGAATGGCTATGTTACGGACGAAGAGACTCCGCTGGCTATCCCCGCGGACACAGGGGTACTGGTGAATGACACGGTGGTCGAGACGATGGCAGCCATCGCGGGCAACATGCTGAATTCTGATGCGGCCAACGGCAGTGATGGGCTCTGGGACGACGACCTGGTACGGTCAGCCATAACTGCCCTTATGGCTAT
>CAVYHX010000009.1:0-11109 GCA_963768415.1 uncultured Gammaproteobacteria bacterium
TTTTCATCTGCTGGAACAGTACCGTATTGCTAATGTCACTGTGCCGGCGCATTATCACGGCTCCATTGTGGCCGTCACGCTGGCCTATATGGGCGTCATTTATCACTTGTTGCCGCTGCTTGGATTCAGGCGACCCGCAGGCAGGATGGTCGTGCTGCAACCCTGGATTTATGCAGGTGGCCAACTTCTGCATGTGATCGGTCTGGCCTGGTCGGGTGGTTACGGGGTGCGCAGAAAGACCGCGGGCAGACGACCAGATCCTGGACAGAATGGAAGAGGTCGCCGGCATGGGCTTAATGGGTCTGGGCGGCCTGATTGCCGTGATCGGTGGCGTCCTGTTCCTGGTGATCGTCTTTAAAGCGATGTGGCCGGGAAACAGGAGGCCTGTCGAGGTCTCCTGATTTGCCTGCAGCAGCGCTGCACCGGGTCAGCCTGTGTAGATGTGAAATGCCATCAGGTAAATAATGACGCCGGTTATGGATACGTAAAGCCATATCGGCAGCGTAAAGCGGGCAATGCGCCGGTGCCGGCTGGTGTTGCCCTTGCAGCGCGAGGCCGGCGGTGACCAAAACCAGTGGAAACAGCACGGCGGCGAGTATGACGTGTGATGCCAGCAGGGAAAAATAAACCGGGCGCACCATGCCGGTGCCGGCGAATGGAATATTGCCCACTTTCGCATGGTAGTACAGATAGAAGACCATGAAGACAGTGGATACAAGCAGGGCGGTAATCATGCAGGCGCGATGCGCTGTCGTATTTTTCCTCTTCACGAAGATATAACCCATGCTGACGAGTGTTGCAGCCGTGGTATTCAGGATCGCGAGGAATGGCGGTATGGCGGGTATGAGTTCCATGGGCGGGTAGTATATTCAATTCATCGGGTATTAATCAGGGTTCACCTGGTTAATTCATTATGCGCAGCGCAGCGCTGCAATCGCATAAAAAGTAAGGCTCTTCCCCAAATCGAGTGGGCAGATTACCGCTGTAGGGCCGAATTCACTTGTGCCCGGCGCTTTATCGGGTATTCGGCCAACTCGCGTGAAGATTACCGTCGTAGGGCCGAATTCATTCGGCCAATCGCCATTATTACCATTGGAGACAAGGAGGTCACCATGTCCTGCGACGCATTGCACAGGGGGCGTCATTCCCTGCACCATCTAGTCTATTGCATCACTACGGTTACCCGCGGTCGTCATCCTTTGTTTACGGATAACGATGAGAGATGATGATGAAATACCGCTGGTCGAATGAATTCGACCCTACAGGTCTGATTCTATGACGGTGAAATACCGCTGGTCGAATGAATTCGACCCTACAGGTTTAATTGTGTAGGGCCGAATTCATTCGGCCAACAACCTTGCCAGTAGAAGGCATGCGTCTCTCAATCAAGGGATGATCAAAACAATATCGTATTTTGTTACGTGCCGCTGGCAGGCTATTTCTCCGTTTGAGTTTCACTGCGCCCATGATCTGTTTCGGCATTATTATGTGACTTGTCCTGCTGCTCCGGTTTTGATCCGGAGCTGCCGCCCAAAAGCACCTTGATCGCAACCCCGATGGTTATGAAAAAGGCGATCAGCAGAAACCACAAGCCCAGCATATTCAACAAGCCGCCACCTGTTTCCGGCATGACGTACCTCCTGTTCAACCCAGGTGTTTATGCAGCCGTGCATCCCGGGTCTTGAAATGATTGGTAAACCAGTGTTCGATACTCGCGGCGAACGCCTCGTCATTGTAATGGGCGTTCTCTTCATAGTCGTCCATGAGATCGCGCAATTCATCCAGCAGCACCTCGTGCTCTGCCTTGTGTTCTTTATAATGGTCATATTTGCGTTCGCGCATGATCTTTTCCTCGAGCGCGAAATGAGCCGACACATGGGCATAAATTTCGCCCAGGAAATCCATTACGGTGATGCTGGCATCTTCACCGGACATGGCCTCGTATAATTTATTGATGAGCCCGATGAGTTCCCGGTGTTCGAGGTCGACATCGGGAATGCCGGTCGCATATGCATCTTTCCATTCAATCAGCACCATGGGAACCTCGCAAAAACTGGAAGCCGCCCAGTTCCGGACGGAAATCGAGGACGAAATTCTGTTGTGGATGCAGCGTAATATCAGCTGCCTGTTCATAATCGAACCCGTCAGTGCGCCGGCTGTCGCGCAAACGTGCCACCAGCCGGTGCGTACCGGCAACGACGGGAAACTTCTTGTAGGCGGTCGAGGCGCCGTCTCCCGCCAGTCCCGATGGGGGTAAGTTATCACGATAGAGTGTCTCGCCGTCCAGCTCGAGTTCGATCAGCAATGGCAGGCGTGCGCGCGGGCAATCGTTCGGCCGCCGCATATTGGGCGCTAATCGATTCAACTCATCCTGGCTGAGCCGCCGGCATTCCCTTATGTGTGCACCGGCGTGACTGAAGCTCAGCTTGATCTGTGCCTTGCCGGGATCGAGATGGGTATAGGCGGGTGACGTTGCAAAGTAGCCGATGCAGGCGGCAAACAACACGTAGGCAAGCGCCTGCCCCGTGTACTGGAGTAAGCGGGTCATGTTTCACCACCCTCCCCGGGTTGCTGTGCGGCTGACTCGCGCTGGCGCCGCGTGAAGGCCGGCAGCTTTCCGAGTTCATCCCGGAATGCGGCGATGGCAGCGCCCAGTTGCCGGTTGTGTGTCAGTCCGGCCCAGAACACCCGGACGCGAGCGCGCGGTACGCGCTCGCGCAGATAGGGGTCACGCGTACCGGCGACCCGCTGTTTCACCCATTTGACGCCCAGCCGGTTATGGCAGTTTCCATCCCTGCAGCCGGTCAGGAAAACTCCATCCACGTGATGCCGCGTGATAAGAAAATCAATGTAGGAGGGCGGCAACATACCGATGCACTGCAGCTCCTGGACGGCAACGCCGGGTCCTTCGAGCCGTTTCAGGTCGGGACCGTTTTTGCAGCCGAACACGATGACGCGCGCAGCCCCGCTCAACCCGGCTGTCACGGCCGGGAACTGTCACGCAATGCCTGCATGCTCTGGTCCGGCAGATCGATGCCGGGTATCAGTTCGGAGGTGCGCCGGAAGGGGGTGGATGTCGGGCAGGCACCTGCGCAGATTCCGCAGCTGGTGCAGTAGTCATTCCGGACAACGGCCTCTTCTGAAAATCCGCTGTCATCGGTGCGTGGTTGCAGGATCACGGCGTTGAAGGGGCAGTCATCCACGCAGCGGCCACAGCCGTTGCAGTTGTCCAGACTGACAACGGCCGGCGCCAGGCGGCGCTGCGGCGGCAGCCAGGGCAGCAGTAACAGCAACAGTGTGGCACCGCCGGCGATTGCCCACATGGTCAGTCCGGGCAGCCGGTCGAGAAACGGGTATGCGACCAGGTAGAACCAGTCGAAGTTGATGGTCGTCGGCACGCTGTCGAGGTCGGCCGGGGCCTGGCTGAGGGCGGGTTTGATGAAGGACAGCACCAGCATGCTCCCCAGGGTGCCGATAGCGAGTCCGCGTGGCGGATTTACCGCAGTGCTGCTCTGCCGCTGAATGTGGACCCACATGACCAGCAGCATGATCAGCGGCACGGCAATATGGATGAACACCATGAGCGTAAAGAAACGGCCGCTCAGGGTCTCGGCATTCAGGAAGTTGCGTGCGATCGCCTGCCCGAAGATACCCAGAGAGTCGAGCCATTCCGTGGTGGCGATGGCAATGTACTGCGCCAGCACGTCCCAGACCATCCAGTAGCCGCTGATGCCGCAGGCGAATACCAGCCACAACAGCGGGACTCCGGTAAACCAGGAAAACCAGCGCGCACCGCGGTAGCGGTCCATGACGTACTCGCGCACCAGGTGCAGCATCATGACAATGATCAGGGCATCGGAGGCGTAGCGGTGCAGGCTGCGCATCACGCCGCCGGCATACCACTGCACATGGGTGATGTATTCCAGTGATTCGTAGGCCTGGTGTATGCCGGTGTCGAAGAAGATATACAGGTAGATGCCGCTGACGATGACGATCCAGTAGCAAAACCAGCCCAGTGCGCCCAGGTAATGCATGGGATTCCACGCCGGGCTGAAGGCCCGGTCGAACAGGTTTTCGACAGACTCAAACGCAGTCCTTGCGAGGGTGCGCACAGTGCTCATCTATTCTCGTGCTCCATGGGACGTTACCTTCACTACCGCCGGGTACGCAGCGCGCACCCGCATGCCGGGCCGGTTATTATGCCGCCTTTCCGGTCGGTGTGGATTTGCGCCAGGCACGGACTATGAATGTTGCAATACCACCCAGTACGAACAGACCGATGCCGAAGGAGATAAAGGGTGAATAGTCGAATTGATACAGGCCGGTGGCGGGGTCATATACGGTACAAAACAGTTTGATGTTGTTGATCCAGCCCGCAACCGGTGTCGCTGCGACCTGTTTTCCCCATAACAGTTCCTTGAGCGGTTCCACCAGGGCGGGTGGCTCGGGTGCCATGCCGTATATCTGCCGGTAGACCTTGCCTTCGCCATCGAGCAGGGTGGCCTGGATCATGTGATCGAAACCCTTGGCCGTGCTGAAATAACTGAAGCCGATATCCCCGGCCAGGCGTTCCATGGTGTCGGCGCTGGCGCTGAGGAAATGCCAGTCCGCGCTGTCGAGACCGCGCTTTTTGGCAAACAGGCGCATTCGGTCGGGCGTGTCGTTGCGGGTATCGAAGCCGATGGTGAGGACAGAAAAGCTGTCATCGCCAATTGCCGCGCGGGCGATTTTCACGATGCGCGCCAGGTCGGTCGTCAGTGTCGGGCAGATGTGATAGCAGCTGGTGTAGATCAGGCTGATCAGTACCGGCTTGCCGCGCAGTGACTCCAGGGTGATGGTTTGGCCGCTGCCATCGAGAAAGGCGTACGCGCCGACCGTCTGGCCGACGGCTGCCTGGCTTTTTGCCAGGGCCGCCTTTTCATCATAATCCGGGCCCTTGTCATGTGCATGCTGGTTAACGTTAGGGTCATGCTCCATAACAGGTTCCAGTGCAGCGGGTTCATGCCCATGTCCGGCAGCGGCGCCGGCGCTGCCGAGAAAGAGCATGCCCGTGATCAACAGCAGGGCGTTGAGTGAAATTTTACGAGTTGTCATGCGCAACATTTATAGTCAGTCCGGGTTGTGTAGTCGTAATTTGAATGTGATGTTCTTGCTGACGGGCACACTACACCTTGCCCATCCTGCGAGATTCGGTTTGGCGGGAATGCAGGCTGGGCAAAGGAGCGGTAGCGTCGTCCCCAGCAGTCTGGCAATAATCCAGGTGCGCACGCAGCGCCGCATCCATCCAGTGTGTTTATAGTTACCGGATCAGCCACGCATCCAGCATGGTTGCTGCCAGCAGCAGGCTCAGTTGCAGCAGCGAAGCATGAAAATTGGTCATGGCCGCAGCGGGGCCGGGGTTGCGCATCAGTTGA
The DNA here is from genome assembly GCA_963768415.1 of uncultured Gammaproteobacteria bacterium. GTDB lineage: Bacteria > Pseudomonadota > Gammaproteobacteria > UBA9214 > UBA9214 > CAVYHX01. Next base: position 5,415 of record CAVYHX010000009.1, read on the forward strand.
ATACTGGTCCATAAAAACCAGCCACCACCGGCCGCGGCGCCGAGCAGGTAGATCCAGCCCAGGCCGAAGAGGACCGGCACCAGTGACAGGCCGACCAGTAACACGGTATGCACCAGGATAATACGGGCCGCGGTTGTCGCACTGACGACGACCGGCAGCATGGGCACGCCGGCAGCGGCGTAATCCTCCCGGTACTTGAACGCCAGGCTCCAGAAATGCGGCGGCGTCCACAGGAACAGCACCACGGCAAGGATCACCGGGGCGGGTGCCAGACCGGGATCCACCGCGGCGGCCCCGGCCAGTACGGCGAAGCTGCCCGGCGAGTCCGCCGATGACAATATTCATCCAGGTACGCCGTTTCAGCCATACGGTATAGACCACGCCGTAGAAAAAGGCGCCGAGGAACACGAACAGGGCGGCGAGGGCATTGGTGGCCAGTGTGGCCGCGGTGACGCTGAGGGCGAGCAACAGGATAATCCCGGTCAACCAGTAGCCGTTGGCACGGAAGCGCCCGGTGACGAACGGCCGGTTGCGGGTGCGCTGCATCCGTGCGTCGAGCCCGCGCTCGACGTACATGTTGAAGGCGCCGGCACTGGCCGAGGACAACAGGACGGCCAGTGCCAGGATCGCGATCTGTCCGGCACCCGGCCCCGCACCCGGGGTGACCGCCACGCCCGCCAGGGCCGTCAGCATGATGGCCATCCCGATGCGGACCTTGAATACCGAGTAGACGAGCGCCAGGGTCTCCTTCACCGGGCTGCCGGCTGCCTCCCGGATTACCTGAGTGGCCATACTTCCGCCAGGTACTTCCAGTTGACGAAGTAGTACAGCACGAAGGCCGTGAAGAATATCCCGACCAGCATGACAGTGCCCGGTATCTTGATATGTTCCGCGCTGCCGTACTTGGTTGCCGTGGTCATGGTGAGTCCTTCCAGCGGATTGTCGCCGGTACGTTTTCCGAACAGTACCGAGCCGACGATGATCGCGATAAAGGCGAAGCCGCCGATGGTCGCCATGATCGCGCTGATCCCGTTCAGGCCCATCATCAGGTAGGCCGCGCCCGGGTAGTCATACTTGAGGACCGCCTCCGCGCCGGTGATGTCCCAGACGCGCCGCGGGACACCGAGGGTACCGGCACCCATCATGAACACGGATATGCCCATCACACCGAGTCCAAACAGGTAGGGCTGCCACATTGCCAGCTTCCTGAAGATGATTTCGCGCCGGAAGATCAGCGGTACCAGCAGATAGGTGGCCGCCATGAAGGCCAGCGTGGTACCGGCGACCACGGTCGCATGGAAGTGGCCGGGCACATAAATCGTGTTGTGGATAATCAGGTTGATCTGCTCGACACCCATGACCACACCGGAGATGCCGCCCAGAAAACCGAACATCACCAGTGACATGAACATGCCGGAGAAGGCCGGGTTACTCCACGGGGCATTGGTCAGCCAGCCGAACAGGCCCTGGGTGTAGCCGCGCGCACGCTGGGCGGCCTCGATGGAACCGGGGACCGTCATGCCGTGGATCATGCTGCCGAGCACCGCCAGGTAGAGGGCGTAACTGGTATTGAAGATCTTCCACTCGGAGCTGATGCCCGGGTCCACCAGCAGGTGGTGCGCGCTGGCGAGCTGCAGGAACAGGATGTACATCAGGAAGGCCATGCGGCTGACCTTTTCGGACAGGGGCTTGGCGCCGAATACCACGGCGGCGATCAGGTACCAGACGGAGACATGCGCCGCCACGTTGATCTGCTGGGATGAGTGACCCATGGCCCACCAGACCGTGCGGTACATGAGGCTGTCGATGGTGCCGATATAGCCCAGTGACCACAGCAAGGTCGGCACCAGGATGATCGCGCCCGAGGCAATGGTGAACACGGCGATGATGGCGGCCACGACCGCGCCGAAGGTCACCAGCGGAATGGAACCCTCATAGGTCTTTTCCTCCTTGGCGATCACCAGGGTGCCGAAGAACACGAAGCAGCCGATCAGGGCGCCGACCGCGAACAGGATCAGTCCCAGGTAGAAATGGGGGGCCGCCTTCATGGGTACGTAGGAGGTAAACATGACACTGGAGTTGCCCTGCAGGACGGCGACATTGGTGATAATCGCACCAACCAGCATCAGTGCAAAGCCGGCCCATGCCCAGCGTGGCGTGGCGAGCCGCGAATTCAGCAGGATCGCCGAGGCAAAATACAGCACCGCCATTTCGAAAAAGATGATCCATACGATCAGCATATCGATGCCGTGCCCGGTCAGTACCAGGTAGAACCAGTCGGCCGGCAGCAGGTGCACCCCGGGCCAGCGGGTGAGTCCGACCAGCAGGCCGAAGATGCCGCCGATGGCGAGAAAGATGATGGCCGTGACGGCATTGGCCTTGATCAGGTTCTCGGCGGCGCTGTGGATGCGCAGCCCGGTGGCCGGGCAGACACGATGATTGAAGTTTGACATCTCGTAAATCCCCTTATTTTTCAGCCACGTAGATCTTGCCTATCATATTATGATGGCCAATCCCGCAGAATTCGTTGCACACGATGGCGAACTCACCCGCCTGATTCGGCGTCACGGTGAGGACCATGTCGTAGTTGGGGTGAATCTCGAGGTTGATATTGACCGGTTGCAGGGAAAAGCCGTGCATCCAGTCCATGGACGAGATATGCAGGCGGTAGGTCTGGTCCTTCTCGAACTCGATAATGGGCCACCACTGCCAGAGTCGCCCAATCAGGTAGACATCGCTGCCGGGTGGCGGGTGTACCACCGGAAAGCCCGCTTCTTCACGCACCTGGTACTGCTTGACCATGGCCTCCGACTTTGGCGGCGAATGCCTCCGGCGTGGTGCGGTAGGCCTCGTTGGAGAGATTCTGCTCGCCTTCGAAGTGCCAGTAGACCATTGCCGAGAACATCACCAGTCCCCAGACAAAGGCGATAATGACCCAGACAATCTCGGTGCGCGCGATCGGTTCCTTGAACCAGACGCGCTCGGTGGGTGGAGTGATTGCCATGGTGCCGTGCTCCCGTGGTTATTTAGCTATTGGTATGGTGACGATTTCCATGACACCCCAGATGATGTAGAAGACCGTTGGCATGGTTACGCCGAGGAAGAGCAGCAAAAACGGGTTGTCCAGCAACTTCTGCAATGACCGGGATGCGTTCTTCTTCGCTGTCGTTTGCGGGTGTCTGACGGGTTGGTGTTCCCTGAAGCGGCCATGTAATTCCCTCCCTCTGGATAGTTGAATGGCTCATTGTGCACGCGCACTACCACGGTGCGTATTGTTATGGAATCTGCCTGCGTGCTAGCAGACGCCAATTGAACGCGTCGGTTCATTGATCTAGATCAAGTGCGTCTGACAGAGCTAACCCTCATGACAAATGGCATGAAACATGCCTTTCGATTTAGACCTGGAATAAACTCCGGGGGATGGCGGGTCGGCTACGGCAAAGCACCAAAAGCGGGCCCCTTTGGCAACGCGGAGCAGTCGCCGAACTGCGGACCGGTACACGATACGCAGCATGGGCAGGCTGTGCGCTGCCGTAGACTAGCCGGTGAGTTGCCGGATCAGGGTAAAGGAACTCAGGGCCATGACCAGCAGGATGGCGAAGAAAATCAGGCTGCGATATTCGAAAGCGCCGGCCGGCGGCGGTCTCGATGCGGCCCAGAATCCAGTCGGCGGCAATGTACAACAGGATGGCGGCCAGGGTGAAATACAGGATTTCCATGGTTGCGTAGCTGTACTCCAATCGCGCTACGATCCGGTAAGCGGCTGCAGTTTGCAGGATCTCCCCGGTTCAGTAATCCAGCCTGGCATGTTCGCAAGGCAAATCCTGTCAATCATTGATTGAGATCAATACCCGGCGAGAGTGGCTGATGATAATCGCTGCATGTTACCGAGTCCTCCCCGCGGCCTGTATCACGGGCGTGTCAGTTGCCGGCCCGCGTGGCGGGTACTGTGGTTAATCATCACGACATTTATATGCCAGTGCGCGTGTGCCGCATCGGTATCGATCAGCGGGCTCGCACAACTGTATTTCCCGCAATCCGACCGGCTGGGGGAGTTCGACGGCGAACCGCCCGCCGCTCCTGTCTACCGGGGTGACCGTCTGCTGGGTTACGTGTTGCGCACCACGGACATCGTGCGCATCCCGGCCTATTCCGGAGAGCCGATCACCCTGCTCGTCGGCGTTGATCTCACGGGCCGGATCACCGGTCTCGACATCCTGGAACATTCCGAGCCCATCCTGGTGGTCGGTATTTCCGAGCAGGACCTGGCGCGCTATGCCGCGCAATACAAGGGCCTGTCCGTGCTGGAGAAGGTGAAGCTCGGGGGCGCGGCGCGGGAAGGTTATGCCACCATCGACGGCATCACCGGGGCCACGATTACCGCCATGGTGATGAACGCCACCGTCATGAAATCCGCACGGCTGGTGGCGGACTCACGCGGCATACCTTATATACGGGCAGACCCGGAGACCGGGCAGGTCGCAGTTCCGCAGGTCGCAGTACCGGTTAGGGTTTCCGATCAGCCGACCCCGGTCTGGTGGCTCGGCGAGACCAGTGAACCCTTCTGGGTCAATGTCTGGCGCGAACGCTGGTGGCAGGTGGCCATATTGTGTGCGGCACTGGGCGTGCTGACCTTTATCCTGTTTTTTCCAGGACTGGCTGACGCGGCGGCCGACGCTGTTGAAATATCTGCGTACCGGTTTTCTCGTCTTTACCCTGGTCTTTATCGGCTGGTACACGCTGGCCCAGCTGTCGGTAATCCATGTCCTGACCTTTATCAATGCCATCCTGCACCAGTTCAGCTGGGAATCATTCCTGGTCGATCCGCTGATTTTTATTCTCTGGGGTTATGTGGCGCTGACACTGCTGTTGTGGGGGCGCGGCGTGTATTGCGGCTGGCTGTGTCCCGTTCGGTGCCCTGCAGGAACTGATCGGCGCACTGGCCCGGCGCTTCCGGCTCCCGGAATACAACTTTTCGGAGATTGTGCATGAGCGGCTGACAGCGCTGAAATACGTCATCTTTGTCGCCCTGTTCGGGCTTTCCCTGCAATCAATAGGTCATGCGGCGCGGGCGGCCGAGGTCGAACCTTTCAAGACGGCAATCGTCATGCACTTTAACCGGGACGGGATATTTCTCTACTACGCCATTGGACTGCTGATCATCGCCGCCTTCAACCGCAAGTTTTTCTGCAAATACGTCTGTCCGCTGGGCGCGGCGCTGGCGATACCGGCGCCGCTGCGCATCTTCGACTGGTTGCGCCGCCGCAAGGAATGCGGCCGGCCCTGCCAGATCTGTGCGCGGGGCTGCGATGTCCAGGCGATCCGCCCGACCGGCGAGATCAATCCCAACGAATGCCACTACTGCCTGGATTGCCAGGTTATTTACTGGGATACCCATCAATGCCCGCCGTTGTCGGAAAAACGTATCCGCAGGGAAAAAAGCAAAGCGGCGCTTGAGCGTATGAAAGATTCTGGAGCCGGTCCAGCAGGGTTGTGATCCGGTCCGCCACGATGGATAAAGCCAACTTGATATAGATCAAGGTTAGTGATGATGGCGCGCGCGTAGGATGCGGGCCAGGTATATGTATTATTAAGGGGAGAAGTGTAATGAAGAAATCACGCATTACCAAGCTGGCATGCGTCGCGGTCGTCAGCATGCTTTCATTTGCGGCCAGTAGTGTCTATGCGGCCGATG
>CAVYHX010000010.1:0-10020 GCA_963768415.1 uncultured Gammaproteobacteria bacterium
TCACGCATTCGCCGGTTGCGCACGGCCGGCATCGATGATGTGGGCGGGATCCTGGAACTGATCAAGCCGCTGGAGGATGAAGGCATCCTGGTCAGGCGTTCGCGCGAGCTGCTGGAAATGGAAATCGGGCACTTCGATGTCATCGAGCGTGACGGAGCGATTATCGCGTGTGCGGCACTCTACCCCAGCGCCAGCGAGAACCTGGCCGAACTGGCCTGCCTTGCCGTGCATGACGATTACCGGAATGAGGGCCGGGGCGATGCCCTGCTGGCATCAATCGAGCGGAAAGCCGCCAGGGCGGGGGTCAAAAAACTCGTGGTACTGACCACGCGGACGGCCCACTGGTTCCGGGAACGCGGTTTCCTGCCCGGCGACAAGTCACACCTGCCGGGAAGAAAAAAAGAACTCTATAACTACCAGCGCAATTCCAAGGTGTTCTACAAATTACTGGACTGAGTTGCCGGCTGTGTCATTATCCGCGTCTGCCGCTACAGCGGCTTGCTGCCGCGCAGTGCGGCCCAGGTAAGCAAAAAATTCCCGTGCAGCAGTAGCGCGAAATTCCACTCGATAATATTCTGGATGTTGCTCTTGTCCGGCAGGCGGGCACCTGACTGGAAAAAATAACTGTTATCGCACCCGGACAGGGTGGTTGATCCCGTGCGGCGCAATACGCTGCGCTATTGCGCCCTACGTGACTGCTTTGTTTTGTGTAGGGTGCAATAGCGCAGCGTATTGCACCGAATAATAAACCATGCACCTGCACACCGGCGCCAGCTACCGACATACTGCCCACGCAGGCGGGCATCTGGCTGGAAAAATAACTGTTAACGCACCCGGACAGGGTGGTTGATCCCGTGCGGCGCAATACGCTGCGCTATTGCGCCCTACGTGACTGCTTTGTTTTGTGTAGGGTGCAATAGCGCTAGCGTATTGCACCGAATGATAAACCGCGCACCTGCACGCCGGCCCAACTACCGACATACCGCCCACGCAGGCGGGCATCTGGCTGGAAAAAATAACTGTTAACGCACCCGGACAGGGTGGTTGATCCCGTGCGGCGCAATACGCTGCGCTATTGCGCCCTGACATTGGACAAAGCGGACGCTACGTTTTTAACACCAGCGTCAGGCCGTCCGCTACCGGCAACAGGCTCATCTGCACGCGCCGGTCGGCATGAATATGTTTATTCAATGCACGTATCGCACGGGTATCGGGTTCCTGGTCTGCGGGATCGGCGACCGCGCCCGACCAGAGCGTATTGTCTATCAGGATCAGTCCACCGGGACGCACCAGTTGCAATGTCGCTTCGTAGTAGGCCAGGTAGTTTTCCTTGTCGGCATCGATAAAGGCGAAATCAAAACTCCCGTCCGCGCCGTCTTCAAGCAGCTGCTCCAGTGTTGACAGTGCCGGCGCCAGTCGCAGGTCGATCCTGCCGGTCACCCCGGCCTCGGACCAGTAGCGGCGACCGATCGCGGTCCATTCCTCACTGACATCACAGGCGACCAGGATGCCGTCCGCTGGCAATGCCAGTGCCACCCAGAGGGCGCTGTAGCCGGTGTACACACCGACCTCCAGACACTTGCGCGCACCTGTCAACTGCACCAGCAGGGCCATGAACTGGCCCTGTTCCGGCGCAGACAGCATGCGCGCCATGGGTTCCCTGGCGGTTTCCGCGCGCAGACGCGCCAGGACGTCAGGTTCGCGGCTTGATACCGACAGCAGATATTCATACAGGGCATCATCCAGCGGCAGGGTTTTATTGGACATGACAGCTCGACACCATTATGTGATTATGCAATTTACAGTTACGTCAATATCCGTATGATTTGTGCCGAGTATCTTGTCATTGCTGCGCTGCGCTCGCAATGACAACTAATTAAGACGTGACTCAAATCAAAGGCGCCAGCCAAAGGGACAACCAGGTATGACAGCGAGCACCGGTCATGCGGAATCCGGCAGAGTGATTCGTGTCGTCCAGATTACCGATACCCATTTGTATGCTGACGCTTCCGGCTGTCTGCTGGGTTTGAATACCGAGCAGTCCCTGCAGGCGGTCGTTGCCGATGTCAGGAAAAACCGGTTGCCCGCCGACCTCATCCTGGCGACCGGTGACCTGACACACGATAGCTCCCAGGCTGCCTATGAACGGGTCTTCTCCCACCTGGGCAGCTTTGGACTGCCGGTCTATTGCCTGCCGGGCAATCATGACGAAACGCTGGCATTACAAAAAAGCATTGGCGCGGGACTGCACATATCCGCTGCATCCGCCTGCCACGGTAACTGGCAATTCATCCTGCTCGATTCCACCGTAGCGGGGAGTGAGGGCGGTCACCTGTCTCCGCAAACCCTGCAGGACCTGGACGCCCGGCTCGCAGCGAACCCGGAACTGCACACACTGGTCTGCCTGCACCATCAGCCCGTTCCCATGGGCAGCCGCTGGATTGACACCATGGCAGTCGATAACCCGGATGAATTTTTCGACATCATCGACCGTCACCCGCAGGTACGCGGCATTCTCTGGGGACATGTACACCAGGAACTGGACCGGATGCGCAACACCGTCAGACTCATGTCCACTCCATCTACCTGTATCCAGTTTTCGCCCGGCAGCACAGATTTCGCGCTGGACACTACGGCACCCGGATACCGCTGGCTGAATCTGCATGCGGACGGGAAGATTGAAACGGGTGTCAACCGGCTTGCGAAGATCCCCGGCAAGATTGATATGACGGCGGGCGGTTACTGAACCAGCTGGTTCAAATCGAAAATCGGCAGCAGGATCGCCAGCACGATAATCAGGACCACGCCACCCATAAACAGGATCAACAGCGGTTCGAACAAGCCCAGCAGCGCTGCAATGAGGGTCTCGATTTCCCGTTCCTGGTTGATGGCCGCCCGCTCCAGCATGTCTTCCAGTTTGCCACTGGACTCGCCGCTTGCAATCAGATGCACGGTCATCGGCGGAAAATAACCGCTTCTCTCCAGGGCCGAGGCAATACTCGCACCTTCACGGACCCGTGCGGCCGCCTCGTCAACTGCACCACGCATGGGTAGATTGGACATCACCTGCGCAGAAATGCGCATGGCCTCCAGCACGGGCACACCACTGGCCGTCAATATGCTGAAGGTGCGGGCAAAACGCCCGGTATTCAAACCGCGCTCCAGCCGGCCGACCAGCGGGATACCCAGCAGCAGCAGGTGGAAGCGCCGCCGGTTACCCGGGTTGCGCAGCAAGTAGCCAATCGCCACACCCGACAGGATCAGCAACAACAGGATGGTCGTGCCCGACTCGCGCAGAAAATCACTGGTCGCAATCAACCCGCGTGTCAGCGGCGGCAGCTCCTGGCCGATATTGTCGAAGACCTGCACGACCTGCGGCACGACATAGGTCATCAGGCCGCCGACAACCAGAATGGCCACCAGTGTCAGCATCGCCGGATAAAACACGGCAAGCTGGATCTTCTGGCGCATCTGCTGACGGCCTTCGGTGTAATCCGCCAGGCGCTCCAGCACCCGCTCCAGATGCCCCGATTGCTCGCCGGCTTCCACGGTCGTGCGATAGAGTTCGGGGAATACGTGCCTGAAGTCGGACAGACCCGCCGCCAGTGTGTGGCCTTCCATGACCCGCGAGCGCACGGCCAGCAGCATACTTTTCAGCCGCGCCCGGTCGGTCTGTTGTGACACGGCACGCAAGCACTCTTCCAGCGGCAGGCCCGCCCGGACCAGGGTCGCCAGCTGCCGGGTGATCAGGGCCAGATCAGTCGCACTGATCCCCCGCTGCAGCAGCGCGGGCCGGGTGTGGCTGCGCGTCTCGCGTTGCGCGACCTCCTGAACCTCGATCGGCACCCAGCCTTGCTCGCGCAATTGCTGCCGTACCTGGCGCGGCGCATCGCCCTCGATGACACCCTTCTTCTCGCGCCCTTTTACATCCAGGGCAGTGTATTCAAAAGCACCCATAGCAAATACTACAGTCTCACAGACTCGCTCTCCCTTCGGGAGAGGGTTGGGGAGAGGGAATAAATAAAAATAACGACTTTATTATATCCCCTCATCATGTCCTTCTCCCGAAGTACCCAAAAGACGGGCATAAAGGAGAAGGGGCGCTTTATTTGTATTGTAATGAATGGCATTCACGTCCAGCGACCCATAAGAATGAAACCAGATATATTTAAAAAAAAGCAGTCGCTGACCAGCTGATTCTTCGAGAGATCCCCGTTGCCCTGCATGCGGCCGGTCTGTTAACCGCCCTGGGTTACCCGCAGGACTTCCTCGACCGAGGTAATCCCGTCGAGCACCCTGCGCCAGCCATCCTGGCGGATGCTGGGAGATGATTCCCGCGCAATGTGTTCCAGTTCGTATTCACCGCCCCCATCATGGACCAGGGTACGCATGTCGTCGTTGATGACAACCAGTTCATAGATTCCGGTACGCCCCCGGTAGCCCAGCTGCTTGCAGGCTTCGCAACCTTTGGCGCGATAGAGTACCGGCGGCTCGTCCACCGGGACGCCCATGGCGGTGCAGTCGGCACGCCCTGCGGTATAGGACTCCTTGCAATCATTGCACAACACCCGCACCAGCCGCTGCGCCAGCACGGCGACCAGGCTGGACGACAGCAGGAACGGCTCCACACCCATATCGCGCAGGCGGGTAACGGCGCCGACTGCGCTGTTGGTATGCAGCGTGGAAAATACCAGGTGTCCGGTGAGACTGGCCTGAACGGCAATCTCCGCGGTTTCCAGGTCACGTATCTCACCCACCATGACCACATCCGGGTCCTGGCGCAGAATGGCCCGCAGGCCGCGTGCGAAGCTCAGGTCGACCTTGGTGTTGACCTGCGTCTGGCCGATGCCATCGAAGTAGTACTCGATCGGGTCTTCCACCGTCATGATATTGCGGCGTTTGTTATTCAGACGGGCGAGCGCCGCATACAGGGTGGTGGTCTTGCCCGACCCGGTCGGGCCGGTGACCAGGATAATCCCGTGCGGCCGGCTGATCAGGTTGTCGATGACGTCGCGCGTCTGCTCCGCCATACCGAGGTGTTCCAGGTCCAGGCGCCCCGCCTGCTTGTCCAGCAGGCGCAACACCACCCGCTCGCCATTGCCCGATGGCAGGGTGGACACACGCACATCGACCGCGCGTCCGGCAACCCGCAGGGAGATGCGGCCGTCCTGCGGCAGACGTTTTTCGGCAATATCCAGGCGCGCCATGACCTTGATGCGCGAGACCAGCAAGGGCGCAAGAATACGTTGCGGCTCCAGCACCTCGCGCAAGACACCGTCGCAGCGGAAGCGGACCACGAGGCGGTTTTCGAAGGGTTCGATATGAATGTCCGAAGCATTTTCCTTCACGGCCTCGGTCAGCAGCGCATTGATCAGACGGATGATCGGCGCATCATCTTCGCTCTCGAGCAGGTCTTCCGGCTCCGGGAGTGCCTGGGCGACATGCATCAGATCCATGTCATCCCCCAGATCGCCCATCATCTGCATGGCTTCGTTGGAATCCTGCTCGTAGGTCTTCGCCAGCAGGGCGTCAAACTCGATGTTCGCTATGGCCTGCAGCTTGAGCGGCTTCCCCAGCAGGCGGCGTAACTCGACCAGTGCAGCCGGGTCTATGCTGCCGTGGTGCATAATGATCACACGGCCATCCTGCTCACCGGCGACCAGTACGCCGTGGCGCTTGGCAAACAAAAACGGCGGGCGCCGTAACCCGGCAGTTTTATTGCTTAACAGCTCAGCAGGTACTTGCAGCGGTGTCTCACTCATCTAGCCAGTCAATTCCAGGGTTCGCTTCTTCAGCCACCAGCAGGTGGTTCCGGTAACGGCGGTTCGGCAACAAATACCTCCACCGCGGGTAATACCGGATGTTTATTGCCCGGCAGCAGATTGACACCATCCGTATCCTGCCCCACCTGCAACGCCCGTATGTAATTGTACTTGTTGTTGGTATATTGATTCATCACGGCGGCATCACGCAGGATCACCGGGTGAATGAAGACCATCAGGTTGGTGCGCGTCACATCGGCACTCTTGGAACGGAACAGCGCGCCCAGCAGCGGGATGTCGCCGAGCAAGGGCACTTTCTGGATACTCTCACCCACCTGCTCCTCGATCAGGCCACCCAGCACGATGATCTGGCCGTCATCGACCATGACATTGGTCTTGATGGAGCGCTTTTTGGTAACGATATCCGCCGCGCCGGCCACGCTGTCGGCGATACTCGAGGTTTCCTGCTCGATTTCCAGCCTGAGCGCGTCACCCTCGTTGATCTGCGGCTTGATCTTGAGTGTCAGGCCGACATCTTCGCGCTGAATGGTCTGGAACGGATTGGTGGCTCGAGTCCGAGGCGCCGGTACTGGTGAATGAGCCCGTAATGAACGGCACATTCTCGCCGATAATGATTTCCGCTTCCTCGTTGTCCAGGGTCACCAGCGTCGGTGTGGACAGGATATTGGTATTGGTATCCGATGCCAGCATATTCACGACTGCAAGATAATTGAAACTGTTGCTGTTCGTCTGGCCACCGCCCAGCAGCACATTACCCGCCGGCGTCGGGAGCGTCCCGCCATCGATCACGTCGGCAGCACTGTTGACGATATCCGCGATGGTATTTCCGGTATTGGTGAAATTGATCAGGCCCACCGGGCCGTCGCCGTCTGCAGCCCCGTTGAACAACCACTGCACGCCGAGTTCCCGTGCGGTGTCCGCGGATACTTCCGCAATCACCGCCTCGATCAGCACCTGTGCCCGGCGCACATCGAGCTGACTGATGACCCGCTTGAGCGAGCGCATGATATCCGGTGGCGCCGTAATCACCAGCGCATTGGTTGCCTCGTCCGCCTGAATGGCGAATTCACTGCGTGACGTCCGGGCCTTGCCCGCGACGTCCTGCTGTTCCTCGATCTTGCCCACACCCGTCAGGGTTTCGACGAGCGCGGTCGCCTCGGCATAGCGCAGATAGATCACATCGGTGTTGCCACCGGCATCCAGCGGCGTATCCAGGTGCGAGATGATCGCGCGCATGCGCAGGCGCGTGGCGCGATCGCCGCCCAGCAGCACGCTGTTGGTGCGTTCATCGGCGACCAGCACTTGGCCGCCCGAGGCGGCGGCCTGCCCTTTCGAGGCCGCCGGCCGGGCGCGCGTCAGGCTGGTGAGCACCCGCACCACCTCGGCGGCTGCCGCGTGCTGCAGGGGAATGATCTCGATCTCGCTGTCGCTCACCTGGTCGATGCGGCGCACGATACTGAGCAGGCGTTCTACATTGTTGGCACGGTCGGAGATGATCAGGACATTGGTAGTCGGATAGGCGGCCAGGTGTCCCTGCTGCGGCACCAGTGGCCGCAGGATCGGCACCAGCTGGGCCGCGGCGACATTATCGACCTGGATCACCCGGGTGACCATTTGATCACCGCGTCCGGGTGATCTTATCACTGGCTGTCGGAATCGCGTCCTGCTTGGCGTTGACATCGGGCACGATCTTGATGACTTCGCCACTGGGGACCGCGGCAAAACCGTGCACCTTCAGGATAGAGAGGAAGACCTGGTAGACCTCTTCACTGTCCATGGGGCGGGTCGAGATGACCGTGACCTTGCCCTTGACGCGCGGGTCGACGATGAAATTCCTGTCGGTGACCTCGGCGACCGTCTGATCAGGGCGCTGATGTCGGCATCCTTCAGATTCAGGGTCACGGTTTCTGCATGCACGGGCAGCGCGCAGGCCAGCCAGCCCAGCAACAACCAGGTGATTTTGTGTGGAAACGTCATTTTTCTCTCACAACTCGCGTTGCGCTCCCTGATAAAGGCATTGGTCTTATTCTGATATATCGTTAAATTACCCTAAATATTTAATAAATATAAGGCTATTCCGGAATATTAAGGCTGAGGACCTGTTCCTGGCCGTTGCGCAGGATGGTCACACTGACCGTCTCACCACTCTGGGCGCTCTTCAGGGCACGCGCCCCGTTGGCCACGTTATCGAGGCTGATATCATTGACTTGCGTCACCACATCCCCCGCCAGCAGCCCCATCTCCCGGAACAGCTCCGGCTCCCGGCCCGGGTTCAGGGTATAACCGACCATCTTCCCGCCCGCACCCCGCTTCGGCTGCGCGCGCACCAGGCCGAACAGTGTCTTCGGGTTCTGCTGCAGCTGCCGGCGAATATTCTTTAACCGCTGTGTGTTGCTGGCGCTCGAACGTGACGCGGCGGCGCGGCTGGCGGACCGGCTGTTGTCTTTCTTGTCCCTGGGCAAACGCAAGGTCTCGTAGCGCCCGTTGCGCATCAGGATCACGCGATCCGTGTAGATCTCGCGCAACTCCGCGTTGCCCGGAAGCTTGTCACCCACAGCATATTGCTCCTCGGTGCCGCGTGGCTCGGCAATGATGGCGCGCGCGTTCCTGGGATCATCCGACGCCAGGGAACCGTGCAACACCAGCTTCAGGGTGGTCTCGGGCGCATCGATGGGCGACTCCCGCATGACCGGCGCCGCCGCCTGCTTGACCTCGCCCAGAAGATGCCAGCTTGCCAGCTGGCCAATCAACTGGCTGTCCGGGTCTGGATTAGTCTGCAGGGTTTCGGGTTGCGTCGCCAGCGGCGTGGCGGTTTCCTGCGGCGTGAGCAGGTCCCAGGTCAGCCTGGCCAGCTGGCTGGCAATCCAGACCACCAGCAGCAGGTTGATGATCCAGATCAGCACGCCGCATGCCCTTGCCCTGCATCCATCTGGCGAGATCTGTTTGCTGTAGGGCAAATGCGCTCATGTTCGTATGCGGATATTGCAGAGTGATGGCATCGGGTACTGCCGGCCATGCCCGGCGCTCGGGACCGGTTGCCGCCGTGCCGTTGACCGGACTTCCCGGATGGTTTCCGGCGCCCGCCATCCGGCCGGGGTTTACGCTTGATCTTAACCGGCGGCTTGAGTTTTACCGGATAATGTCCTCCGGCACCGGTTCGACCGGGATCTTGTGGCCGATATAGGCCTCGATCTCCGGCAGTGAAAAAACAAATCGCTCGCAGGCAAAGCTGACGGCATCGCCGACTGGCACCGACGCGCGCGGTGCGGCCGATGCGGTGCACGTAGTCCTCGGCGTTCTGCGGCAGATCGAAATTGAACACATGGCGACACGTCCGGGATGTGCAGACCGCGCGCGGCCACGTCGGTCGCCACCAGCACCGGCAAGCGGCCTTCCATGAAATCGTGCAGCAATCTTCAGGCGCTTGTTCTGCGGCACATCGCCCGAGAGTACCGCGGCGTTCAAGCCGTTGCCCTTGAGCCAGGCCAGACACGCTTCCGCCGCGTCCTTGGTATTGGTGAACACCAGGCTGCGCGTCGGGTCCATGTGACGCAGCAGATGCACCAGCAGCGGAATCTTTTCCTCGATGGCGGTGTGGTACAGCACCTGCGTGACCTTGTCGGCGGTGACGCTTGTCCGGCTCGATGTTGACGAACTGGGGATTGTTCATGTGCTCGTAGGCGAGTTCGGTGACGCGGTAGGAGAGCGTCGCCGAGAACAGCATGCTCAGGCGTCTGGCAGGCGGCCGGCATGCGCCGCAGCAGGAAGCGGATGTCCTTGATGAAACCGAGATCGAACATGCGGTCGGCCTCGTCCAGCACCATGACCTGACGCCATGTGCAGATCGAACACATGCTGCTTGAAATAATCGATGATGCGCCCGGGCGTGCCGATCAGGATGTCCACGCCCTCTTCCAGCATCTTGCGCTGCTGAGTCGTAGCCGGTGCCGCCGTACACCAGGCCGAGCTTGAAGCCGGTGTGCTTGCCCAGCACCTCGGCGTCCTTGTGGATCTGGATCGCCAGTTCGCGCGTCGGCGCCAGCATGATGGCGCGCGGCTGGTCTGGCGGCGGCCCTCCGCCGCCGGGTGCGTTAGCAGATGGTTGAACGCGGCCAGCAGAAACGCCGCGGTCTTGCCGGTGCCGGTCTGCGCCTGGCCGGCCACGTCCTGGCCCGCGAGCGCCAACGGCAGCGCCTCCGCCTGGATCGGCGTGCAATATTCAAATCCTGCCTCTTCA
>CAVYHX010000011.1:0-22717 GCA_963768415.1 uncultured Gammaproteobacteria bacterium
GGCATGGCGAAACTCTGATTAATCCGTCATTGCGCGGAGCGTAGCGACAAAGCAATCCATGTCACGAGGACGTACAGCGTCCGTGGTGATCTTATTGAGATCCCTCGCGTCGCTCGGGACGCCAGCGGCGGATTGCCACGCTGCGCTCGCAATGACGACACATCGGGGTTGCCCTAGCGTTTCATCGATTCGAAAAACTGCGCGTTGCTCTTGGTTGCCTTGAGCTTGTCGAGTAAAAATTCCATTGCGGCCAGCTCGTCCATCGGGTGCAGCAGCTTGCGCAGGATCCATAATTTCTGGAGTTCGACCGGGTCAGTCAGCAGTTCCTCGCGGCGGGTGCCGGAGCGATTGATATTGATGGCCGGGTAGACGCGTTTCTCGGCGATCTTGCGGTCCAGATGGATTTCCTGGTTACCGGTACCCTTGAATTCTTCATAGATCACGTCATCCATGCGTGAACCGGTATCAACCAGGGCAGTGGCCAGGATAGTCAGGCTGCCACCTTCCTCGATGTTGCGCGCGGCGCCGAAGAAACGCTTGGGGCGTTGCAGGGCGTTGGCATCGACACCACCGGTCAACACCTTGCCGGAAGAAGGAACCACGGTATTGTAGGCACGTCCGAGGCGGGTGATGGAATCCAGCAGGATCACGACGTCAAGCTTGTGTTCCACCAGGCGCCGCGCCTTCTCGATGACCATATCGGCGACCTGCACATGCCGGCTGGCCGGTTCGTCGAAGGTGCTGGAAACAACCTCGCCCTTGACGGAGCGCACCATTTCCGTGACTTCTTCCGGACGCTCATCGATCAACAGCACAATGAGGTAGCACTCCGGGTGGTTGGTCGTAATCGACTGGGCAACGTTTTGCAGCAGCATGGTCTTGCCTGCCTTGGGCGGTGAAACGATCAGGCCGCGTTGACCTTTGCCCAGTGGCGCCACCATATCGATAATGCGGGCGGTGATATCTTCAGTACTCCCGTTACCGCGCTCCAGCGTCATGCGCTCGTTTGGATGCAGTGGCGTCAGGTTTTCGAAGGCGACCTTGTTTTTTGCGTTCTCCGGTTTCTCGAAATTGATCTGGCTGACCTTGAGCAGCGCAAAATAGCGCTCGCTGTCCTTGGGCGGGCGGATCTTGCCATCCACGGTATCTCCGGTGCGCAGGCTGAAGCGCCGGATCTGGCTCGGGGAGACATAGATGTCGTCCGGGCCGGCGAGGTAGGAACTGTCTGACGAACGCAGGAAACCAAAGCCGTCCTGCAGGATTTCAAGGACACCGTCGCCGAAAATATCCTCACCTTTTTTTGCATGTGCCTTGAGGATGGAAAAGATGATGTCCTGCTTGCGGGAACGGGCCGCTCCCTCCACGCCCATTGACTGGGCAATTTCTACCAGCTCGGACGCCGGTTTGAGTTTGAGTTCGGACAGATTCATATGAGGCCTTTATTGCATATCATTGTTTTCAGGAAGGGACGGCGGGTCAGGCCGTGAAAAATTACTGTTTGTTTGGGGATTGCCGTAACGGCGAGCTCAGGGAACGGAGCAGATAGTATGCACTTTGACCTTACGCTAGCATGCGCCGTTCTATTAGTCTACCCCCCGTAGAACTAGTTGATGTGAATTGTTCAGATGTTGTTGTCGATAAAATCTGTTAATTGCGATTTGGATAATGCTCCGACTTTTGTCGCCTCGACATTGCCATTCTTGAACAGCATGAGTGTCGGGATGCCGCGTATGCCGTACTTGGGTGGTGTTTGCGGGTTGTCGTCGATATTCAGTTTCGCCACCTTGATCTTGCCGGTGTATTCACTTGCGATTTCATCCAGGATGGGAGCGATCATTTTACAGGGGCCGCACCATTCGGCCCAGTAGTCCACAAGTACGGGATCGGAAGAACGAATGACTTCCTCATCAAAGGTGTCATCAGTCAAATAAATAATCTGCTCGCTCACTGTTCAACTTCTCCTGTCTGGATAACGGGTCAGGGTATCTTGAATACAAGGCCGGAACAGGGCCGTGTCGGTAACTCTTTCTGGCATGGAAATTATCGTGCGGTGCGTCGAGGTTATGCCAGGGACGAATACAGCCGTGACTGGAATTTCAATGAGGTGTCGATACGGGCTGCGGGCCGCATGGCACTCGACCAGAGCATATTTCAGCCTAAATCAGTTCACATTACAAGTCCGGCAATGGATAAACTGCGGTATCCTTGAAAACGGGCGCAAGCAGGTGGTATCCGCATCGGCAACGAGTGCGGTAGTTATACGCTCCCGGGCGCCGCATGACCGTTCGATTCACTCTCTTGCCGGGGTCTGAATGCTCACCGGATTGCGGGGGTAATCGGGCCGGTTCGGAAATAATCATTAGCATATTGGCAAGCTTTTGAAATACAATGCTAAATTACAAACGTGGCAAGACCGGAACTCAACCAGTACAAACAACTCTATGGCTGAAACACACTTAACTGACATCGCCTTCTCCAGCTTCGATATTCCTGCAGAATTGATGCAAGGCATTGAAGATGCAGGATTTAATTATTGCACCCCGATCCAGGCCCAGACCCTGCCCGTGGCCCTGGCAGGCCGTGACGTGGCCGGGCAGGCGCAGACAGGGACCGGAAAGACCGCCGCTTTTCTGGTGGCCGTGTACAACCACCTGCTCAAGCACCCGGCGAGTGAACGGCGCAAGCTGTCGCAGCCGCGCGCGCTGATGCTGGCGCCTACCCGCGAGCTCGCGATCCAGATACACAGCGATGCCGTGGTGCTGGGACGGCATACCGGACTGCGGCTGGGACTGGCCTATGGCGGTACCGGCTACGATCAGCAACGCGATGATATCGCCGCCGGTGTTGATATCCTGATCGGGACACCGGGTCGCATTATCGATTACTTCAAGCAGCACGTGTTTGATCTGAAAATGGCGCAGGCCGTGGTACTCGACGAGGCGGACCGAATGTTCGATCTCGGATTTATCAAGGACATCCGCTTCCTGTTACGGCGTTGCCCGCCGCCTGAAGAACGCATGGGTCTGCTGTTCTCGGCAACCCTCTCGCATCGTGTGCAGGAACTCGCCTACGAGCACATGAACAATCCGCTGTCTATCGATATCGAACCGGAGCGGGTCACGGCGGAGCGGGTCAGGCAGGTGCTTTACCATACGGCGAATGAAGAAAAAATACCGCTGCTGGTCGGGATGCTGAATCACGTGGATCCGACGCGCAGTATTGTCTTCGTCAATACCAAGCGCAATGCCGAACGCGTCTGGTCCTATCTTGAGGGTAACGGATTTAAATGTGCCGTACTCTCGGGTGATGTGCCGCAGAAAAAGCGCCAAAGCCTGCTGCTACAATTCCAGCAAGGTGTGCTGCCGATACTGATCGCCACGGATGTGGCGGCGCGCGGACTGCACATCCCCGATGTCAGCCACGTCTTCAACTACGATCTGCCGCAGGACGCCGAGGATTATGTGCATCGCATCGGCCGCACCGCCCGCGTCGGTAAAGACGGTGATGCCGTCAGTTTTGCCTGTGAAAATTTCGTGTATTCGCTGCCGGAAATCGAGGCCTATATCGGCCACAAGATCCCGGTTGAACAGGTGCCGGAAGGTTATATGGTAAAACTCAAGCCACCGGTGAAGATCCAGCGTAAACCCCGGCCGGATGGCGGGCGCGGGAAACCGGCCGGGAAGTCCGGGCACCGGCAACAGTGGCAACCGGTCCCGGCGCCGGGCATAGCCGGCAATTACCCGATGCCATCAACTCTGCAATATCCGCATACGAACATGAGCGCATTTGCCCTGCAGCAAACAGATCTCGTCAGATGGATGCAGGGCAAGGGCATGCGGCGGCTGATCTGGATTATCAACCTGCTGCTGGTGGTCTGGATTGCCAGCCCAGCTGGCCAGGCTGACATGGGACATGCTCACGCCGCAGGAAACCACCGGGGCCGCGGCGACGCAACCCGAAGACCCTGTGATAACTCCCGACCCGGACAGCCGGCTGATTGCCCAGCTGGCGAACTGGCATCTCTGGGTGAGGTTAAACAGGCGGTGGCGCCGGTGGTAAAAGATACGCCGATCGACGCGCCCGAGACCACCCTGCAACTGGTGCTGCACGGTTCCCTGTCGTCGGATGATCCCCGGAAGGCACGCGCCATTATTGCCGAACCGCGCGGCACCGAGGAGCAATATGCAGTGGGTGACAAGCTCCCGGGCAACGCGGAGTTACGCGAGATCTACCCGGACCGCGTCATCCTGATGCGTAACGGACGCTATGAGACCTTGCGGTTGCCCAGGGACCAGAAAGACAGGAGTCGAACGACCAGCAGAGCCCCGTCATCGCGTTCAACTGCCAGCACAACGAAGCAGTTACAGAATATTCGCCAGCAGTTGAGGGAGGACCCGAAGACACTGTACGGTCTGGTACGGGCACGACCGAAGCGGGGCGCGGGCGGAAAGTTTGTCGGCTATACGCTGCAGCCGGGCCGGGCGCCGGAACTGTTCCAGGAGATGGGGCTGAGGGCGGGGGATGTGGTGACGCAGGTCAATGATATCAGCCTGAATAATGTGGCCAATGGCGCGCGCGCCCTGAAGAGCGCCCAGAGCGGCGAGACGGTCAGCGTGACGATCCTGCGAAACGGCGAGGAACAGGTATTGAGCCTCAATATTCCCGAATAGCCTTATATTTATTAAATATTTAGGGTAATTTAACGATATAACCATATAAACCTGATACCTTGAATTGGGAGCGCAACGCGAGTTGTGAGAAAAAAATGAAGTTTCCACACAAAATCATCTGGTTGTTGCTGGGCTGGCTGGCCTGTGCGCTCCCCCTGCATGCCGAGACCGTGACCCTGAATCTGAAGGACGCGGACATCAGCGCCCTGATCACGACGGTGGCCGAAGTCACCGACAGGAATTTCATCGTCGACCCGCGCGTCAAGGGCAAGGTCACGGTTATCTCGACCCGGCCGATGGACAGTGAAGAGGTCTACCAGGTATTCCTGTCGATCCTGAAGGTACACGGTTTTGCCGCGGTCCCCAGTGGCGAAGTCATCAAGATTGTGCCCGATGTCAACGCCAAGCAGGACGGGATTCCGACCGCCAGTGAGCAGTCTCCCGGACGTGGTGATGAGATGGTCACCCGCGTGATCCAGGTCGATAATGTCGCCGCGGCCCAGCTGGTGCCGATCCTGCGGCCACTGGTGCCGCAGCAGGGACACCTGGCGGCCTATCCGAATACCAATGTCCTGATTATCTCCGACCGTGCCAACAATGTAGAACGCTGCTCAGTATCGTGCGCCGTATCGACCAGGTGAGCGACAGCGAAATCGAGATCATTCCCCTGCAGCACGCGGCGGCGGCCGAGGTGGTGCGGGTGCTCACCAGCCTGACGCGCGCCCGACCGGCGGCCGCGAAGGGGCAGGCCGCCGTCTCGGGCGGTGAAGTGCTGGTCGCCGACGAACGCTACCAACAGCGTGCTGCTGGGCGGGGATCGCGCCACGCGCCTGCGTATGCGCGCGATCATCTCGCACCTGGATACGCCGCTCGATGCCGGTGGCAACACCGATGTGGACTCTATCTGCGCTATGCCGAGGCGACCGCGCTGGTCGAAACCCTGACGGGGGTGGGCAAGATCGAGGAACAGCAGGATGCCGCCGGCAAGGCGCGCACGGCACGCAGTGAATTCGCCATTCAGGCGGACGAGGCGACCAACGCGCTGGTGATTACGGCCCCACCGGATATCATGCGTTCGCTCAAGCGGGTCATCAGTCAGCTCGATGTGCGCCGGGCGCAGGTGCTGATCGAGGCGGTCATCGCGGAAGTGTCCGGGGATGTCGCACGGGAACTCGGCGTGCAGTGGCTGTTCAACGGGGCGCAAGGATGGCGATGGCCCGGTGGGCCTGATCAATTTCACCAATACCGGCAACACCATTACAGATATCGTCAACAGTGCTGCCGATGTTATCGATGGCGGGGCGCTCCCGAGGACGGCGGGTAATGTGTTGCTCGGCGCCGGACAGACGAACAGCAACAGTTTCAATTATCTCGCCGTTCTGAACCTGCTGGCATCCGATACCAATACCAATATCCTGTCCACACCGACACTGGTGACCCTGGATAACGAGGAAGCGGAGATCATTATCGGTGAAAATGTGCCGTTCATTACGGGCTCATTCACCAGCACCGGCGCCTCGGATCGGCCAGTAATCCGTTCCAGACCATTCACGCGAAAATGTCGGCGACACTCAAGATCAAGCCGCAGATCAACGAGGGCGACGCGTCGTCAGGCTGGAAATCGAGCAGGAAACCTCGAGTATTGCCGATGTGGCCGGCGTGGCGGATGATGTTTCAAAAAGCGGTCGATCAAGACCAACGTCATGGTCGATGACGGCCAGATTATCGTTCTGGGTGGCCTGATCGAGGAGCAGGTGGGTCAAGTGTCGAGAAAGCGCCCTTGCTTGGCGACATCCCGCTGCTGGGCGCGCTGTTCCGTTCCAAGAGCGCCGATGTGACGCGCACGAACCTGATGGTATTCATTCATCCGGTGATCCTGCGTGATGCCGCGGTGATGAATCAATATACCAACAACAAGTACAATTACATCAGGGCGTTGCAGGTGGGCCAGGATACGGATGGCGTCAAATCCGTTGCCGTCAAGAATGATCCGGTTTACCCGAGGTGGAGGATTTGTCGCCGAACCGCCGTTACCGGAGCCAGCTGCGGTGGTTGAAGAAGCGAACCCCGGGATTCGACTGGCGTAGATTGAGTGAGACACCGCTGCAAGTGCCTGCTGATCTGTTAGGCAACAAGACTGCTGGATTACGTCGCCCACCGTTTTTGTTTGCCAAGCGCCACGGCGTGCTGGTCGCGGGTGAGCGGCCGGCCGCGTCATCATTATGCACCACGCGAGCATAGACCCGGCGGCACTGGTCGAGTTACGCCGCCTGCTCGGGAAGCCGCTCAAGCTGCAGGCTATATCGAGTATCGAGTTTGACGCCCTGCTGGCGAAGACGACCTACGAGCAGATTTCAACGAAGCCATGCAGATGATGGGCGATCTGGGGGAAGACATGGACCTGATGCAGGTCGCCCAGGCGCTGCCGGAACCGGAGGACCTGCTCGAGAGCGAGGACGACGCCCCGATCATCCGTCTGATCAATGCGCTGCTGACCGAGGCCTCAAGGAAAGCTGCCTCGGACATCCATATCGAAGCCTTCGAAAACCGCCTCGTGGTGCGCTTCCGCGTCGACGGTGTGCTGCGCGAGGTGCTGGAGCCGCCGCGCCAGTCTTGCGGCGCCTTGCTGGTGTCGCGCATCAAGGTCATGGCGCAGCTCGATATCGCCGAGAAGCGCCTGCCGCAGGACGGCCGCATCTCGCTGCGCGTGGCCGGACGCGCGGTCGACGTGCGCGTGTCCACGCTGCCATCGGGCATGGCGAGCGCGTGGTGCTGCGCCTGCTGGACAAGCAGGCCGGGCGCCTCGACCTGGACCACCTCGGTATGGCGGCGCAGACCGCGAGGTCATCGACCACCTGATCAACAGGCCGCACGGCATCGTGCTGGTCACCGGCCCGACCGGGTCGGGCAAGACCACCACGCTGTATGCGGCGCTGGCCCGCTGAATAACAAGCGCCGCAATATCATGACGGTCGAAGACCCGATCGAGTACTACTTCGACGGCATCGGCCAGACCCAGGTCAATACCAAGGTCGAAATGAGCTTCGCGCGCGGCCTGCGCGCCATCCTGCGCCAGGACCCGGATGTGGTCATGGTGGGCGAGATCCGCGACCTGGAGACCGCCGAGATCGCCGTGCAGGCCAGTCTCACCGGTCACCTGGTGTTTTCCACGCTGCACACCAACAGCGCGGTCGGTGCCGTTACCCGCTTGCGCGATATGGGTGTGCGAGCCGATTTTTGCTGTCGTCCAGCCTGGTCGCCGTGCTGGCACAGCGGCTGGTGCGGGTGTTGTGTAAGGATTGCAAGGAACCCTATACCGCGGGCCGTGCCGATTGCATGGCCGTGGGAATCCCGGTGGATGAGACACCGGTTTTGTATCGCGCCAAGGGTTGCGCAGCCTGTAAAGAGCTTGGCTATCGGGGTCGTACCGGCATTTACGAGCTGGCCGTCATCAACGCTGCCATGCGCACCCTGATCCATGATGGTGGCGGTGAATATGACCTGGAAAGCATCGCGCGGGAATCAGCGCCCAGCATCCGTCAGGATGGCTGGCGCAAGGTTCTGGAGGGTGTTACTTCGGTCGAGGAAGTTCTGCGGGTGACCCAGGGCGGTTAACAGGTCGTCCAAACGCAGGACAACGCAATATCTCTCGAAGAATCAGCTGGCCAGCGACGGCATTTAAAAAATAATTAATCAGCTATGGGTCGCTACGTGAATGCCATTCATCACAATACAAATAAAGCGCCCCTTCTCCTTTATGCCCGTCTTTTGGGTACTTCGGGAGAAGGCATGATGAGGGGATAGTAGTCGAGATTTTTATTTATCCCCTCTCCCCAACCCTCTCCCGAAGGGAGAGCGAGTCTGTGAGACTGTAGTTGCCCGCGCATTCGAATACATTGCCCTGGATGTAAAAGGGCGCGAAAAGAAAGGTGTCATCGAAGGTGATGCCCCGCGTCAGGTAGACGCCAGCAGTTGCGTGAACGGGGCTGGGTGCCGATGGATATCCAGGAGGTCGCGCAACGCGAGACGCGCGGCAACACCCGGCCCGTGCTGCTGCGGCGTGGCATCAGTGCGACCGATCTGGCCCTGATTACCCGGCAGTTGGCGACCCTGGTGCGCGCCGGACTGCCGCTGGAAGAGTGTTTGCGCGCCGTCTCACAACAAACCGACCGGGCGCGATTGAAAAGTATGTTGCTCGCCGTACGCTCGCGGGTGATGGAAGGTCATACCCTGGCGGCCGGTCTGGCGGATTTCAGACACGTATTCCCCGAACTCTACCGCACAACGGTGGAAGCCGGCGAGCAATCAGGGCACCTAGAGCGTGTGCTGGAACGTCTCGCGGACTACACCGAAAGTCGCCAGCAGATGCGCCAGAAGATCCAGCTCGCCGTGTTTTATCCGGCAATGCTGACACTGGTGGCGATTCTGGTCGTTGGCGGTCTGATGACCTATGTCGTGCCGCAGGTCGTGCAGGTATTCGACAATATCGGCCAGGAACTGCCGCCGCTGACACGCGGGCTGATTGCGACCAGTGATTTCCTGCGTGAGTCAGGTGCTGTCATCCTGTTGCTGCTGATCCTGACGGGGTGGTGATTGGCTACTTGCTGCGAAACCCGGACAACCGGCGGCGCTTCCATCTTATGCTGCTGGGTATTCCGCTGGTCGGCCGGCTCGAGCGCGGCTTGAATACCGGGCGATTTGCCCGTACTTTCAGCATATTGACGGCCAGTGGCGTGCCGGTGCTGGAAGCCATGCGAATTTCTTCGCAGGTTATGTCGAACCTACCGATGCGCGGCGCCGTTGATGAAGCCGCGGCGCGAGTACGTGAAGGTGCGAATATTGCGTCGGCCTTGAGAAAAGCGGTTATTTTCCACCGATGACCGTGCATCTTATTGCGAGCGGCGAGTCCAGTGGCAAGCTGGAAGAAATGCTGGAGCGGGCGGCCATCAACCAGGAGCGGGAAATCGAGACCCTGATTGCGGCACTGCTGGGCTTGTTTGAACCGCTGCTCATCCTGTTTATGGGTGGTGTGGTGCTGATTATCGTACTGGCGATACTGCTGCCGATATTTGATCTCAACCAGCTGGTTCAGTAGCTGCCGGCCGCCATATCGATCTTGCCGGGGATCTCCGCAAGCCGGTTGACCCCCGTTTCAATTTCCCCGTCGGGTTGCAGTGTCAGCCAGCGATAACCGGGTGGCCGGGTGTCGACCGCGAACTCGGCACTGCCGGGCAAAAACTGGACACATGTGGATGGTGAGGACATGAGTCTGACATTATTGCGCATCCGGTCCAGTTCCTGATGTACATGCCCCCAGAGTATGCCGCGTACCTGCGGGTGACGGTCGATGATAGCGAAGAATTCCTGCGCATTGTCGACCGCCATGGTGTCGAGCCAGGGGCTGCCCATGGGGACAGGCTGATGGTGCAGGCAGACCAGTGTATGTAATTCCGGTTTTGATGACAGCCTGGTTGCCAGGTCCTGCAAGGTTTCCGTAGCCAGGTGTCCGCCCTCACTGCCCGCAACGGTCGAGTCGAGCATGATAAATTGCCAGTTACCGTGGCAGGCATGATCGATCGATGTGAGCAGTCCCTTGCCAATGTTTCTGTTTAATGCCTGTGTCTCATCATGATTTCCGGGCAGGCAATAGACCGGTATGCCAAAACTGCCCAGGTGGGAGAAGACCCGCTCGTAGGCAGCCGGGGCGCTGTCGTGTGTCAGGTCACCGGTCGCCAGGATGAGGTCGGCGGGCAACTGGTTTTTCCTGACATCGTCGATGACCGCCTGCAGGGACTTCTCGGTATTCAGACCCAGCAGGCAGCCGGAAGCGTCAGCATACAAATGGGTGTCGGTAATCTGGACGACACGTATCTCCCGCTGGATTGCGCATGTCCGGTGTCGCTGCCATACTTGGTTGTCCCTTTGGTTGGAGCCTTTTGATTTGAGGAACGTCTGTTGAATCTATTTGTCATTGCGGCTCCGCGCACAATGCCAGGATACCAGGCACGAATGATACGGATATTGACGTTTCTGTAAATTGAATATTCACATAATGGTGCCAATCTGTCATGTCAAATAAGACTCTGCCGCTGGATGACGTCCTGTATGAGTATCTGCTGTCGGTTTCAAGCCGGGAACCTGACGTCCTGGCCCGTCTGCGCGCGGAAACCGGCAGCGAGCCCATGGCGCGCATGCTGTCCGCGCCGGAGCAGGGCCAGTTTATGGCGCTGCTGGTTCGGTTGACAGGTGCACGCAGGTGTCTGGAGGTCGGCGTGTATACCGGTTACAGCGCGCTCTGGGTGGCGCTGGCACTGCCATCGGACGGCGTGCTGGTCGCCTGTGATGTCAGTGCGGAATGGACTGCGATCGGCCGCCGTTACTGGGCCGAGGCCGGCGTGACCGGCAGGATCGCCTGGAACTGGCGCCGGCACTGACAACACTTGAGCGACTGCTGGAAAACGGCGGGCACGGGAGTTTTGATTTTGCCTTTATCGATGCCGACAAGGAAAACTACATGGCCTACTATGAAGCGAGATTGAAACTGGTGCGTCCCGGAGGGCTGATCCTGATCGACAATACGCTCTGGTCGGGCGCGGTCGCCGATCCCGCAGACCAGGAACCCGATACCCGTGCGATACGTGCATTGAATAAACACATTCATGCCGACCGGCGCGTGCAGATGAGCCTGTTGCCGGTAGCGGACGGCCTGACGCTGGTGTTGAAAACGTAGCGTCCGCTTTGTCATGCAGGGCGCAATTGCGCAGTGTATTGTGCTGAACTACCGGCGGCACGAAACAGTCAGTCCGGCCAGATTCACGCCTGCGGGAGGGACGCGTAAAGATACTGCTGACGTGCAGGTGCCGGTTATCATCCGGCGCAATACGCTAGGCTATTGCACCCTACACAACACAATGCAGTGCACGTAGGGCGCAATAGCGCAGCGTATTGCGCCGCACGGCGATCAACCACCCTGTCCGGGTGCGTTAACAGTTATTTTTCCAGCCAGATGCCCGCCTGCCGGACAAGAGCAACATCCAGAATATTATCGAGTGGAGTTTCGCGCTATGCTGCACGGGGTATTTTTTGCTTGCCTGGGCCGCGCTGCGCGGCAGCAAACCGGTGTAGCCGCATACGCCGGGCGTTTAATCCGCCTGAACGTATCACTCCGGCCGGACGTAGAAACTGCACAAATCATCCAGGAAAATCCATGCACTGACTGTTGTAGCATGAACACTCGGTTAACTACTGTAGGAGCGCTCTGGCCGCCGGCCTCGCGCATAGCGGTCCCATCAACAATATCGCGCCAAGGGCGGCGCTCCTACAGTGTTCTTTTCCACGCTGTAGGAGCGGTCTCCTGGCCGCGATAGCTGACGCTGCCTGTGCAGGCATCACGGCCTGCGGTTCAGCCCAGTAACTTGTAGAACACCTTGGAATTGCGCTGGTAGTTATAGAGTTCTTTTTTTCTTCCCGGCAGGTGTGACTTGTCGCCGGGCAGGAAGCCACGTTCCCGGAACCAGTGGGCAGTCCGCGTGGTCAGTACCACGAGTTTTTGACGCCCGTCCTGGCCGCTTTCCCTCGATCGATTCCAGCAGGGCATCGCCCCGGCCCGCATTCCGGTAGTCGGCATGCACGGCAAGGCAGGCCAGTTCGGCCAGATTCTCGCTGGCGCTGGGGTAGAGTGCCGCGCACGCAATAATCGCACCGTCACGCTCGATCACATTGAAATGCCCGATTTCCATTTCCAGCAGCTCGCGCGAACGCCTGACCAGGATGCCTTCGTCCTCCAGCGGCTTGATGAGTTCCAGGATGCCGCCAACATCATCGATGCCGGCCGTGCGCAATCCCTCGTAGGGATCGGCGGTAATCAGGGTGCCATGTCCGTCACGGGTGAATAACTCGAGCAGCAGGGCGCCATCGGTTTCCCGGTAGACCAGGTGAATGCGCCGGACACCCTGCAGGCAGGCCTGAACGGCATGCTGCAGGTGCCGTCTTGAGGCGTCGGGCAGGCGGCGGCGCGAATCCAGCAGCTTTCTGGCCTCGTTCAGTGTCAGCTGGGCGATCAGTTGCCGGCGGCTGTTCCTGAGGACGTTGTCTTCGGTCAACAGGATCAGTTTGTCGGCCTGCAAGCGCGCTGGCCGCCGCGGTGGCGACGTCTTCCGCGCCGAGGTTGAAGACTTCGCCGGTCGGGGAATAGCCCAGCGGTGAGAGCAGGACGATGCGCCGATTGTCGAGATGCTGTTCGATCGCGACGCGTGTCGATGCGCCGCACTTCGCCGGTGTGGCAGTAATCGACGCCATCACGCACCCCCAGTGGCCGCGCCGTGACGAAATTGCCTGATGAAACACCGATGCGTGCGCCGGACATGGGTGTGTTGCTCAAGCCCATGGAGAGCAAGGCCTCGATCTCCACGCGTACTGTGCCGGCAGCTTCCTTGACGCAGGCCAGGGCGGCATCATCCGTGATCCGCAGGCCGTTTGCGTATTCCAGCCGGGCGCCGCGGGCCTTGAGCCGCGTTTCGATCTGGGGCCGTGCGCCATGCACCAGGACCAGGCGTATTCCCAGGCTGTGCAGCAATGCGATGTCATTTACCAGGTCGGCGAAGCTGCGGATCCGCGACCGCTTCGCCGCCGAACACGAGCACGAAGGTGCGCCCCCGGTGCGCGTTGATATACGGCGCCGAGTGCCGAAAACTTTCAACGAATGCCTGCTGCTTGTCTTTACTGGTCATGACCCTGTCATCCGTCGGGCATTTATAGCAAGTGGTCGGCGTTGATACAAACCGAATCGATCATTCGTTTGAGCAAGTCAACGGTGGGTGTCAGGCGTGCCAGTGCGAGATACTCGTCCGGCTGGTGTGCCTGTTCGATATCGCCGGGTCCGAGCACCACCGTGTCCATGCCCAGGCGCTGCAGGTAGGGTGCTTCCGTGCCAAAGGCGACCGCTTCCGGTGTGTGCCCGGTGAGTTGCGCCGCCAGCTTGACGATCTCGGCATCTGCCGGGGTTTCCATCGCGGGGATGCCTTCGAACAGGGCGGTGAAGCTGGCCTTGATGCCGGTGTCCCGCAGTGTATCCAGGCACATGTTGCCGCAAGGTCTGCCGCAGTTCCTGCAGATCCATGCCGGGCAGGGGGCGGAGATCGATATGCAGCTCGCAATCCGCGCAGATACGGTTGGGATTGTCGCCACCATGAATATGTCCGAGGTTCAGGGTGGGCACCGGCACGTTGAACAGCGGATTCTGGTATTGCTCCTGCAACTGCCGGCGCCAGGCCAGCAGGGCGCCGATGACGCTGTGCATGGCCTCCAGCGCGCTGTTCCCCAGTGCCGGATCGCTCGAATGTCCGGAGTGCCCCTGCAGGTGAATGGCCTCCATCAGGACGCCCTTGTGCATGCGGACCGGCCGCAGCCCGGTCGGCTCGCCGATCATCGGCATGGCGCGCATGCGGCCGGCCGTGGTCCACCAGGGCCCGGGCGCCGGACATGGTGGTTTCCTCGTCGGCAGTGGCCAGCAGGATGAGCGGCTCTTTCAGATCCGCTGCGCGCACATTCCGCATTGCCTCGATCGCCAGGGCCAGAAAGGCCTTCATGTCGGATGTGCCGAGACCGTACAGGCGCTGGTTTGCCTCGGTCAGCGCAAACGGGTCGTATTGCCATTTGCCTGCATCAAAGGGCACGGTATCGGTATGTCCGGACAGCACCAGCCCCCCTGGACCGCTGCCCAGGGTCGCAATCAGGTTGGCCTTGGCGGGGCTCCCCGCCAGCGGCATGACCTCAACGGTACAGCCGCTATCCTCCAGCCAGGTGGCCAGCAGGTCGATGACCGCCCGGTTTCCCTGGTCGAACGCCGGATCGACGCTGCTGACCGAGGGCGTACTGACCAGCCCCTCGATCATGGTCAACAGTGGTGGTATGGCGGTATGCATGGTTTTCCGCATAGAGTGATCGTGTATCGGTGTGGCTGGCCCAAGGGGACTCTGATTAATCCGTCATTATCGATTGCCAACCATGCAGGGCGCAATAGCGCAGCGTATTGCGCCGCACGGCATCAACCACCCTGTCCGGGTGCGTTAACAGTTATTTTCCCAGCCAGATGCTCGCCTGCCGGACAGGATCAACAGAAAAAAAGAAAGTCCCGCCTGCGTGGGTGGTTTATCGGTAGTTGGGCCGGCGTGCAGGTGCGCGGTTTATCATTCGGCGCAATACGCTATGCTATTGCGCCCTACACAAAACAAAGCAGTCACGTAGGGCGCAATAGCGCAGCGTATTGCGCCGCACGGCATCAACCACCCTGTGGTGGTGCGATAACAGTTTTTCCAGCCAGGTGCTCGCCTGCCGGACAAGATGAACAGAAAAAAAGAAAGTCCCGCCTGCGTGGGTGGTTTATCGGTAGTTGGGCCGGCGTGCAGGTGCGCGGTTTATCATTCGGCGCAATACGCTATGCTATTGCGCCCTACACAAAACAAAGCAGTCACGTAGGGCGCAATAGCGCAGCGTATTGCGCCGCACGGCATCAACCACCCTGCCGGGGTGCGATAACAGTTTTTCCAGCCAGATGCCCGCCTGCCGGACAGGATCAACAGAAAAAAAGAAAGTCCCGCCTGCGTGGGGGGTTTATCGATAGTTGGGCCGGCGTGCAGGTGCGCGGATTATCATTCGGCGCAATACGCTATGCTATTGCGCCCTACACAAAACAAAGCAGTCACGTAGGGCGCAATAGCGCAGCGTATTGCGCCGGATGTTTACGCAGCGTCAACCGACGACCAGGCGTGGCCCCACCGCGTGTGCGAATTTTTCCAGCGGCAGGGGTTGTCCGTAAGCGTAGCCCTGCGCATAGTTGACGCCGATCCTGCGGAGTTCTTCCGCGATTTCCAGGGTTTCAACGAATTCAGCGATGGTTTCCTTGCCCAGCAGCTGCCCGAGCTCGTTAATGGACTTGACCATGGCGTGGTCGACGGGGTCGGACAGGATATCCCGGACGAATACCCCGTCGATTTTGAGAAAATCCACCGGCAGTTTCTTCAGGTAGGTGAATGAAGACAGGCCACTGCCGAAGTCATCCAGGGAAAACCTGATTCCGCATCCACGCAGGGTCAGCATGAACCGCGTCGCTGCGGTGATGTTGGCAATGGCAGCCGTTTCGGTGATTTCAAAGCATATTTGTTCAGGACAGGCGCCGGTCTCCGCCAGTTGATCCATGATGAACTGCAGCATGCCGGGGTCGCTGACCGTCTGGCCCGAGAGATTGATGGAAATCATGACCGGCCGGCAGCCGCTGGTACGTTCCGCTGTCAGCCAGCGCATTGCCGTGCTGACGACCCAGCGGTCGATTCCTGCGATAAGGTTGAATTTCTCTGCCGCCGGCAGGAAGGCCCCCGGGGCGATGATGCTCCCGTCCTCGTCGATCATACGCAACAGGATTTCGATATGTTTTTCACTGTGCACACTTCCGGCACAGGGAATGATCGGCTGGAAATACAGTGCGAACCGTCCCTCGTCCAGCGCCTTGGTCAGGCGTGACACCCAGCGCATCTGACCATGGCGTTCCTGTATGCGCGGGTCACCCAGGTACGCAATCTGTATCTGGTTGCGGCCCGATTCCTTGGCGATATAGCAGGCTGAATCAGCAGCGCTCATCACACTGCCTATATCCCGGGTACTGCGGTCGATCGGTATAACACCAATGCTGATTCCCAGTGTAAACGTGCTGCTGTCCCAGACAAACTGGAACTCATCGAGGATCTTGAGAAGCTTGTCGGCGACTTCCACGCCCTTGTCGAGGGGGCAGTTATCCAGCAGCATGCCGAATTCGTCCCCGCCAAGCCGGCTCAGGGTGTCGCGCTTGCGCACCGTGTCGTGTAACAACTGACTGAGTTGCTGCAGCAGTTCATCACCCGCTGCATGACCGCAGGTATCGTTGATTACCTTGAACTGGTCCAGATCCATGTACAGCAGCGTATGGGTGGTAGCCTGTGCCCGGGCATTTTCGATGACCCGTTTTACACGGGTTTCGAATTCGCGCCGGTTTATCAATCCAGTGAGGCTGTCATGTGACGCATGATAGGCGAGCAGTCTGTTGCGGGTGCGTGCACGCTTTATCACCAGAACGGCGATCAACAGGCAAACGGCCAGTGTGATGGCGGACAGAATCAGCAGCAGGCGCCGCGTATACAGGTAATGTTGCTGGTTCTCGCTGAGTGCGGTTCGGGCGTTGTTTTCTTCCAGCTCAACCAGCGAATCAACTGCTTCCAGTATGATCGTGCGCGACTCTTCAGCCTGTGCCATGGCCACGTCGATTTCCTCCCTGGGGGCGAAATCGGTCAGCAATTCAGCTACCCGCCTGTTGGTCCGCTGGCCGTCACGGCTGACAGTGTCGATTTGCCGGTGTATTGCCTGTTCATCCGGGTCCATATCCATGGATAGCAGGGTATTCCGGGCGCGCAGGAACATGCCGCCGTAGCCAAGCATGCTCTGTTCGAGTGCATCGCGCTCGAAGGCGTCCTCCGTCACCAGCATTTTATTCAGGGCGTTGCCCCGGAGACGTACGGCATCACGCAACCGGTGTGCGGCATGGATCTTGGCGTTGGTATGCTCGACCGTCCGGGTCAGGCTTTTGTTGAATGATTGCAGCTGCACCAGGGAGATAAAGACCAGGGAAAACATCAGCGCCACGACGGTCATGAACCCCAGACTGATGGGTAAGTGCGTGTCGTCTTTCATGGAGTGGCGTTAGTGATTGATAATCAGCAAGAAAATGTTAACCCTCGATTAACAGATAATCGGCCGGACAGGGCAAAACTGAATGCCGACGGCCCGCGTATGACGGTGTCAGGCGGGGTGGCTGGCGGATGGCGGGTTGCAACAGGTCGGGCAGGGTCACCGCGACGCTCGCGAGCGCACGCATGCGGCGGACCCGTATGGCTGGTGTGAGTCGTCTGCGGTTGTTATGCGGCGCGATGATTACCCTGCAGCCGATGGCTTGGCGCAGCAACAGGGGGAGCCCAGCTGGCGAGCTGCCGGGTTACGGGATCGAACCGGGACGGCCGGTAGGTAACCAGCCGCACAACGGTTGAGCCAGGTGGTGGACCCGTCCTGGCGGGCTAGGTGCCGCAGCGAAGATTTGAGGGCAGGGCTTCACGAATCCGGCGGGGTGGTTCGAGCTTGAGTTCATTCATGATGGAAATGAACTCATCCCGGTTCCTGCCGCTGCCGATGCGTGGATTGTGCAGCTTCTCCTCGCCAACGGTGGAAAACTTGCGTCCCTGATAATCATGCCCCGGATAGATACGCGTTGCGTCCGGAAGGGTGAACAGGCGGCGGGTAATGGAATCGTACAGGGTGCCGGCGTCACCGGACTGGAAGTCGGTGCGTCCGCATCCATCGATCAGCAATGCATCGCCGGTAAAGACGGCGCCTGGAATGGCATAGCTGACATCGCAATCAGTGTGTCCGGGCGTGTAGATCACCCCTATTTTACCGGACCCGAGCGGGATCTGGTCGCCATCCTTGAGGAGGATATCCGGACACTTTGAGTGGCAGTTCTCGTGGACCAGGACCAGGGAATTCAGTTTTTCCCGGAACGTGCCGGAGGCGGTGATGTGGTCGGCATGGACATGTGTCTCGAGGGTATAGCGCAGTGTCAGGCCGAGTCCCTTGATCAGTTTGAGATCGCGCAAGAACTGCTCCTGCACCGGGTCAATCAGCGCGGCTTCGCGGCTGGCGTTGTCCCAGATCAGATAGCTGTAGGTGTAACTGGCCGGGTCGAACAGCTGGCGGGTTTGCATTGTCGGTTCCCTGTTAGTGTCATCGATCAGCCGCGGCAAGCGGGCGTGATCCGATCTGGTTAAATTAAAACATCATAAATTAAGCAATTGCTTATATGCTAGCACTGCGGGAAAGAATTGCAAGCGGTTTATGGTGATAGAGATATATGTAACCCATTGTAATAATTAGTTAATAAATTTTATACCCTGCCATTATTCCAGCAGTCCAGGTACGCCTGAATACTGTTGCCCATTTGACCCGGCAGCGCGCGACAAGGCTCGCCGTGCCGTTGCCCGGCTGATCCCGGCCGGTGCCTGTTCATGCCGGGCGAGTGCCTCTGTACAATGGCCTGCCGTTACCCGCGGGGCTGTTTGACCTGCACAGGCGCGGCCAGTATCGACCGGAGACCCAGAATGAGTAACAAATTAAACCGTTACAGTTCCCGCATCACCCAGCCCAAATCCCAGGGGGCATCACAGGCCATGTTGCATGGCACCGGCTTGACGGACGCGGATATGGACAAGGCGCAGGTCGGCATCTCCAGCGTCTGGTATGAAGGCAATACCTGCAATATGCATCTGAACGATCTGGCGGCGAAGGTGCGCGAGGGGGTGCAGGCGGCTGACCTGGTCGGCATGCGTTTCAATACCGTCGGTGTCAGTGACGGTATATCCATGGGCACCGAGGGGATGAGCTATTCGCTGCAGTCGCGTGACCTGATTGCGGATTCCATTGAAACAGTGATGTCCGCCCAGTGGTACGACGCGAATATCTCCATACCCGGATGTGACAAGAACATGCCGGGTTGCATCATTGCCATGGGACGGCTCAACCGCCCTGCACTGATGGTCTATGGCGGTACGATCAAGCCCGGCCACTATAAAAACGAGACGCTCGATATCGTGTCGGCCTTCCAGAGCTATGGTGAATTCATCGCCGGCAAGATCGATGATGACACGCGGCGCGAAATAGTAAATCACTCCTGTCCGGGTGCCGGGGCCTGTGGCGGCATGTATACGGCAAACACCATGGCATCGGCCATCGAGGCCATGGGCATGTCGCTGCCGTACAGTTCCTCCACGCCGGCGGTCGATGCGCAAAAACAGGCAGAGTGTTTGCAGGCGGGAATGGCAATCCGTCATCTGCTCGAACACGATATCAAGCCGCGCGACATCATGACCCGCGCGGCCTTTGAAAATGCACTGGTCATTATCATGGCGCTGGGTGGATCGACCAATGCCGTCCTGCACCTGATCGCCATGGCGAAGGCGGTCGATGTCCCGCTGACTATCGATGACGTTCAGAATGTCAGCGACCGGATCCCGTTTCTGGCTGACCTCAAGCCGAGCGGGCGCTATGTCATGGAGGACTTGCACAATGTCGGTGGTATCCCGGCGGTGCTGAAGTACCTGCTGGAACACGGGTTGATCAATGGCGACTGCATGACCGTCACGGGCAAGACCATTGCTGATAATTTGCAGGATCTGCCGGGTCTGCAGGACGGCCAGCAGGTCTTTCATTCCCTGGATAACCCGATCAAGGCGACCGGCCACATACAGATCCTCAAGGGCAATCTGGCCCCCGGCGGTTCGGTTGCCAAGATTACCGGCAAGGAAGGCATGCGCTTCAGCGGGCCGGCCCGGGTGTTCGATGCCGAGGAAGACATGCTGGCGGCACTGGAGGCAGGCCGAATCGGCAAGGGTGATGTGGTGGTTATCCGTTATGAGGGTCCGAAAGGCGGCCCCGGTATGCCGGAAATGCTGACGCCGACATCAGCCATCATGGGGGCCGGTCTGGGTAATGATGTGGCGCTGCTGACCGACGGACGCTTCTCGGGCGGCTCGCACGGATTTATCATCGGCCACATTGTGCCGGAGGCACAGGAAGGCGGGCCGCTCGCACTGGTGCATGATGGTGATGTGATCACTATCGATGCCGACAACAAGTCACTGTCTGTAGCTGTCAGCGAAGCGGAACTGCAACAGCGCCGCGATAACTGGCAGATGCCGCCCTACAAGGCCGAGCGCGGTACGTTGTACAAGTATATTCGGCTGGTCAAGGATGCCTCGCAGGGGTGCGTGACGGATGAATGAACGGGGTCGGTCATGCGGCGCAATACGCTGCGCTATTGCGCCCTACGCGGGTTACATCAACGGTTTAAACGCCCGGAGCACCCAAAAGTGCGGGCGATATGGAGAATGGATTCCGGCCCGGCAATGCCTGGTTTACATCAAAAAGTATCCCAACTCGATTTCTTTCGCCATCGGATGCGCGGGATGATCAGTCCGACAATAATACCCAGCAGCACGACAGCTGATCCGACCATGAACCAGTCGCGGGCGGTGCGGTCCTTCAGGACCTCGTTTTCCTGGTGCACGGTCTGCAGCTTGCGTTCCAGCGACACCACGCGGCTTTTCAATTCCTTGTTTTCGCTGTCGATTGCCAGCGCACTGGAAGCGGTGCGCTTGATTTCGGCGAGTTCCTGACTGACATTGCGATGCTCGCCGGCGAGACTCGCACGTTCCTGTTCGACGGATTTCTTTTCATTCTGCAGGCCCTGCAAGGCTCGTCTTCATCTTGCGGTTTTCCAGTTCCAGCTCGGCCAGTTTTTTCTCGGCCGTGGCCAGCCGGTCACGGGCGGCCTGGGCATTCATCAGAAAGCGTGATAATACCCAGCCTTCCTTGCCGCTCCTGGTGCGGATGTGCGAGTAGCCGGTCTTGTTGTCGGTTTCGAGCACTTCGACCGGTGTGCCGCTGCGCAACATGCGTACGATCCCGTGGCTGGTGCTCTTGCCACTGCGCATGGTGATCTCGAGTTTGTCACTGACATAGCGGGTTTCCGCGAATGCCCCGCCGGTCAGTATCAGGGATAGCGACAATATGAATAGTGCGTTTTTCACGGCTGCTCCAGTGAATAGGCCGGTTTTCAGAGGTGGCTATTCTAGCCGATCACTGTGGCCGGCGAACAGACAAGTTGCCCTGGCGGGGCGGAATGCAGTATTAATGTTGAAAATGACGAAATTTCGTGCCGACAGGGGCCTGTGGCGAACCTGCGCCATGCGGGACTGCCGACCGGAGAGACTGATGCATGCGGATCGATAGCTCGAGTGGCTTGCTGCTGGATACCCGGCAGGTGCCTTCACCAAATTGTGATGATCGCCCGGCGGGTGCGGCGTTAATCTGATTGTCGTGCACGGTATCAGCCTGCCGCCCGGGGAGTACGGGGGGCCGTGGATCGATCAGCTGTTCACCAACTGCCTCGATCCGGGGGTTCATCCGTATTTCATGGAGATGGCAGACCTCCAGGTCTCCAGTCATGTGCTGATCCGCGGGACGGGGAAGTCGTCCAGTATGTCCCGTTTACCAAGCGTGCCTGGCATGCGGGAGAGTCCTGTTACAAGGGCCAGGTCTGCCTGCAATGACTTTTCAATCGGCATCGAGCTGGAGGGCCAGGACACGCGAACCGTATACCGCGAGTCAATATGACCGGCTGGTCGAGGTCATTCAGGTATTGATTGAAACTTATCCGCGGCCTGACTGCACGCCGGGTTGCCGGGCATTGTCATATTGCACCCGAACGCAAGTCAGACCCGGGTCCCGCATTCGACTGGCGCTACCTGCATGCACGGCTTGCCGCCGCAACCTGATGCGTACCACTGCATGACCGGTTCCCGACATGCAGACACCTGCATCGACCTGATTCGCCACGGCGAGCCGGTGGGAGGCAGCCGATACCGGGGGCAGCTGGATGACCCGCTCAGCGATACTGGCTGGCGGCAAATGTGGCATTCCGTCGAAGTGGAAAACCAGCTGGGAGCGAATCGTTTCTTCTCCCTTGCGCCGCTGCCTGGAATTTGCCGAGGCGCTTGCGGAACAGGGTAAATTACCCGTGCATTGCGAGCCGCGCTTCAGCGAAGTCGGATTTGGGGACTGGGAGGGCAAGACTCGGGCGGAACTCGAACAACAAAACCCGGGTCAGGTCAGCAGCTTCTATCAGGATCCGGTTAATAACCGCCCCCCGGGCGCCGAGCCGCTGGACGCGTTCACGGCGCGGGTGATCTGCGGCTTTCGGTGATCTACTGGCTCAGTACAGTGGCGAGTCGATATTGGTCATTACCCATGCAGGCGTTATCCGGGCGATCATGGCGGCCGTGCTGGAAATTCCCCGGGAGAGCATGTACCGCATTCACGTGGCCAATGCCGGTATGAGTCGAATCCGCACCGACAGGGAGCGGTTGTTCAGTTTTATTTCGCATGGCATGCAGGGAAAATGATGCGCATCGGTA
>CAVYHX010000012.1:0-13818 GCA_963768415.1 uncultured Gammaproteobacteria bacterium
AGCCGGATTTTCTCGATGCCTACAGTCACGGGCGGGAACTCTACGACCTGCGGGCCAACGTGCAGCGGATAGAACGGAAACTCAGGAAAAAACACGTCAGGCTGGATGCAATCGAGGTGGCAATGCGGGACACCGGGATCGAATTGGTAACGCATGGCGCGACCCTCGAGCAGCGTGTGATTCTACTGGATGAAATACGCAAGCTTGAGGAAGAACGGGCCGCGACCAGGGCCCAGATTCCAGTGCTTGAGACAGAACTGGAAAACGAAAAGCAGCGCCTCGCGACTATCAGCAGCGGGCATGAATAGCGGGGTCAGGCCTTGCATTACTGCATGTTTGAATGTCAGACCTGACCCCGGACTACGCTGGTTGCCGGATAATCAGCCTGCCTTTTTTTCCAGGATGTAACTGAGAATGAGCAGCGTCGGGGGCCAGTGACCGACGTAAATACCCCAGCGTTCACGGTGCGCCTCCTCCATGACCAGTCGCAAGGCAGGATCGGCGATTCCGGACATGACTTCCCTGCCGATCTCCGGCGCCAGGAACCACGCCAGCCATGAGATGGGGATGGAGACGATGCCGAACCAGAACAACACTTGAGATAGCATTTTCATATTTCTACTCCCTGCAGGTGAACACCACGGGCGTCCGGGTTATGATTCGAGCCGCGCATGACGCAGCGGATGTACCGATGACGAGCATTGGAACAAAATAACCGTTTATCCTGATATTCACGGATCGAGCAGCCATTCCCGGCACTGTGCACACTGATTACCATGAAATCCCTGCCAATTCTGCCACCCTTGCCAGAGCAGGTCACTACCTGGAGTTAAAATCAAATAAAATGGGAGACAACCGAGACTAGGGGAATCAGCGGGGGTCAGACTCGATTGATTGATTTTCTAAACGCTGAGTCATCAGCAACAACGGAGAAAGCAGCATGAACACCCGCACGGAAGAAATTACGAACATTGATTTATTCTCGCCCATCAGCCTGGGCGATCTGACCCTGCCGAACCGGATGATCATGGCGCCGCTGACGCGTAATCGGGCGGCCATGCCGGGAAATGTGCCGCAGGCAATGAATGTGACCTACTATGCGCAGCGCGCCAGTGCGGGTTTGATTATCACCGAGGCAACGCAGGTCTCACCGGAGGGTGTCGGTTATCCGGCTACACCGGGCATTCATAGCAAGGAACAGGTGCAGGGCTGGCGCGCGGTGACGGATGCGGTCCATGCACTGGGCGGGCATCTGTTCTTGCAGCTGTGGTACTGCGGGCGAATCTCCCATCCGGACTTGTTACCGGATAATCAACAACCGGTATCCGCCGCTGCGATTAAACCCGCGGGTGATGCGGTGACCTATGAAGGAATGAAAGCGTTTGTTGAACCGCGGGCGCTGCGCACCGACGAGTTGCCCGGTATCGTGGATCAATATCGCCTGGCAGCGAAACGTGCCCGGGAGGCCGGTTTCGACGGGGTGGAGATCCACGCCGCTAACGGGTATCTGCTGGATCAGTTCCTGCGTGACGGTACCAACCGGCGCACGGACAACTACGGTGGTGCCCTGGAAAACCGGACCAGGCTGCTAATGGAAGTGCTGGCGGCCGTGCTGGAGACCTGGGAACCCGCGCGCGTGGGGGTGCGGATTTCACCGGAAAGTTCCTTCAACGATATGCATGACGCGGACCCGCAGGCGACCTTTAACTATGTCGCCAGGGCACTCAGCGGCAAGGGGCTGGGGTACCTGCACGGGGTGGAAGGGGAGATGCTGACCGGGGAACGCACGCTGGACTATCGGCAGATCCGTGATCATTTCGATGGCCCCTACATGGCAAACGGCGGCTATGACCAGGCGCTTGCGCGGGCCGCTCTTGCCAGCAGAGACGCGGACATGGTGTCATTCGGCAAGTTATACCTGGCGAATCCGGACCTGGTGGAACGCTTCAAGACTAATGCCGAATTGAATGTACCGGATGTCGATACTTTTTATGGCGGGAATGAGAAAGGGTATACAGATTATCCGGCGCTGGTTTGACTGCAGGAAACATTGCTGTGTCGTCATTGCGAGCGTAGCGAAGCAATCTCAGAGCGGCCGGATCCCGGTATGCCGAGAGCAGTTAGAGGGCTATAGCTATGAGTGCAGACAACGAGGAACAGCCGGTAACAGAGAAGGTTACTCTGGCAGCCAGTCAGCTTGTTGAGTATGTGAGAAAACTCATTGCGGCAGGCAACGTACGCCGCTTGATTATTCGCAAGCCAAATGACGAAGTGCTGCTGGAGGTACCGCTCACTGCCGGGGTTGCCGTCGGTGGCGCGCTGACGGCTATGGCGCCGGTCCTGGCAGCACTGGGCGCCATGGGTGCGCTGCTGACGCAAGTCAAAGTCGAGATAGTTCGCACTGATCGTTCCGACGACGATTGATAATAGTTCCGGCCACGGCTTTATTTACCTGCTGCAGAAGCGGTCTTGTGACTTTTTGCAGCCATATCAGTCACCGGTCTATTCATAGCGCAATGCGTCGATCGGGCGCAGTTGCGCGGCCTTGCGGGCCGGGTGCAGGCCGAAGAATACGCCTACCAGTCCCGCGAACAGGAAGGCGACGACGACTGAGCCGGGCGTCACGCTGACCGGGAGTGCGGAAAAGCGTGCCACTGCCAGTGCGCCGCCCAGGCCGAGGAAGATGCCCAGTACACCGCCAATAGTGCTGAGTACCAGCGCCTCCAGCAGGAACTGCCAGAGGATATCGCGCTGGCGGGCGCCCAGCGCCATGCGGATACCGATCTCGCGGGTGCGTTCGGTGACCGAGACCAGCATGATATTCATGATGCCGATGCCGCCCACCAGCAGCGAGACGGACGCGATGCTGCCCAGCAGCCAGGTGAACACCCGGGCGCTTTCCTCCGAGGTCTCGGCCAGTTCAGCGCGGTTGTACATGCGGAAGTCGTCGGGCTGGCCCTCCTGCAGGCGGTGGCGCTGACGCAGCAGTTGTTTGACCTCCTTGATCAGCCGAAACGAGGCCGCGCGGTCGCTGGCGACCAGCTCGATGCGCTCGATGTGGGTGATGCCCTGGAGCTTGCGCTGCACGGTGGTGATAGGGGCGAAGATGGCGTCGTCCTGGTCCGAGCCCCAGGCGGTGGCACCCTTTTCGGTGAGCACGCCGATCACCCGGCAGGCCAGGCCCTTGATGACGATGGACTCGCCCAGCGGGCTGCGCAGCCCGAACAGTTCGCGCGCCACCGTCTGCCCCAGCACGCACACGTGGCTGGCACCCAGCACGTGGCGCCGGGTGATGAACTCACCCTCGGCCAGCGGCCAGTTGCGCACCGTGACATAGTCCGGAGTGACGCCCTCGATGGCGGTGCCCCAGTTGGTGCCGCGATAGCGGACCTGGTCGGTCGTGTTCGTGCTGGGCGCGACCGCCACCACGTCCGGCAGCTCGGCGATGGCGGCGGCGTCGGCGCGCGTCAGCGTGGTATTCCCGCCGGCGCCGGTGCGCACCCCGCCGTGGGTCACCGAGCCGGGACGCACCACCAGGCTGTTGGTGCCCATGCTGGCCAGCTGGTCGGCGATACGTTGCTGGGCACCGCTGCCGATGCCGAGCATGGCAATCACCGAGCCCACGCCGATGACCACGCCCAGCGCAGTCAGCATGGCGCGCGTCTTGTTGCGCCACAGGGCGCGCAGCGCCAGTTGCAGTGCGGTGGTCCAGTTCATGCCTGCGCCTCCAGGCGGCCGTCGCGCAGCAACAACCGGCGCCGGGCGCATGCGGCGACGTCCTGTTCGTGGGTGATCAGGACGATGGTCAGGTCTTCTGCGCGGTTCAGTTCGTCCAGCAGGGCCATGATCTCGGTGCTGGTGGCGGTGTCGACGTTGCCGGTGGGTTCGTCGGCCAGCAGCAGCGACGGGTGTGTCACCAGGGCGCGGGCGATGGCGACGCGTTGCGCCTGGCCGCCGGACAACTGGTTGGGCAGGTGGTACAGGCGCTCGCCCAGGCCCATGCGTTCCAGGGCCGCGCGCGCACGCTGGCGGCGCTCGGTCTTGCCGACGCCGGCGTAGATCAACGGGGTCTCGACGTTTTCCAGGGCACTGGTGCGCGGCAGCAGGTTGAAGTTCTGAAACACGAATCCGATCTCGTGATTACGCAGTGCGGCGAGCTG
This sequence comes from uncultured Gammaproteobacteria bacterium, assembly GCA_963768415.1. Classification (GTDB taxonomy): domain Bacteria; phylum Pseudomonadota; class Gammaproteobacteria; order UBA9214; family UBA9214; genus CAVYHX01. Next base: position 4,161 of record CAVYHX010000012.1, read on the forward strand.
GTCGCCATCCATGCGCGTTACGTCCTGTCCGCGCAGCTCAAAGCTGCCGGTATCCGGCACGTCCAGGCAGCCGAGGATATGCATCAGGGTGGACTTGCCCGAGCCGGAGGGCCCCATAATGGCCGCAAACTCGCCGGGTAAAACACTCAAATCAATGCCGCGCAGGGCCTGGATGGTCACTCCATCCAGCACATAGGCCTTGTGCAGGTCATGGATCTCGAGCAGCGGTGCGGTCATCGAATCAAAACAAACTCAGGCCGAAGCGCCGCTTGCGTTCACCATCCTCGCGCTTGCGCGGCACGGCGATGGTCATGTCATCGACCAGGTCTGCGCCGCTGACCTCGGTGACCGATTCGCCTATGATGCCGGTGGTGACGGTCAGTGGCGTGAGCGTGGCGCCGTCCAGCCGCCACAGGATGGCTTCGCCGGACTTGAGGTTGGCACGCACCCGGTCCAGGTCCGCCTGTGGCCAGTCCGGTACGTAGCGGAGCGCGGCATTGGGTACGGTGAGCACCTGGTCGCGGCGTGCGACCTCGATGCTGACCGTGGCGGTCATGCCGGGCTTCAGTGCCAGGTCGGTGTTGTCCACGTGGATGATGCAGTTGTACTTGACCACCCCGGCCTCGACCTTGGGTTGCAGCCGTACCTGGGCAGCGCTGCCGCTGAACTCGCGGTTCGGGTAGGCGAACACGGTGAAGCTGACCGGCTGGCCTTCATGTACCTGGCCGATGAAGGCCTCGTCCACGTCCGCTTCCACCCGCATGCGGGTCAGGTCGTTGGCGATGGTGAACAGGGTGGGGGCCTGCAGGCTGGCGGCGACTGTCTGGCCAACGTCGACGTCACGCGAGATGACCACGCCATCGATCGGTGCCGCGATGCGGGTGTAGTCCAGGTTGACCTGCTCGCGTTCCAGTGCCGCCCGGGTCTGGGCCACGCTCGCGGCTTTCACCTGGTGCTCCCCCTGGGCGACCTGGTACGCGAAACGCGCCGCGTCCACCACGCTCTCGGCCACCAGCTTCTTCTGCTGCAGGCCGGTCTGCCGCTCGTATTCGCGCTTGCTGTCGAGCACACCGATCCAGGCCTTGTCACGCGCGGCCTCGGCACTTTTCAGATTGGCCTCGGCCTCGGCACGCTTGGCAGTGAAGATGGCCGGATCGATCTGTGCAATGACCTGGCCCTGTTTGACCTGATCATTGAAGTCGGCATACAGGTGCTGAATGGTGCCCGACACCTGGCTGCCCACCAGCACGGTGTTGATGGGACTCAGGGTGCCGGTGGCCGACACCACATCAGTGATATCAGCCGCGGCGCACCTGTGCCTGGCTGTATTGCGCCACCGCCTCGGTTGCGGGTTCGCGCAGCAGGTACCAGCCGCCAGCGATCAGGGCGGCAAGTAGCAGGATGCCAGTCAACAGTTTAATCATTCGATGGGCCATCTACAGGTCAGAAACATTGGGTGGTAGTATGCAGGCAGGATGCCAAACGGGGACAGTATACTAATTTAAATTCCAGTCACATGGTTTGAATTAAATATACTGTCCCCGGGGAAATACATTCAAATCCTGTGGGAGCGCCGTCCTTCGGCGCGAATCGGGTTGGAAACCCATCGCGGCCAGGAGGCCGCTCCTACAGGGGGTTATAAGAACTACTGTAGGAGCGCCGCCCTTCGGCGCGATTGTTTGGTAACCCTATCGCGGCCAGGGGGCCGCTCCTACAGGTGATTTATACGACTGTGTTGTAATCTGGCCCGGATGTCGCAGACGGAAGTCTCAGGCGGTACAAGCGGCCGCCTTGTCTGCTTCCGCTTTTTGCTGTCGCATCAGCTCCTCGAGCATGGGGCGCAGCTTGTCCGGTTCATCCGCTTCGCTGAGGGCCTGTTCCATGGTTGTTTTTCCGTCCTCGACCAGCTTCAACAGCGCTGCATCGAACTCGTCCAGGTCCTCCGGGTTTTCGCCATGATCGATCAGGCTGAGGCCGGACTTGTCCGGCTTCTCCTGTTCCTCGACCGGGGTCTCACCGTTGAGGTTGAGTTTGAGGCGCAGGTTGTTGGGAGAGTCCGCATTCTTCAGTGCCTCGTCGATGGACACCCTGCCTTCCTGCACCAGTTTGTAGAGTGCAGTATCGAAGGTCTGCATGCCGATATTTTCCGATTTATGCATGACCTCCTTGATTTCGTGTACATCGCCGCGCCGGATCAGGTCCTGTACCAGCGGTGTACCCAGCAGAATTTCCACCGCGGCGGCGCGCTTGCCGTCGATCGGTCTTGACCAGGCGCTGTGAAATAAAGGCGCGCAGGTTCAGTGACAGGTCCATCAGCAACTGGTTGCGGCGGTCTTCGGGAAAGAAGTTGATAATGCGGTCCAGTGCCTGGTTGGCAGTTGTTGGCGTGCAGGGTGGAGATGGCGAGGTGGCCGGTCTCGGCAAAGGCGAGTGCGTGTTCCATGGTTTCGCGGTCACGGATCTCGCCGATCAGGATCACATCCGGTGCCTGGCGCAGGGTGTTTTTCAGCGCATCCTCGTAACTGTCGGTATCCAGCCCGACCTCGCGCTGGTTGACGATGGATTTCTTGTGGCTGTGCACGAACTCGATCGGGTCTTCGATGGTGATGATATGGCCGGCGTTGTTACGGTTGCGGTGATCGATCAGCGAGGCCAGCGAGGTTGACTTGCCGGAGCCGGTCGCGCCGACGAACAGAACCAGTCCGCGTTTTTCCATGATGACGTCCGTCAGGATCGACGGCAGGCCGAGCAGTTTCCAGTCCGGTATGTCGGTCTTGATGTTGCGGATCACCAGCGAGATCGAGTTGCGCTGGCGGAAGATATTGACCCGGAAACGCCCGATGCCGGCTTCCGAGATCGCCAGGTTCATTTCCGGCTTGTCTTCGAAGTCGCTTCGCTGGTCCTCGTTCATGACCGAGTAGGCGATGCCCCTGATCTGTTCCGCGGTGAGCGGGTTGTCCTCGATCGGTGTCAGGTTGCCGTTGATCTTCGCGCTGGCCGGCGCGCCGCAGCTGAAGTACAGGTCAGATGCATCGCTTTCCACCATTGTTTTGAGATAGTCCTTGAAATCCATGTTTTCACCCTGGTGTGTTGATTATTGGTACCAGTCAGGGTTTTCGGCTGACGAATGCCTAAACTTGAACGGGGGTGGATGCTATAAATGGGGACATTCCGGATTTTACGCCGCCTCGGTTTTCACGAGTGCAAAAATCTGGAATGTCCCCATTATTGGGTGGAGTCAGTTGTTGAGGTAGCGGGATGGATTGACCTGTTTGCCGTTGTGTACCACTTCGATATGGACATGCGGGCCGGTGGAGCGCCCGGTCGATCCGATGAGTGCGATCGCCTGACCCTTTCTGACGGTGTCGCTGACCGCGACCAGCAGCTCCTGGTTGTGGCCATAGCGCGTGACATAACCATTGCCGTGATTGATTTCCACCAGGTTGCCGTAGCCGGTGTGTTCGCCTGACCGCGTCACCACGCCATCACCCACGGCCATGACGTCGGCACCCTCTTTGCCGGCGATATCGATTCCCTTGTGCAGACCCAGCTTGCCGGTAAACGGATCGATGCGCTTGCCGAACTTCGATGACAACAGGCCGCGCTCTACGACTTCACCGGAAGGGATGACGCGCGCGTGCAGGCTTCTGGCTGTGAGCAGTTGTTCAAGTGCAGTCAGTTTGTATTCGCGATCTTGCACGGTAAGGTCCATTTCATCCAGCAGGCCGAGGAAATCCGGCAGGCCGGTTGATGCCAGTCCGCTTGCGTCATGCGGTCCACCCACGGATGGCAGTCCGTCAAAATCGAATTCTCCTGCATCCAGGTCGGTTTGCTGTACCAGTCGTTCTGCCAGAACATCCAGGCGTAACATTTGTGCCTGCATCTGTCCGATCCGCAGGGTCAGGGCATCGAGGCTGGCCTGCGCGGCATCCCGGGCATTGGTGATCAGCGTTTGCTGTTGTTGAGACTCGGACTGCAGATCCGCCACCTCGGTAAACTGCCTGTGCAGCTCGACCTTGATACCGATACGCAAGCCGCTGTAGTAGATGGCGCTGCATAGCGCTGTCACAAGGAGCAGGGCGAACAGCGCAGTGCTCCGGGGGTTAAACCGGAAGCTGCGCACCCGTCCATACGGGGTGGTCAGCAGTACGGTGTTCAACGGTTGTTGCATAAGGTGTCTTGTCACTCCGGGTACCGGGTGGGGATCGGGACGTGATCCTGTGAGATGCAGGTTTCCAGCATAATAATAGAATAGCCAGCGCGGTGTGACTGCGTAAATTGGTCTTAGGTACAACAGCCCGAGGTTTTTATCGGAGAATCAACAGGGTAGGTGTTACCGCGGAAAAAAATGAAATAATCTGGAATGTCCCCATTATTTTCTAGCGGCCGAGCTCGGTGTAAATCAGGCCGGCAAGCAGGCGTTCGATCGGAACCCGGTCATCCGTCAGGACCGGCAGTGCCGCCATCGGGGTGCCGTGCGCCGTCAGGTCAGCGGTGACATCGCGCCAGGCGCGGGGCGGGCCGTGCAGTGCCTGTACCAGCGCAGGTGCGGTGTGGGTGTCACCGGCGGAAATCACATAGGTCACGCGCATGTCCGGCAGCGTATCGCTCTCGATCCAGATGCGCACGTTGTTGAATACCTGGCGCAGGGTTTTCAGCATGCTCTTGGCCAGCCGGGGATCGGGGTAGATATCGACGACGTTGAGGGTGTAGAGCCCGCCCGGCACCAGGCGCGATTTCACCAGTTCGGCATACTCGCGCGTCACCAGGTGAAACGGTACGGCGATGTCATGGAAGACGTCCCCGACAATGACGTCGAATGTGTTACTCTGCATTTGTGCCAGCACGCGGCGCGCATCGGAATGAATAATGTGCACCTGGCCGGGCTCGAAATATAACTCACGCTGTGCGACGGCGGTGACCCGGGGGTCGAGTTCGGCCACCACGATGCGCGCGCCCGGATAGCGGGCCTGCACGGCGCGTGGCTGGGTATAGGAACCGCCGCCGGCGAAGAAGAAGGCGGGTGGCCGGGTCCGGTCACCCAGGTGTGCGGTGATCAACTCGTCCATGAGATGGGTATAGGGCGCAATCAACAGGTCCGGTTGGGCGGCGGCGCTGATGCCGTGCAACAGGTGATCGAGCACCAGGCCGCGTGCCTGTCCGTAGGGTGTCTCGCGCGACATGTCGACGACGCGGATGCAGAAGTAGTTGCTCTCCGCGTCACAGGGTTGCAGAAAACCGCCGCGTGCCTGGGTCCAGCCGGTGATGGCGGCCGCTGTGATGACCAGTACCAGCAGTGTCCAGCGGGCGCGCAGCAGGAAGGCGAGCGCAAGCCCGCCCAGCATCACGCCGGTGCCGATGATGACGGCATGGGTCCCGAAGTACTGAATGAACAGGTAACCGGTCGCGAAGGTGCCGATGATACTGCCGAGCGCCGCCAGCGCATGCATCATGCCGACGATGTGTCCGGTGCGGCCATCCAGCCGCAGTGCCAGCGTGGTCAGCAGCGGGCGTCACGACGCCGAGCAGCATGGCCGGCAGGAAGAATAGCGCCGCGACAAACAGAAAACTCATGGTAAGCAGGCCCAGTGCGCTGTTTTGCAGGGGCGGTGCAACCACGGTCAGCAGGAGCAGGATGCCAATGCAGGACAGCGCCCCGAGTCCGAGTACCAGTCCAGCCGACTGCGCGCGGCCGCCGCGGTCCGCCCACACGCCGCCCAGCCAGTTACCGAGTGACAGCCCGCCCAGCACCACGCCGATGATGGCCGTCCAGGAATACAGCGAGACACCGATGTAGGGTGCGAGCAGGCGCCCGGCGGCGATTTCCAGCACCATGAGCGCGGCGGAACTTAAAAAGATCGCAAGCGCGTACCCGAGGACGCGGCCGCGCACGGAGTGCAGCTGGACGGTGCAGGTTCCAGGGCTTGTTCCTCCGCGATAGACGGGATGCCCGCCAGACGAGACTATGCCTCATTAGCCCGGTGTGCAAGGTGTGCAACCCGGAGTTCGTGCGGCCGGGAGCAAAAATGGGGACATTCCAGATTATTTGCGCTTGGGAAAATCCGCTGGGTGCAAATAATCTGGAATGTCCCCATTATTTGATCACTGTGTATACTCGATATGTGTGTCAATAACAGGAATATCAGCATGCGCTTGAGACGACTGGTTTATGTGGTTGCCGGCTTGCTGCTTGCCTGCCGGATGGCGGCGGCACATGACGAACCGCAGGACGATGCCGGGTGGTGGGATGATGCCTGGTGGGATGAGGGCCGGATCGAGGTGCCGGACAATTTCGCGGTGAAGACGGCGTGGACCAGTTACCAGAGCGCTGACGTGGAGGTGCCCGCGCTGGTGGCGCGGCCTGCAGGGGAGGGCAAGTTTCCGGCCGTACTGTTTGTGCACGGGCGGCGCGGGCTGGATGAGCGGGTGCAGCGCCATGTTCGGCGGCTGGCGGCGCGCGGGTTTGTGGTGCTGGCGCCGGATATCTACAAGGCGCATTTCCTCGGCACCCACCCCATCGAACACGATTACGCCCTGGAGCGGGACGTCAACGCGGCGGTGGACGTGCTGCTGGCGCGCGCCGACATCAGCACGAACCGCGCCTGCCTGTACTCGCATACCCGCGGGGGCTATTACTCCCTGAAGGTGGCGACCACGTTCCAGCGGCAGGAACACGGGATCGCCTGTTACGTGTCTTACTATCCGCACCTGCAGGACCCGAATGCGCCCGAGCCGCAACAGGTCTATGGCTATGCGCCCGAGATCGAGCAACTCACCCTGCCGACGCTGGTGTTTATCGGCGACCAGGAACAGTACCAGCGCCGCCGCGTGATCGAGACCAGTATCGGGGTGCTGCAGGAGAAGGGCCGGGATGCACGCCTGATCATCTATCCCGGCGTGGGCCGCGGTTTCGATTTTCGTCCGCGCGGCGTGCGCACGTTTGCCGATGACCTGGCTTCCAAAGACGCCGTGCAACGGGCGGCGCGATTTATGCGCGCGCACCTCGCGAAACCGGTTGCCGGCGCGGATAACGACATGCCGTTAAGCGGCACGGCGCTTTATAACAGCGACAAGGCGCCGGACTCGATGCTCTATGACCGGCCGCGGGAAGTGGTGCCGGGGGTGTGGTCCGCGATCGGTGCGACGGCGCCGGGGACCTATGCGAATTCCGGGCACAACAACAACCTGTCGTTTGTGGTTACTCCTGAGGGTGTGCTGGTGGTGAATGCCGGGGACAATTACCAGCTGGCAAAGGCGTTGCATGACGAGATCAGGCAGATCACCGACCAGCCGGTGAAATACGTGGTGCTGGAGAATGGCCAGGGCCATGCCATGCTGGGTTCGAATTACTGGCGCGAACAGGGGGTAACGGTGATTGCGCACGCCGATGCGGCACACGAGATCGAGGAGCAATCGTTTGCCCTGCTGGAAGTGATGCAGGGGCGGGCAAAGGAGAAGGCCGCCGGGACCGAAGTCGTGATGCCGGATGAAACCTTCACGGATAAAAAGATCATCGATCTGGGCGGCGAGCGCATCGAGCTGCTATATCTCGGCCCGGCGCACAGCCCGGGAGATATTATCGTGTGGCTGCCCGACAAAAAGCTGGTGATCTCGGGTGACATGGCGTTTCACCAGCGCATGCTGCCGTTGTTCGAGCACACCGACACAAAGGCCTGGATCGAGACCTGGGACAAATTCGAGGCGCTGGGTGCGCAGGTGGTGATCCCCGGGCATGGCGCGCCGACCGACATGGCGACGGTGCGCAGGTACACCCGGGATTATCTGGTGTACCTGCGCGAGAAGATCGGCGCGGTACTCGAAGGCGGCGGTACTCTGCAGGAGGCCTACGAGATTGACCAGTCGCCGTATATGCACCTGCCGACCGCGGAATTTCTGGCCAAGCGCAACGCCGGGCAGGTGTTCCAGAGTATGGAGTTCGAGTTTTAGGCCGAGCGAATGGCCCCATTTTAGACTCACGGGCTGGCGGGGCGTGCCAGGATCATGAAGTCATAGGGCTCCAGTTCCAGCGAGTGCGCGGCGACGATGGTGCGGCCGGCGACCAGGTCAACCACGGTTTTGCGCAGGCCGAGCAGGCGCAGGCGCCGGCCTTCGATCAGCTCGGGGGATTCACTGAAGTTGGCGAGTACCAGCACGCTGTAGTTTCTATTGGTGCGGAAGTAGGCGAACACCCGTTCGTTGCCGGAATCGACGATTTCCGTTTCCGCGCGGTCCAGGGCAGGATTTTGCTGACGGATCTGAATGAGCCGCAACAGGTCCTGGTAGATGCGTCCCGGCAGGGTGCCGGGTTCGCGGCGTGTATCGGCGCGTGTCCAGTCGAACGCTGCGCGGTGCAGCCAGCGGGTGTCGCCGACCTTGTCCGCATCGCGTTCGTAGCCGTAATCATTGAGCATGCCGATTTCATCGCCGAGGTAGAACAGGGGGATGCCGCCGATGGTGAGAATGATCCCGTGCAACAGCAGAATGCGCTGGATCGCCAGCTCGACCGCGGCATCGTCGTTTCCCTCCAGGGCCTTTTCCAGTCCTGCCAGCGAGGCGCAGGTACCCGAAATGCGCGCGGCGCCGGTGGCAAGGTTTTCCTGAAACGGCATACCGCGTGCAAAACTGTCGGGAAAACGCCCGGTGTAAAACTCGGTGAGAAACCGGCGGTGCGAGGCGGGTTCATACTTCAGGCTTTTCAGGTCATCGTCCGATATGGTGAAACCGATGTCGTCGTGACTGCGTACATAGTTTATCCAGGCGCAGCTCGCGGGAATGGCGAAGCGCTGTTGCATGGCGTGCGTGAGGACACCGGCCTTGCGTGTTGCCAGTGCATCCCATAGCAGCGCCATCAGCTGCGGGTTGTAGGAGAGTTCGCATTCCTCGTCGCTGATGTACTTGCTCACCTCGTCCGGATGCACGATGGCCTCGGATTTGAACACCATGGCGGGTGCGGCGATGCTGATCAGCGCATTGAAGGCCTGGATAATCGTGTGTGCTTCAGGCAGATTCTGGCAATCGGTTCCCAGCTGCTTCCACACGAAGGCGACGGCGTCGAGGCGCAGGATCTCCACGCCCTGGTTGGCGAGAAACAGCATCTCTTCCAGCATGCGGTTGAAGACCACGGGATTTTCATAGTTGAGGTCCCACTGGTAATTATGGAACGTGGTCCAAACCCATTTTTTCAGCCGGTTCCGGTAGGTAAACGAGCCCGGGTGTTCATCCGGGAACACCGGGACCAGCGTGCGCTCGTACTCGTCCGGCAGTGTCCGGTCGGCGAACATCCGGTAATAGTTTTGATACTCCTCATCGCCGGCGAGTGCCTGTTGCGCCCATGCGTGTTCATCGGAGGTGTGGTTGAACACGAAATCCAGGCACAGCGAAATCCCGTGGTGACGCAGCTCGGAGGCCAGTTCGGCGAGCTGCTCCATGGTGCCCAGCGCGGGGTTGACTTCGCGGTAGCTGGATACGGCATAGCCGCCGTCATTGTCACCCGCCGGCACCTTGAACACCGGCATCAGGTGCAGGTAGTTCACACCCAGTTCGGTCAGGTAGGAGATGCGCTCGCGCAAACCGGCGAGATCGCCGGCAAAGCGGTCCACGTAGCACATGGCGCCGACCATGCGCTGTGACTGGTACCAGTGCGGGTCGGACTCGCGCA
>CAVYHX010000013.1:0-76751 GCA_963768415.1 uncultured Gammaproteobacteria bacterium
GAAGCGCCGGGACACTGCGATTATACGAACGTCCATTGTTTCGATCCACCACGCGAACATTGGGGTGGTGCTGGTAATGCTCAGCCTTTGTTTTTGACATCTGAAGGCGACGACAACACGGATGCTAGGTAAGACAACAACCTCATTAAGATATTTTTATTTAGTGGAAGAATCAAATTTATTATTCACACCTGTCTCTCGCCCTCTATTCTATTTCTCTACTAACGACTATCCCTACGCTACTACTAGTAAAAAACAAGGTTCGGTCAGGGCATACATATTTGCCTCGGCGCACACCTGGCACGGCTGGAACTGCAGATAGCCCTGGGCAGCCTGTTGCATCGTGTAAAAGCCATGCATCTGAAATCAGATCAACTGCAGTGGCGCAACAATGTCTCCTTCAGGGGCCTGACCACACTACCGGTCACTTTCGAGCCTGCCTGACTGCAAATCAAAGGGTCGGGAGGTGTGCCATATGATAACTGGATCTTCCCATGATTCAGTGGGTAACACATCAATTTAGACGAGATGCATTCCTTTCGATGGCAAGGTTGTTGGCCGAATGAATTCGGCCCTACAACGGTAATCTACCCGCCCGATCTGGTGAAGAGCCTGACAATTAACCTCGCGTACCGCAGACCATCCAGAATCCCCGGCGGCTGAAGAGGATTTATCCAGCCACATTACCAAAGCAGTTCGCACTGAAGTTTGGATGGTGGCTGCCGATATACGGGTGTGCAGCAAGAGCCTGTGCGGCTCTGTCTATCACAAAACACAGGAAGCTCTGATAGCTTCGTCACTTTGTTCCTCGCAATGACGACACATCGGTGCTTTCCTGAATATTATTGGCCGGCGCCGATCATGGCACCTGCCGTACTAATTACCCAAACCGGTAGCGGAGGTCAGGTCTGATGAGTGATACAGCCGTAGCGGTGGAACGCAAGTTTCGCCTGGTAACCCGTAGTGATTTCGATGGCCTGGTATGCGCCGTGTTATTGCGCCACCTGAATCTTGTCGACGACATCAAGTTCGTGCATCCAAAGGATATGCAGGACGGGATCATCGACATCACTGATAATGACATCACCACCAACCTGCCCTACGTCTCCGGGGTACATACTGCCTTCGACCATCATCTGTCGGAAACCCTGCGCAACGGCAAGTTCGAGAATCATATCATCGATCCCGACGCACCTTCAGCCGCACGGGTCGTGTGGAAACACTATGGCGGGCATGACGCCTTCCCGAAGAAATGGGATGAAATGATGGTTGCGGTCGACAAGGCCGATGCCGCGCAATTCAACCAGGAAGAGGTATTGCATCCAGGCGGCTGGGAACTGCTCAACTTCCTGATGGACGCACGCACGGGACTGGGCCGCTTTCGCGAGTTTCGCATCTCCAACTATAACCTGATGATGGACCTGATCGAGTACTGCAAGGACCATAACATCGACGAGATACTGCAACTGCCGGACGTTGCCGAACGTGTCGAACTGTACTTCGAGCAGGAAGCCGGGTTCAGGGAGCAGATCAAACGTTGCGCTACTGTTCACGATAACCTGGTGGTTCTTGATCTGCGTGACGAAGAAATCATTCACGCCGGCAACCGCTTCATGATCTATGCGCTGTTTCCGCAGTGCAATATATCCATTCACGAACTCTGGGGCCTGAAGAACCAGAACACGGTGTTCGCGACCGGCAAGTCGATCTTCGACCGCAGTTCAAAAACCAACGTCGGTGAATTGATGCTCGAATACGGCGGCGGCGGCCACCAGGCGGCAGGCACTTGCCAGGTGTCGAATGACAAGGCCGAGGCCACGTTGCAGGAGTTGATTCAACGCATTAATGCAGATGGCTAGTAATCCGGGGAAGCATGGTTAACAGCCCGGGGCGGACCCTGTTGAGCGCTTGACTGCTGATATTCAAGCGCAAGACTGTCTGCGCCGCTCCCGAAAAAAACCGGGGGGAGCAAGTATTCTGCCCCCAGAATACTTGCTCCCAAATGCCCCCGGATCCCCCCTCAGGAAAACCTGTTTAATCCCTGCGCCCGGAACAGGCCGATGCTGTTCGGATTCATCCTCAACCCGCGCAAAACGTCCAACGTTCTGATTTAACTCCAGTGTCAATCACGGCGTGTCCCTGACAGGAACCATATCCTGTATAGCCGCCGCTGAAAATGGGGAAATGCCCCCATTTTATCCATAGGGGATTCCCCCATGTCCAGCCATGCCTGCCCCGCATCGATTGACTGGCGGAATGCGTACCCTGCCGGGTTTCCGCAGGGTTGAAAAACGCAGCGAACCGATTGTTCCGGGATCAGCCGCTGCGGCCGCTCTCCACCCATTGCGTTGCATGCTGGGCAAGTTCGGCAGCGGACTTCAGCAGCAGCTTCTGCTTGATGTGTTCGAGGTGGGATTCAATGGTCTTGATGCTCAATGTCAGGGTTGCCGCGATCTGACGCGTAGTCCGGCCCTGGCCGATGAGGCGAAATACCTGCAACTCGCGGTTACTCAAGACGTCGAGGGGCGACTCGGTGCCGAGAGTCTGCCCACTGACAAACTTCGTGGCAAACCCTTCCTCGAGCTTGTCGCTCATGTACCACCCGCCATCAAGCAGGCGGTGGATGGCGACCAACACCGTGGTATCAAGTTCCTGTTTGGTGACATAACCCCGGGCACCCGCCTTCAGGCTGCGCTCGGCATATACCGATTCGTCGTGCATGGAAAGCACCAGTGCCGGTATCCCCGCGTGCTGCACTTTCAGGTCCCTGACCAGATCCAGGCCGTGACACCCGTCGAGCTCGAGATCGACCAGCACCAGGTCGGGCTGGTTTTCCCGAACGGCTTCGAGTGCGTCAGTACAGGTTGCGGCTTCCCCGCAGACGGCGAGGTCGGGTTCGGACTCGATCAGGGCAGCCAGCCCGCGACGCAGCATGGGGTGATCGTCGACGATGAGAATCGTCTTCCTGGCCGGACCGCCATGTTCAGTTGTTTTTATGGCCACTGTCCGGTGGCACACACAGCACAGGCGGCGCATGCCGGGGAAATGTACAGGTTACCAGGGTACCCCCGCGGGCACGCCGGCGCACTTCCAGGGATCCACCGATCAGACGCGCCCGGTAGGCCATCGTGTGCATCCCGATTCCGTCTGAAGTGCGCGCCTCCTCGGGCATGCCCACACCATCGTCCCGAATACAAAGGAGACCTTCCCCGCCCTGCACGCCGAGGCTGATGTCGATCCGTTGCGCACGTCCGCGCACCACGGCATTGTTCACGGCTTCCTGTGTGATGCGAAACAGGTGCGCTTCAATTTCGCGGGGCAGCTTGAACAGGGGGCGCTCGCACACGAGCGCGCAGGTGACATGAAACAGATTCTGGACATTGAGGGCCAGGGTTTCCAGCGCCCCGTCAAGCCCCACCTCATCCAGGCCCAGCGGGCCGAGACCGCGGGCCAGATTACGGGCCTCGCCGATGGCTTCGTTCAGGAGTTTGGTAATTTCAGCGGCTGCAGCAGACGCGGCGGCTTCCGAGTTCGCACCCAGCTTCTTGGAAAGCGTCGAACTCAGGGCCGCAATACCGGCCAGCGTTTGGCATAATCCATCGTGCAGTTCCCGCCCCAGGCGTTCTTTTTCCCGGTCGGCGATCTTGAGGATCTCCTGTTCCAGGTGCTTCTGCCGGGTGACATCCCGCGCGATGGCGTAGATGCGCTGACATCCCCGCACCGGCCGGGAGTTCCAGCGCAGCCAGCGGTACGAGCCGTCCCGGTGACGATAGCGATTTTCGAACAGGATCGTCTCGGCACCTTCGGCCAGCTTGGCGACCTCCGCCAGCGTGGCCGCGCGGTCATCGGCGTGGACAAAGTCGAGAAAGGGCCTGGCCTCCAGCTCCTCCAGGGTCCATCCCAGGCGGGTCGTCCACGCCGGGTTCAGGCATTTGAAATACCCGTCAAATCCGGCAATGCACAGCAGGTCGACTGACTGGGCGAAGAAACGGGTGAACTCATCCCCGCTTTGCAGCGTCCGTGCGGATGCAGCCTCCATGACCTCCACCTCCCGGCGCAGGGAGGCCAGATCATCGATTAGCCTGGCTTTCGTGGTTCGTTCCTGTTCCATCTGCAAACTCCGGGGACAGTATACCTAATTAACCGCATCAGACCCTTTTCGGTCCGGCCACGCAGCAGCGGTGATCGCGACAGGCATCATCCGCGCGCGCTGCCAATACGCGCCAGGATGTCCTGGCGTGCCTTGACCAGCATTGAATCGCGGTCGATGCTGTCGAGAATATTGCGTATCACCCGTTTGGGACCATCCTCACCCCACGAACAACCGGCCACCAGGTATTGTTCTGCCACGCGCCCGACAACGTAGGTCGAGTAGTACCCGACGGCACCCTGCGCACCAGCGGTCAATACCGTCGACAGGCCGGCACTGCCGGCCTTCAACAGTGACGACAGCAGGTGCACGAACCAGGTGGCACCCATCAACAGCAATAACTGTCCGCTGATCGTTTTGATCAGCCTGCCGGACTGGGTGCGCGTCATGGGCATGCCGTAGACGTTGGCAAGGTGTACCACCATGGATATATCCACGGCCACCGCTGCCGCCAGGTCCGCGATCGGCACCGGGTTGATGGCCACCGCGACGCCCTTGACCAGGCTGTAGCTGCGAATGACCTTTTCACCCAGTTGCCTGCGGGCGACAAGCACCCGCGCTCCCACCTTGTCGCTCAGGTCACCGGCAAACAGGCTGGCGTTCAGTGCAGCCAGGGTCTTGCCTTCCGCCTCGAGGATCTCCCAGATGCGGTCTTTGAGTGCCGTGACATCAGGGGGTGCGGGGCGTTCGCACTCGACTTCCCGGCCCTCGGGATCCATCTCGATATAGATGCGCGGTACCGGGTCGGCAGACACTTCGACCAGGTTCTCCGCCGGAATGATCTGTTCCAGGCGCGCCAGCAGACTGCTCCGCAGTTCCTCGCGCTGGGCTGCGGTATAGCGATCGCACTTGTTCAGCACCAGCAGCAGCGGCCGGTGTTCATGCGCCAGCCCCTGTAACGCGTGGTACTCACTGTCAGTCATGTCACCATCAATGACGAACAGCACCAGGTCCGAGCGCTGCGACACTTCGCGGGCCATGCGCTCACGCGCCTCACCGTCGATTTCATTGATACCCGGTGTGTCGATCAGGAACAGCGAGCCGCTTTCCTGTTCATCCCAGTGGGCTATTTCGCTTTGCTTTGTCTCGCCGTGCAGGGCGCTGGTGGAAAAGCGCCGTTCGCCAATCAGCGCATTGAGTACCGAGGACTTCCCGACACTGACGCGCCCCAGTACCGCAATATGGATGTGGCCATGTTCCAGCTTGTCCAGCATGGCCTGCACCTGGCTGAAATCATCCGCAAGCTCCGCGCGTGCCGCGGGCGGCAGCCGCTGGTCCTGCAACAGCACTTCCAGGCTGTCACGGGCCTGATCGAGATGGGTGTCAGTCGTCATGGTGTCCTGATGGATACATGGCAGTTATCTGTAGGAGCGCCGTCCCCCGGCGCGATTGGCAGTCAACGCAATCGCGGCCAGGAGGCCGCTCCTACAGAAGGATTTTTCCCATGCCGCAACCATTGTCTTAATCATTATCGCGCGGTTCCTTGCGCAGATCGAGCGCCAGCCGTAACAGCTTGCGGGCCTGTGATTCCACATCAGTGGCAAGATTGTCCCTGAACATCAGGCTCGCGGGGGCGGGCCGCAGCTCACCGCGGGTCTCCAGTGTCCGGGTAACGGCACGGCCAAGGGCATCGAAGATCAGGCCATAGGCGACGGCATGCATCAGGCCGCCGGCGAGCGTACCCACACCCGGGAACGCCTTGGCGGCATTACCGGCCACGGCCAGCAGCAGCGGCAATGCCGTGCGGATCTGTTTTTGCGTCAGGGTCAACAATTTTTGCAGTTCAAGCTCGCGCGCCGGTACTTCGTAGAGCTCGCACAGTGATTTGACCATGCGCGTACCGAGGTACCCCTGGATCAGAATATCGGTACCGGGACTGATCGCTGCCAGACCGCCGGCAACGGCACGCCGGGTATAGGTCTTCACCAGGTCGGCGGATTCCCTGGCCCGGTGCTCCGCCTTCGATTGTTCCAGCTTTCGCGCCGTCAACTCGAACACGGCGGTATCACGCAGATTCTCCAGCAGCGCCATGTTGCTGTCGAGTGCGGACTGCACGGCGGCACGCAATTCATCGATCTGCGGCGGCAGAAGTTGTTCTTCTTCATGCTCTGTCCCGTCCGCTTCGACCTTGATGACCTTGCGGGTGGGTTGCGTGGCGATACCGGCGATCATCACCTGGGGTTCGGAAGCAAACCGGTCAGCCAGGTGCCGGCGGATCAATTGCTGATCGTCATGCGAATAACGATCCAGCTTGTTGAATGCCACGATCAGCGGCTTTTTAAGTTCCAGCAGGGGTTGCAGGGCCAGATATTCGGCACGTGTCAGGTCACCATCACAGACAAAGATCACTACATGTGCGCGTTGTGCTTCGTCCATGACCATGCGGTCATACTCGCGCTCCATCTGATTGAGACCCGGTACATCGACGAGTATCACCTCGTCGCCGGATTCACGCTGCCAGTGATGGTGCTGGATGGTTGTCGTAGTCCCGCCGATCACATCGGTCTCGACGCTGGCACCCGGCAGCAGCGCATTGATCAGCGAACTCTTGCCGCTGCTGATCTCGCCAAACAGCGCGAGGTGAATGGTTTCCAGCTGACGTCGCCGCGCCAGTTCCTCCAGTTCACGCCGGGCCGATTCGACATCAACGCCTGCAGCTGTAGCAGCCGCCAGATGTGCCTGCAGTTCAGCTTCGGTCAAGGGACCTGCAGCCCTGCCTGTTCCGGACCGGGCCGGGCGGACAATCCGCCAGCTGAGCCAGAGCCCGAACCCCAGCAGCAGGCTGGCAAACACAGAAATCAATCCCACGACCCAGCCCGGGGCAGCCTGTAATTGCTGCCACAGTGACAGGCCGAACTGCACGGTACTCAGCATAAGCGCCAGCAACACCAGCATCCCGATGAAGACGACCGCGGCAATGAATAATCTGAAGGTGGTGCTGCGTGGCATGGTGAGCAGGAATTCGTATTGTCAGGGCTTTAATATACATGAGTTCCTGGCGCATGAGTTTCCGCTCCCTCCGGCCAGGCCAGCGAAAGGGAATCATGGACTTACGGGGAAAATATGAATCAGGCGCCGGTGTTCATGCAAATTCTCTTCGGCGATTGTGGCAAACTAGCCACAGTGACACACTCGGGATATGGCAATGACTCCATTCAGTCTTCCGGCATTTATCAAATTCCTGGTCGGTATTTTTCTGCTGCAGGGTGCGACCGCACTATTGCTGATGACTGCACAGGATGCCGACCTGCACAAGAGCGGCTGGCTGGTCGGTGCGCTCGGCGTACTGATAGGCATTATCGCGGCACTGTGGTTTTCCACCATTGCCAGCCACGCAAGCCAGCATTCGTTTGTCCGGGCCAGCGAGAAATTCAACCGGCAGCGCGACCGCATTCGCCAGCAGGCCGAAAAGGAGAAAACCAGAGAGATCAGGGAAAGTCACCGTCAGGTCTTGCGTGCAACCCGGCGATCGCAAAACCGGTCGACACTGAAACTGGGAGCGGCGCTGACGGGAATTGCCGGCCTGGGCGTGTTGCTGCTGTTTACCCAGTTCATGACCCTGGGCCTGCTCGCCGTAGCTGCTACCGGCGGCGCCCTGCTGGGGTACGGTATCAGGGCCCGTCAGTATCCGGCGCTCGGCCGGACAGCTGCTGACACGGCCGGCAGTCTTCCCGAAAAGCCGGCGGGTCAGGGACATGTGCTCGCCGGTGAAAAGATTGCGCGCACAGACAAGTCCGTTTAATCCGTTCCTGTTCCTGGCGGCTGCAGAGTGACTCCGCAGCAGTCTTGGCATAGCAATCCTCAGACCGGTGCATGCGCCAGTAAATCAGTTATTTATAACCGGGTATTAATGAAGAATTGCAGTTCCGTGCGCGTTGTCCCTGGCGTCCACGTACGGCAGGCCCGGCACATTGCAACGCCCGCGCCCCTCAAAAAAGTGACACACTGATGCCTTTTTGACCCCACGGGATCGCGCACCAAAATAAGGCACAGGCGTGGCCGTGGGCGTGATTTTAGTGCAGTATGACGTGATAACCAAAACGTAACTAACGGCCACAACGACAGTTTTTATAGGCCGTCACCTGGCATGGAAGTTGCCTATTATGCTGGTAAATCCCGAACATCCGCACGGCTTCGAGCCGCGCCCACGGTCATGCCGCCAAATGGCGGTCTTGTTGCGGACAGCGTCACTACCCACGGAGTGCAGACATGCCTGCCATCAATGAGAAACTGAACCCGCGCAGCCATGCAGCGGCGGGTAATGGACAGCTGGGTGACAGCCTGCGCCACGCCCGGCTGCATATGGACCTGCCGGTACCCAAACTGGTCGAGATGGCGCTGCAGCGCGGCGAGGGTGTACTGGCCGACAACGGCGCCCTGTGCGTCCAGACCGGTACGCGCACCGGCCGCTCGCCCAATGACCGGTATATCGTGGACGACCCGGTCGTGCACACCGATGTGGACTGGGGCAAGGTCAACCATCCGTACGACCCGGCGGCCTTCGAGGCACTCTGGACGCGGGCCTGCACCTGGCTACGCGGTCGCGAGCTGTTCACAGCGCGGCTCCAGGCAGGCACCCATGCACGCCATGCCCTCCCCCTGTTCGTCATCACCGAATACGCCTGGCACAACCTCTTTGCCCACCAGCTCTTTGTGCGCCCCAACCCGGCCGCCGCTGAGCCGGCCGGACCCGAGTGGACCATCCTCAACCTGCCCTCGCTGGAAACCGAGCCGGAACGCGATGGCACCCACAGCGACGGCGCTGTGATACTTGATTTCGCCGGCCGGCGCATCCTGCTGCTCGGCATGCGCTACGCCGGGGAGATGAAAAAGGCGGTGTTCTCGGCGCTGAACTACCTGGCGCCACCACATGACGTACTGCCCATGCACTGCGCAGCCAATGTCGGCGAGGGCGGCGACGTGGCGCTGTTTTTCGGCCTGTCCGGCACCGGGAAGACCACACTCTCGGCCGATCCCATGCGTTTTCTCATCGGTGACGACGAGCATGGCTGGGACGACGAGGGTATCTTCAACTTCGAGGGTGGCTGCTATGCCAAGTGCATTAATCTGAACCCGGAGCGGGAACCGGTGATCTGGGACGCAATCCGTTTCGGTGCCGCGATGGAGAACGTCGTGCTTGCCGGCGACAGCCACGCACCTGTCTTCGAGGACGCGAGCATTACCGAGAACACACGGGTCGCCTATCCGCGCGAGTTTGTCAGTATGCGCATGCCCGGCAATCAGGGTGGACAACCGAATGCCGTTATTTTCCTGACCTGCGACCTCTACGGGGTGCTGCCTCCCGTGGCCCTGCTGTCACGCGAGCAGGCCGCCTATCATTTTCTGAGCGGCTATACCGCGCTGGTCGGCAGCACCGAGGTCGGGCAGGCAGAGGGGATAAAACCGACTTTCAGCGCCTGCTTCGGCGCGCCCTTCTTCCCGCGCCGCGCCAGTGTCTATGCCGAACTGCTCATGGACAAGATCGTGCGTCACGGCGCGCCTGTCTACCTGGTCAATACCGGCTGGACCGGTGGCCCGTACGGCGAGGGCCAGCGCTTCAGTATCGCAACGACTCGCGCCATCGTGCATGCCGTACTGCGGGGCGACGTGGAGAAGGCCAAAACCAGAATCCTCCCCGGATTCAATGTGCGTATTCCGCTCTCGGTACATGGTGTCGACGCGTGCATCCTGGACCCGCGGGAGACCTGGAGTGACAAGGCTGCCTATGACCGCAATGCACGCGAACTCATCGGGCTTTTCCGCGATAATTTTGCGCGTTTCGATGTCACGGACGAGATCGCCGCGGCAGGTCCGCGTATGTGACCGCAACAGCCATGGCTGCTGGCTTGAGCAGGCAGCGGCGTTTCTGAACTGCTGACTCAACACGCCATGAAAGGAGTGCTTCGCGCTGCTTCAGGCGCTCTCCTGTGACACTGCGAAATACGTTGCGACGAGCTGCTCATGCAACTCTGTATGCACTAATTGCAGTTCATTGATGAAATCATTTAATCCTGCGGTGACGATATTCCTGATGTCGACTTCCTTCGCCATACGCTGTGCGCGGCCCAGCATCCGGAGCACCGACTCGTTGCCGGGCAGGCGACGCAGGCATTGGTCCACCTCGGCCAGACAGTATTGAACTGAACGCGGAAATTCCTCCTCCTGCAACAGGAAGCGCAATACTTCCTTACCACGTACGCCCACATGTACATGACGCCGGTACATCTGGTAACCCATCACGAGATCCAGGACGCTTTTCCACTGGATATCATCGAATGGCTTGAGTTCATCGGTCTGACTGGGCAGCAGGTTGGTGGCCCGCACATCAATGACACGACTGGTCATATCCGCGCGCTCGATATTCCGGCCAATACGCAGGAACTCATAAGCCATGTCGTGGTTCATGGTACCGGCCAGTTTACCGGTCAGCAGCTGGCAGGAATCGACAACCCGTTTCATGAAAGCATAACGACCGCGGCGGCCGATGCCGCTGGTGGAATTTTCCAGAGTGTACTCATTCAGATCATTCAGCGCCTCCCAGGCCGCTCGCGGCACGATGGCTCGCGTGGTGCGCAGGTTCTCGCGCGCCTGACGCAGTGAACGAGCGATACAGTTGGGATTCTTCCTGTCGGACACAAGGAAACGCAGCACATTGCGTTCGCTGGCATCCTCGTAGCGCTCCATGAACTCATCCATAAAGCCCATGATGTAAACCAGCGGCTCCCAGCCAATGGCGATTCTGCGCGGCATATCGAGCATCAGGTTGTTGTGCACGAGTATGATACGCGCGGTATTCTCGGCCCGTTCTATATAACGGGCCATCCAGTAAATATTCTCTGCAACGCTGGACAGGAGCATGGCTAGTGATCCCCCGTATCCACGATCCAGGTGTCCTTGCTGCCTCCGCCCTGCGATGAGTTCACTACCAGCGAACCCTCCTTCAAGGCAACCCGCGTCAGGCCACCGCGCGTGACATGACTGGTCTCCCCGGACAGGATGAAGGGACGCAGATCGATATGGCGCGGCTCGATGTGTCCGTTACATAGGGTGGGGGTGGTTGACAGTGACAGGGTTGGCTGGGCGATATAGTTGCGCGGGTCAGCCTTGATGAGATCGGCAAATTTTCGTTGCTCCGCCTTGCTGGAAAACGGACCGACCAGCATACCGTAACCACCCGATTCATTGGCGGGTTTGACCACCAGTTTACCGAGGTTGGCAAGCACATAGTCGCGTTGCTTTTTGTCCATGCAGAGGTAGGTCTTGACATTGGGCAGGAGTGGCTCTTCCTCCAGGTAGTAGCGGATCATATCCGGGACAAAGGCATACACGACCTTGTCATCCGCAACACCGGCACCGGGCGCATTGGCAATCGCTACATTGCCCGAGCGCCAGGCCCGCATCAGCCCGGTCACACCGAGCACGGAGTCCGGATGGAAGACCTCGGGATCGAGAAACAGATCATCGACGCGCCGGTAGATAACATCGACACGCTCCAGACCACCGACGGTGCGCAGATAGACGCAGTCGTCCTCCATGACGACCAGATCCTTGCCTACCACCAGCTCCACTCCCATCTGCTGTGCCAGATAGGAATGTTCGAAATAGGCAGAGTTATAGATTCCCGGTGTTAACACCACGACCGTTGGATAGTCAGCCGGCCGCGGAGACAGGGAAGCCAGTGTGTCGAACAGGCGGGTGGGATAGCCGTCCACCGGCAGGATGCTGACGTCCTCGAACAATTCGGGAAAGACCCGCTTCATCACCAGGCGGTTCTCCAGCATATAGGAAACGCCGGATGGCACCCGCAGGTTATCCTCCAGTACGTAGAGTTTTCCGTCGCTGTCCCGCACCAGGTCACTGCCGCAGATATGTGCCCAGATATCGAGCGGCGGCTTGATACCGACGCATTGCTCGCGGAAATTCACCGATTTTGCGAGCAGCTCCCGCGGAAAAACCCTGTCCCTGATAATATGCTGGTAGCCGTAGATATCTGCTATGAACATATTCAGCGCAGTCGCGCGCTGCATCAGACCTGCTTCGGTCCTGCGCCACTCGCGGGCGGGAATAATGCGCGGGATGATATCGAATGGCCAGACGCGGTCGATTCCACTCTCATTATTGTAAACCGTGAAGGTAATACCCATTACGCGCATGGCCAGTTCCGCGGCATCACGGCGCTCGCCCCACTCCGCGTCACTCAGCGAGCTGATATAGCGCACCGCGCGCCGTGCCGCCGCGCGCGCGTGCCCGGCCGGCGTAATCAATTCGTCGTAGGAATCACCGCTTGAATAGTCTTTCCACCGAATCGCCATATCACTACGAGTCCCACTCGCCAGCCACTGCATTCACACCGCAACCGCATGTTGCGATGTCCGGACCGGGCAGCTGCTGCCCGGCTGCTCTGTTCACAGCAAGTGCCGGTACCGTTACCACGGTTTGCCGCATAACTCACAGCAAACAACATGCCATCACGTCGCATGCATGGCCTGCTTTAACAGAGGGACACTGATAATTTCACCTGTTGCATGCGCAGCAACATGCACAAGCACGGCTATAATCCCGTTTTTTCATCACGTTAGCGGATAGTCCCAAGTGCAGGCATAGACTAAGGAATACTGGCGGCAGCACTTTTCTGCCGCGCGCTGAGTGAAAATTCCTGACCGTTTCCACGCACCGGCAAGAGGCATGGACGGTGGCAAACCCTGTTTCATGCACCATGATCGAGCCGCTATGTGTGTGCGAGCCTGGTAGTCATACTGCTCCAACACAGTGCACGACCTGCAACCAGGCATCACGGGAGAGCACATGGCGCAGGGCAGGAAATGGAGCAACCCAGGGCATCAAACCGCAACCCTCTGAAATCGTGTCAAAGATGTTTTCTCACAGGCACACCCAATCAATGGCGTACTTATTGCATAGCAGTTCAACGGGCCGAACCAACAGGAAACACCAGGATGTCATCACTCTCACACGCACGTTACGGAGACAAGCAGAACTCAGATTTTTTCGAGGATTACCTGATCCGGCTGCTGGAAGAACGCGACCACGTCGGCCTGACCGGGATGGTGCACGAAATCGACGCTATCATGATCACAGTCGATCCGGGTCACTCGATCCGCTATATCGGCGAACTTTGTCTGATGACACCCTACGAATACCTGGTGACACTGGAAAGCGAGAGCCACTGGACACATATTCTCCGCATTGACATGAACTCACCCGATTTTCTGGTGCGTGAAGTCAAGGACGAACGCATCCAGGGCATCTTCCGGAGCCTCAACGAGGTTTATCCGATTGGGGCGCGCAAACCGAACAGCCGCTACATGGGCGAGATACTGCGCGTCACCGACCTCCATGGAACCGCACTCTGCCAGCAGGAACGGGGATTCCGCTTCTTTTCCCAGGACCAGATTCGCAAGCTGGAATTACCCGGTAATCTGGCGATCGTAAAACCGTCACCCTACACGCACAACATCGTTGCCTACATGGAACGTACCCTGGACCAGATCCGGGTCTATGCACTCGGCATGAGCAGCATCCGTTCCGATATCCAGGATGTCTATCTGGCCGCCAAGGAGCTGCAAAAGCAGCTGCACATCAACAACCTGATCATGCCCATAGACCACCTCGCGACGCGCATCTACAGCCAGAACCGGGAAGTAGCAATACTGGAATGGCTGTCACTGTCCAGCTATTACTACTGGGGCTCCTATGACATCAGGGACCAGAATTCCTCGACCAATGTCACCAAAAGCGTGCATCATTCCGAGGAATCGCGCAGTCCTGCGAAAGTCTTTACCGCCAACAATACGCCCTACTTCGTCAATCATCTGGAAAGGCTGCCCTCGCCAACGGAGACCTTCGTGCGCAACTACGGGCCGCGCCTGCACCACATAGCCTTTGCCGTGCGTGACGGCGAGACCGACCAGCGGGAAAACATCGAACATGTGGTGGCCCAGATTGCCGCTCAGGGACGTGACTTCCTGCTCGATGTGATCGGCTCCAGGGAAGAGGGCCTGAAACAGATATTCTCCAGCGCATCAGAGCATTCCTCGCTGATTATCGAGTATGTACAGCGCTTCGGGGATTTCCAGGGATTTTTCACCAAAGACAATGTCGCCCAGCTCACGCATGCTGCCGGTGTCGAGGAAGAACTGCTCGAACTGCAGGCGGAAACCACGGTGAATCAGAATACGGCCGGTTAGGGACTTTGAGTAAAACAGTCTGACCCGCTACTCTCCCAAAAATAAATAACCGTCATTCCCATTTGCGCGGAAATGGCGATAAAGGCTTTGTATCGATAGCGGGATTTATTTTTATGGATATTCCCCTGATCGAGGGGGTAACACATCAATTCAGACGAGACGCATTCCTTCTGATGGCAAGGTTGTTGGCCGAATGAATTCGGCCCTACTCAATCAAACCTGTAGGGTCGAATTCATTCGACCAGCGGTATTTCATCATCATTGAATCAAACCTGTAGGGTCGAATTCATTCGACCAGCGGTGTTTCATCATCATTGAATCAAACCTGTAGGGTCGAATTCATTCGACCAGCGGTATTTCATCGTCATCTGTCATCCAGATGCAGCTGTTGGCCGAATACCCGATAAAGCGCCGGGCACAAGTGAATTCGGCCCTGCAACGGTAATCTACCCACTTGATTTGGGTAAGAGCCATGTTTAAAGTATTTTCCATTCAGCATCCATACAACAATATCTTGCCTGACTGTTTCGCTACAAAGGATTTATGCGGCAGTCGTGAGTCAGACCCCATCCGTGCCGCGATTGAGTATACTGTCCCTATTGGAGGTGAAGTCATGAAAATGGTAACGGTTTTTATTTCCCTGCTTGTTCCTGTTACAGCGATTGCCCAGAATTACCAGGGCATGAGTGAAAGCGATATGCAAAACATGATGCAACAAATGCAGGCAATGCAGACCTGCATGCAGGGCATCGATCAATCCCGATTAAAGGAATTTGAACAACGGGCAAATACGCTTGAAGCCGAGGTAAAGTCCCTGTGTGCGAGCGGCAATCGTGATGGTGCGCAACAAAAAGCCGTGGCTTTCGCTCAAGAGGTCACGGGCAATCCGGATATCCAGAAAATGAGAACATGCACTGACAAGATGAAAGACATGCTGCCAGTCATGCCGTATATGAACCACGCGAACGGGCCTGACACGTCAGCCGGCCATGTCTGCGATCAATGACGCAGCGGGCAATTAACAATAGCTTGTCGATAAGCACCGCTAATGCAGTGTGTTCAGGGGGTGATGATACCGCGTAAACCAGCCAGACCCTGTTGTCCGGCCACCCCTTGCGGGCAGGCACCGGCATCGGCCCATTTCCCCTTTAAACCCGGTATTTTTCAGGCGGCGCTAGTGTAATCACCGGGCCGGGCATTATACTGCGCCACCCGGCCGCCCATGATCGCGTCTCTCCCTTACCAGGATTATCCGATGTCCAACACCGAACCCTCAGTCACCAGCTTCCGCGACCTGAAACTGCCCGACTCGTTGCTGACCGCGCTTGACGAGGTCGGGTACGAAATCCCCACCCCCATCCAGGCCCAGACCATTCCCCACCTGCTGAATGGCCTGGATCTGCTGGGACACGCACCCACCGGCACCGGCAAGACCGCTGCGTTCGCACTGCCACTGCTGTCACGTATCGACATCAAGCAGCAGCAAGTGCAGGTAATGGTCCTCACACCCACCCGCGAACTGGCAATCCAGGTCGCAGAGGCCTTTCATCGTTACGCCTCCCATATACGTGGTTTTCACGTGCTGCCGATCTATGGCGGTCAGGATTATGCCGGACAGATACGGCAACTCAAACGCGGCGTACATGTCGTTGTCGGTACACCGGGCAGAGTGATGGATCACATGCGCAAGGGCACGCTCAAGCTGGGTGCGCTGCAGACACTGGTGCTGGACGAGGCGGATGAGATGCTGCGCATGGGTTTTATCGACGATGTCGAATGGATCCTGGAGCAGACCCCGGACGAGCGTCAGATGGCACTGTTTTCGGCGACCATGCCGAAAGAGATCGAGCGCATCGCACGGCGTCACCTGCGCAACCCGCAGGAGATATCCATCAAGACCCGCACCGCCACCGCGGAAACCATCCGCCAGCGTTACTGGCTGGTCAGTGGACTGCACAAGCTGGATGCACTGACCCGGATCCTGGAAGTGGAGCCATTCGACGCCATACTCATGTTCGTGCGCACCAAGACCGCCACGACAGAGCTGGCCGATCGGCTGGAGGCCCGCGGCTATGCGGCCGCTGCGATGAATGGCGACATGCCGCAAAAACAGCGCGAGCAGATGGTCGAACGCCTGAAACAGGGCTCACTGGATATTCTGGTTGCCACCGATGTCGCCGCACGCGGCCTGGATGTGGAACGCATCAGCCATGTGGTCAATTACGACATCCCCTATGACACCGAGGCCTATATTCACCGCATCGGCCGCACCGGCCGGGCAGGCCGCCAGGGTGATGCCATCCTGTTTGTCGCGCCCCGGGAACGGCGGATGCTCAACGCCATCGAGAAGGCGACACGCCAGAAGATCGAGCCCCTGGAGTTGCCCTCAACCGAGATGGTCAACAACAAACGCATCGCCGCATTCAAACAAGGCATCAGCGACACCCTGGCCGCCGGTGAACTGGATTTCATGCAAAGCCTGGTGGAACAGTATCAGCAGGAACACGATGTGCCGGCGCTGGAAATCGCCGCCGCGCTGGCAAAAATCTCCATTGGCGAGCAATCGTTGTTGCTGAAGCCGGACAAAGAGAAACCCGTCCGCCCCGGGACCGATGCCAGGCAACGCAAGGAACGCAGTGAGCCGCGACAGCGCAAGGAACGGGGCGAACCACGGCCACGCACGCCGCAAACCCGGCCCGCCAGGGGCATGGAACAGTTTCGTATCGAGGTGGGATACCAGCACGATGTCAAGCCCGGCAACATCGTCGGCGCCATCGCCAATGAAGCGGGTCTGGATGCCCAGCATATTGGACGCATCGACATTCATACTGATTTCAGCCTGATCGACCTGCCCGTGGGGATGCCGAAAGAGGTGTTCCAGGACCTGAAGAAAACCCGGGTATGCGGTCAACGCCTCGATATCTCACGGCTGGCGCAACCCGAGAAAAATAAAAAACACAGCCGCAAGGACAAAAAGGGCAAGAAAACGGAGCGCTAGTCAAGGAACCGGACTACCCTCGATCCTGAGTCAAGTTGCGGCCCCGCAAATCCCCCAAAACCGCGTTTCCAGCATTGTACGCGGGCAAGACCGGTACATGGACAGCGACACAAAGATAATAATGTATTTTCAGCTGCTTATATAATATGTCGCACTGCTGACGACAGCTCTTGCCTTTCGGAAGAAGGCCCTACCCCCCTGCCGCAGCATTTGATATTATCCCGGCACTAACAGGGGATTACCGGATAACCCGGGTCCGCCATTTTCCACGCCATAATAATCCAGGGGCAATCAACATGCTGAAGAGAACAACGCTGTTGCAGTCATTTATCCTCCTTTTTCTTACCAGCTTGTCGGTGAATGTGTTCGCCGGACCTGTCTGTGGTGACGGCTTGTTGACAATAGACGGGCTGTCTGAGACTTGCGATGCGAGCCAATGCAGCCGCATGTCTCAACAGTGCTTGCCACGCCCCTGGCAGCGATGCTGATTGTACCTGCTGTGGCGATGGCTTTATCGATGCAGCTGCTGGCGAAGAGTGTGACGATGCCCATACCAGCAACAACGACGATTGCGTTAGTACGTTGCGAGACTGCGATTTGTGGCGATTACTTCGTCCAGACCAGTGGACCACAATATCGAAGCATGCGACGATGGCAACCTGATCACGACAACGACGGCTGTACCAACAACTGCACCCTGCCGACGACGACCACGACAACCACGACGACAGCCGGCTCGACCACCACCACGACGGCCGGCTCGACCACCACAACGGCCGGTTCGACCACCACCACGGCCGGCTCGACCACCACGACGGCCGGCTCGACCACCACGACGGCCGGCTCGACCACCACGACGGCCGGCTCGACCACCACCACGATGGGCGGTTCGATGACCACCACAACGGCCGGTTCGACCACCACGACGGCCGGTTCGACCACCACGACGGCCGGTTCGACCACCACGACCGGCTCGACCACCACCACGACCTTGCCTGGCGCTAACACGGACACAGTGGGACTACCTGGTGGCGGTGTCCTCACTATTGAAACCACGCCCGGTCAAACACTCTCGGGGGTCAACGCTGTAGCTGCCGACGGTGGCCCAAGCGGGATCGACTTTCCGTTCGGGGTAATCAGTTACAGCACCACTGTTCAGAATGACGGTGACAGCGCCACCGTGAAGTTGACCTTTCCTGAAGCACTGCCCGTAAAGCTCGTGATCTACAAGGTAGGCCTGGGCGGGGTCTACACGATACTGCCAACTGACCTCTGGACACAGACAGCCCCGGAAACTCTTGAAATCACCCTGACGGATGGCGGTCAGTTTGACCTTGATAACATGCAAAACCGTGTCATCGTTGATCCGGTTGCACCGGGTGGCAGGGCTGGCTCCAGTAACAGCGATTTCTTTGGCTGCACACTCAACGCATCTGCCGGCAGTGACCCGACCTTCCCGGTATTGATGTTACTGTCAGTAACCTACCTGTACCGGAGGCGCGCACGGAAGGTAGCATCGAAGCGTGATTAGTTAACTGGTTATCAAAAAAATGAGAAGGGCCGAACCCGGAGTTTGGCCCTTTTTCTTTGGGCTCTTCCCCTGATTGAGTGGGTAACTTAATCAATTTAGACGAGACGCATTCCTTCTGATGACAAGGTTGTTGGCCGAATGAATTCGGCCCTACTCAATCAAACCTGTAGGGTCGAATTCATTCGACCAGCAGTGTTTCATCGTCATCTGTCATCCAGATGCAGTCCCAATGTCGGAGTTTGCCAACCAGCAGGCGTGCTGCGGCGATATCCGCGAACAAAGGATGACGACCGCGGGTGACCTCCTTATCTCCAATGGCAATAATGGCTGTTGGCCGAATGAATTCGGCCCTGCAACGGTAATCTACCCACTCGATGTGGGGAAGAGCCTTTCTTTGTAACCAGTAGCACAACCCGGGGTCTGGTCGAACAATCGACCATGCAGGAATTCAAAACCTCGCGGCTTTTTTCATACCGGGTTCGCCAATGTACAGTCTTGTCCGGAGGGGTATTCCCCGGGCTCAACCTATGGCACCTTTGAGGAAACGTCGGTTCCGATATCCGGCACCGGTCGCGGCGTGTTTGCAGGTGGAGAGCATGGGGATATCCAGATACAAGGCACGATTAACTGCCTGTTCGCTATTGACATGAAATTCACCGGTGCTGTGAGCCTGAATGCGTCGCCTTAATCCTGAATAGCTGGATGCATGTGCGCCACCGGCGCAGATTAGAGGCTACCTTCAGGCTTTCCCGCCGCCACCACGCGGGTCAATTCCGCATTTGCCTCATAATCGTAAAAACGCCCGCAGTACCCAGTGTAAACACTACCAGGACCAGGAAAAACCACTTTAGCGATGTAAACATACTTGCAGCGTAGATGATCGCATCAAGTCGATCGGGATAGGCATGCAACACAGCGGACAGGCCCATATTTTCACACCAGTCAGAAATTAATACCGGCAAGGGAAGGAAATACAAATATCCGAGTCGGTTATTGAATGGAAGTATTTTGCGTACACCTATGGCAAGGGCGACAGTCAGTGCCAGACAATAAACTACCGGGAACAAAAGATCTGTGGTCAGTTCCATTCTGGCATATGCGTTCCGCCCCCCGGCACCCAGTCCGCCAAGATATCCGTAGACCTGATCCGGTGAATAGGAGAAATACAAGTCAAGCGGCTTGTCATTCCCGATGCCGGCGGCAGGGAAAAGAACGGCCGGAAACAACGCAGTCAGCAGTATCAGCAACACCAGTACACGAACGGTGGCGATACGATCAATGATTCTGATCAACCGTTGCAGCAGGGTGGGCCTCCGGCTTTGCATCGCACTATCGACGACTGAATAATACAAGGGAACAAACGAAGCTTACTGCTTCATCCGGTATCCTGTCCTGAACATCCACCACACGAGCATCAGGCAGGCGCACAGGAACACCAGTATCATAACCAGGCTCAGTCCCACGCTGACATCGGACACCTCGAAAAAGCTCCAGCGGAAACCACTGATCAGGTACACCACCGGGTTGAACAGCGTGACGGTCTGCCATGCCGGCGGCAGCATGTCGACCGAATAAAAGCTGCCGCCGAGAAATACCAGCGGCGTAATCACCAGCAGCGGTATGAGCTGCAGTTTTTCGAAGTTGACCGCCCACAGCCCGATGATGAAGCCGAACAGACTGAAAGAAATACAGGTCAGGATCAGAAATACCAGCATCCATACCGGATGCGCGATCTCCAGCGGCACGAAGAATCCTGCCGTCCCGAGAATGATCAGGCCGATGATCAGTGACTTGGTGGCTGCCGCACCGACGTAACCCAGCAGGATTTCAACCATCGATATGGGTGCAGACATGACTTCGTAGATGGTGCCGGTGAACTTGGGAAAGAAAATACCGAACGACGCATTGGAAATACTCTGCGTCAGCAGTGCCAGCATCATCAGGCCGGGCACGATGAAGGCCCCGTAGGACACGCCCTCGATCATTTCGATACGCGAGCCGATCGCCGAACCGAATACCACGAAATATAACGATGTGGAAATCACCGGTGACGCAAAACTCTGCAGCAGGGTTTCCCAGGCGCGCAGCATTTCGTATTTGTAGATAACCCTGACGGCATAGATATTCATGATCTTTTTCACCAGGCTGATAAATATTTCTTCCAGGGAGCTTTGCGTGGTTTTCACATCTTTCAACAACAGGCCTGCTTCACTGATGGCCTGCAGCAAATCGCTGATACCCGTGTGCGTTTTGTGCGGGTCATAGGTATAGGTGAGCTGGTTGCCATCGGCCGACAGTTCCAGCGCCCAGGGGGCCAGCGCATCAGGCACACTGCCCAGGGCCTCTTCCAGCTCGACGATCAGTTGCCGTTTACCCAGCTTGTGCATCAGCGCCTGCTTGTCATCCACCAGTAGCAGTTCACCGTTGTTGATGACCCCCACACGATCGGCGATCGCCTCGGCCTCTTCGATATAGTGCGTGGTCAGGATAATGGTGACGCCGGACTCGCGCAGACGCCGCACCAGCGCCCACATATCCTTGCGCAACTCCACATCCACGCCCGCAGTGGGTTCGTCCAGAAACAGTACCGAAGGTTCGTGCGCCAGGGCCTTGCCGATCAGCACGCGCCGTTTCATGCCGCCCGACAGGGTCATGAGCTCGCTGTCTTTCTTCTCCCACAGCGACAGGTCTTTCAGCAACTGCTCAAGGTAGGCCGGGTCCGGCTTTTTGCCGAACAGGCCGCGACTGAAACACAGGGTATTCCACACGGTATCGAAGGCGCCCAGCGTGAGCTCCTGCGGCACCAGGCCGATCATGCTGCGCGTGGCGCGGTAGTCCGTGACGATGTCATGACCGTCGACCGTCACCGACCCCGCACTGGCATTGACAATCCCGCAGATAATCGAGATCAGCGTGGTCTTGCCGGCACCGTTGGGGCCGAGCAGCGCCAGGATTTCACCCGGCTCGATGTCCAGGTTCACATCTTTCAGCGCCTGGTAGCCGCTGGCATAGGTCTTCGACAGGTTAGCTATGGAAACTATGGGCTGCATTCGGGGGACAGTATACCTAATTGAACCGGTCAAACCCTGTTGCCTGGCAACCCCTGCTGGCCGCGCCATAGACACCTTGCAACACCTTTGACCACGTTAGTTTGCCGAGACCCCGGGGATATAGTCCGGCACGGTTGCGCTGTTTTCACCCCTGACTAATCCCCACGCCGCGCGAACCAGATAATGTGCCGCGCACCCTTCGATCCATGCGCACGCACACGCACCTCATCCACCTCGAATCCTGTCTTGCGCAAGCGTTGCACAAAATCACGATCCGGGCCAGCCGACCACACAGCCAGCACACCGCCGGGACGCAGCGCCGCATAGGAGGCATTCAGCCCGTCCATACCATAGAGCCAGTCGTTCTCCTTGCGCGTGAGCCCCTCGGGTCCGTTATCCACATCCAGCAGGATCGCATCATAAGCCTGTTCACCGGCCCTTAGCATGCGGCCAACATCCCCCGCGCGCACGCGCACCCGGGGATCCTCGAGCGGATGACCGCTGTGCGCCCCTAGCGGGCCCCTGTTCCAGGCCACCACGGCCGGCACTAATTCTGCCACCACCACCTGGGCCTGGTCACCAACATGCCGGAGCGCCGCTGCCAGGGTGAACCCCATGCCCAACCCGCCAATCAACAGTCGCGGCTGTTTGCAATCCGCCAGTCTGGCGCAGGTATGCTCAGCCAGCGCATCCTCGGAGCCATGTACCCGGCTGTTCATCAGTTCGCCCTGGCCCACGACCGTGATGGAGAATTCATCACTGCGCTGATAAAGGCGCAGCTCCCCGCCGTTGCCGGGCACTTGTGCGCTATCGAGTAAAATCCAGGGCGTCATAAACGTCTCAATCTGTCGGCCCAATACTCCGCACATACAAGGCTTCCACTTTCTCTCTGGCCCAGGGGGTTCTCCGCAGAAACTTCAAACTGGATTTGATGCTGGGTTCATGCGTGAAACATTTGATGTTAACGGTCCGCCCCAATGTCTCCCAGCCATAACGATCGACCAGGCGAGTCAGCATCATTTCCAGCGTCACGCCATGCAAAGGATTCCCGGGCTGGGAGTCGATCATACTGTCACCTGCTCCATTGACAGAGTGTAATTTGTCCGGGTCCAACTCCATATAATCCCATGCAGCGACATCCTGTCAGCTCTTTTCCGCCTTTTTCACTCGAATCTTATTGCCGTCGACAACCCGGGCATTCAGCCCTTTGATGGCCACCTTGGCCTCACCCGCGCGGGGCATTTCAACGAACCCGAAACCTTTGGACTTTCCAGTCACTTTATCCATCACCACCGTGCAATACTGGACATCCCCATATTCGCTGAACAAGGCCAGCAGCACCGCTTGCGTCGTTTCCACAGATAAATTGCGTACCAGTATTTTCATAATTGCACCAACAAATGAGTTCCAGGATAGCTGGAATAACCGGGTTCAGTTCCTGACTGTTTGTAATATTCAGGATAACCGGGATCTGATCCCGGTATTCAGTTTTTTACCGATCAGTATTGGCGGGCTGGTTGTGGATCGCCAACCCCGGCATCCGCAATCAAGCCAAGCCGGGCATACTCCTGCGCCAGCAGTGCGCTTGCACGCGCGTTACACGAAGCGGCCTGTTCCCCTGCCCCTATGGCGGTGCATGCCTGGCTCATGCGTTCCCATAACAGGTAGAAATCCGGTGTTTTTTCAACCAGGCGGGTATAGATGCGGATGGCTTCAGGCGCCCTGCCCGCGCGGTGCATGAGCATTGCCTGCACAAACGCCGGCTCGATGTCCGCAATAATTTCCCTGTATCCCGCGCTTTCAGTTGCGCTGCCTGTTGCTGCCAGAGATCCCTGTAAATCCATCAGCTGGGTGTAAAATGACAACCGGTCCGCCGCCGCCCTGGCATGGGTCCTGTTGGCGCGAAGGTACTGGTGCGCCTGGCGCCTGATACGTTTTCTGAGTTCGGCAGACTCGATCAGCCGGGTCAGGATATCGAGCATGTCTTCATCGTCCTTGAAAAGAAAACCGGTCTCGCCATGGACAATGCTGTCTGCATAGGGGGGGCCGTCCGAACAGACGGCAACGACACCACGCGATGCATACTCCAGGAATTTCCCGTCCGATCGACCGCTGCTGAAGTCATCGATCGTTGCGACAGCAAGGCCGATATCGATCGTCTTCAAAAAATCAAGGTAGGCCGACATGTCTCCGGTCGGACTTGCCTGTACATCGAGCCCGGCAGCGCGAAACAACTGGATGATTTCCGCTGCGGCCATGATGTGCAGCCGAACCTGATCCTTCAATGGCCATCGGGATAGCACACCGGCGATGCGCCTGGCGTCGTCGAAGTGCCCGATGGAGCCGGCCCAGCCGAGTACCGGTTGACGCTTCTTTACCGGTTTCAGCGCGGGGATGCTGATCAGCTGATTTGGGAATACCGCATGCGCGGGATTCAGATCCCGGTATTTCTGTTCCAGGAACGGGCTGCTGAACTGGACAGCATTCGATGCCGCTGCGAGCGTGGCAATCGTTTCCTGAACTTCCCGGCTGGCATAAAATGCATGTCCGGGCAGATGCGCCGGGAATGCAGTGAAGTCATCTGAAATTTCGAATACCGTGACTTTCCCCTGTTGGCGCCGTTTCTGTATTACCGCGAGCAATCTCGCATCGGCGACCATCTGGATAACCAGCACATCACTGTCTACCAGTTCTTGCAGATGGTCAGGGTGACAGGATTGTATGGCATGGACAGCAATGAACCGGCCCAGGGCCTTGCCGGGCCAGACGACACGATGCAGGTAATCGCCGGTCTGGCGGTCCTGTGGATGCGAAAAGAGGGTGCAGCGGAAACGGTTCATGGACATGGATGAACGGGTTGGCTAACCGAAGTATGGAATGACCGGGGCCGGATACCGGCAGTCCGCAGCTTGCCCCGGTGGAAATATGCTATCCGGCCGCACCTGACCGGGATACGACGCTTGCCTGCCCATTATCACTCAGTAAGTAATCAGCAGGGGTTTATAGGCAAAAATCGCACTCAGATGATGCAGCACTGCGTGCTGACCCTGGCCGGCCCAGATGGCATTCAGTTCCTGCTGCACGATTTGATAGCGCCGCTCCAGGTCAGTCTCGTCGGCATGGGCGGCGGCAAGTTCGCCGACCAGATCCAGCCACATGCGACTGGCGCCCATAATCAGCGCCGGCCAGGTTTTCTGTACCGGCAAGGACCAGTGGCTGTCACTGGTATCCTCGATGGCTGGCCTGGAGACCTGGTGCACATCATCGAACCCGACCCAGGTTACCTTGTCCTCCTCCTGCAAGCGCACCAGCACCGGATTTTCGGCAATATCTTTGTAGATACGCCGCGCGCCGTCCGGGGTGCTGTAGAAAATAAAACTGAACACATGTCCGTGGTTGTCTTTGCCAGCGCGCCGGTGCACGCGCCAGATCTGGATATCCCGGTAGTGGGACTCGAATACCGGCGCAATGACCTCACCGGCCAGCAGCGTACCGAGATACCAGCTCGGTGGATCATCCTCCGAACGGGCCATCCGGAAACGCGCATACCACCAGCCCTCCCCGTCCGGCAGACTGTCCTGGACTGGCTGCATCTCAACCTGCTGCGGCTGAACTGCCGCACATCCCCACAAGCCGCACAGCAACAAAACGCTGAGTATCTGCCTATATGTTATCAATGCCTGCCTCCCGGGTCGTTTTATAATTCCGGGGACAGTATACCTAATTAAACCATACTGCCCCTTGTGTCCGGCCTCCTCTTGGGGCCAGGCCGCGCGGGCTTCAGCGCACGGCCCGCCAGTTTCTCCGCGGTTTCTATAAATGCCTCATTCCCGAGCGGGCGGCCGGTGCGGGTGTGTTTGCGGAGAGTATCAAGCCCCTGCGGTGAATCGGTTTGCTGAAGATAGGCTTCCCAGTTGCCTATTCGAGCGAGCATAGGTGCCACTTGCACGAGGTGGTCATCCAGACCTCGAAGATGCGCCTGCGCACTGGACCAGGGCCAGCCCCCGGCATGCGTGACCAGGCACGCACGCACCGGGTTCAGTTCAACGTAGCGTACAGCTGCAATCAGGTGTTTCTCATCCATCGGAAATGAGTGAAATCGTTCCTGCCAGAGATGGCCCCGCCAGCCATGACGGAAATTTATCCGGCGCGTGTAATGCCGATGCGCTTCAGCAAGTGACTTACGCAACCCGTCAGGGCATTGTGGCACCAGAACAAGATGAACATGATTGGGCATCAGGCAATATGCCCAGCACTGCGTGTGTGTCGCGGCGCAGCCCTGAGCAATATATTCCAGGTATGCCTGATAGTCACCGCGACTAAAGAAGACCTCTTGCCTTCGATTACCCCTTTGGGTGACATGATGCGGATACCCGGGCAGAACAATCCGTGCAATACGCGCCATACTGTTCCTCCTTGAACAGCTTTATAAGCACTCTACATCGGTAATTGCACATAGCGCGATAGGATAATTAAGTATACTGTCCCCGGAATTACCCTACAGGTTGGGTCCCTTCATGACGCGCCACCAGTTCAGGGCGCTTAGTTGCTGGTAACGCAGACGGAGTTCGTCCGTCCTGGCGTTATTAGTGAGCGGCTGGCCGTGGTGATCCTGGATCTGGTTCTGTGATGAAACGTCCAGCACCAGGTCGGGAGTGACGACGGCGTTGCTCCCGTAACCGATCGGAGGCGCTGCAGGATCCAGCATGTTATGTCCAAATGAGTAGTATTCAAATCCACGCGGGGCGCTGAGTTCAATCAGCGTGGGTATCACGTCAAGATGACTGCCGATGAAGTGCTGGGGCCGCGGCACATCCCGGAGGACTTCGGGACCGTAGAGAATAAATGGCACAGCGCGCTGGACGAGTAATGTTTGGCGCTTGTTGAATTCACGTCGGGACCAATGATCCCCGGTGATGGCGAAGAGGGCGAGGGGA
Organism: uncultured Gammaproteobacteria bacterium; assembly: GCA_963768415.1. Classification (GTDB taxonomy): domain Bacteria; phylum Pseudomonadota; class Gammaproteobacteria; order UBA9214; family UBA9214; genus CAVYHX01. Next base: position 26,872 of record CAVYHX010000013.1, read on the forward strand.
AATCGATTCTCCGCCGTTGCGACGAAATCGCCCAGCGCTTTGTCGGCATACCAAAGGTGACCGAGGACTCGCGTTTGTTCCTCGTTGTATCCGCGCGCGGCGAACTCCTTCGCGAGCGCCTGACGGGGAAATCCTTTCGCATCGATGTCCACGCTGAAGGGGGCATGATACGAAATGGTCATGATTATGTTGAAGGTCGGTTGGTCGCTGGGCATCCCGAGCGCGAAGTCGAACAGTTCTTCATCGGGAACGCCCCATTCGTTGTGGGGCTGATCTGAGGCTATTTCGACGCCGCTGTGGACTTCGTCAAAACCCTGTTCGCGGCAGAATTCGCCGATTCTTTGCCAGCTCAGGTAGCCGGGATAAAAGAACCGGGTGCGATAGCCAAGCGATTTGAAGATTGCCGCCGGCGCCATAGGCAGTCCCCTGGTCGGCAAGGGTTGGTAGTTCACGTTGAAGCCGGTATCGAGGGTGCCGGAGATCAGCGCGGACAGACTGGCAATGGTATGGTCCCCGCCCGAGAGGAAAGCATCCGCGGCAAAGCCTGCGTGGCCCAGGGCGATCAAACGGTCGTTGACATGGAGCCCCAGGTTTTCCGGCTGCATTCCCCAGGTGTCGTAGCTTTCCTCGACGATTATGAAAATGTGCCGGGGTGGCACCGACGGGGAACCGGGCGCGATGCGTTTCAGGTGTTCATCGAGGTTTGTCACGTCAGTGACTTTCGGGAACCAATCCCGCGCCGCCGCGCGGATGTCGCCACCGGGAAGGATTGCGGCAAGGCCTTTCGAGTGCGCGAGGGTTTGATGGTTGCGAATGGCGCGCTTGAGCGCTGCGAATGGGTTGAGGACCAGCTTGTTCAGAAAGACGTCGTTCGTTGTGGCGGCGGCGGTGACCTGGACCGGCCTGTTGTCGAATGATGCGCGCATGCCGGTGATCAGCAGGGAAACGACTACGACTGGTGTTGCCCACTGGCGCCAGCTCGATGCAAGCGCGGGCGAAAGCGGGAAACGCCGCAATGCTGTGTGCCCTGCGACTCCGCCCTGCCCAGATCAGGCCTGCGATCAGCGTTGCCGCCATGAACATCAGCAGGAAGACTGGATAACTTTTCCAAATGGTTTGGGCGATGGCGGTGCGGTCATCGAATAGTAAACCGAAAATCCAGTGGTTGAATTGATCGTGGTACTCGTGAAAATAACCCACATCCACGATGAAGATCAGGACGCAAAGCGCGGTGAGTGTAACTGCCCAAACCCGGCGAATCCGTGCAGGCCACTGGCCAAGGGGGCGAAAGAAGGAAATCAATGTCAGCGCCACGACAGGAGCGACGCCGTAGCTGGCCATCGAAATATCGAATCGAAGGCCGCTTGCAAAGCATTTCAATACTTCATTGAAATCACTTTCCGGCGCAAGTTCGTGCCTGAACAGAACCAGTAACAGGGCGCGAAACGCCACCATCATCAGCATAAGTGCCAGCCACAAAGCTAAATCGGCATGGAGATTCCGAAGCGCGTGTATGCCGGAAAATCCGGATTGCGCGGAGTCAATGCCAGCAACCTTGGAGGGAAGTGACGGGATTTTGCTTTGGGTCATGACTGGTTAAGGGATCTGTTGCGGTACGAATTCTGGATCAGATGACACAAATCCTGTTGCCAGGATGGATCTGAAACCCGGACTATTTCAAGTACAGGTGGAACGTATGCTAGCTGATACCACGAATTCTATTCAGCCGGAACCTGTCGTCCGCAATAATTGAATCCCGCTGATTCCTAATTATGCAGTTACCTCTGCATCGCGCCGTTGCCAATGATGCGGCAAGATACTGCCCGCAATGGATGGTGTCAAAACGATAATCACACTGCTCGGCGACCTGGCCATATTTCTCTGGCTCTTTCTACGTCCGCAGGGCGCACTCGCGGCAGAAAACATCTTCCTGCGTAAACAATTGGCTACGTTCCAGGAGCGGAAGGCCAGGCCTCACCGGCCAGACATACCGATCCGAATTGTACTCGTGCTGATTTCCAGGTTATTCAACTGGCGTGACTGACTGGTTGTTGTCCAGCCCCGGACATTAGTCCGATGGCACCGTCAGGGCTTTCGCCTGTACTGGCGCTGGAAATCACGACCAGGACGACCACCGAAACCCGTCAAACTCAGGCAACTGATCCGCGAAATGGCCATGAGTAATCCGTCCTGGGGCGAGGCGCGCATTGCCAAAGGAAAAAAGCAAAGGAAAAAAGTGTCAGAGCACATTTATCTCTAATATAAGGAGAAAATGTGCTCTGACACCTATTTTATGACACCTATTTTAAAAGCAATTTGATATGCTGGGCACTTTATATATAATTATTTAATTATATTACCAACAAATAACTATCCAGGAGAGCCGTTCATGACAACGCGCACGCTGATTATTTCACTGGTCCTTGCCGTGACTACCCTGTTATCGACTGCTAGCCAGGCCTGGTGGGGGGACCCATGGCATGGCTACAACGGCTACAACGGCTGGGGCCCGATGCATGGCTATACGGGTGGCGATGTCGGCTTCAACATGAACTTCCGCGGACGCGGCCATGGCCGCGGTTACGGCTACGGACGCGGTTACAGTTACGGATATCCGTACTACGCACCGGTCGCTTACTACCCACCGGTCGCCTACTATGCACCGCCACCCGTACCGGCACCGGCACCCGTTGTGATCGAACAACCGGTGGTCATCGACAGTGACAACGACAGCATCGCCGATACCCGGGACCTGTGCCCGGACACGCCAGCCGGTACCGAGGTCGAATTCACCGGTTGCCCCAAGGACCAACCGATCACCCTCAGGGGTGTGAACTTCAAGCTCGACTCCGCAGAACTCACCCCGGAATCCAGCGACATCCTCGATGTGGTTGCCAATACGCTCAGCAGCCACACGGAAGTCACCGTCGAAGTCGGTGGTCATACCGACAGCCAGGGTGATGATGCCTACAACCTGGACCTGTCTGCACGTCGCGCCAGTACCGTGCGTGATTACCTGATTACACACGGCGTTCCGGCGGCCAACCTGACATCTGCCGGTTACGGTGAAACGCGCCTGATCGACATGGCTCAAACACCCGGGGCACATGCCATTAACCGTCGCGTGGAACTGATACGCACCGATATATCAGCTACACAGGTGACACAACAGTAATTCAGGGGACAGTATACCTATTTATACTGTCAGTCCCTGTTGTCCGATATTCTCTTACGACCAGGCCGTGCGGGCTTCAGCGTAAACCCAGTCAGTTCCTCTGCCAATTCTATAAATGTCTCATCACCGCATGGTCAGCCGGTTTGGGTGCGTTTGCATTAAGTATACTGTCCCCGGAATTCCTTTATTTGCTGTCAGCGTCCGTTTTTGAAAACAATATCACCATACCAGGCAACGGCAGATTCCTGCGTGTTATCCGTATCAGTCATGATGGCCACACCAGAAATCATTGCAGGCTCCTCACCGAATGCTGTTTTGTAATCAGCATAGACATTACGCCGCTCCGTTATCCACTGCTGTGCTTTCGCGTCTCCTCCTTCGACAACAAACATCATGACCCGGTCGGTGTAGGGATTTTCAATCATGGCACCGGCCGTGCTGTTACTTCCCCAGATATAGGTAATCGCCCGGTACGGCACGTCCTGACCGTAGATGAGACGGGCGGCCCGGTAGCGCAGACGCTCAAGGTAACTGGCCTGCCCGGGATCAAAGGCAAAGGTTATGTAGATCCTGGCTGGATAGTCATCCCCGGTCTTGCGAGTGACATCGCCCTTGCGCAGGATATTTTCGACCTTCCAGCGCCACTGGATGATCGGATAGTCTTTTGGTGACAGCGAGAGTGGCCTCATCAGTCCGGAGGCGGACTGTTCACTGACCGCCTTGATGACCACGGTGCCCGCATCAGCTACCAGCGAATAATCGGTGTAGCGATCGATCCCCTTGAACGAAAGTGGCTGCCAGCCAGCAGGCTGCTTTTCACCGGCAATGCTCCTGGAGAACAGCCCTGCTGCAATCTCGACAGGCTGGGCAGACGGCCATCCTGTCCCAGCCAGCAGGATGACAAGCAACAACACCGCACTACTTCGTTTCATATTGGTGAGCATATTTATTCGACAAATATATTATCAGGCATGCAGGTGAGCATAACTCACCTGCGATTGGCTCCACAGGCCACCAACAGATCGAAGAAGTTCACGAAATGATTGAATGGTGAGTCGTGAAGGATTACTCGGACTGCGCCCTCGTCCCTTCGGTGTCAGCGTCGCTTATCCGGAGAATTATATACCGGAGGTATTCTCTATACCGGGGGAAGTCCACTCTTATCTCAACCGTCAGTGGAAACCGAGTAAAACCCGAGACAACTGAGACTAATTCATAGATGCGATCTGGACTTGATTCTCATCGACCCCTTTGATTCCTTGATTCAACAGATCAGTTCCCTTTTCCCTGCATCGGGCCAGGGCCTTTGCCAGGCTGCTGTCCAGGCGTCCCGTCTTCTCATCCTGCAACCGGACTTGGACCTCGCGTAGTTGAACACAGCTGAGCGCGGGGTTCTCGACCAGACGTTTCAGTGTACGCTGGTCTGTACCGGCGAGCAGCTTATCGAGAATGCCGGCCTGCGTGTTCGGATTGCCCGCCAGCGCCAGGGCAATGCCGTAATTCTGTGCGCGCTTTTGATACAGCTCGGCCAGTATCCAGGCGGGGGTATTGACGTTGCCCGCCATGGTGGAGAAGAAATAGTCGGCGTAACTGTGGGTCCGATAGACCCGCATGATAGCCTCAGCTGGCACATTGACATGACGCAGCGCACTCAGGGCAACGCCAAAATCTGCCGACTGACTCAGCCGATCCAGATGTCAGGGCAGAGGCATGTGGATTCGATGCCAGCGGTAACAGCCAGGTGCGATCATCCGTTTCGGCAGCCAGTTGTTCGATGATCTGTGCCTCGCGACCCGGAGCGGCGGCCAGCCTTGCGGCCAGTGTGCGCTTGTTGGCCTTTATCGCCGCACGCTGGCGTTCCGCCTCCTGGTCCCGCGACTGGTTGAGCTGGCGGGTATCGTGCCAGCCATGCAGCTGGACCGCCAGCGCCCCGACCAGTCCAATCAGGGCAACAACCATCCAGATTCGCGGCCAGGTAGTCGGGTGACCGGTTTGCCTGAGAAGACCGAGTCGGTGCCGGGCCGCCCCGAGGCCGAAGCCCAGCACACCGGGCACCACCGCAATCATGGGAAGAAACAGAAATCCGATGCCGGAGGTCGAGCTGCGCGATTCCAGGATGGCGAAGGCGCCGAGAGTGAACGAGACCAGATAGGCCAGCAGACCGTAGTTACCGGCCCGCCGCCAGAAGGTGCCCGGCTTGCGCAGGGACTGCACGAGGCAGCCGAACACGAACACCAGCGGCACAATCGTGTACCAGGTTATGAATAACAAACGCGCTTACCTACCTGTAATTCAAGGGGCCTCTATTCCGGGGACAGTATACCTATTTATAGTGTCAGGCCCTGTTGTCCGAGCTTTTCTTACGACCAGACCGTACGGACTTTAACGTACGCCCTGCCCGTTTCTCTGCCGTTTCTATATATGTCTCATCACCGTATAACCGGCCGGTTCGGGTGCGTTTACATTGAGTATACTGTCCCCGGAATTCGATTGCGGTCGCGGCATAAACCTGGATTAACCGATGTGCATCCGGTCCGCCGGCACATCGGGCAGGATTTCGAATCCGGGTTCGGCAAAGTAGTTTCCTTGAAACAGTTCCACACCCCGGTCGACGAACCACGCGGCCTCGGCGATTTCCTCTACGCCTTCGGCCAGCAAGCCGATATGCAAATCCTTGCAAACCATGATAATTGCACGTGCAATTGCCTGACGTGGCGGACTTTTATGTATGCCTGTGACCAGCTGCCTGTCCAGCTTGATGAAGTCGGGTTGATACTCGGCAAGCAGGTTTAACCCTGCATAACCTGAACCGAAATCATCGATGGCTGTTTTGAAGCCCTGTTTTTTGTAACAGTTGATAATATTGGCCAGATGCGCCTGATCGCGTATCACTTCCCCTTCAATAACCTCGAAGACAATATTTTCGATGGGAAAGCCTTGTGCCCTGGCCGCCGCCACGGTGGTGCGTATACAAAGCTCCGGCTGATACACCGCATTCGGGAAAAAGTTGATATTGAGCCGACAGTCGATACCGAGTTTGGTTGCCAGCTCGATGGCTTTGACACGGCAGCTCTGGTCGAAACGATAGAGATTATCCTGATTAACCCTCTGATAAATCTCTCCCGCAGGTTCATTACACAACCCGCGCACCAGGGCTTCATAGGAAAATATACAACTCTTTTTGATATTGACGATAGGCTGGAAGGCGTATGTGAAATCGAAATCCAGCCGCGATTGATCAGCACAGTGGCGACACTTTATCTGTGCGGTATCTTTCAGATCCATATCCTTCTCCAGTGGCTGTTTATATTCTTTGATGCCAAGTATAGCTGTGTAGAGATGAAGTAATGCAACCCGCTTTTTGGCTCCCGCCGAATCGCCCGCTAAATCACCGGTACAGATCGGGGTCGATATCTACAAGGACCGGATCAGGAGCGTGCCCGCCGAACATTACCGTCTGGTTCCGAATGCGGCAGGCCGTCATGGGTGACCTTTTCGGGCACATCAGGGAGAGCCCCTGGAGCATTGACCTGTTGCTGCGTAATTTCATTCTTGTGAATAGCCGCCGGCTGCGTGTCATGATGGGCCAGTTTGCGATGCGAAAACCATATTAGTGAGTCAATACAAGCATGACAGGCAAGTTGGCTGAACCCATCGCAGCGGAGCGCGCTGTATGCATGCTCTGGTTCATAAGCTGTGCGATGAGCCGCATCAAAATATTGAATGTGTATTTGTGAACTTTTTCGAAACATAAATATCGTAAGTCTGTGTTGCATCGGCACACACTATGGGGAGCTCGGCTGCAGACAATTCCCGCATATCGTGTGCCCATCACCCGCAGTTCCAACCCACGATCAAGAGGAGCACAAGATGACACATTCAACCCGAAGGATGAATCACCTACTTATCTACAGCACCTGCGCCCTGACCCTGGGGGCGATGAGTGGTGCGGTTGATGCAAACATGTGCATGAAAAGACCGTATGGTCACCACGCCTACATGACACCCATGCACGCATATGGCATGCATCGATATCCCGGCCCGATGCAGTCATACGGTTATCCTGCGCATCAGTACGACAAGTATTCTCACAAGGAGGTGCCGGTTAAAAAAGCTCGAAAGGTGGAACAACCACAAAAATACGCCACTGCACCTGAAACACAGCTGCTGCCATCTCAGGGACCGGACATCATCGAGGTAGCCGCCGTCGCAGGGGACTTCCACACCCTCATCAAGGCTGTTGTTGCTGCTGATTTGTACGATACGCTGCGTGGTGATGGACCATTCACGGTCTTCGCGCCCACTGATGCCGCCTTTGCCAAGCTACCCGAGGGTACGCTTGAAGGATTGCTGGCTGACAAGGAGAAACTTGCAGCGGTGCTCAGTTACCATGTCGTTCCGGGTCGAGTGACCGCAGCCGATATCCTGCAGCAGCGTGAACTCGAGACAGTTCAGGGGCAAAGACTATCGATTGATTCACTCTCGGTAGTCAGTGCAGACATTGAAACTGCCAACGGCATCATCCACGTAATCGACAGCGTCCTGATTCCAGGCTCGTAAAATAACAGCGGCGTGCAACCGTGCACGCCGCACTTTCAACAAGCGCCAGCCTATATTGACAGTCAATACATACTTGACGCACACCCTGATACGAGTCGGCGGTCAGGCTGCTCTATATCCGCTGCACATGGAACGTTCACAGTCGATCGGAGAACCAGCATGATAAACGGCAATAAACCCGCCTCGTCGCTACCCCGCGGCCGGCTTGAGCGGCTGGCACACCTCGGCGGACTTGCCGGCAGGGTCGCGGGTGGCATGCTCGCAGAGGGCATGCGCCAGGTGGCAAGGGGTAACCTGCCCCGCGCAGCCGACCTGGTGTTAACGCCTGCCAACGCCCGGCATGTCGCCGAGAAATTGTCTGAACTGCGCGGTGCGGCCATGAAGGTGGGGCAACTCCTGTCCATGGATGCCGGCGACATCCTCCCGGCCGAACTGGCGGCCATTCTCGCCAGGTTGCGCGCCGACGCCAGGCCCATGCCCATGAGCGAGGTGGTCACAGTGATGCAGGAGTCGTTCGGCCAGGGGTGGGAGCAGCATTTCAAGCGCTTCTCGTTTACACCAATGGCGGCGGCATCAATCGGACAGGTGCATGCGGCGATATCGCAAAGTGACCGGCAACTGGCGCTTAAAATCCAGTATCCCGGTATTGATCAGAGTATCGACAGTGATGTGGGCAACGTCGCCACGCTGCTGAAGGTTTCGCGCCTGGTCCCCGATGGCCTTGATCTGCACCCCCTGCTGCAGGAGGCCAAGCGCCAGCTGCATGAAGAAGCCGACTATCTGCTGGAGGCCGAGCATCTGAGACGCTTCGCGGTTGCGCTGGAGGATACACCGGAGTTCCTGGTGCCCGGCGTTGATGAGTATTTTACCCGGAGGAACATCCTTGCCATGGATTTCCTGGAGGGAGAACCCATCGAATCCCTGGACACTGCCACCCAGGCGACACGAGACCGGGTCGTGGGGTTGCTGCTCGAATTACTTTTCCGCGAGCTGTTCGAGTTCGGGATGATTCAAACCGATCCCAACTTTGCGAACTATCTCTACAACACCAGAACCCGGCAGCTGGGACTGCTCGACTTCGGCGCCACCCGGGGTTATCCCGTCGCAGTCATCGAGGCCTACCGGGGATTACTCGAGGCGGCATTGCGCGAAGACCACGCGGCCATGTCCGCGAGCGCACAGGCGATCGGCTACTTCAAGAAGGATATCCATGCACAGCAGCGCGCGGCGGTGATGGAACTGTTCATCTTAGCCACCGAGCCGGCCCGCACCCGTGGCCGCTTTGACTTTGGCGCGAGCGACCTGGCCATACGCATACGCGACGCCGGCATGGCACTGAGCTTCGAACAGGGCTACTGGCATACACCGCCCGCAGATGCGGTATTCCTGCACCGCAAGCTGGGCGGACTATACTTGCTGGCCGCACGCCTGCGTGCAAAGGTCGACGTGCGCATTATCCTCGAACGGTATCTGCTATCATGAGTGATTCCGGAAATCCAACTACCGGCATGCAACTTAAATTGCACGTCAGTTGCACACTGGCTGCCATGTTGTTGCTGGCTGGTTGCACCAGCTCGCCCGGCAAGCCACAAACCCGGCAGGTATTGCCGGAATGCGGGTGGCTACCCAATTGCATTAACAGCCAATCCGGTCGTGGCGCACAAGCCAGTGAGCCGATCACGGCGAACGTCGAACAGTGGCAGCAACTAAAAGCATGGATTGCCCAACAGGAAGACTGGGAGATTACCGTCGATGACGGTTACTTCTTGCACGCGATTGTCAAGACACCGATAATGAGATTCCGCGACGATATTCAATTGCTGTTTCTTCCTGATGAGCAATTAATTCAGGTACGATCTTCTTCCCGACTCGGCTTGAGCGATATGGGCGCCAATGCAAGACGCGTCGAAACCCTTCGAAAGCAACTTATGCCCTGAGCCAGCAGCGCAGGAGTACTCGCCGTGCGCATCGACGTGCACTACATACCTGAAAACACCTCTATGATAATGTAGCAACGGCAACGGATTGAAGGGCAGCCCGACGGGCCGCGCACCTCTCGCCTGGTTGTTCCTGGGCAAGCTTACGCGCCCTGAATGCCCAACTCCAGGTCGAACTCCGCTAACCCAACCGTTACGATTCCCAGATGACCGTCGACCGTCACGAGGTCGCCGTTTTTCAGAATCTCGTGCGCATGACGGACACCGTTCACACAGGGGATGCCGAGTTCTCGAGCGATGATCGCACCGTGGATCAGCATTCCACCGCGGCGTTCGACGATGGCGCTCGCAAGCGGGACCAGGTGTGTCATTGTCGGCTGGATCGCTTCGCAGACGAGAACCTCACCCTGTCGAAAACTGCCGAGGTCGTCGTGCCCGTGAATGCAGCGAACCACTCCGGTGGCGACACCGGGTGAAGCGGGTTGCCCGATCAGTTGCCGCGGGGTCTCGCCCGGTGGCGCGCAAGATAACTCCGCTTTTGGCACTTTAACGGTGTCTTCAAGCCTGATCGGACCGGATGATGGTTCGCGCAGGGCTCGAATCACGGGTTTGACATGCGCGTCGCTGGGGCGTCCTTCGCTGCTGAGTCTGCCAAGGTCTCGAAGACGTTTTGCGGCCACATCCAGTGCGCGCAGCAGCTGGCTTTCCAGGCGGGCCACCAGCAAATTGTCGTCGTCGCGAAGTTTCCAGCTGACGCGTCCGGTTTCGATCATGTCGAGCGCCTCGTCAAGTCGTTCCGGGCCGACCGCATCCTGCAGTCGTTTTTCCAGCGCCGCAATGGAGTCGGCCGCTACCGGGGCAGCATTCAGGACCCGGTTCGGTGCTTGCGACAGCTCGACCAGGTTTCGCAGCACGGGTTCGGGCTGATCGTGCAGCCGCTCCTCATCATAGACGATGTCGAGAAATCGCTCATTCATGTCCTCAAAGCCACGGATGAAATCCTCAGCGCCGTCAGTCATCTGTATCAGCGCGTCACGGAATGCCGGCCAGCGCAATGTGCCGGCACACTCTGCGAGCAAGCGTTCAACGACTGATCGCAGCATTGCGTTCGCTGCCAGCTGCCGAGCAAGTCGGCCAATGGCATCGTTACGTTGTGTCGCCACTAAAGGTTGATCCCGAAGCAAACCCACAAATTCGTAGGGATCTTCCGGTTGCACCGAATCATTGTAGTAGGTTGCGAGCCGGCGGACGCCATGCGCAAACGGGATGAAATCGTCCCAGTAGATTTTCTTCCACCTGGCAACGGCTGCGCTGCGTTGTTCGATTGCATCGGCCAGTTGCTGATCGTCGAGCAGCTCCAGTTTCTCGGCCGCGAACGCCTGGCCCACCGCCTCCAGTTCCGGAATGAGCTGTTCAGCAACACGCTTGCGCAGTGCATGCAAGCGAGCATCGCCGGGCCGCAAGCTAAGATACCAGGCTCGCTTTTCATCCTCGTCAGGAGCCGCGGTCGTAATCGGCCGGGCCTGCAGGACGGTGAGCGAACCGGATTTTCCCGTCCATTCCATATCGGGGGACCAGCCAAACAGTTGCTCGACCGACAGCAAGGTCTCCAGGATCTGCTCGAGATCGCGAGGTTCAAGCAGCGGCGCAGGGTGCTCTGCGTCGTCACGCTGACCGGGAAGCCAGGCGATGACACCGTGAGTTTTGCGGTCGAGCTCCCAGTGATCAGGATCAACCAGGCCATCAACGAGCTGGCTGCACGGACCGGGCACCGACTCTATGATCGCATGCTCCTTGCGGGTGTCGCGCGGATCACGGGCAAAAGCAACGCCTGAAGGCTCGGCATCGATCATTTCCTGAACGAGCACGGCCATGCGACTGTGCGTCGGATCAAGACCGAGTTCCTTGCGATAAAGCAAAGCGGCATCTGACCAGAGCGATGCCCACACCAGCCGGATTGCGTCCTCCACGGCCTGCCCGCCCCGGACCCCGATGATCGATTCATGCAGCCCTGCAAAACTGCGCCCGGCGGAATCTTCACCGACCGCCGAGGAACGCACCGCCAGCGGGGCGGAAGGATCGATGCCGCGCAGGCCTGCAGTGACCGCTTCACGCAGCAATCCGGAGAGCGGCTGGGCGAGAAATTTCGCGCGAATCCGCAGCGCGGTATCCCAGATCTCTTCCCAACGCATGTCATCCATGGACTTGCGGCCAAGTTCCATGCGGATCGCCGCTGCAATTCCGGTGTCTTTTACAAACGCCTCATAGGCCCAGGTCGTCAGGCAGAACCCCTGCGGCACATCAAAACCCGCAACAGAGAGCCGGGCCAGCTTCGCCGCCTTGCCACCGACAACCTTCTCGTCCCATTCTCCGGGACCGCCCAGAGAAATCAGCAGTGGGCGCCCGGAAGCCACTGGTTTACCTCCTGAAATCGTGCCACGTGCAGAAAACGAACAACATCAACCCGAAACAGCGCACAGGTGGCCGCTTGCACGAATGACTTCAGGTACGGATGGCGAGCAACCAGCAGCCCGGACCACTGCTCAAACTCATCGCCGCGTTCGATCATTTGTGATCGACCCGTGACGGTTACGGCTTCGACCTCCATCAGCTCATCCAACCTGTCCGGACGATTGTCGATGACAAGTGCGACATGATCACACTCGCTGAGCAGGCGGTACTTGCGGGTTGCGACCGGCGTGACAAACACGGCATGCCGCATATCCTCGGAAAAGGCAAAGGCCACCAGTGCTCCGTATGGCTGCCCGCCACCCTGGACGCACAACACCGCGTAGGGCTGTTTATGGATCAATTGCTGAATGCGCTCGCGTACAGCGGGGTCTGCCGTTGCGCCCGGTCTCTTCGATAGGTCACCAGGCTTGAAAAGCGGTTCATCGGAATGATTCATTGCATTGCTGTCTCATTAATGCCCGAAGCCACGGCACGTTTCGTCAAGGCACGACCGCACGTAGAACATGGACCGGGTGATTGATCCCTGCAGGGTATTCCGGGGACAGTATACCTATTTATACTGTCAGGCCCTGTTGTCCGATCTTTTCTTACGACCAGGCCGTGCGGACTTTAACGTACGCCCTGCCCGTTTCTCTGCCGTTTCTATATATGTCTCATCACCGTATAACCGGCCGGTTCGGGTGCATTTACATTGAGTATACTCGGAATTCCCGGAATTCTATACTGTCCCCGGAATTCGCTCCAGTGTGAACAACAATATAGGTCCTTTCACTGATTTTCTTGCCACGTTGGTAAGAGCTAACCTGGAAGGCAAGCCAGGACCGGAAGTGCCTGTTAAGCAAATGCAAGAGCGCAGTGGAAAGCAGCACCTCTGCTGCCAGCGCATTGTTCCGCGGTATATCGAATACTTTTAACTTCCCCTTCACTCGCAGATTTTCAACAGCTACTCTCCATTCTATAATCCAGGCATGAAAATCCGGGAATCTTCGATGAGCGCAATTAAAGAGAGCACCTGATGAGCGATTACTTTAATGAACTGGTTGACCAGCTGCATGAATACCACTTGTCCATCGACCCACCCTGCCTCCATGGCCTGCTAACCGGTTTTGCCACGACACCGGATCCTGACCTGGCAAAACTGTACATGGAGATTTCGGGGGAACAGCCACTTCCGGAATCCATCCGGGAAGAAGTGCTCAATGTAGTAGATTTTCTGTCCGAAGACCTGTCACTTCATGAGTTCAAAGCGCTTTTCCAGGTAGACCACGACAGCGAACCGGAGCACTGGATCAACGGTTATCTCAAGGCCGTGGAACTCCACGAGGAGCAGTGGCGTGAAGAAAATGATTGCCATCCCAAGGCAGGTGCAGCGCTCATTATGCTTCACTCGCTGATCAATGAAGAATTGCGTCAGGAGCTCAAGATCATTCAGCCGGGTCACGAAGAACTCCGGGAAGCACCGGAAATGGTGACCGATCTCGTGCACAGCATCTACCACTACATTCATGGTGACCTGGATTCATCATTCAATTTTGATAATGAATCCGAGCCACCAGCCGACGAACTATTTCCCCTGCCCGGCCATTCGGAAGATGCGCTGGCCAGCATGGATGAACAGGCCCTCTTCGCCCTTGTCACCAGCAATAACGACCGGCTCCCACTGGAGGTGGTGCATGCGTGTGCCAGCCGGGCGGAGGCCATGGTTCAACTGCTTCGCCAGCATCTGGAAAACGATTACAACTGGGGCAACGAAGTAAACGATGGCGACTGGTGGGGGCTGTTACATGCCGTCTTTATACTCGGACTCATCCCCGGCGATGCATCGGCCAGGGCATTGCTTGAGGGGTTCCGCCGCATCACCTTCGACAGCAATAGCAATCTGACCGACTGGCTTTCCAGTTACTGGCCCGCCCTGTGCCGCAACAAAACCGCGTACACCACGGATACCATGCGGCAGATTGCCGAAGACAATCAGCTGGACTGGTACCCCCGGTCCCATGCCGTCGAATGTGTCGTGGCCGATGCCGGCGACAGGGGCCCGGCACAGCTGGAGGATGCAATTGACTGGCTTGCCTCACTCTGCGTCGACGAGTCTCAAGACCCGGAATTCCGTGTCATGGCGGGGCACACCCTGCTTGATCACCCCAGGGAACGACACCGGCAGGTAATGGCTAAACTGGTGGAACTCCAGGACCCCGACTCCTGGCTCGGTAACTCCTACAACCGTGATGACATCGACCGATCCTTCTCCAGGGGCGGCAAACCGGAGTGGAAGTGTTTTGATAACCCCTGGCGTTTCTATGACCCGGTCGAGATCCAGCGCCGCCAGCAACGCTGGCTCAAGGAAGACCGGGAACAGGAGCAGAAACAATTCGATCAGGGCAACTGGAGGCCGGTAAAGACCTATGTACGTGAACAACCCAAGATTGGCCGCAACGACCCATGCCCCTGCGGCAGCGGTAAAAAATACAAAAAGTGCTGCATGAGCAAGCTTCACTGACCTGCAATTGGATCAGGTTATCTTCCCGAGAAACCACACCACTTCATCCTGTACTCCCCCCAGAGAGAGAAATTTATATTCTCATCAGACGCATAGAAGCTTGCGCCTTCCAGCAGGATAGGCCGGGGCAGAATTGAATGCCTATTCACACGGAAGTAGAAACGCTACCAGATAATATCTCTTCGGGACCAGCCTTCAGGCGAGTGCTTCCAGACCGTGCATATCAACCAGGTTCAGTAACTTTAATGAAGGGCCATTAGGTTTTTTCTGACCCTGCTCCCACTTCTGCACGGTCGAAGGACTCGTGTTCAGGTAAGCTGCGAATACTGCCTGACTGGCCTTATAGCGCGTGCGTAGACGTTTGATCTGTGTCGGCGTATAGATCTTCACCGGCGGCAGACACAGCGCATCGAACTCGCGCATGGTCATAGCATCCATCGTGCCCGCCTTGTGCAGGCCCTTCGCTGTCTCATGCACCGTTTTCAATATTGACTTAGCCATCTTCCTTTACCTCAATCAATTCACCGGCCTTGATCGCTTTCAGCAAAGCCGGGTTGGAATACCCCAGTAGTTGTGTTGCCAGCAACTTGAGCGCTTTCAGTTCCTTGTCGCTAATACTTGCCCGTTCATTCTTTGAAAAACCGTAGACGAAGAACGCCTTGTTGTGTTGCCGGTAGACCACCAGGCTGCGGGTACTGCCCCGCTTGCCATGCCCGGGCAATGCCACCCGTTTCTTGACTACATGCCCACCAAGTTTGGCATCGATCAAACCGTCTTCCATTTCCTTGACCGCCGCCAGCAGAATCCGATCACGCAACCCCTCCCTGGCAGCCCATCTATGGAACCACTTGTTTTTGAAGACCTGCATCCGGCTACCCTGATGGTTTTTCAGAGTATAGCACTAGGTGCTATAGATTATCGACCCCTGTTTCAGAGGCTTGAGTTATAGTGAACAGACAGTACCTCTGTAATCATCTTCCCGAAAAAGAATCTGAGCACAAGGACACGACCACCGGATTTTTGGTCCGGATATTCACGGATCGAGTCGGTTACGGACGCGCAACCATTTGAATTTTATACAGACAAGATTGAGCCCACGAGGAAGATATGCAGTTAATCCCCGCAAAAACTCCCGCAAGCAGCATTTGTTAATGCTGCAAATAACAGCTAACCAATTGATTTATATGGTGGGTCGTGAAGGATTCGAACCTTCGACCATCGGATTAAAAGTACAGAAAGGTGATTTATCAGCCTTTTTATTCAATAACTTACCGTGGCGCCCGTTGCACTCTGTGCACCACGATGCATAACGATGCACAACTGATCCCCACAAAATCCCCACAGGGATTTCTGCCTGTAAGCTGGCAGGCTATGAGGTCTTTGAATCCGGATCGAGATGCAGCAGTCGTTCACTACGCCAGACACGCACAATCCTCACGCGCTTCGTATCGTGGCGGTAAACAATTCGAAACGGCGGATGAATCAACTCCCGGAGGAATGCTTGCTCAAACTCGGGGACGACCCGGCCTATGTCAGGATGATTGGCAAGCGTCTCGACGCGTTGAAAAACCTCTGCGACCAACCGTTTGCCGATATCGGACACGCCCTGCTCCGCATACCAGGCCATGATCTCCTCGAGATCGCGTAATGCCGACTCTGCGAAGCTGATAACAACCCGCGGCATTGATCTATTTCAATCCCAGCCGCTTCCTGGCTTCTGCAAGGGAAACTTCTCGTCCCGCCTCCAGATCCGCCAGGCCCTCCACAACTGAACGCATGAAGGCACGCTCCTCCTCCGTTTGCTCATAATCGGCCACGGACTGGACCACGGCAACACCACGTCCACGGCTGGTAAGGAGTACCGGCCTATGTGCATCCGATACATGTTTCACCACCCGACCGGGGTTGGTTTTCAGATCGGTAAGAGGAACTACATCCTCTGAAAATTTCGTGCGCATGGTAACTCCAAAAGGGCTGTTAACAGGTCTGATAATAGCACCTGTTAATAGTACTTACAACAGGTGTCTCTGGCGAATTGTTAATTATCACCTGAATACCGAGACTTAACCAGTCTTGCTCCTGAAAGCAATCGCCCCTACCCTGCTCTGCCATGAAGGATCTACTGGTTCTCCTCGTACATCTATCAACCACGATTGCCAAACTCCTGGGTCCCGGTGGCGCGAAGGCCGTCGTCGCTGATAGCTTATTGATGAAACAGCAGCTCCTGGTTATCAATCGCTCCCGACAACGCGCACCCAATCTCTCAGCACTCGACCGATTCCTGTTAGGATTCTGGTCACTATTTCTCAATCCACGTCACCTCAGGCGGGCTGCCATCATTATCCGACCATCGACGCTATTGAAATTCCACAACCTACTCAAACTGCGTAAGTATCAACTACTGTATTCATCAGCTGGCTGCAAACGAAAACCCGGCCCCAAAGGTCCATCGCAGGAACTCATCCAGGCCATCGTAGAAATGAAGCAACGTAACCCACGATTCGGATGCCCTCGGATCGCGCAGCAGATCAATAAAGCCTTTGGAACCAACATCGATAAAGATGTGGTGCGGCGTGTTCTCGCCGCGCATTACCGGCCAGAGCACAGTGACGGTGGACCGTCATGGCTGACTTTCCTTGGGCACGCTAAGGATAGCCTCTGGAGTATTGACCTGTTTCGGTGCGAATCCATCTTATTACAGAGCCACTGGGTACTCGTCGTCATGGATCAGTTCACCCGACGCATCATCGGCTTTGGTGTGCATACTGGTGATGTTGACGGTATTTCCTTGTGCCGAATGTTCAACACCGCCATCTCATCACAGGGTAGTCCGAAATATCTCAGCTCTGATAACGATCCGCTCTTCCTGTATCACCAGTGGCAAGCAAACCTGAGAATTCTTGGTGCTGACGAAGTCAAAACTATCCCGTATACACCGCTGTCTCATCCCTTCGTCGAACGGCTGATCGGGACCATTCGTCGAGAATTCCTGGACCACACCTTATTCTGGAACGCTACCGACTTGGAAAGAAAGCTGGAAACATTCCAGCAGTATTACAACACTCATCGTGTGCACTCTTCACTTGATGGCGATTCACCCTCTGAAATCACCAGAAAGACTGTCATCCGCCATGCTGATCTCAACATTTTTCAGTGGCGATCTCATTGCCGCGAACTATTTCAGCTGCCTGCTGCCGCCTGATTAACAATTCGCCATGCACAGCCGTGCAAGCATCGGAGTAAACTTTCGCTGGACCACCACACCCCCACAAAATCCCCACAATCAGTTGTTGTTGATATTGTAAATAACAGCTAAGCAATTGATTTAATGGTGGGTCGTGAAGGATTCGAACCTTCGACCATCGGATTAAAAGTCCGGTGCTCTACCAACTGAGCTAACGACCCATTTGGAAAACTGATCCGTTGCGGCGGTCCCGAACGGGACGAACGCATCATACAAGGCTGGCCTGAAATGGCAAGCCCGATGGTTATAACTTGTTGTTTTTTTGAGAGCAAACTCTGCCGCCTGGGTCCATGGACGAAGATTGCTTCGCTGGCCGCTCCCGGCTCCCGGCCCCCCGCGGCACTTGTACCTCCATGTACATCGTGCTCGCAATGACGACTGGGCTTTATACCTTCTCCAGCTTGCGCAGACTGTTGGGCAGCAGGTGAAAATCGGCCAGGCCGGCCACCAGCGCGCTGGCAATACTGGCCTCCTCTTCGTAGACCATCTTGTAGTACTGGACCTTCATGGTCAGCGCGCTGCCGAGGATGATGGCGCCCAGGGTGACGAAGGCGCCGAGGGCCAGGGTGGAGACGCCGGTGATGCCCTGGCCGATGGTGCAGCCCATGGCAAGCACGCCGCCGAAGCCCATGAGGATGGCACCGATGAAGTGGCTGGCGAAGTCACCCACGGAGCTGAACCACTCGAAGCGGAAACTGCGGCTGAGCAGCGACCACAGCAGCGACCCGGCGAGCACGCCGAGGAAGGCCATGACGCCGAAGGTGAGCAAGGCCTTGTCGAAGCCGCGCGCGGCATAGTCGAGCGTCTGTCCCATTGGGTTGATGAAGGTGAACGATTGTGGACTCAACGACCGCCCTTGCGCGGGCTTGCCCTTCTCCGAATCCGCCAGCATGTCCCATTCGGCGTAGTAACCACCGAGCGACAGCAGGTCTCCGTCAGCATCGATCTGCACATTGCTGGTGACATACCAGGCAGCGAGCACGGCCAGGCCGACGGCCAGTCCGCCGAGGATGTTGTCGAGGCTGCCGCGAAAATCCGCGGACTTGAACACGAACCCTAACAGGAACAGGCCGAGCAACCCGCCGATGACGAGGCGTGCTGTGGCAACGGACTCACCGCCAAGCAGGCTGCCGAGGTCCTGGCTGACGCCGAGATCGATGGACAGCGGTCGGATCCAGTCATAGAACAATACGGTGAACAGTGTCTTGTCGCTGTCCGGGAACGGATTGATCATGAAATAGGCGATCACGCCGATGATCAGCATTACCATGATGGACTTGAGATTACCGCCACCGATGCGGATCAGGCACTTGTTGCCGCAACCGCTCGCCAGCGTCATGCCGATGCCGAACAGCAGGCCACCGATGAGGTTCTCCGCCAGCAGCAGGTTGCCACCGCGGTACGGCGGGAAAGCATTTCCCGGTGCGGCCTTGCCGAAGTATTCGAGCACCACCACACCGATGACCGCCACGGCAATGGCCAGCATCCAGGCGCGGAAGCGGCCGAAATCCCCTATATTGACCATATCGGACACGGCGCCCATGGTGCAGAAGTTGGTCTTGTTCACCAGCGCACCCATGACGAGCGCGATACCGAAGGTGGACCAGAGGAAGAAGGACTGGGCGGTGATGAAACTTTCAAAAGTCATTTTATCTCCCCGGACTATGCGGCCGGATAGTAAATGTTATGGAAACTCAAATTCGTTGTCATTGCGAGGAACGAAGTGACGAAGCAATCTCTAGACGACTGATGCTCTGCCGGAAGATTGCCACGCTTACCGCTCCCGGCTTCCTGCCTCCCGCGGCACTTGTACCTCCATGTACATCGCGCTCGCAATGACAGGACGTATCGTTTAATCAGGGCTTCCTGTGTAATTCTAGCGAGTTACCGCTCAACCCGCCAGCGACGGGCGATAGCGCGTTGGATCCGCGACTCCGGCTTCATGGAATCCCGCGGCGCGCAGCCGGCAGGCATCGCATACCCCGCAGGCGCGGCCTTCACTATCGGCGCTGTAACAGGACACTGTGGCGGCGTAATCGACACCCAGACGCAGGCCTTCGCGGATGATATCCGCCTTGCTCATGTGGATGAGCGGGGCATTCACCCGGAAGTCCCCGCCCTCGACGCCGCCCTTGGTGGCCAGCCGCGCCAGCCGCTCAAAGGCCTCGATGTACTCCGGCCGGCAGTCCGGGTAACCGGAATAATCGACGGCATTCACGCCGATAAACAGGTCCCACGCGCCCAGCACCTCCGCCCAGCCCAGCGCCAGTGACAGGAACACGGTGTTACGCGCCGGGACGTAGGTCACCGGGATACCCGCGGTCGGCTGCTCGGGCACCGCGATGGCGGCATCTGTCAGGGCGGAACCGCCGACTTCGCCCAGGCCGATATGCATGGTGCGGTGTTCGCACACGCCCTGCGCACGGGCGATGCCTTGCGCGGCGACCAGTTCGGCATCATGGCGCTGACCATAGTCGAGGCTGAGGGCATAGCAGTCGTAGCCCTGTTCGCGGGCCAGTGCCAGGGTGGTGGCGGAGTCGAGACCACCGGAGAGGAGGATGACGGCTTTGGGCATGGGGGGAGTGTAATTGTTTTGGTGGTTATAAAAAAATTAGCGGTTCTTGCCATCGCGGCCAGGAGGCCGCTCCCACAGGTGGCGATAGAAATCATTGTGGGAGCGCCGTCCTTCGGCGCGATTGTTAGGGAAAACCATCGCGGCCAGGAGGCCGCTCCCACAGGTGGTGATAGAAATCATTGTGGGAGCGCCGTCCTTCGGCGCGATTGTTAGGGAAAACCATCGCGGCCAGGAGGCCGCTCCCACAGGTGGTGATAGAACACGTCACCCTGTGGGAGCGCCGTCCTTCGGCGCGATTGTTAGGGAAAACCATCGCGGCCAGGGGGCCGCTCCCACAGGTGGCGATAGAAATCATTGTGGGAGCGCCGTCCTTCGGCGCGATTGTTAGGGAAAACCATCGCGGCCAGGAGGCCGCTCCCACAGGTGGTGATAGAAACCACTGTGGGAGCGCCGTCCTTCGGCGCGATTGTTAGGGAAAACCATCGCGGCCAGGAGGCCGCTCCCACAGGTGGTGATAGAAACCACTGTGGGAGCGCCGTCCTTCGGCGCGATTGTTAGGGAAAACCATCGCGGCCAGGAGGCCGCTCCCACAGGTGGCGATAGAAACCACTGTGGGAGCGCCGTCCTTCGGCGCGATTGTTAGGGAAAACCATCGCGGCCAGGAGGCCGCTCCCACAGGTGGCGATAGAAACCACTGTGGGAGCGCCGTCCTTCGGCGCGATTGTTAGGGAAAACCATCGCGGCCAGGGGGCCGCTCCCACAGGTGGCGATAGAAACCACTGTGGGAGCGCCGTCCTTCGGCGCGATTGTTAGGGAAAACCATCGCGGCCAGGAGGCCGCTCCCACAGGTGATGATAGAAAACACTGTGGGAGCGCCGTCCTTCGGCGCGATTGTTAGGGAAAACCATCGCGGCCAGGAGGCCGCTCCCACAGGTGATGATAAGAAAACACTGTGGGAGACCCGATCCTGGGCGAAGCGCCGGGCGCAAGCGCCGTCCTTCGGCGCGATTGTTACGGGAACCCTCGCGTCCGGAAGATCGCTCCTGCTGGGTTAATAAATCACTCAAGCTGCATGGAATATTATTTACCCGGCACGTTGCCCCACAGGTATTTGTGCAGCTGCAGTTGCAGCCGGACGGGCAGCTGGTCATGCAGGATCCAGTCGGCGAGTTCGGTGGCATCCTGCTGACCGTAGCTCGGGGACAGCAGGATTTCACAACGATTAAGGAGTTGACGGTCGCGGATGACCTCCTTCGCCCACTCGTAATCGGCGCGGTCGCAGATGACGAACTTGAGCTGGTCGTGTGGCCCGAGGTGCGCAAGGTTCTCGTAGCGATTGCGCTCCATTTCCCCGGAGCCCGGTGTCTTCAGGTCCATCACCTTGATCACGCGTGGATCGACAGCGGCAATATCCAGCGCACCACTGGTCTCCAGCGATACATGGTAACCGGCATCCGCGAGTGATATCAGCAGTGGCAGGCAATTCTTCTGGGCCAGCGGCTCGCCGCCGGTGACGGTGACATAGCGGGTGTCATACGCCTTTATGCGGCTGTGGATCCCGGTCAGCGTCATCCACTCCCCGCCGGTGAAGGCATACTCGGTGTCGCAATAACCACAACGCAGCGGGCACCCGGTGAGGCGCACGAACACCGTCGGGCAGCCGACGGTTGTGGACTCGCCCTGCAGGGAGAAGAAGATCTCGGTGATGCGCAGCTGGTCGGGTTGGGGCATGAGGTGAATGGTAATACAAGCGCACGGGTAAATAACCGCCTGAGGAGCAGGGTCAAGAGAATTTGCAATCGATGATTTTTAAATGATGCTACCTGTAGGAGTACCCGATTAAGCGCCGGGCATAAACGCCGCCCTTCGGCGCGATTGGTGGTTAAAACTATCGCGGCCAGGAGGCCGCTCCTACAGGGGAATCTGTTTAGATTATTTGTGGACCTAATGCCCTTCCTTTTTCATTCGCTGCAGGCGCTCCTCGGCCAGGAGGCCGCTCCTGCGGAATCGTAGGTTCCGGCCTAGTGCCCTTCCTGTTTCATTCGCTGCAGGCGCTCCTCGGCCAGGCGGGCAGGCGTGCTGCCAGGATACGTCTCGACCACGCCGGTCAATGCCGTGCGGGCTGCATCCCAGTCTTTCAGCTCGTAGTGGATGAAACCCGTCTTCAGGCGGCTATCGGGCAGTTTGGTGCTTTGCGGGTGATCAACCGCCAGCTGCGCGAACACCGCCAGGGCAGCATCAAAGTCACGTGTCACGTAATAGGTCTCGCCCAGCCAGTAACTGGCGTTGCCGGCATATTGACTGCCTGGATGACTGGTCAGGAACTTCTTGAAGGCCTGTGCCGCGTCCGCATAGCGGCCTTCACGCAGGATCGCGAGTGCCGCATCGTACTCGAGCTTTTCTCCCGCCACGGCGGGGGTTGCAACGACCGGCTGCCGGGGACTGGGCGGCGCGACCGGCGTACCACCGGCAGGCACTGATCTGACCGGGGTACCCGTGGCAGGGGCGGGTGTAATCGGCATGGCGCCGGCAGTCGGTGGCGGCACAACACCCGGGACGGATTGCGACTCGAGCTGTTGCAGGCGCCGGTCCATGTCCAGGTATAACTCCCTCTGGCGGCGTTGCATGTCGTCCAGCGTATGCGTCTGCACCTCCAGATCACCGTGCAGCCGCTGGAAATCGCGCTGCAGCTGGTCGATGCGGTTCAGCATATCCATCATCCCGCGGGAATCCAGTTTGCGTTCGAGGCTGTCGAGCCGCGCCTGGGTTGTGGCATCCGCGGCAATGGCCGCCTGGGTCGTGACGACTGTGCATGCAAACAGGGCCGCCGCGGCAACCAGTGGTAACTTGCCGATCATGGCGCGCAACCTAGTAGACGATCTGGACACGGCGGTTCAGCCGCCATGCAGTTTCACTTTGTCCTTCCGCGGCCGGCTTTTCCTCACCGTAACTGATAGTGGTGATCTGCCGGTATGGGGCACCGTTCAGTTCCAGCAACCGGCGGACTGAATCGGCACGCCGGTCGCCGAGGGCGATATTGTATTCACGCGATCCGCGTTCATCGGTATGACCCTCGAGTGCCATGATCGCATCGCTGTTGGCTGCCAGGTAAGCGGCATGCGCAGCCAGTATGTCCTGACTGTCGGCCGTAACTTCCGCGCTGTCATATTCGAAGTAAATGACGCGGCGCGAAAGCAGGCTGTTCGGATCATTCAATGCCGCGGCGGAAAAATCGGTTGCTCCGGCCGCGCCGCTCGTGACAGCACCGCCGGTACCTCCAGCGCCCCCGCCGAGGACAGTGCCACGGTCCTCGACCACAACACCGCTGCCGTCGGATTTCGGGACACCCGTTGAACTGCAGCCGGACAGGAGAGCAATCAATGCCACTGCTATCAACCTGTTCATGTTCAATTTCATCACTCTACTCCCTGGTTATGGAACACGCTGTTCGAATCTGTTAACCCGTCACTGTTTATCGTATGGCGACCAGACGGGCTCGCGGACATTACCAGCTGTCAGCGACAGGCGCTGGCGGAACCGGCCATCTACGGAGACGGCCGCCAGCACCTCGCGGTTACCCGCGCCTGTGGCATAGATAATCATACTGCCATTGGGCGAGAAACTGGGTGACTCGTCCTGACTCCCGTCGGTTATTACCTGGAATACCCCGCTATCCAGATCAAGGACCGCAATCCGGTACCTGCTCCCTGCGCCATGCACCATAGCAAGTTTGCGCCCATCCGGCGAGACGTCGGCACCCGCATTATAATTGCCTTCGAACGTCACCCTGCGGGCCTCCCCGCCCGAGGAGGCGATACGGTACAGCTGGGGAGAGCCGCCACGGTTCGAGGTAAAGTACAGCGTCTTGCCGTCCGGGGCCCAGGCCGGCTCGGTATCGATAGCGGCATTATTGGTCAGACGCTTTAATGCCCTGCTGTTCAGGTCCATAACATAGATTTCCGCATTGCCGTCCCGTGACAGGGTCAGGGCGATACGCTGATTATCCGGCGACCAGGCCGGAGCACCGTTGATACCCTCGAAGGCGGCCAGCTTGCGGCGTACTCCGGTAGCCACGTTCTGCTCATATATCTCCGCTGCCTTGTTCTCGAAGGTCACATAGGCCACCTGTTTGGCATCCACTGACCAGCTGGGCGACATCAAGGGCTGATTTGACTTCAAAATCGTCTGTGGATTGTAGCCATCCGAGTCTGCAACCAACAGGGTAAATAACTTGTTCTCGTTTCTCCCGGTCGTGGTGATATAGGCAATCCGGGTATTGAAAGCGCCGCGTTCACCGGTCAACTGCTCGAAGATCAGATCGCTGATATGGTGAGCCACACGCCGCAGGTCCTTGCCACTGGCCGGGAAACTGTATCCGGCCAACTGTTTGTTGCGGTATACATCGAATAGCTGATACTGCACGGCATACTGCCCGGCGCCGGTCTCCCTGATCTGCCCGATCACCAGGTTATCGACATTCACCATGCGCCAGTTGTGAAACTGCACCTCTTCGCCGCTCGTGGGATGCGCGACCAGGTCCTGGTCACGCAGTGGCGTAAAGCGGCCACTGCGAGCCAGATCAGCGGAAATAATCGCCGCGATATTCTCCGGTGCGTCCGCGCCCGGACCATTCCAGCCGAACGGCACCACGGCAATCGGCAGCGCGCCTTCGATGCCCTGGGTGATTTCAATTGTCAGGGCGGCATTCGCCGTCCCGGTAAATACCAGCAGGCTGAACAGTATTGCGCGATAGTAGTTTTTCATATGCTTCGGGTACCTTAACTGCAGTTGTAAAGAAATACAGGTTAATGCGGTTACTTCATAGATCAGGTTGTTGTGCCTGATGGGCGCGCTGCGCTTCGCCCATCCTGCGTAAAATGGCAATTCTCGTTGTGCCTGATGGGCGCGCTGCGCTTTGCCCATCCTGCGTAAAATGGCAATTCTCGTTGTGCCTGATGGGCGCGCTGCGCTTTGCCCATCCTGCGGGATATGCCATTTCATGTAGGTTGGGCGAAGGAACGCAGTGACGCGCCCAACATAGCTGTGCCTTGACCATCCTTCGTTTCAGGTCTGAATACCCTCCATCAACTGGGTTTGAACACAAACCGTAAATCACGAAAATAACTGAACATGGCCGGATCTTTCGGTAATGGCAATGGCGCGGCCTTGTATACAGCGGTTTCGACCGAGCGATCGAAAACCGCATCACCGCTGCCCTTTATTACCTTCACACCCGCCACGTCACCACCGGGTATCAAGCTGACCTGCACCACACAGGACAGGCCCCGGGGACTGCCTGCCGGCCGCAGCCAGTTACGCGTAACCTTTTCCTGAATATAAGCCACATATTCCGATACCACTCCCTGCGCACGTTCCTCTTCCTGCTCGGCGGCCAGCTGCGCCTGCAGCGCCTGTTCCGCCTCACGCTGGCGGATGGCAGCCGCGGCCTTTTCCTTTGCCTCCTGTTCCGCTTTCAGCTTGGCCTCGGCCGCTGCCTTTTCCTTCGCGGCCAGCTCGGCCTTCTGTTTCTTCTCCGCCTCAGCCTTCTGCTTCGCGGCCAGCTCGGCCTTCTGTTTCTTCTCCGCCGCTGCCTTTTCCTTCACCGCCAGCTCGGCCTTGCGCTTCTTTTCCGCCTCAGCCTTCTGCTTCGCGGCCAGCTCGGCCTTCTGTTTCTTCTCCGCCGCTGCCTTTTCCTTCACCGCCAGCTCGGCCTTGCGCTTCTTTTCCGCCGCTGCCTTTTCCTGCGCAGCCAGCTCGGCCTTGCGCTTGTCCTCCGCCAGCTGGCGCTGTTTTGCGGTTGCCTCCAGTTGCTCGCTGTCGACGAGCCGGGCCTGGATCGGCTGACTCGCCGGCGTGGTGACCTTGGGTGTCCAGTCCAGGCTGATCACCAGCAATACCAGCAGCACCAGGTGCATCAGTACCGCGTACGTGACGGCACGGGGATTCTCGCGAATGGCCTGCCACATAGTAATGCCTAGTTTTCCGGAGGCTCCGTGACCAGGCCAACATTGGGCACGCCGGCCTGTTGCAGCAACACCATTGCCGCAACCACGGTACCGTAGTCCACCGCATGATCACCCCGCACCAGCACACTCCGGTCGTGGCGCCGCCGGATTACGGCAGCGACCTTCTCCACCAGGGTTTCCGCGTCCACCGGATCATTCGGCGTAGTGCCGATATTGAGATACATGCGCCCCTCGGCATCGACATTCACTACCAGCGGTTCCTGTTGATCCGCGGGCAACACCTCGGCCGAGGCCTGCGGCAAATCGACCTTCACACCCTGTGTCAACAGCGGTGCCGTAATCATGAAGATGACCAGCATGACGAGCATGACATCGATATACGGCACGACGTTGATCTCGGCCATGGGTTTTTTGCGGATACGCTGCCGGGCCATGGTCTGTTCAATTCCGCCGGAAATAATCAGTCATGGGCCTGGCGCTGCAACACCGTGGAAAACTCTTCGAGAAAGTTGTCATAGCGATTGATCAGCCGCTCCACATCATGTGAATAGCGGTTATAGGCAATCACGGCCGGGATGGCCGCAAACAGGCCCATGGCCGTGGCGATCAGGGCCTCGGCAATCCCCGGTGCGACCATGGACAGCGTCGCCTGCTGGGCATTACCCAGGCCGCGGAAGGAATTCATGATACCCCACACGGTGCCGAACAGACCGACATAGGGACTGGTGGAACCGACGGTGGCGAGAAACGATAGATGCGTTTCCAGAAATTCGGTTTCGCGTGACAGTTCGACGCGCATGACGCGCTGTGCTCCCTCCACAACCGCGCGGGGATCCGCCCCCGACTGCTGGCGCAGGCGCGCGAATTCACTAAAACCGGCATGAAAGATACCGGCCATTCCCATGGCGTCTTCGCCATCCTGGGATACTTCGTGATACAGGCCGGCCAGATCTCCATCGGACCAGAAACGGTTCTCGAACTCGTTCGCTGCCTGTGCCGCTGTCCGCAAGGCGCTGCGGCGGCGGAAGATCATGGTCCAGGAGACCATCGAGACCACCAGCAGCAACAGCATCACCAGCTGCACCACCAGGCTGGCACCGGCAATCAGATGAAAGAAAGACATGTCAGCTGACATCCGGTAACTCCTTGTATATTGAATCCGGGATAGGTAGCGGGCGCAAGGTGTCGGAATCCAGGCAGGCGATTTTTATGCGTCCGGTACACAGCGGGCCCTGGGTATCCCCGCTGCGGGTAACGGCCTGGTCAAAGACCAGGCTGGCGCGGCGCCGCTGCACCGGCAACACGCTGACAGCCAGCTGGTCATTGAAACGCGCCGGGCGCAGAAACTCAAGACTGGCTGAACGTACCGCGAACAGTATTCCCGCCTCCTGGCGCAACCGATCCTGCTCAAAACCCAGTTTTCGCATCCATTCAGTCCTGGCACGCTCCATGAAGCGCAGATAATTGGCGTAATACACCACGCCGCCGCTGTCGGTATCTTCGTAATAAACTCGCACCTGCCATTGAAAACCAGTCACCTCGAACCGCTCCAGCGCAATGCTTCATAGTGACCGCAATTCACCCGGATAATTCCGTGTAAATTGCGACAATCAGGACTACAGATGCGGATACGGAAAATAAAGACGTCATGCAATCATTCAGTGCGGGTGATCCTCGTCGTTGTCGCCATCAAACAGACCCGGCACGTCACCCGCTGGATGCAGCGGCTGCACGGGCGGAGTCAAGCCGCAATGGACCCATGCATTGCGCGTGGCGACACGGCCACGCGGCGTGCGCATGATGAATCCCTGCTGGATCAGGTAGGGTTCCAGTACATCCTCGATGGTCCCGCGCTCCTCACCGATGGCAGCCGCCAGACTGTCCACACCCACCGGACCCCCGGCAAACTTTTCGATGATGGTCAGCAGCAACTTGCGGTCCTGGGCGTCGAAACCCTGGTCGTCAACATTCAGCATCGTCATGGCACGATTGGCCACCTCCAGCGTGATCCTGCCATCGGCCCTGACTTCCGCAAAATCGCGCACCCGGCGCAACAGGCGATTGGCAATCCGCGGCGTGCCGCGCGAGCGGCGTGCCAGCTCCTGCGCGCCTGCCGTATCGATATCGATCTCCAGAATGCCGGCGGCGCGTCGCAGGATCGTCGCCAGGTCGTCGGTACGGTAGAACTCCAGGCGCTGCACGATACCGAAGCGGTCACGCAGCGGTGAAGTCAATAATCCCGCCCGGGTGGTGGCGCCGACCAGCGTAAACGGCGGCAGGTCGAGCTTGATGGAGCGCGCGGCCGGCCCCTCGCCGATCATGATGTCCAGCTGAAAATCCTCCAGCGCCGGGTAGAGAATTTCCTCCACCACCGGACTGAGGCGATGGATTTCGTCCACGAACAGCACATCGTTGGGTTCGAGGTTGGTCAGCAGCGCGGCCAGGTCACCCGCGCGTTCCAGCACCGGACCCGAGGTGTGGCGCAGGTTCACGCCGATTTCGTTGGCGATAATATGCGCCAGCGTGGTCTTGCCCAGGCCCGGGGGGCCGAAGATCAGGGTGTGGTCCAGCGCATCGCCGCGCGCCCGCGCCGCCTCAATAAAAATCTCCATTTGTTCAGAGACTTGCGGCTGACCCACATAATCCGCCAGGCGCTGCGGACGCACGCTGCGATCGAGGACTTCGTCCTCACTCGAACCTTTGGGGGCCACCAGCCGGTCGGCTTCAATCATAGGGGGCTAGTGTCGGGGCTGCGCCGCTTCGAATCAAGTTATTGCACCGTCGCCTGCAGGGCCTGGCGGATGATTTCCTCCGAGGACAGATCCACCGTGGGGATGGTGCGCACCATGCGGCTGGCCTCCTGGGGCTTGTAGCCCAGTCCGACCAGGGCGCTGACCGCCTCTTCCACGGGATTCGCCACCGCCGCGGCCTCACCCGCTGCCACCACGGGCGTCTCCGCAGTCAATTTCAGCCGGTCGCGCAGTTCGATAATCAGGCGCTCCGCGGTTTTCTTGCCGATACCGGGCAGGCGCACCAGGGCATGGGTATCGCCGGCCTGCACGCACAGCGTAAAGGCGCGCGCATCCATGCCGGACAGGATGGTGAGTGCCAGGCGCGCACCGACGCCGTTGACGCGCAACAGGTTGCGGAACAGGTCACGGTCCGTAAGCCGAAGAAAACCGTAGAGGGTGTGGGCATCTTCACGCACGGCCAGGTGGGTGTACAGCGTGACCTCGGCACCGACGGCGGGCAGGTCATAGAATGTCGTCATGGGCACATCCACTTCATAGCCCACGCCCTGCACATCCAGCAGCAGTCCCGGAGGCTGCTTGCCCAGTATCCTGCCGCGCAGCAGTCCGATCATTGCAGTGCCCGCCCGCGCCGCGGGCGCGCCATGCGTTGGCCGGTTGCACTGACATGATGATGACAGATCGCCACCGCCAGGGCGTCCGCGGCATCATGCGGCGGCCGCTCGCGCAAACTCAGCAAGACACAGATCATGTGCTGTACCTGTTCCTTGCTGGCACCACCCGAACCGGTCACGGCCTGCTTGATCTCGCGCGCGGCGTACTCCGCCACCGGCACACCGCGGTGGACACCGGCACAAATCGCCGCACCGCGCGCCTGCCCGAGCTTCAGCGCGGAGTCGGCGTTCTTGTTCATGAACACGCGTTCGATGGCCAGTTGCTCAGGATTGTACTCGTCAATAATGCTGCCCAGCTCGCTGAAGATAGTGCCCAGCCGCGGGGCCAGTTCATCGCCCTTGATACGGATACAGCCACTGGCCACGTAGACGCTCTGTCCGGCATCCTGTTCGATAATCCCGTAGCCGGTGACGCGCGAGCCGGGATCGATGCCGATGATACGGATCATGCAGGCGGCCTGCTGGTGGCCAATGTAATGCAGTATGTATCCGCCATTGATCGCAGCCTATCCATAGACCTCTCGTGTTACTTCAGGTTTTGCCCCCTCTCCCTCCGGGAGAGGGTTGGGGAGAGGGAGCTTCAATCAAGTAGCCGTGTATTCGCTCGAGTACGATATCGATACTACACAGTATTTCATCATTCCAGAACCGTAAAACTTTATATCCCAGCGATTCAAGAAACTCGCTACGCTTTAAATCATCTTCCACCTGTTCCAGGTGTTGTCCACCATCGGCTTCCACGATCAGTCTGGCTTCCAGGCATGCGAAATCGACTATATACGGCTCAATGACGACCTGGCGCTTGAACTTGTAACCTGCCATTCGATGCGCCCGTAAATGTCGCCATAGTTTACGTTCAGCATCGGTAGACTGTTTGCGTAGCTTCCTTGCTACGGCTTTCATATAGATTCCCTCTCCCTGGCCCTCTCCCGGAGGGAGAGGGAACTTTCTATTTAAAAGTCGTGTTCAACCCAGTTGCCCTATAATTTCTTCCGAGATGTCGGCATTGGAATACACGTCCTGCACGTCATCCAGGTCTTCCAGGGTCTCCAGCAGGCGCACCATCTTTTCGGCATTCTCCAGATCCAGCGAGGAGGAATTGTCTGCACGCATGGTGACTTCCGCCTGCTCCGGTTTCAGGCCGGCCGCGATCATGGCCTCCCTGGTGTCCACGAACCGGTCGGGTTGCGTCAACACATCCACCGAACCATCTTCATTGTTCACCACGTCCTCGGCGCCGGCTTCCAGCGCCGCTTCCATGATCGCGTCTTCATCGCTGCCGGCCGGGTAACTGATAATCCCGGCCTTGTTGAACTGGTAGGCAACGGACCCGTCGGTACCCAGGTTGCCGCCGGCCTTGCTGAAGGCATGACGCACCTCGGCCACGGTGCGGTTGCGGTTGTCCGTGAAGCAATCAACCAAAACCGCCACGCCACCGGGGCCGTAGCCCTCGTAGCGCACTTCTTCATAGTTATCGCTGTCCTGGGCACCGGACCCGCGCTTGATGGCGCGATCGATGGTGTCCCTGGTCATGTTGCCGGCCAGGGCCTTGTCCACGGCCAGGCGCAGGCGCGGATTCATGGCCGGATCCGGCTCGCCCATGCGGGCCGCGACCGTGATTTCCCGGATCAGTTTGGTGAATAACTTGCCGCGCTTGGCATCCTGGGCATTCTTGCGATGTTGTATGTTGGCCCATTTGCTGTGTCCTGCCATTTCCTGTCACCTCGTGCTGCACCAGGCAGGCATTTTAGCATTGCCACTCAATAGATTAATAGCTGGCAAAACAGCCTCCTACCCGCAGGCTAACGGAACCGGCCCGATTGAAGAAAATGGCAGACGGCTGCCGCCACGTCACGGGAATACACCAGCCCCATGTGCGTGGTATGACAGATCAGCGTATCGCGCGCACCCTCGAGGACCGTTTCAGAGACTGCAACGGTCCCGTCGTTGTCCCCCGGCAGGCCGCCCACCATGCGCCCCATGCCCAGCGGTCGCGTGCCGGCAATCACGCCGAGGTCCTGCGCACCCTGCCAGCGCGGACCATCACCCAGCAATCCGCGTTCGGCGCTGCGGCCAACCAGCCAGCGCGTTACGGCATACCGGTGCAGGCGCCCGGCTACGGCACTGCCCTGCACCGGACTGCCGAGCAGTACGATGCGGCCGCTGACCAGGTCGGGATGATCCTGCAGGGCCTGCAGAATGACGAGCCCGCCGAGGCTGTGCCCGACCAGATGGATTGTTTCCGCCGGCTGCCGCTGAATGAACCGCGCCAGGCGTGCTGCGTTATGCGCGGGCGACCGCCGCAAGCTGCGGTAGGTGAAAAACCGGGGTGCATAGCCGCAGTGCCGCAGCCGTCCAGCCAGTGGCCACAACTCCGCCCCGACCATCCAGATACCGTGGACAAGTATGACGGACTCAGACATCAGGCAGCCGGCACATGCGCGAGAATGGCATCCCGGTTGGTGTACGAGCTTGCCTGTGCGGCGGCCGCCG
Source organism: uncultured Gammaproteobacteria bacterium (assembly GCA_963768415.1). Lineage (GTDB taxonomy): Bacteria > Pseudomonadota > Gammaproteobacteria > UBA9214 > UBA9214 > CAVYHX01. The sequence continues at coordinate 59,218 of CAVYHX010000013.1, forward strand.
CGCGCGCCAGCCAGCAACAGCTCCGGTGTTCCTCCGGATTCAGTGTCACCGCGGGATGACCCTGACAGCGGGCCGTGAAGACATGTTCAAGATTGCGGGTAACGCCGGGTGCGTAGCGTTTGCGCCAGGCGGGCAGGATCGGAAAGTAATGCGACTGCTGACAATCCGTCACCTCGATGTCCAGCCCGGTTTCCTCGCGCAGTTCACGCCGGGCGGCCGCCTGCGGGGTTTCGCCCCACTCCAGCGAACCGGTCACCGACTGCCAGAAGTCGGGCGGATGGCGGCGTTGCAGCATCAATACCTCGCCGGCCGGGTTATAGACAATCACCAGGACCGATTCGGGGCGTTTGTAGTTCGTGGATTTCATCAATACTGTAATTTTATACCCCGTGGGAGCGGCCCCCTGGCCGCGATGGGATTCCATACCAATCGCGCCGGAGGACGGCGCTTCGCGCTACACAGTGGTTTCTATGACGGCCCTGGCGGATCACCGGCCAGTTACGGGCTCCCACAGTGGTTTCTATTATCACCTGTGGGAGCGGCCTCCTGGCCGCGATGGTTTCCAGCAATCGCGCCGAAGGACGGCGCTCCCACAGTGGTTTCTATCATCACCTGTGGGAGCGGCCTCCTGGCCGCGATGGATCTGCCAAACGCTTGCGGGACGGTGCTCCCACAGTGGTTTCTATCATCACCTGTGGGAGCGGCCTCCTGGCCGCGATAATGTTCCGTACGCGCGCCGAAGGACAGTGCTTGCACCCGGGCACTCAGCTATCGATCACGGGCGGCTTGCGCAAATGAATACCGAGCTCGATCAACTGGCCGGAGGCGACCGGGGAAGGCGCCTGGGTCAGCGGGCAGGCGGCCGTCTGCGTCTTGGGAAAGGCCATCACATCACGAATCGAACTGGCGCCGGTCATGAGCATCACCAGCCGGTCGAGGCCGAAGGCAATACCGCCGTGCGGCGGGCAGCCGTATTTCAACGCGTCCAGCAGAAAACCGAATTTCTCCCGGGCTTCCTCTTCACCGATATCCAGGAGCCGGAACACGGTCTGCTGGATTTCCGTACGGTGAATACGAATGGAACCACCACCCAGTTCCGTGCCGTTCAACACCATGTCATAGGCGCGTGACAGGCTGGTGCCGGGATTTGCCTGCAAGGCGTCAACGTCATCGGTGTCCGGTGCCGTGAAGGGATGATGCAGGGCCATCCAGCGATTGGTCTTTTCATCACGTTCAAACATCGGGAAGTTGATCACCCAGACCGGTTCCCAGTCGCCCTGCACCATGTCGAGATCGTGGCCGAGCTTGACGCGCAACGCACCGAGCGCATCATTCACCACGCGGGCGCGGTCGGCGCCGAAGAAAATCAGGTCACCGCTCGCGGCGGCCGTGCGCGTCATAATGGCCGCCACCACCTCATCGGGAAGGAACTTGAGGATCGGCGATTGCAGACCGTCGCGTCCGGTGGCCGCGTCATTGACCTTGATATAAGCCAGGCCGCGCGCGCCGTACTTGCCGACATAAGCGGTGTATTCATCGATGTCCTTCCTGCTGAGCTTGCTGCCACCCGGCACCCGCAGCGCGGCGACCCGGCCGTCGGCATCATTCGCCGGACCGGAGAACACCTTGAACTCCACGGCCTGCATGACATCCCCCAGATCAACCAGCTCCAGCGGGATGCGCAAATCGGGCCGGTCGGTACCGAAACGCTGCATGGACTCGGCATAATCCAGCCGCGGAAACGGATCCGGCAGTGCGACATGCAGCACTTCCGCGAACAATTCACGCACCATGGTCTCCGTCAGGGTCATGATGGCATCTTCATCCAGGAACGAGGTTTCGATATCCAGCTGGGTGAATTCCGGCTGGCGATCGGCGCGCAGGTCCTCGTCTCGAAAGCAGCGCGCCACCTGGTAATAGCGGTCCATGCCGCCCATCATCAACAGTTGCTTGAACAGTTGCGGTGATTGCGGCAGGGCGAAGAATTCACCGATATGCGTGCGGCTGGGCACCAGGTAGTCACGCGCACCCTCCGGGGTGGAGCGGGTCAGTATCGGCGTTTCGATATCGATAAACTCGTGCGCATCGAGATAGTTGCGCAAAATACGGATAATGCGCGCCCGCAGCCGAATGCGCGCCTGCATCGCGGGACGGCGCAGGTCGATGTAGCGGTAGCGCAGCCGGGTTTCCTCCTGAATGTCCTGGTCTTCCAGCTGGAACGGCGGGGTCTCGGCGGCATTGAGCACGTTCAGCTCGAGTCCCAGCACCTCCACCTGCCCGGTAGGCATGTCGGCATTGACCGTGCCCTCGGGGCGGCGCCGGACCCGGCCCTTCACCTGCAGGACGAATTCATTGCGCACCCGCTCGGCAATGGCGAAGGTATCCACGGTATCCGGGTCGAAGACGACCTGCACCACACCCTTGTTGTCGCGCAGGTCCACGAAGATCACGCCACCGTGGTCACGCCGGCGATGCACCCAGCCACACAGGGTAACTGCCTGATCGAGATGGGATTCGGTCAACTCACCACAGTAAAGGCTGCGCATGCTATCGGTTCCGGTTGCTGTAAATCGGGAGCGCGCGATGGTACGGGGTCACACCAGGCAGCGCAATATGACGGGGTTAACGGCCCGGGGCGCTCAGCTGGAGCCGGTCGAATCCTTCTTCCCCGCCGTCCCGGATTTGCGGCGTGGTAGCGGACTTGGCCTTATCTGCGGACTTGCCGCCGGACTTGGCCTGCTTGTCCCCCTGGGCCACATTCTTTTTGGCGCCGGTCTTGAAGTCGGTTTCGTACCAGCCACCGCCCTTGAGCCTGAAGGCACTGGGTGAAATGAGTTTCTTCAGGGCGGATTTACCACACTCCGGGCAATCGGTCAGCGGTGCATCACTGATCTTCTGCAGGGTCTCAAACCCGTGCCCGCAGGCTTCGCATTGATACTCGTAAATCGGCATTCCTGTTACCTTTCAAAATGTCTCGTCATTGCGCGGAACGAAGTGACAAGTACCCATAAACTATTATGAGCCTGATTATCATACAATCGGATGATTATACAGACCCCGCGTTACCAGTTCATAGCGGGAAATGGCCGGCTGGCGGCCGGTTCCGCACGGCCCCCCTTTCTGTGACAATACCCGCTCCCCATTGACCCCCCTGCCGAAGCAATGCGTTATCGAGCGACCACCATGCCCAGCGCGAAGGGCAAAGATCTGAAGACACTGGCCGCACTGGCGCCGTTTCTGTGGATCTATCGGGGCCGGGTCGCACTGGCGCTGGCTTTCCTGGTGCTGGCGAAAATCGCCAATGTCGGCATCCCGCTGGTGCTCAAGGATATCGTGGACGCACTGGATGTGGAAAATCTTTCCCTGGTGGCCCTGCCGCTCGCCGCCCTGGTCCTGTATGGCGCCCTGCGGCTGACCAGCACCCTGTTCAATGAACTGCGTGACTCGGTATTCGCGCGCGTCCGGCACGGCGCCATGCGCAGTGTTTCGGTGAAGGTGCTGGAACACCTGCACCGCTTGTCGCTGCGCTATCACCTGGAGCGCAAGACCGGCGGGCTGTCGCGCAACATCGATCGCGGCACACGCAGCGTCAGCTCCCTGCTGAACTACATGGTCTTCAGTATTTTGCCGACGCTGGTAGAGATTGCCCTGATCGCCGGCATCCTGCTGTCGCGCTACAACATCTGGTTCACGGTCATCACGCTGGTATCCGTGGTCGTCTATATCATGTTCACGTTGCTGATCACCGAATGGCGCATGCATTACCGCGTCGCCATGAACGCCGCCGATTCGCGCGCCAATTCCCAGGCCATCGACAGCCTGCTGAATTACGAAACGGTGAAGTATTTCGGGAATGAAGGCTATGAACTGACGCGCTATGACAACAGCCTGCGGGACTGGGAGAACTCGGCGGTTTCCAGCCAGACCTCGCTGTCCGCGCTGAATTTCGGCCAGGCGGGGATCATTGCCATCGGCGTGACCCTGATCATGATACTGGCAGCACAGGGTGTCATCGCCGGCACCATGACGCTGGGTGACCTGGTACTGGTCAACGCCTTCCTGTTGCAGTTGTTTATACCGCTTAATTTCCTGGGCATCGTCTACAGCCAGCTGAAACATTCACTGACCGACATGCAGTTGATGTTCGATGTACTGCACCGGGAACCGGAAATCAACGACCGGCCGGGCGCGCCCGACCTGGATCCCGGCACAGCGGAAGTCCGCTTCGAGCGGGTCGCATTTGCCTACGATGCGGAGCGCCCGATCCTGCACGATATCAGTTTCACCATCGCGCCGGGACACAAGGTCGCGATCGTCGGCCCGAGCGGCGCCGGCAAGTCCACGCTGGCGCGCCTGCTGTTCCGGTTCTATGACACCACTGCGGGCCGTATCCTGATCAACGGCCAGGACATCAGCCAGGTCACCCAGGACAGCCTGCGCCGCGCCATCGGCATCGTGCCGCAGGACACGGTGCTGTTCAATGATTCGCTGCACTACAACATTGCCTATGCGCGCCCGGATGCAACCCGCGCCGATATCGAGCGGGCCGCACAACTGGCCAATATCCATGAGTTCATCAAGGCACTGCCGCAAGGCTACGACACGGTGGTCGGGGAACGCGGACTGAAGTTGTCCGGTGGTGAAAAACAGCGCGTCGCGATTGCCCGCGCCATCCTGAAAAATCCGCGCATTCTCGTGTTCGATGAGGCCACGTCCAGCCTGGATTCGCATTCCGAGCAGGCGATACTCGAGGCCCTGCGCGAGGCAGCCGCGCACCACACCACGCTGGTCATCGCACACCGCCTGTCCACCGTGGTCGATGCCGACCATATCCTGGTCCTGGATTCCGGCCGCATCGTTGAACGCGGTACGCACCGGCAATTGCTGGCACATGACGGCATCTATGCGCGTCTGTGGGCCCTGCAGCAGGAAGAGGCCCGGCATGAACTGGATGCGGCGTGCAGACGATCGAGAAGAACCTGAACCGGGTTGCGCAGATTAGCGCCGGTGTGGAAAACAAATCGCATCGCGGTCAGGAGACCGCTCCTACACCCGACGGACACACCTGTAGGAGCGCTGCCCACAGCGCGATTGTCTGGAACACATCGCGGCCAGGAGACCGCTCCTACAAGGGCGAATAGGAACACCGTAGGAGCTGCCGACCCTCCGGCGCGATCGATCCGTAGCGCATCGCGGTCAGGAGACCGCTCCTGAGCACTCAACGGACACACCTGTAGGAGCGGCCGCCCTCCGGCGCGATTGATCCGTAGCGCATACGCGGTACATGGAGATCGCTCCGCGAGAGCGGCAGGATGCCCGTAGCGGCGGTACCTACATCCTGTAGGCATAAAAAAACCCGCCATCAGGCGGGTTTGTAAATCCAGGTGCAACCGGATCAGAAGTACAGCGCAGGCCGGCAAAAGATTCCGGTTCATTCTCGTCGCTGAAAGTGCGACATTACCGGTAAGTGCAAAATTTTTTTCTTCAGGCCGTAGACCAGGCCCAGGCCGAACCCGGTTTCCGACTCGGAGCCGACATCACGGTGCACCACATGCGGGGTCAGTTCGAGCTTCTTGGTGACCTGCACGCGGCCAAACAGAGTCGGCCTCGTAACCGTCTTCCGAGTCGTTGATATTGGTCCTTGATCCAAGAATGTCAGGCACTGCATTACCGGTATACTCGTCATCCACGTAAGTGACCTGGCCGACGATATCGATCTTGTCGGTGATCGAGTAATGACCGCCGACGCCGATCTTGAACTCGTCGAGGTCGACATTGACCTTGAGCACGCGCCGGCCAGGTCATCGCATCCAGACAGGCGCGAATAAGCGCCAACTCAGATGGACAAAATCCAGTTGCCCCGAAGGAAAACGCATGCGCGGACACCATGCCTTCTTATCGAATCCCCATCGACATTCCGGTAACCGAATCTCGGCATAGGTGTAGTCGAAGCCGCTGGGCATTGCGCGGTTGGTAACCACCGCCAGGCAGGCAGATGCAACCAGCACCAGTAAACGTTTATTGTTCATTCGTCTCCCTCCAGAGAAACAGATATCGTGATGATTGAATCAGTTCTTGGCTACGGGGATACTAAGTAATGCCGGCATACCATTCAAGCCTTTTGCTTAAATAAATGACTTCCGAGGTTGCAACCCGCGGCAACCAGCGCAATCGCGTATCCGTCAGCGGCTTACCGGCCCTGAATAATAAATATATTATTCATGCAGTTGACTGTCATGAACAGTAAGATCGATACTGATCACCGGCTGTTCAGTCCGGCATCGGACTGTGTGTCGCCCGGGGACTGGCGGCACGCGGCTACCGCGTGTTCGCGACGGCACGCAAGGCCGTCGACGTGCAGCGACTGGAAGCGGAAGGTCTGGAAAGCCTGCAGCTTGACCTCGATGATACCGCAATCGATTGCACGCGCGGTCGATACCGTCCTGGCACGCACCGATGGCCGGCTGTATGCACTGTTCAACAACGGTGCCTACGGGCAAGCCGGCGCCGTGGAGGATCTGTCACGCGCTGCGCTGCGCGCGCAGTTCGAGACCAACCTGTTCGGCTGGCACGAACTCACCAACCGCATCCTGCCGGTGATGCGCAACCAGGGCTACGGCCGCATCATCCACAACAGCTCGGTGCTGGGCTTCGTCGCGCTGCGCTTTCGCGGGGCCTACACCGCCAGCAAGTACGCCCTGGAAGGCTTGACGGATACGCTGCGGCTGGAACTGGCGGGATCCGGCATCCATGTCGTGCTCATCGAGCCCGGTCCGGTCAGCAGCCGCTTCCGGGCCAATGCCCATGCCGCTTACCAGCGTAATATCGATGCCCGGAACAGTCATTTCCGGGAACACTATCTGGCCATGGAACAGCGCCTGACAACGGCCGGGCCCGTCGTACCGTTTACCCTGCCGCCGGAAGCGGTCCTGAAAAAGGTCATTCGGGCACTGGAAAGCCGCCGGCCCAGGCCACGCTACCATGTCACCTTCCCGACCCACCTGTTTGCGTTGCTGAAGCGGGTATTGACGCAGCGCGCCCTGGACCGCGTCCTGTCGAGGATTTAAACGGCACTGCTGACGTTCAGTTTGGCAGCTGCGCAAAGCGCTTTTCAATGGCTACGCGAAATTCCGCATAATCCCTGCCGGAGGCATCCGCCACGGCCACGGCACGCTGAAACTGCTGCGCGGGCGCGTTCCTGCAACCCGGCATCCAGCAGCCATTCCACACCGAGAAACAGGGGCACGGGATTCTCCTGCCGGTGACGGTAAGCCCTGCTCAAGTGCCTCGACAGCCGCCTCGAGGTCGCCATCACGGTGCAGGTAGTGGGCCTTGTACATGAGTAATTTCTGCGCATTGGTGCCGCGCACCGGCAGGGCCAGCGCCCGGTCGAGCAGCTCAAGGTAGGCGGCCGGGGAAAACTCGCAACGCTGCTCCAGGCCGAGGTTGGCCAGCTGGATCAGACCGGTCACGGCCTGGCTCTCGATCGGTCCCGGCAATGCGGCCGCTTCCGCCTGCAGTCGCTGATCCGCTAATTGCCCCTGCGCAAGACACTCGACATAGAGACGGTTGATGCGAAAACCCGCGTTATCGTACTTCTCCAGCAGGGCCAGCGCTTGCGGATAGGCCCCCGCACTGGCGTAGTTATTCGCGACAATCGTGATCAGCGTTTTCGATTCGGGATGCACGGCATAGGCATGGGTATGCAGCGATTCATAGGAGCGCCAGAGGTGCGCGCGCGCCGTGGTCGTCACCGTCAGGAACACCACCAGCACAACACCGGCCACCGCCAGGACACGATGCCAGCGGGTGAACGCCGCGAGCACGCCAACCAGTGCCAGCGCCACGCCAAATGATGCCAGGTAGTTCCTGTGCTCGTACGCGAGCTCCAGTGGAATAATCGTGGATTCAAGCAGGTGCGCGGCAAAGAAAAACAGGATGCCGAGCGCTGCCAGTGCGACCCTGCGGCGCAGGTACCAGGCAAGCAACAGCAGTGCGGCCAGAAACAGCAGGGAATAAAGAGTCGTAACGGGCTCGAGGAGACTGCGCGAAATCACGATATCATCGTGATAGAAACCCATGTTCGACAGCATCGGTACCGCCAGCTGATACAGATAGAAGACCAGTATGCGCGCCTCCGTCAGCAGGCGTTCGGAGAAGGTGAACTCGCGCAGGCGGTAACCGGACAGGAAAGTGGCATCCGCATGCATGACGACGTACAGGGTTCCGGCAATAGCAGGCAGGGCGAACACCACAAGAATAATCGCCGCCACCACCCGGCGCACACCCGGCGCCCCGCCGAACCGGAATACCAGTGCCTCCAGCAGGAAGACCAGCAGGGGAAAGATCAGGCCATTTTCCTTGCTGAACAGGGCCAGCGGAAAAAACACCAGAAACGCGGCGGCGATACCCGTCCAGCCATGGCCGGTACCGGCCAGTTGCCGCTGGCGTCCGCCGGCATAACTCAGCAAGCCGCAAAATATAAAGAAAGATGACAACAGGGCCATGCGCTGGACCGTATACAGCACGGTACTGACATGCAGGGGATGCAACAGCCAGATTGCGGTAATGAGCATGGCCCACAGACCGACCCGGTCGCGCGCGCCTGTCCCGGTCACCGCATACAGGAGCAGTATCCTTGCCAGGAAGAAGATAACGATGCCACTGGCAAGGTGAATCGCCAGATTCGTGGCCTTCCAGTACCAGATGTCTGCCCCGTGCGCCACGGCATTGAAGATGAAACTCGCCATGGAAACCGGCCTGCCCAGATTACCGCTGTCGCTGAACAGGTAATTGGCAAACAGGATGCGCACATCCTGCGCGTGCGCAGCCATGATCGGCTCCACCCACGGCAAGTCATCCAGAATCAGGGGGCCGTTCAGCCCGTTTGCATAGACAAGCGCACAGAGCAGCAGCACGCCCAGCAACAGGGGCAGCTGGTAACGCAGTTCCGGGGGAGATGTAGTCACGGTGGGCGATTAATCACTGGCGGCATGACTTGAGTGCGGTGAGTATACCCGGAGTGGCATGCGAATTATCAGTCACTCACGCGCAGACCAGGCATTGCCTGTTGGGCACGGCTGCGCTGTGCCCAACCTAGCGCGTGATGCCGCCTATGCCGATCGCGGTCACCACCGCCCACGTAGGGCGCAATAGCGCAGCGTATTGCGCCGGACTGCCTGTCGGGCACGCTGCGCTGTGCCCAACCAGCAAGTGATGCAGCGATGCCGGTGTCGTTACGCCGCCGACGCCTTGTCGGTTGCCGTCGCCGCGAATGTCAGCTGACTATCCTGCACATCCACATTAATCACGTCTTCCGGACCGAAACGGCCGGCCAGTATCGCCTGCGCCAGCGGATTCTCGAGATAGTTCTGGATGGCGCGCTTCAGGGGCCGCGCACCGTAGACCGGATCGAAGCCGGATTCGCCCAGGTAATCAAGCGCTGCATCCGTCAACACGAGGTCGATCTCGCGCTCCATGAGACGTGCACGCAGGATGTCGATTTGCAGGCCGGCAATTGCACGGATCTGTTCCCGGTCCAGCGGGTGGAACACCACCACGTCATCGATACGGTTAATGAATTCGGGCCGGAAATGACCGCCGACCACGTTCATGACGGCCGCCTTCATGGTGTCGTATTGTGCCTCGGTCGCCATTTCCTGGATCAGTTCGCTGCCCAGGTTGGACGTCATGACAATCACCGTGTTGCGGAAATCCACCGTCCGGCCCTGACCGTCGGTCAGGCGGCCGTCATCCAGCACCTGCAACAGGACGTTGAAGACATCCGCATGCGCCTTCTCGACTTCATCCAGCAGAATCACCGAATAGGGCTTGCGCCGGACCGCCTCGGTCAGGTAGCCGCCCTCTTCGTAGCCGACATAACCGGGCGGTGCGCCGATCAACCGGGCCACGGAATGCTTTTCCATGAACTCGGACATGTCGATGCGTACCATCGCCTCTTCGGTATCGAACAGGAAGTTCGCCAGTGCCTTGGTCAGTTCGGTCTTGCCGACACCGGTGGGGCCGAGGAACAGAAACGAGCCATTGGGGCGATTCGGGTCCGACAGGCCGGCGCGGGTCCGGCGGATGGCATTGGAGACCGACCGTCAACCGCCTCGCTCTGGCCGATCACCCGTTCCTGCAGCGCCTCTTCCATGCGCAGCAGCTTTTCGCGCTCGCCTTCCAGCATGCGGGAGACCGGGATGCCGGTCCATTTCGACACCACCTCGGCGATCTCTTCCTCGCTGACCTTGTTGCGCAGCAACTGCATGTCCTGCGTCTCGGCCGTCGCCGCCGCCGCCAGTTGTTTTTCCAGTTCGGGAATGCGCCCGTACTGCAGCTCCGATGCGCGCGTCAGGTCACCGGCACGATGGGCCGTTTCCAGTTCCGAGCGCATGCGCTCCAGGTCTTCCTTGATATGACTGGCGCCCGCTACGGCCGCTTTCTCGGTCTTCCAGATCTCTTCCAGGTCGGAAAACTCGCGCTCCAGCGTGCTGATTTCGTCCTGCAGGGTCTCCAGCCGTTTCTTCGATGCCTCGTCCTTTTCCTTTTTCAGGGCTTCGCGCTCGATCTTGAGCTGGATCAGGCGCCGCTCCAGGCGGTCCATGGCCTCCGGCTTGGAGTCGATCTCCATGCGAATGCGGCTGGCGGCCTCGTCCATCAGGTCGATGGCCTTGTCCGGCAGCTGGCGGTCCGCAATATAACGATGCGACAGGGTGGCGGCCGCGACGATGGCCGGGTCGGTGATCTCGACGCCATGGTGTACTTCGTAACGCTCCTTGAGTCCACGCAGGATCGCGATGGTGTCCTCGACCGTCGGTTCTTCCACCAGCACCTTCTGGAAGCGCCGCTCCAGCGCCGCATCCTTTTCGACGTATTGCCGGTATTCATCCAGCGTAGTGGCGCCGACGCAGTGCAGTTCCCCGCGCGCCAGTGCCGGCTTCAGCATATTGCCGGCGTCCATCGAGCCTTCGGCCTTGCCGGCGCCGACCATGGTGTGCAGCTCGTCGATAAACAGGATGACCTGGCCCTCCTGCTTGGCCAGGTCGTTGAGCACCGCCTTGAGGCGTTCCTCGAATTCACCGCGAAACTTGGCGCCGGCGATCAGGGCGCCCATGTCCAGGGACAACAGGCGTTTGCTTTTCAGGCCTTCCGGGACTTCGCCGTTGATAATGCGCTGGGCCAGCCCTTCCACGATGGCGGTCTTGCCGACACCGGGCTCACCGATCAGCACCGGATTGTTCTTGGTGCGCCGTTGCAGCACCTGGATGGTACGGCGGATTTCGTCATCGCGGCCGATCACCGGATCGAGCTTGCCCTGCTCGGCGCGCTCGGTGACATCGATGGTGTATTTCTCCAGCGCCTGGCGCTGCTCTTCTGCATTGGGATCATCCACCTGCTGGCCGCCCCGCAGTTGTTTTATGGCCTCTTCCAGGCGGCTGCTTCGACGCGCCCGCCTTGCGCAGCAGGGCGCCCAGCCCGCCGGTGTCTTCCAGCGCGGCCAGAATAAACAGCTCGCTGGAGATATAACTGTCCTTGCGTTGCTGGGCGAGCTTGTCAGTGACATTCAGCAGCCGGCCCAGGTCATTGGAGACGTGGACGTCGCCGGCCATCCCCTGCACCTGCGGAATCTTGTCGAGGATTTCGCCCAGTTGCGAGCGGAACAGGTTGACGTTGACGTCGGCCTGCGTCAGCAGGTGGCGCACACTCCCGCCCTGCTGATCCAGCAGGGCCACCATCAGGTGGGCCGGCTCGATAAACTGGTGGTCCCGTCCCACCGCCAGGCTCTGGGCATCCGCCAGGGCCTGCTGGAACTTGCTGGTCATTTTATCCATTCGCATTGAAATCTCTCCGCTCGTGCAGGTATACCTACATTAATGGTGGTTATTCCCTCTTATTTCAAGGGCCGGTCAGGACAATTCAGTGCAGGGACGAGTGCGTCGAGTAGATCACCAGGACGCCGGCGGTGATCAGCAGCACCTGCTGCACGGCGGCCCGGGCGTCGGCACGTTCATGCAGTGTCGGGATGAGATCCGCGACCGCGATATAGATAAAACTGGAGGCGGCGACCGCGAGCACAAACGGCAGGACATGCGCCAGCTCCTGCAGGGAATAATAGGCCAGCACCCCGCCGATCACCGTCGTCAGGCTGGCGATGATGTTATAGATAAAGGCCCGCCGGCGGCTGAAACCGCTGTGCAGCAGCACGGCAAAATCGCCGACCTCCTGCGGAATTTCATGCGCCACCACCGCCAGGCTGGTCACGACGCCCAGGTGGATATCGGTCAGAAAGGCGCCGGCGATCAGGATGCCGTCGAGAAAGTTATGCAAGCCGTCACCAATCAGGATCAGGGTCCCGGCAGACCGTTGCCGCTCACTCTTTTGCGGTGCATGGATCTCGCAATGATCGGCATGACAATGCCGCCAGAGCACAAGCTTCTCCAGCAGGAAGAATCCGAGCAGGCCCAGCAGCACCGCCAGCGGAATGATATGGGTATCGGCCTGCGGGGCGGCAGCCAGTGCATGCGGCAACAGCCCCAGGAAGGCGGCGCCCAGCAGCGCGCCGGTGGCAAAACTGACCAGGTGTGGCAGCAGGTGGGTACGCAGGGGTTCGCGCACGACCAGAAACAGCGCGGCCGCCAGCGCGCTGAGCAATCCCCCCAGCAGGCAGAACACGATAATCCAGGTCAGCAGCGGCATTCGGTCATCTCGCGCAAGCGGCCGGACATCATACCCTACCTGGCTCGCTGGGAACCCGGGTCAACGCGGCGCCAGCCAGATCAGGGTGGCCATTCGGCCGGTCACACCGTCGCGGCGGTAGGAATAAAAGGACTGCGCCTCGCTGAACGTACAGCGCCCGCCGCCATGGACTGCCGGGACGCCACACGCAGCCAGCCGCTGGCGTGCCAGCTGATACAGATCGGCGTGCCAGGTGTCGTCGCCGGCGGCCTGAAACGCCGTCTGTGCCTGTGGGTCGTGCGCCATGAATGCCTCCCGCACTTCGGTACCGACACGATAGGCCGCCGCGCTGATCGCCGGGCCCAGCCACGCCAGCAGCTCACCGCCGGGGGCCTGCAGGGCGGCCACCGCCTGTTCGATCACGCCGCCCGCCAGTCCCCGCCAGCCCGCATGCACGGCCGCGACATGATCACCGGCACGGTCGCAGAGCAACACCGGCAGGCAATCGGCGGTCAGCACCGCGCAGACCGCGCCCGGCTGGTGGCTGCAGGCCGCATCGGCCGCGGACCCCGGGTGTGTGCGGGCGATATCGACGACCGTATTGCCATGGACCTGTTGCAACCAGACGGGCTCCGCGGGCAAGCCGGCGGCAGCGGCCAGGGTCTTGCGGTTGGCCGCCACGGCGGCCGGGTCATCGCCCACGTGGTCACCCAGGTTCAGGCTGGCATACGGCCCCCGGCTGCGGCCGCCGGCGCGGGTCGTGCTCAGTGCGCGGACGTGAGCGGGCACCGGCCAGTCCGGCACAATCCAGGCGTCAGTCATGGCGCCCCGCCGCCGTGCCGGCATCACGCTGCAGGGCGGCGATCAACGCGGCCATGTCCGCGGGCACTGCGGCGTCCCAGCCGATGCTGGCGCCAGTGCCCGGGTGCACCAGTTCCAGATGTGCTGCATGCAGCGCCTGGCGTTTGAAATTCGCCAGCAGGGTCCGCACTTCTTCCCCCGCACCTGCCGGGAGACGCAACCGTCCCCCATAGACGGGATCGCCGACCACCGGGGTGTGCATGTGCGCCATATGCACACGGATCTGGTGCGTGCGGCCGGTCTCGAGCCGTACCCGCACCAGGGTATGGGCCCGATAGCGTTCCACGACCCGGTAGTGCGTGATCGCCTCCTTGCCGCCGGGCACGACGGCCATGCGCTTGCGGTCCACCGGATGCCGCCCGATCGGTGCATCGACGCGGCCACCCGCCGTAAGGACGGTCTGGACCACCGCCAGGTATTCGCGTTTCACGACGCGCGCCTGCAGCGCCTCCACCAGGTGCTTGTGGGCCGTCAGATTGCGCGCCACCACCATCAGGCCACTGGTCCCCTTGTCGAGCCGATGCACGATACCGCCCCGCGGCAGGCCGGCCAGCGTGGCATCGTAGTGCAGCAGGGCATTCAGCAGGGTGCCGGCGGGATTCCCGGCGGCCGGATGCACCACCAGGCCGGCCGGCTTGTTGATCACGAGCAGATCGGCATCCGCGTAGACCACGTCCAGCGGAATGGGCTCCGGCTGGTTGACCGTGCTTTCGATCACTTCGGCCTCGATCAGCACCGATTCGCCGCCCTGCACCCGCTCCCTGACCTGCGGCACCCGCGCATCCAGCGTAATGTAGCCGGCCCGGATCCATTGCTGCAGGCGGCTGCGCGAGTAGTCCGGCACCAGCTCCGCGAGGGCCAGATCCAGGCGGGTGCCGCGCAGCGTGGCGGGGATGGTGAATTCCAGATGAATGGATTGCGGCATGTGCGGACCGGGTTGGGTTATAATCGCGCCTTTGCCGGGCAGCGTGCGCGCCAGGGAAGCTCTGGTTAATGAAACATCCTGTCATTGCGAGCGAGGCAATCTCATATTCGGGACTCAGTGACTTGGAGCATTCTCCGTTGCCGGAATTTATACCTGTTACGGGATTGCCACGCTTCCTCGCAATGACATGGATGACCTGTTTGATCAGGGCTTCCCTGCAAGTAATTTCATGACACCTGAACTAAATGACTGGCAAGCATATCCCAACTGATTACCAGCGTCTTCTATCATAATGCGGAATCTCAATGATGCGTGTCTCGAGTTTATTACTGACTGTACTGTTGCTGTTCACTGCCGGCTGCTCCCTGCTGCCGGAACAGGTAGACAAAACCAAGGACTGGTCGGCCAACCAGCTGTATGCGGCGGCCAAGGAACAGCTGAACAGCAAAAATTACGACAAGGCGATTGAATACTTCGAAAAACTGGAGGCGCGTTATCCCTTCGGCCGCTATGCACAGCAGGCCCAGCTGGAAATCGCCTATGCCTATTACAAGTATGACGAACCGGATTCAGCGATCGCCGCAGCCGACCATTTCATCAAGATCTATCCGCGCCACCAGAATGTCGACTACGCCTGGTACATCAAGGGCCTGACGAATTATTCCCGCGGCAGCTCGATTGTTGACCGCTATCTGCCCCAGAACCCGGCGGAACGCGACACCTTCACGATGCGCAAGGCATACGATGATTTCAGTCAGCTGGTCAAACGCTACCCGGACAGCGTCTATGCAAACGACGCCGCCCAGCGCATGATTCACCTGCGCAACAACATGGCTGAATACGAAATACACGTGGCCGACTACTACATGCGCCGCAAGGCCTACATTGCGGCTGCCAACCGCGGCAAATATGTCGTCGAGAACTTCCAGCGCACTCCCGCTGTGCCCATGGCACTGGCCATCATGGCGCAAGCCTACCGGAAACTGGGCATCGATGATCTGGCGGACGATGCCCTGCGCGTGCTGAGCCTCAACCACCCCGATCATCCGGCACTCGCCAGTATCAAAGATACCGACAGCACCGAGGATGACGAGGACGGTCCGTCATTGTGGAAGTTCTGGTAACACTGCACGGGACACACCAACAAACGCGCCGCAGGACGGCGCTTGCACCGGGCGCTTAATCGGGTGCTCCTACAGGTGGATACAACCGCCTGTAGGAGCGGCCTCCTGGCCGCGATGTGTTTCCGTAACCATCGCGCCGAAGGACGGCGCTCCCACAGTGTTTTTAATTACCGCCTGTAGCGGCCTCCTGGCCGCGATGGGGTTCCAGGCCAATCGTACCGACGTGCCTGACGCTGCGACATAACCGGCTTACCGGTTGCCGCCGTACCCCGACGTGATCGGGTAGCGCCGGTCGCGGCCGAAGGCGCGCCGGGATATGCGCACACCGGGCGGGGCCTGACGGCGTTTGTATTCATTCCGGTCCACCAGATTGGCGACCCGGCGCACCACATCGTGCGCGTACCCCGCGGCGATAATACTGGCGACGCTGCGGTCCTGCTCAATATACATTTCCAGGATCGGGTCGAGCACATCATAGGGCGGCAGGCTGTCCGCATCCCGCTGGTCGGGCGCCAGTTCGGCCGACGGCGGGCGCTCCAGGACGCGTTGCGGGATGATCGGACTGATACTGTTGCGCCAGGCCGCCAGACGGTAAACCATGGTCTTCGGCACGTCCTTGATGGGCGCAAAACCGCCGGCCATGTCACCATATAATGTGGCATAACCGACCGCCATCTCACTCTTGTTACCGGTCGTCAGCAGTATCCGGCGGGTCTTGTTCGACAGCGCCATCAGGATCACCCCGCGGCTGCGCGCCTGGATGTTCTCCTCGGTCACGTCGGCAGGCACACCGCTGAACGCATCCTCGAGCACTTCCAGAAAGGCCCGGAATGGCGGTTCGATCGAGATTTCCCGGTACTCGACCTGCAGCGCACTGCGCCTGGGCGCGCGCATCTTCCAGACTCATGGCAGCGGTGTAGCGGGACGGCATCATCACCGCCTGCGACCCGGTCGGCGCCGATGGCATCCACGGCAATTGCCAGCGTGAGCGCGGAATCAATGCCCCCGGACAGACCGATGACGGCCCCCTGAAATCCGTTTTTCGCGAGATAGTCACGCACCCCCGTTACCAGCACCTGGTAGACCGCCTCGACCTCCTCCAGCTGCGGCGTGACTGCGCCCGCCACGGGAGTCACCGCCGCTCCCACATGGAAGTCAACCGGATACAGGCCTTCCATGCAGGCCGGCGCCCGTTGCACGACCTGCCCGGACTCGTCCACCACCAGGGACCCGCCATCGAAGACGAGTTCGTCCTGGCCACCGACCAGATTCACATAAACGATCGGGATACCGCTTTCGCGGGCGCGCTGCGCGAGTAACAGTTCGCGTTCACTGCCTTTTCCGGCATGAAACGGCGAGGCATTGATATTGACCAGCAAGCGGGCACCGGCAGCGGCCGTCGCGCGCGCCGGGCCGGGCGCCCAGATGTCTTCACAGATCGTGATCCCGACCGGCACGTCCCTGATATTCACCACCGCCGGCGCGGTGCCCTGGCTGAAATAGCGCTTTTCATCAAAAACACTGTAGTTGGGCAGGTGCTGCTTCTCATAGCGGGCTACCACCGCGCCCCCCTGAATGACCGCTGCCGCGTTGTACAAGGCACCGTCACGGCGCAACGGGTACCCGACAATGGCAATTACATCGCTGATCTCGCGGCACAGGCGTGCGAGCGCGGCGTCAACCTCGTCGATGAAATGCGTACGCAACAGCAGGTCTTCCGGCGGATAACCGGTTAACGCCAGCTCCGGGAACACGATGACGTCGGCTGCATGTTCCGTATGCGCTGTACGGCATGCAGCAATGATCCGGTCGGCGTTGCCGTCGATATCACCGACCAGAAAATCGAGCTGCGCCATCACAATGCGCAAATTCGTTGCTGCGGGTGCCTGTGTCATGCCCGGGGAATCCATCAGGTTATCTGCAAGGGACAAGAGTCCTGCAGTGTG
>CAVYHX010000014.1:0-75670 GCA_963768415.1 uncultured Gammaproteobacteria bacterium
GATGCTGCACTTCCGACTTGGGTCGTTTCCGGTCATCCGACCAAATTACTCAGGTATTTCCCCAGGAACTTCCGATTCCGGCCAATACACGACCTTTAGCACAATGAAAAACAGCGATCCGAAGGCCGCCGCTTTTTGAATGTTGTACTGGTTAAGCTGCTTTCGTATGCCTCGCTATTCTCAATAACCCCATAAGTCTCTAGCCAGGTATTTCTAAAATAGTCCGCAGCACGATGGCCCGGGTGGCTTGCGATGAAGACCCTTGTAGATGTTAAGGTCCAGGGTATTGTTCACACCGTCGCCGTTAAAGTCCGCATTTACATTGTAGTCTGCATCTCCCACGATAGTGCGGTGGGTCAGCTTGTACATGTTCAGATCCAGAGTGTTGGTGCTGCCGTCGTCGTTCAGATCCCCATCGCACAGGTTGCCGTATCCGTCGCCGTCAGTGTCTCTTTGTTCGGCGTTCGACAAACCAATGCAGTTATCTAAATTATCGGGAATACCATCCCCATCTCTATCAATCTCATCTACAACGATAACTTCCACCTGGGTAGTTACGTCACTATTGGCGATTTCTAAAGTTGTATCACCTCGGGTACGCGCAGTAATAAGCCCTTCTGAATCAACCTCTGCAATAGACGTGTCCAGAATGTTGTAGGTAGTACCTAGGGAGGATGCACTCACATCACGCTCAATACCGTCATCAAAACTACCGATTACTTGAACAGGACGTTCTAATACGAAATCAAATAACCGATGAGGATTTGTCTTTGAGCGCAGACTAAGAAGCGCCGCAGTCGTCTCAATATTTATCACAATGGGCTGCGATTCAGCCAATACACCATTTTCATCAAGTGCATATGCTGTAACAAAAAAAGAACCTAGCGCGTTTTCTGATATATTAAAATTCAGGTCAAAGGGCGGCGTCAGATCTACTGCAGACTCAACCTCTGACAGCACTAACACGCGCGTTGGATTGTAGCCATTAATGCCTTGGACTGTGAATGTGAGCGTATCACCGGGTGTTGCAGTGGCACCATCAGACGGCGTTGTTATTACAATGTCAGTCACGACTGAATCAACTGTTGTTAGAGCAGTAACTGCTGCGTAATTTGATTGCGCCATAACTGAGTTGGCTTGTAATGGAGGCGCTTCTGGAAACCAGGCATCAAATTTAGGAGAAGGGGGTTGATTTAAACGAGTATTAAGAAGATTAATAAACTCCTGACTTACCCGTTCTTCTTTTGTTACTGTGAAATGCACACCGTAGTCAGTACTAGTTCCAAAATCTGTATCAAATTCATTTTTTGCACGCCCGAGAACCCGGCCTTCCTGGCTAGTTTTTCCTACAACAAAGTCATGAAGGTCATTAAATTGCAAGTCAAGAGCAAGAAAATTAAAAGTATCATATATGCGCTCAAACGCCTCCACGTAGGGATTTCGAAAAATAAGTGACAGTCCATCAAAAAACTGCTCGCCAGCATCGGCGATTGTTGAGCCTCCAATGCTGTAAATTGAATGGGCTGGTACCACGGAGCGTCGCATTAAAACAATTTCAGGACTATCGGTGCGCAAATCCCTTACAGCACCACCTCCTAAAAAGCCAGGCGATAGGGGTGTTACTGAAAGGAGTGACCCTGCGATAGTGGGGGTGTTATCAAGATTAACCAGTAGATTCGCCATGGGCGAACCCAAATGTGGCGTGTTAAGACTAATCAGCTTATGTACATCTCCAGCGAAAAGATTATCCGGTCGCTTATATACAGCATCCCAAGTCTCAGAGATATACATGCGCGTCAACAAGCCGCCCATACTATGCCCGATCACATCTACTTTCGTTGCCGCTATCTGATTATTTTTCCTTGCTACACGCAACGCAGAATCTACACCTATCCTTGGCCATACTAAATTACCACGGAAATAGTTTGCATTATTAACTTTATAATCCTGTTGCCAAACAATAAACCTATTGTCAGTTTCTAGTCCCCAATCCCATGTTTCAGCATCAGACCACAGTCCATGCAAAAGCATTACAGGGGGACGATGTAGTTCGATTAATATTTCGTCAGTGACAGAGGTCGTATTGCTACCAAATGGTGTAAACTCGGCAGTTAGTTTTATCAAGCGTTTATCTAAAGAGTCGTCAGCGCTAGATCGAGTAAAATCAATAGGTGCCGTCAGAACTGCAAACGCCATATGACGCCCGTCTGAAAGTGGCTCGGTTACAATATCCGGCAAGGTTGTTTGAGGAGATAGGATATAGCCAAATCCTGCATCAGTTGAACATGATTGTGTTACCCAAGGTGGGACGCAGGGATCTTCAACCTCACTTAAATGCCCTACGTCTTGCGTATTATTGCTATCAATATTATCGGCGATGCTGAATGTAACGTTCCCGTCTCCTGGAACTTCCCAACGTAGCAATAATGGAGTGACTCCGTCAGCAGCCAGTCCATTAACAATACGCGCCTGATCAGAGGCCAAGTCCTCATAGAAACCCGTATTAGTAAAATCGCCAAATAATGGAGACGCCGGCTTTATTAAATCCGGATTTGGATCAATAACTTCAAGTGTTGATGGTGGTGGCGGTGGAGGTTCGACATCGCCATCGTGCACATACCACCCTGCCAGTGGGATGAAATGCTTAAACTGTTGCTGCGGGGTGCCGGTGCCGAGGCTGAGCGCCCACACAGCGTCCGCATTTACCTCGGTACTGGTCCAAAATAGGGGTGTCTGGGGCCAGGCTTGGCCTTGGAGGTTCGTAAACGGGTCTGGTGTCCCGGGCGTGATACCACCGAAACGTGTTGCGCCTGCACCATAATGCTGGAAATGGCCGAATTCGTTGTCCTTACAAGCCGCCTGGGTGGTTGCCACCAGTCCACAACTAACTATGAGGCCATCATTATTGACGTCTAAGTTGGGTAACCGCCAGCCTGTAACTCCGCCGAGCGTCAGAGCAGCTGCCATATCAACGTGGTTTTGCCAGTAATGGAAAGGATTAATATTGGCATCCGTCGTCCAGGTGATGCCCAGTTGGTCATCGTAATAGGCAAGTCCGCCCAAGCGCGGCAAGAACGCTGCACTGACTGACACAGTTACAAAGGTAAATAGAACTGCGCACATCGCTCCAAGTGCACGTGTCTTCCACATAATGATATCTCCACAAATCTATTATTGTTTCTTTCAACATATTATTATTTTGCTTGATATCCCAAGACTACACCAGCAGGTATGGATCACCAAACATTAATAAGTACGGGAAACTACTTACTCAGCACTGATTGAACCAAGTGCCGTGAAGGTCTTAAAAGGGTCGGTTCCTGTCCTTAAGGAATATATTATTTAGAATCAGTCTTCGGCCACGTAGTATGTAATTTGCTGCCTTATTGAGCATTATTCTGGCGGGCGATAAAACTGCTTGCCAAGCTCAACCGCCATCATGCCGGAGTTTAATCCGGCATCATCTCAGCAGCTCATCGAATAATCCTCACTCTCGCTGTTCCTGTTGCGTAGCTTGCAGATAATCGTACAAGCGTCCGGCAATCTTTTGATGACCTGCAGGAGTCGGGTGATTATCGAGTTTATAGTGGTCCGTCCAGTCAAGATTGGCGTCCACGAAATATACATTGGTAAACCTGGCATCCCTTCCAAGCGGGTAGTTCCGGTATTTCTGACCATAGGAATTACTGTAAAACACAATGACACGCTTGCCGCGCAATACGTTGTAATGTTTGCTGATGGTGGAAATAAAGGGGCCGTAGTGACGCTTGAAGTTTTTGCGCCGCAGCTTGTCGGCCAGAGACTTGAACGGGGCCCCGAGAGTGAGCCAGTAGCCTTGTGCAATGACCTTCAGTCTGCTGGTTTCGGGGAAGTCATTCGACTGGAACTGGCCGGTGATTTTCTCGTAGAGTTGCTTATGTGAAGACGAATCGAAGTTGAGATTCTCGCTGTAATCATTGTTGCAGTACTGAATAATGACGGTATCGACTTTCTCCAGAATACCGGATTTTTCCAGTCTGATTAATTCTCTTTCCGTGCCATAACTTGCCACACCAAGATTGTATACGGGGCGTCCAGTCAGCTTTTGCAGCTGGGCCGAAAAGGTCTCATCATCGTTTACGCCCCAGCCCATTGCATGCGAGTCACCAATTACCGCGATACCGGTTCCCCGTGGTTTGCTACCCGTACTTCTTCCTTCATCAGTAAAGCTCAGGGTGGTCCTGAATTCGATATCGTTATACTCGCATGAGCCATGCGACGGTTTGTAAATCAGGTCAGGATCATATGTGATGCAATCGGGCCGCAGCCAGCTGGCGGCCTTATTGCTCATTCCGTGCCGATAAAGGGATTTTTGCGCGGCAGCAATCCAGGGGGCGTCGATCAATGTCCCTTTTTGCAACGCTAGCAGGCTGGCAAAATAGACGACTGCACCAAGCGTGCAATAAAAGATGAGGACCAGCAAGGACCAGCCAAAGAGTCTGGATTTGTCAGTCAACATGGTTCCGCTGCCTGGTTTATTTCTGTCAGCTGCGCAGGGCGATAATAGCTATACGACGCAGTCGCCATGCGGCGCAATACGCTGCGCTATTGCGCCCTACGCGCCCTGTCAGCTGCGCAGGGCGATAATAGCTATACGACGCAGTCGCCGTGCGGCGCAATACGCTGCGCTATTGCGCCCTACGCGCCCTGTCAGCTGCGCAGGGCGATAATAGCTATACGACGCAGTCGCCGTGCGGCGCAATACGCTGCGCTATTGCGCCCTACGCGCTGTCAGGCTACTCCTGCGGCATGGTGCCCGGGCCATAACCTGGTCCGGGTCCATAACCTGGCCGGTAACCGGTACCCGGCGCCATACCTTCACGGCTTGGGTTACCCATACCAAAGCCCGAACCGCTGCCGCTGCCCTCTCCTGGTCCATAACCATAACCGGGACCATATCCGCCACGTGGGCCGTAACCGCGCCCGTCACCGGCGCCTGGTCCGTAAGCATTCCCACGGCGGTTACCCATGCCAAAGCCCGAGCCGCTGCCACTGTCATCACCCGGTCCGTAACCACCACCGCCGTAACCCGGTCCCGGTCCGTAACCCCTGCCGCCGCGGCGGTTACCCATGCCAAAGCCCGAGCCGCTGCCGCTGTCATCACCCGGTCCGTAACCACCGCCGCCGTAACCCGGTCCCGGTCCGTAACCCCTGCCGCCGCGGCGGTTACCCATGCCATAGCCCGAGCCGCTGCCGCTGTCATCACCCGGTCCGTAACCACCACCGCCGTAACCCGGTCCCGGTCCGTAACCCCTGCCGCCACGGCGGTTACCCATGCCGAAACCCGAGCCGCTGCCGCTGTCATCACCCGGTCCGTAACCGGGGCCGTAGCTGCCACCGCGATCCGGGGCCCTGGAACTCGAACTGCCCATGCCCATACCGGCGTCTGCCGCCGTAACGTACAGTGTTCCGCTGACAACCACTGCCGTCAGAATTCCATATAGTTTGCTGATTTTTTTCACTGTCTAATATCCTCTCGTTGAACAGGAGCAGGGGTCAGAACCCTTTTTTCCATTTAGCATTGCAGCATCGAGCGATGCCCAATAAAAGGGTTCTGACCCCTCGCTATCCTCTTGTGATTCCCGGACAGGATAATAAAAAAAGGGGCCTTCCAGCCCCTTTCAATACTTGCATCCAATTTATCTGTCAGTCCTGCCCTACCGCTTTCATGCTGAGCCGGATGCGTCCCTGTTTGTCGACTTCGAGGACCTTGACCTTCACCTGGTCACCTTCGGTAAGTTTGTCGCTGACATTCTGCACACGCTCTTCACAAATCTGCGAAATATGCACCAGGCCATCCTTGCCCGGCAGGATGGTAACAAACGCACCGAAATCCATCAGCTTGGCAACCTTGCCATCATAAATGGTTCCCACTTCAACATCGGCGGTAATTTGCTCGACACGGCGGCGCGCCTCGGCACCGGCATCAAAATCGACCGAGGCAATCTTGATATTGCCGGCATCATCGATATCGATACTTGCACCGGTCTCTTCAGTAATGGACCGAATGGTAGCACCGCCCTTGCCGATCACGTCACGGATCTTGTCCGGATGGATCTTCATGGTGATATAGCGTGGTGCATACCTGGAAACATCTGCGCGCGGCTCGTTTATTGCCTTGGCCATCTCGCCCAGTATATGCAAGCGTCCTGCATTGGCCTGTGCCAGCGCCTTCTCCATAATTTCGCGGGTGATACCCTGTATCTTGATGTCCATTTGCAGCGCCGTCACGCCACGGGTTGTACCGGCGACCTTGAAATCCATGTCGCCCAGGTGATCCTCGTCTCCCAGGATGTCGGTCAGGACCGCATACCCATTGTCTTCCTTGATAAGGCCCATGGCCACGCCGGCAACCGGCGCGCTGATCGGCACACCGGCGTCCATCATGGACAGACTGCTGCCGCAGACACTCGCCATCGAGCTGGAGCCGTTGGATTCGGTAATTTCGGAAACCACGCGGAT
Source organism: uncultured Gammaproteobacteria bacterium (assembly GCA_963768415.1). Lineage (GTDB taxonomy): Bacteria > Pseudomonadota > Gammaproteobacteria > UBA9214 > UBA9214 > CAVYHX01. Next base: position 6,502 of record CAVYHX010000014.1, read on the forward strand.
GGTATAGGGAAAGCTCTCTTTATCCGGCATGACAGCACTGACACCGCGCTTGGCCAGTTTGCCATGGCCCACCTCGCGCCGCTTGGTCCCGCCCACACGGCCGGTCTCGCCGACACAATAGGGGGGGAAATTGTAATGCAGCATGAACTGTTCCTTGCTCATGCCGGACAAGGCATCGATCATTGCTGCATCACGTTCGGTACCCAGGGTCGTCACCACCAGTGCCTGGGTTTCACCACGCGTGAACAGGGCAGAGCCGTGTGCACGCGGCAGCACACCCATGCGAATCGTGATCGGGCGTACGGTGGCGGTATCGCGCCCGTCAATGCGTGCTTCACCGGCAATGATGCGTCCGCGGACAATCTTCTTCTCCAGTTTGCCGATCGCACCCTTGACTGCATCAGTAGTAAATCCGTCTTCGGCATCATCACTCGCCAGCTTGTCGACGATTTCCTCACGCACCTTGCTCAGCAAGGTATAGCGGTCCTGCTTGTCGGCGATCTTGTAGGCGGCCTCGATTGCCTTGGCGCCTTCCTTCGCAACGGCATCGATCAGGGCGGTATTTTCTGCCGGGGGACTCCACTCCAGCGCCGGGGTATTCACCTCGGCAGCCAGCTCCTTTATGGCATTTATCACCACCTGCTGCTGTTCGTGACCGAACATCACCGAGCCCAGCATCACCTCTTCGGACAATTCCTTCACTTCGGACTCAACCATCAGCACGGCGTCCGCGGTGCCGGCGACAACCAGGTCGAGCTGTGATTCTGTCATCTGTTCGGTTGTCGGATTGAGTACATAGTCACCGTTTATGTAGCCGACGCGGGCGGCCCCGACAGGTCCGCTGAAGGGCAGGCCCGAAATCGACATCGCGGCCGAGGCGCCGATCAGGGCGGGAATATCCGGATTGATCTGCGGATCGTAGGATACGACCGTGAGAATCACCTGCACCTCATTGGTAAAACCCTTGGGGAACAGCGGCCGCAATGGCCGATCGACCAGCCGGCACAACAGTGTCTCGGCTTCGCTCGGACGTCCCTCGCGACGGAAAAAATTACCGGGGATCTGTCCGGCCGCATAGCCCTTTTCCTGGTAATCGACAGTCATCGGAAAGAAATCCCTGCCGACCGCGGCGTGTTTGTCACCGACGACACTGGCAAGCACCATGGTGTCGCCCATGCTGACCATGACTGCGCCACTGGCCTGTCGGGCAATTTCACCGGTTTCGAGTGTGACCGTCTGGTCACCGTACTGGAAGGATTTCTTGATTGCACTCACGGGCGTGTGTCCTTAGTCTGGATATAGGGTTGCTGGTTAGCGGCAGGCGGGAAAGTACAACGGTTTAGCGGCGCAGACCGAGACTGCCAATCAGATCCTGGTAGCGTTTGTTGTCCTTGCCTTTCAGGTAGTCCAGCAGTTTGCGGCGGCGGTTCACCATGCGCAGCAGACCCTGACGGGAATGATGATCGCTTTTGTGTTTGGCAAAATGATCGGTCAAATGCGTGATATTGGCTGTCAGCAAGGCAACCTGCACTTCGGGCGAACCGGTATCGGCGGCACCACGCTGGTGCTCCTTGACGATCGATCCTTTTTGTTCAGCACTTAAGGCCATCTAAAAACTCCTGAAACTACATCAAAATCTTGTGGGCCCGGTATTCTAACCGGGTCCGGAGACCGCCACAAGTCACCCTGCGAGGGATATCAACCGACATTCATCATCCGCCGGGGCGCCACCCGTCCATCATCGAGAATCTCCCCCATCCCCAGGAGTTTATCGCCCTCGTAGAGGCGTACCCAGCCGGCCGTGGGCGCGTGCTGGACCAGGACCGGCTGCCCCTGGCGCAGGTAAAAGGCCGCATCACCACTGAGATGCATGTCCGGCCACTGCTGCAGCCCGCTCTCCACCGGTAACAGGCGCTCATCCAGCGCTGCCAGCCCGGATGCAGCAAGTGCCTCCAGTTCCTCCATGCGGACCATCCCGGAGTCGGTGAAGGGGCCCACGCCCAGCCGGCGCAGGTCGGTGACATGCGCCCCGCAGCCGAGCAGTTCGCCGATATCCTCCACCAGGGTGCGCACATAGGTCCCCTTGGAACAGTGCACACGGAGCTCGACCCGCGGGGACTCGAAATCCAGCAAGTCCATTGCGTGTATCGTGATTTGCCTGGGTTCCCGCTCCACCTCCACTCCGGCGCGCGCGAGCCGGTAGAGGCGTTCCCCCTTGTGCTTCACCGCCGAATACATGGGCGGTATCTGTTCGATCTCACCCAGGAAACCGGTGATGATCCTGGCGAGTTTCTTCCCGGTCACACCTTTAACCGGACGCTGCTCGACGACTTCGCCCTCGGCATCACCGGTAGTGGTCCGCTCACCCAGCTTGCAGGCAACCCAGTAATCCTTGTCCGCATCCAGCAGGAACCCGGAGATCTTGGTCGCCTCGCCAAAGCAGATCGGCAACAAGCCCGTGGCCAGCGGATCGAGACTGCCGGTATGCCCGGCCTTGCGTGCCTGGTAGAGCTTCTTGACCATTTGCAGCGCGGCATTGGATGTCAACCCGGCTGGCTTGTCCAGCAACAGGATACCGTTCACCTGACGCGCATTACTTCGACGTTGACGCATAATTATTCACTCGTAGTCGTGCAGTTCCTGACACTATTCACCATCTGGAGCATCATCCTCGATTGCAGCATTTGCACGATTTATCAGCGCGCCGATACGCGCGCCCTCCTCCAGGGACCGGTCCAGATAAAAGTGCAAGCGCGGGATGATCCTGATATGCAATGCCTTGCCGAGCTTGTGGCGCAGGAACCCGGCCGCACCGTTCAGCACTGCGACCGATTCCGCACCCTGTTCGGCATCACCCAGGACAGAAACATGTACTTTTGCATGAGACATATCCCGTGAAACTTCGACCGCCGAGATACTCGTCATACCCAGACGCGGATCTTTCAGTTCGTCGCGCATCAGCTCGGCCAGCTCGCGCTGGATCTGATCGCCGACACGGCGTGTTCTCGGAAAATCCTTTGGCATGGGATATCAGTTACGTGGCAGCCTGAAATAACGGTAAGTATCAGCGCCGGATCGGGTCAGTTGCCGGAAACTACAGCGACCTGGCCACCTCGAAGCGTTCAAACACCTCGATCTGGTCCCCGGCCTGAACACTGTAGTTCTTCACGCCGATACCGCATTCGGTTCCGGCCTTGACCTCGTTGACGTCATCCTTGAAGCGCCGCAATGATTCAAGCTCGCCTTCATAGACCACCACGTTGTCGCGCAACACACGTATCGGTGCATTGCGGCGGACAACACCGTCAACCACTATACAACCGGCAATGTCGCCCAGCTTGCGCGAACGGAATACTTCCTTGACTTCCGCCAGGCCGATGATCTCCTCCCGCTGTTCGGGACTCAGCATGCCACTGGCGGCCGCCCTTACATCATCAATTGCGTTGTAGATGACACTGTAATATTTCAGATCGACATTGTTTTCCTCGATCATGCGCTTGGACGAAGTATCGGCACGCACGTTGAAGCCGATGATAATGGCATTGGATGCGATCGCCAGGTTGACATCGGATTCATTGATACCACCGACACCTCCGGAGACCACCTTGACCTTCACGTCTTTCTCCTCCGAGGTGATACCGGTCAACGCATCCATAAGCGCCTCGGCGCTGCCCTGCACATCCGCCTTGAGCACGATATTGACCGAAGGTGTCTGGCCTTCGCCGACCTGCGAGAACACATCCTCGAGACGCGTTTGCTGCTGCATTGCCAGTCGCTGGTCGCGTGACTTGTCATGACGCAGTTCGGCCAGTTCACGTGCCTTGCGCTCATCGGCCACAACGATCACGTCATCACCTGCATTGGGTACCGCTGACAAGCCCAGCACCAGTGCCGGCATCGACGGACCCGCCTCGTCTATCTGCCTGCCGCTCTCGTCGAACATGGCGCGTACCCGGCCATATTCATGTCCCGTCAGAATCAGATCGCCCTTCTTGAGGACGCCGTTCTGCACCAGGATGGTCGCGACGGCACCGCGCCCCTTGTCGAGGCTGGATTCAACAACAATACCGGTCGCCGGACAGTCCTGCACCGCAGTCAACTCGAGCACTTCGGACTGCAGCAGGACGGCATCCAGCAGATTATCGACGCCCTCGCCGGTCTTGGCCGACACCGGGACAAATATAGTGTCGCCACCCCATTCTTCCGGAATCACTTCCAGTGCCGCCAGTTCATTCTTGACGCGTTCCTGATCGGCCTCCGGCTTGTCAATCTTGTTGACGGCAATCACCAGCGGCACACCGGCGGCCCTGGCATGCTGGACGGCCTCCTTGGTCTGCGGCTTGACGCCATCATCAGCGGCAACAACCAGAATAACGATATCGGTGACTTGCGCACCGCGGGCACGCATGGCGGTGAATGCCGCATGTCCCGGCGTATCCAGAAAGCTGATAACGCCCTTGTCTGTTTCAACGTGATAGGCACCGATATGCTGGGTTATTCCGCCTGCCTCGCCTTCAGCCACCTTGGTGCGCCGGATATAATCGAGCAGCGAGGTCTTGCCGTGGTCCACATGGCCCATGATAGTGACTACCGGCGGGCGTGGCAGCTGCTCTCCCTGCACTTCCTTGATCTTCTGTTCAAGCTCGTCTTCGAGTGCGTTTGCCTGCACCGATTTTGCGACGTGGCCCATCTCCTCGACAATCAGTATGGCAGTATCCTGATCGAGCGCCTGGTTGATGTTCGCCATCACACCCATTTTCATGAGTGTCTTGATGACCTCGGCCGCCTTGACCGACATCTTCTGGGCAAGCTCGGACACCGCAATGCTCTCGGGCACTTCGACCTCGTGCACAACCGGCTCGGTTGGCATGGCAAATCCATGCTCGGCAGTACTGGTAATGGTGACGCGCCTGGTTTTCGGTTTCTTCTTGCGCCGTCCGCTCTTGTCCGCTGCCACGTGCAGTTGCGAACGACCGTACTTGGTGGGTTTGCCGGCATCTGCCTGGCGCGGCTTGCGCTCGCCCTCTGCCGGCTTCTTCTGCCGGCCTTCGTCGCGCGCCGCCGCCCGGGTCTGTGCCTCTGCCGCCGCCGCCTGTTGCCTGGCTTCCTGCTCGGCCTTGAGACGCGACTCTTCGGCAGCCTGTTCCTCTTCTGCCTGTTTCTTGGCCGCATCACGCTTCTGGCGCGCGGCTTCTTCGCGCGCTTCCTCTTCTGCGCGAATGCGTGCCTTCTCTTCTGCTTCCTCGTCGAGTCGCTGCTGTTCCTCGGCAATCAGGTCGGCACGCTTCACATACGTGCGCTTCTTGCGAATCTCCACGTTCACGGTCTTGGTTTCCGAACGCGCGCCGCGCAGGGGTCCGCGGGCGCCCGGGGTACGGGGTGCCGCAACTGTCGTTTTCAATTCGCTCTGGGTTTTTCGCCGCAGCGTAATTTTATTCTGCGCGCCCCCGGATACGATGGTTCTCTTGCCATGGCTCTGGCGCAGAAAATCGAGCAGCTGGGTCTTCTCACTTTCTGTGATGGTCGCGTTTTCGTCATTGACATCAAGACCGGCCTCGCTGAGCTGCATTAGCAGACGCTCGGGCGGAACTCCGACTACTTCGGCGAATTGTTTAACGGTTACTTCCGACATCGTGAATCTGCTCCCTCAGTCCTGCGCCTCTTCAGCAAACCAGGGCGCGCGTGCAGTCATGATCAGTGCGCCGGCCCGCTGCTCATCCATACCCTCGATTACCATCAACTCGTCAACGGCCTGTTCTGCCAGATCTTCCATGGTGATCACGCCATGGCCGGCAAGCTCGTATGCCAGCCCCCGGTCCATACCCTCCATCTCCAGCAAGTCCGGTGCCGGCTCGACATCACCGAGCTTCTCCTCGTTCATGATCGCCTGGGTCAGCAAGACGTCCCGCGCCCTGCCACGCAGCTCCTCGACCATGTCCTCCTCGAATTCCTCGATCTGCAACAGCTCACTGTTGGGTACGTAGACAATTTCCTCGATGGTGGAGAAACCTTCCTGTACCAGGATGGCGGCAATTTCCTCATCGACATCGAGCTGCTTCTTGAACATGGCCTGCAGCTCCGCGGCCTCAGCCTCGCTTTTTTCCTCTGCCTGCGACTCATCCATGACATTGAGTTCCCAGCCGGTCAACTGGCTTGCCAGGCGCACATTCTGCCCGGCGCGCCCGATCGCCTGGGACAGCTGCTCTTCGACCACGGCGATATCCATGGTGTGGGTATCCTCATCAACCACAATGGAGGCAACTTCAGCCGGTGACATTGCATTGATCACGAACTGGGCCGGAATTTCGTCCCACAGAATGATATCGACACGTTCACCGGAGAGTTCCGTCGATACGGTCTGTACACGTGATCCACGCATACCGACGCAGGCACCCACCGGATCGATGCGCGGGTCATTGCTCTTCACCGCAATCTTGGCGCGCAGACCGGGATCGCGCGCCGCGGCCAGTATTTCGATCAGATCCTGACCCACCTCGGGCACTTCCAGCTTGAACAGTTCCAGCAGAAATTCCGGCGCAACCCGGCTGATAAACAATTGCGGTCCGCGTTGCTCGGCACTGACTTCACGCAGGTAACCCCGCAGGCGATCTCCCGGGCGGACTGCCTCCCGCGGAATCATCTCCTCGCGCAGGATGATCGCCTCGGCATTGGCACCCAGGTCCAGGTAGACGTTACCGCGCTCGACGCGCTTGACGACACCGGTCACCAGCTCACCCACCCGGTCACGATACGCGTCCACCACCATGGCACGCTCCGCCTCGCGCACCTTTTGCACGATGACCTGTTTGGCGGTTTGCGCTCCGATGCGGCCAAATGTGACCGAGTCCATCGGCTCCTCGATATAATCTCCATGCTCCAGCGCAGGGTCTTTCTCCCGCGCCTCTGCGAGCGTGATCTGGCGCTCGGGGAATTCGTATACCAGGACATCTTCATCGTCAGGATCAGCCCCGGCAGCAACCGCTTCATCGATCACCTGCCAGCGACGAAATGTCTGGTAGTCACCGGTCTCGCGGTCAATGGCAACACGCGCGTCGATCTCTCCGCCTGCGTGTTTACGGGTGGCAGTGGCGAGTGCAATTTCGATGGCCTCGAAAATCACATTCTTGTCGATACCCTTTTCATTGGATACCGCATCCACGACCATCAGAATTTCCTTCTTGTCCATTCCCTTTAAACCTCCAAGTCCGGTATTCAGTACTCCGGCACCAGGCGTGCCTGATCAATCTGGTCGAATGGCAGGCTGATCTCCTGATCATCCTGCATAATCACTACATTATCGTCCCGCATGCCCGTCAGACGTCCCTTGAATTTGCGCTGGCCCTCAATCGGGTAGCTCAGACGCAATTTCACCACCTGGCCGGTGAAGCGCTCGAAGTCCTCACGCTTGAACAACAACCGGTCCAGCCCGGGTGACGAGACCTCCAGTGTGTAGTGTTCCTTGATCGGATCTTCCACATCGAGCACACCACTCACGTGATAACTCACGGCCTGGCAGTCGTCTACCGAAATGCCATCCGCACTGTCGATGTAGACACGCAACAGGCCACCACCCTTGCTACCCCGCTGATATTCCACACCCACCAGGTCGTAACCCAGTGAGCGGATACCAGGCTCAAGTAACGCGCCGATATGTAAGGGGTCCTGCCTCATTACCACTTCATCGCACTGCAATCTGCATTCCGGAAACAAAAAATGGGCCAAAGGCCCACTCCATGAACTCCGAAACTGTTCTCATGTGGAGTCTAACCAAAGTGGCTACACTCCAGCCCTGCGGTCCGGCCCCGGGCCAACAAAATACCCCACAGTGGGTCCGTAAATATGGTAGCGGGGGTAGGATTTGAACCTACGACCTTCGGGTTATGAGCCCGACGAGCTGCCAGACTGCTCCACCCCGCATCAACGGCCCGGAAGTGTAGCGATTGCTTCACACCTTTTCAAGCTATCAACGCCACTACGCAACATAAAGTGCCCGGAACAGGCAACAAACCCGGGGCAGAACCCTGCCGGAGTGATAACGAAGAGAAGCGAGCGGCTGATCGCGGGCGGCTGACAGCACCGATAGGGACGCAGTTGATCAGGGATAGATGAGAATAATTCTCACCTGGACCCGCGCCCGGGCCCGGATCAGGTCAGCACCCGGGTACACAGGGCCAGCAGGCCGCCCGGAAACAGGCCCAGACCCAGCACCAGCAGCCCGTTCAGGCTCATCGCCAGCTGCATGTCCGCACTGACCACCAGCGGGGTCGTTTCCTCGGCGCTGTCGAAGTACATCAGCTTGACCACGCGCAGGTAATAAAAAGCACCGATAATGGAGAAAAATACCGCCACCAAAGCCAGCCAGACCATATCGACATGGATGACCGCCTGCAGTACCGACAGCTTGGCATAAAACCCGACCGTCGGCGGCACCCCGGCCATGGAAAACATCAGGATGAGCATCATGAAGGCATACCACGGACTGCGGTCATTCAAACCCTTGAAGTCATCCAGCCACTCGGCCTCCAGGTCATTACGGCTCAGCAGGATGATCATGCCGAAACCCCCGATGGCCATCAGCGCGTAGGTGATGGCATAGAACATGGCGGCTGAAAATCCTTCCGCGGTACCGGCCAGGATACCCAGCAGCAAAAAACCCACATGCGAAATTGTTGAGTAGGCAAACATGCGCTTCAGGTTGGTTTGCGCAATGGCGATCACATTTCCCAGTGCCAGCGACAACACTGCCAGGATGGTCAGCATTCCCTGCCAGTCGAACGCAAGTTCTCCCAGGGTTTCCACCAGCAGACGCATGGCCATGCCGAATGCGGCTATCTTGGGGGCACTGCCGATGAACAGGGTAACCGGCGTGGGTGCACCGTGATAGACATCCGGCACCCACATATGAAACGGCACGGCGCCGAACTTGAATGCCAGTCCGACCATGATAAAACACAGCGCAAAAATGAGGATCATGCTGTTTTCATCCGTTCCCGCCAGCACCTCGGCAATCCCGGCTATATCGAGACTGCCGGTCGCCCCGTATAGCATCGACATCCCGTACAGCAGCATGCCGGAAGCCAGCGCCCCCAGGACAAAATATTTCATGGCCGCCTCCGAGGCGGATGCGGAATCCCGGTCAAATGCGACCATGGCATACAGCGACAATGACAACAGTTCCAGACCGAGGTAGATGGTCAGCAGGTTATGGGCCGATACCAGTACCAGCATACCCAGTACGGCAAATAACCCGAGGATGTAATATTCGCCGCGCAACCGGCCCCGCGTGGCGTGGTAATTGCTTGCATACAGAAAGGCACCCAGGGTAATCACTGCAATACTTGCCTTCAGCAGCGCAGCCATCGGGTCGTGCACAAAGGTTCCACCAAGCACGACCAGGGTATCGATCTGCAGCATGTACACGCTGATCGCCGCCACGCCCAGCAAGGTGAACTGGCACAGCACATAACTTAACCGGGGCCTCCGCTGACCCAGGACGGCCTCCACGACGAGGATGCTACAGGCCATGATCAGCAGAAAGATTTCTGCTGCCAGTGGTGCAAATTCAGCTACAGGATAGTTCATAAGCTAATCCGGTTTAGTTCCCTGCGCCCAGCAGCGCCAGGCCGGACTCGACCGGCAGCTTCGACACTGACAGATGCGCCAGCAATTGATCGACGCTGGCATGCATCACCTCCACCAGCGGCGCCGGCCAGAGACCGAACAGCAACACCACAACGGCCAGGCTCGCCAGCACGAAAAATTCACGTTTATTGATGTCTTCCAGCTGCCTGACGTTGTCATTCGCGATCTCGCCGAAGATAACCCGCTTGACCATCCACAGGGTATAGGCGGCACCCAGTATCAGGGTGGTCGCCGCCAGCAACGCAAACCAGAAGTTGGCCTTGAAGCTTGCCAGGATCACCATGAATTCACCCACAAATCCGGAGGTACCCGGCAGGCCGGCATTGGCCATGGCAAACAGCATCATGAAGGCCGCAAATACCGGCATGGTATTGACTACACCGCCATAATCACTGATCTGCCGGCTATGCATGCGGTCATACAGCACACCGACGCAGAGGAACAGCGCCCCGGAAATGAACCCGTGCGAAATCATCTGCACCATCCCGCCTTCCATACCCAGCGCCGCGCCCTGCAGCGACCCGCTGTTATCCAGCAGGGTAAAGGCGAGAAATATCCCCAGCGTCACGAAACCCATGTGTGCAATGGATGAATAGGCAATCAGCTTTTTCATGTCATTCTGCACCAGCGCGACAAAACCGATATAGACCACCGCCACCAGCGACATCAGGATGATCAGCCAGTCAAGGGCATGGCTGGCATCCGGAGTGATCGGCAGACTGAAGCGCAGAAAACCGTAGCCACCGATCTTCAGCATAATGGCCGCCAGGATCACCGAGCCGCCGGTGGGTGCCTCAACGTGCGCATCCGGCAACCAGGTATGCACCGGCCACATCGGCACCTTCACGGCGAACGCCAGCAGAAAGGCGATAAAGATCAGTACCTGCTCGGTCATATCCAGCTGCAGCATATGAAAATCGAGGATGCCGAAACTGCCGGACTGCAGGTACATGTAGATCAGCGCAACCAGCATGAAAACCGAGCCGAAGAACGTATACAGAAAAAACTTTATCGTGGCATACACACGCCGCGGCCCGCCCCAGACACCGATAATCAGGAACATCGGCACCAGCATGGCCTCCCAGAAGACATAGAACAGCACGGCGTCAAGCGCGGCGAATACGCCGTTCATCAGGCCTTCCATGATCAGGAATGATGCCATGTACTGCGCCGTCTTCTCCTGGATGACCTGCCAGCCGGCCACTACCACGAGCACCGTGGTAAACGTCGTCAGGATAATCAACGGCATGGAGATTCCGTCCACACCGAGGTGGTAATTGGCATTGAAGGCGTCAATCCATGGCAACAGCTCCTGGTACTGCATGACCGCTGTTGTCATATCGAAATGCGTGTACAGGAGGATACTCAGGAAAAATGTTGCCGTGGAGACAACCAGCGCTGTCTGGCGGCAGGCCGTATTACCCAGCGCATCCATTATGAGCAGCGCAATACCCCCGGCTACGGGCAGCCAGATCAGGGCACTCAGTAACGGAAAATCGGTCATGCGCCCGCCCCCGGTGTCCTGAAGACAAACCAGAAAACCATCAGCAGCAGGCCGATAATCATGCTGAAGGCATAGTGATACAGATAACCCGACTGCACATTCCTCACCACGCTCGCCACCCAGCCGACCACGCGCGCACTGCCGTTGACAATGAAGCCGTCGATGATCGTGGTGTCACCGATTTTCCAGAGCAGCTGACCGACGCCGCGCGCACCGCCGGCAAACACGGCCTCGTTGAAATCATCTGCATAGTATTTGTTGACCAGTACCTTGTAGATGGTGCCGAAGCGCTGTTTCACATTGTCGGCGATCGATGGATTCTTTACATAGATGTACCAGGCCGTCGCCACACCGGCGATCGCCAGGTAGACCGCGGGTCCGCCAAAGGCATGCAGCACGAAACTGACCGGCCCGTGATAGTGCTCGCCGATTGCCGTCAGGACGTCATGCTGCGGGGCCACATGGATCACCCCGTTGAAGAAATCACCGAACACCACCGGGTCGATCAGGTAACCCGCCAGCACGGAGGGGATCGCCAGCATCACCAGCGGGAACACCACCACAAACGGGGTCTCGTGCAGGTGCTCGCGGGTGTGATCATCCATGCGCGGTTTGCCATGAAACACCAGGAAATACATGCGGAAGCTGTACAGGGCGGTGATAAACACACCGGCCAGCACGGCAACGTAAACCAGACCGGCGCCCGGCAGGTGCGAATGGCGCACCGCCTCGATGATGGTGTCCTTGGAATAAAAGCCGGAGAAAAACGGGGTACCGATCAGCGCCAGCGAACCGATCAGTGACGTGATCCAGGTGATCGGCATGTACTTGCGCAGCCCGCCCATGTTGCGGATGTCCTGTTCGTGGTGCATGGCGATAATCACGGAGCCTGCAGCCAGAAACAGCAGCGCCTTGAAAAAGGCATGCGTCATCAGGTGAAAGATACCCGCGGCATAGGCCGAGACACCCAGCGCTACCGTCATGTAACCGAGCTGCGACAGTGTCGAGTAGGCCACCACGCGCTTGATGTCGTTCTGCACAATACCGAGGAACCCCATAAACAGTGCAGTGATGGCGCCGATCGTCATAACGAACACCAGGGCCGTCTGCGACAGTTCAAACAGCGGCGACATGCGCGCCACCATGAAAATACCGGCAGTGACCATGGTTGCGGCATGGATAAGCGCCGAGATCGGCGTCGGGCCTTCCATGGAATCCGGCAGCCAGACATGCAGGGGAACCTGCGCCGACTTGCCCATGGCGCCGATAAACAGCAGGATGCAGATCACGCTCATCAGTTGCCATTCATGGCCGGCAAATATTTCATAGCTGGTACCCGCGAGCGCAGGGGCGGCCGCGAACACCGTCGCATAGTCCATACTGTTGAAGAAGCTGTAAATCGCCGCGATACCCAGCAGGAAACCGAAGTCCCCGACCCGGTTGACCAGGAATGCCTTGAGGTTGGCGTAGATCGCCGTCGGCCGCGTGTACCAGAAACCGATCAGCAGGTAAGACACCAGCCCCACCGCCTCCCAGCCGAAGAACAGCTGCAGGAAGTTGTTGGCCATCACCAGCATCAGCATCGAGAAGGTAAACAGCGCGATATAGCTGAAGAAACGCTGGTAACCCGGATCATCGTGCATGTAGCCGATGGTATAGATGTGCACCATCAGGGAGACAAAGGTCACGACCGTCATCATCAGAGCGGTAAGATTGTCGATCAGAAATCCGATTTCAAAACGCACCCCGTCCGACACCAGCCAGGTATAGACACTGGCATTGTAAACAGCGGCACCATCGAATACGTGCTGCTTGAGTACGTACAGCGACAGTATAAATGACACACCGACACCCAGGATCGTCACAGTGTGCGCACCGGCACGCCCGATCTGCCTGCCGAACAAGCCGGCAATAATCGCACCCAGCAAGGGGGCAAGCGGAATGGCAAGGTAGATATTTTCCATCACACTATCCCTTCAGCGTATCCAGGTCGTCGACATTGATTGTCTGGCGGTTACGGAACAGCACCACCAGGATCGCCAGCCCGATGGCGGATTCGGCCGCGGCAACCGTGAGGATAAAGAACACGAATACCTGGCCGGCGGTATCACCCAGAAAATAGGAAAAGGCGATAAAGTTCATATTCACCGCGAGCAGCATCAATTCGATCGCCATCAGCAGGATGATGACGTTCTTGCGGTTCAGGAAAATCCCCGCCACGCTCAGGCCGAACAGGATGGCCCCGAGAACAAGATAGTCTGAAAGTGCAATCATTTTTCTATTTGCCTAATGCTTTTCTTCAGAGTTCATCTTCACCACGCGCACGCGGTCGGCGGCTTTCACAGCGATCTGCTCTGCCGGGTTCTGGTATTTCGTTTCCGGCCGCTTGCGCATGGTCAGTGCGATGGCGGCGATGATCGCGACCAGCAGGATGACCGAGGCAATCTCGAACGGGTAGACATAGTCGGTATAGAGCACGCTGCCAAGTTCACGAACATTGCTGTAATCCGCACCGTGACGCTCGGGAACTGCGACCACATCGGCACCGAAATTACGTGCACGCACAACCATGAACATCTCGATCACTATCAGCGCGGCAACAGTGAGTCCAACCGGCAGATACCGGATAAATCCCTCGCGCAACGGAGAGGTATTGATATCGAGCATCATCACAACGAACAGGAACAGCACCATCACCGCACCAACATAGACAAGCACCAGTACGATGGCGAGAAATTCAGCTTCCAGCATTAGCCACAGACCGGCGCAGGTAAAAAATGCCAGTACCAGGTGCAGTGCTGCATACACCGGATTCCGGACGGTAATGACACGGCCCGCGGCATACAGCAGGAGTGCTGCCAGAAAATAAAAAACGAAGCGTTCAAATTCCATATTGTTACCTGTAAGCTGCGTCCGCCTGACGGTCTGCTGCAATCTGCGCCTCGTGCTTGTCGCCGATTTCCAGCAGCATCTCCTTGGTCATGATGTTTTCACCGCGATTCTCGAAACTGTATTCGAAGATGCGCGTCTCGACGATGGAATCCACCGGGCAGGACTCTTCACAGAAGCCGCAATAGATACACTTGAACAGATCGATATCATAACGGGTGGTGCGCCGCGTCCCGTCTGCGCGCTCCTCCGCCTCGATGGTGATCGCCAGTGCCGGACATACCGCCTCGCAGAGCTTGCAGGCAATGCAGCGCTCTTCGCCATTGGGATAGCGGCGCAGGGCATGCAGGCCGCGGAAACGGTATGACTGCGGCGTCTTCTCTTCCGGATACTGCACGGTAATCTTGCGTGAAAACAGCCGTCTTCCGGTCAGGCCCATGCCCTTGCGCAGCTCGGCGAGGGTCAGACTTTTTAGAAAGCGGCTAAAAGTTGTCATGTCAGCATGATCTCAATCGAACCACGGCCCGACATCGGCCATCACGGCAGCGCCTTCCACCACCAGCCAGACTATGGTGATCGGGATAAACACCTTCCAGCCCAGCCGCATGATCTGGTCATAGCGGTAACGCGGGAAGGTGGCGCGGGACCAGAGAAAAAAGAACAGCATCAGCGAGGTCTTGGCCATGAACCAGATCAACCCGGGCACCCAGGCAAACCAGGCTTCAAACCAGGTTCCCTGGAAGGGCGACAGCCAGCCACCGAGAAACATCAGGGCGGTCAACGCGGCAATCAGGATCATGTTGGCATATTCCGCCAGAAAGAAGACGGCGAATGCCATGCCGGAATATTCAACATGGAATCCTGCAACAATTTCCGACTCGCCTTCGGACACATCGAACGGCGCCCGGTTGGTTTCCGCCACGCCGGATATGAAATACACCAGGAACAGGGGCAGCAGCGGCAGCCAGAACCAGTGCAACAGGCTGCCCTGCTGCGCCTCTACGATCTCGACCAGGTTCAGACTGCCGCCGGCGATCAGGACGCCGACCAGCGCGAACCCCATGGCGATTTCATAGGACACGATCTGTGCGGCCGAACGCATGGCACCGAGAAAGGCATATTTCGAGTTCGACGCCCAACCGGCGATGATGACGCCGTACACACCCATTGAGGTCAACGCCAGGATATACAACAGGCTGGCATCGATATTGGCCAGCACCAGTTTGTCGGTAAAGGGTATCACCGCCCAGGCGGCCAGTGCCGGTGCAATGGATAACATGGGTGCGATCACGAACAGGAAGCGGCTGGCGTTGGTTGGCAGTATGATCTCTTTCATCAGCAGCTTGAGCGCATCGGCAATCGGCTGCAACCAGCCGCGCGGCCCGACCCGGTTGGGCCCGATGCGTACCTGCATATAACCGATTATCTTGCGCTCGGCGAAGGTCAGATAGGCAACCGCCAGCATCAGCGGCACCAGGATCAGGATAATCTTGCCAATGATGATGAGCGGTTCCCTGAGGATCTCCCAGTACTGGTAGCCAAGCCACACCACCAGCACGGACACGGCGAACAGCATCGACAGCAGTATCAGCGGGCCCTTGATCGATCTTTGCATCGTGGCATCAGTCATCGTGCTGTCTCATTGCAGGTATGCATCAGGTGCGCTCGATTTCCACTGCGCCGAAATTCGCGCCCAGCCCCGCAGCCGCCGGAGTCCCTGCCTGTATCCACACACAACCATCCGGTACGCGCGCATCTATGCTGACATCCATGACCACGCTGGCATCGCCCTGCCTGACATTGACCGTGTAGCCGTCGCGCACTCCGGTCTGTGCCGCCAGTGCAGCATTCATGCGCACCAGTGACGCGGCAACAGCATCCGGCGTCGCCTGCAGCGCCGGTGCACGCCGTACCAGCGCATCAATTGAATTGATTGCGGTATCGCCGATACGCTCCAGCCCCGCAGTGACAGCAGCTGCCGCGACCGGTCCGGCTTGCTGGTGATTATCGGCTTCGACCTTGCCGGTCTGCGCACGCAGGGCATCACGGATCTGCTCGCTGCCGGTGTAATCAAACCCCTCCAGTCCGAACTGGTTACCCAGCACGCGCAGAATCTTCCACCCCGGACGGCTGTCACCCGCCGGCGTTGCCACGCCGGCAAAACCCTGCCAGCGCCCTTCTGCATTGACGAAGGTTCCGGAGGTTTCCGTAAACGGCCCCGAGGGCAGCAACACATCCGCAGCCGCCTTCATGGCTTCACTGGCAAACGGGCTGATGGACACCACGAACTCGGCGGCATTGACTGCCTTGCCTGCCGCATGCGCATCCCAGCAGTCATACTCCGGTTCCACACCGAACAGCAGGTAACCCTGGCGCGGGTTTTGGTACATTTCAAGCGCATTCAGCCCCGCGGTCTCGAGTACGCCGCCTGCCGGACCACGATGGGGCAGTACCCCGGCCAGCCAGCCACCGACACTGTTGGCGGCTTCGGGCAACACACCCGGTGTCGCCCCGCAAGCATCCGCAATCGCTGCAGCGAGCGCCCTGATCAACGAATACTGCGGATGGGCAAGCGCACTGTTACCCAGCAGGACGATGCCTGCCTGCGACTGCCTGAGTGCATCGGCGATCGTGCGAGAATTTGCATCCGGCACAGCAGCGGATATCAGGTCGCGCACTGCATCCGCCGACTTGCTGCCGGCATCCGGAAAAGACGCCGCTACTGCCGCGAGGGTAGCCACCATTCCAGACGGCGGTACGATCGCAGTGGCATGGACAGGAAACAGGAATTCATAGTCCACCGGGTTTACAAACATGATGTTTGCACCGGCGAGTGCAGCCTTGCGCAAACGGTGTCCGGCAAGCGGCTGTTCCTTGCGCACATTGGAGCCAATCACCAGCGCCGCATCCACGGTTTCGAGTTGCTCCAGCGGGATCCCCAGTGCCGGACACAGTGGCGCCTGTACCTGGTCGGTAAAGTCGGCCTGGCGCAGGCGATGGTCGATATTTTCGACACCGAGACCGCGCGCCAGGGCCTGCAGCAGAAACATCTCTTCCAGAGTAGCGGCAGGTGAACACATTACACCCACCTGCCCGGTCCCGTGCTGGTCGATTACTGCACGCATTCCGTTGACGGTTGCATCCAGGGCAGCCTCCCAGTCCACCTCCAGCCATTGGTCGTTCACCTTCACCATCGGCGTCAACAGACGGTCCGGACTCTCGAGTCCCTCGTAGCTGAAGCGGTCACGATCGGACAACCAGACCTCGTTGATCTCCTCGTTTTCACGCGGCACCACCCGCATGACCTTGCCGCGCCGGGTATGCACGTACAGATTGGAGCCGATCGAGTCATGCGGGGCCACGCTGGCATGCTGCTCCAGTTCCCAGGCGCGCGCCTTGAAGCGGAATGGTCTCGAGGTGAGTGCACCGACCGGGCAGACATCGATGACGTTACCCGACAACTCCGACTCCAGTGACTTTTCGATATAGGTGCCGATCTCCATGTTCTCGCCGCGGCCGGTCGCACCCAGCTCCATCTTGCCGGCGATTTCACGCAACATGCGTATGCAGCGGGTACAGTGAATGCAGCGCGTCATGTCGGTGGCAATCAGGGGGCCGATAGACTTGTCCCTGACGACACGCTTGTTTTCCGTGAACCGCGAGATGTCGCGGCCGTAACCCAGGGCCAGGTCCTGTAATTCGCATTCACCGCCCTGATCGCAGATCGGGCAGTCCAGCGGATGATTGATCAGCAGGAATTCCATCACCGCCTTCTGCGCGCTTTTGGCCCGGTCCGAGCGCGTGAAGATCTTCATGCCATCGGCAACCGGGGTGGCACAGGCCGGCAGGGGCTTCGGCACTTTCTCCACTTCGACCATACACATGCGGCAATTGGCCGCGACCGACAGTTTCTTGTGATAGCAGAAGCGCGGGATATTGATACCCGCCGCATCGGCGATCTCGATGATCATGGCCCCCTTGCGCGCCTGCACCGACTGACCGTCGATCTCGACCGTGACGGCATCTTCCGGCGGAATCTCCGGCCGTGCGCTCACGCCGCCGCTCCTGCTGCCGCTGTGCCATTACCCACCATGCAGCACTTGTGGGTAATGTGATATTCAAATTCCTCACGGTAATGCTTCAGAAAACTCTGCACCGGCCAGGCGGCGGCATCACCGAAGGCACAGATGGTGTGCCCCTCTATCTGTCCGGCCGCCTCAACCAGTAAATCCAGGTCTTCCGGACGCCCCTGCCCTTCCTCGATACGCTTGATCACACGGTACATCCAGCCGGTGCCTTCCCGGCACGGGGTACATTGCCCGCAGGACTCCGCATAATAAAATCGTGCGACACGCATCAACGCCTTCACCATGCAGGTGGTCTCGTCCATGACCATCACCCCGCCGGAACCGAGTGCGGAACCGGCCTTCGACAGGGAATCGTAATCCATGTCGGTTTCCATAATGACATCTGCAGGCATCACCGGCATGGAGGACCCGCCGGGGATCACGGCCTTGAGCTGATGACCAGTGCGCACCCCGCCGGCCATTTCCAGCAACTCGCGAAACGGGATACCCATGGGCACTTCGAAATTGCCCGGCTTGTTCACATGCCCGGAAACGGAGAAGATCTTCACCCCGCCGTTGTTCGGCTTGCCAAGTTCCAGGAACCACGCGCCACCGTTGCGGATGATCGCCGGTACGGACGCCAGGGTTTCGGTGTTATTGATGGTCGTCGGCTTGCCATACAGGCCGAAGTTGGCCGGGAACGGGGGCTTGAAGCGCGGCTGCCCCTTTTTGCCCTCCAGCGATTCCAGCAGCGCGGTCTCTTCCCCGCAGATATAGGCGCCGGCGCCCAGGTGACCGTGGCATTCAAACTCCACGCCCGTGCCGAGAATATCCTGACCCAGAAAGCCGGCAGCGCGCGCCTCCTCGAGGGCGTGCTCGAAACGCTCGAACGGTTCATGGTGGAACTCGCCACGCATGTAGTTGTAGCCCACGGTCGCCCCCATGGCATACCCGGCGATGGCCATGCCCTCGACCAGTGCATGCGGGTTGTAGCGCAGGATATCGCGGTCCTTGCAGGTCCCCGGCTCCGATTCATCGGAATTGCATACCACATACTTCTGTACCGGCGCGTTGCGCGGCATGAAGCTCCACTTCAGCCCGGTGGGGAAGCCGGCGCCACCGCGCCCGCGCAGGCCCGACTTCTTGACCTCTTCTATGACTTCATCCGGCGCTATCTTTTCCTGCAGTATCTTCTTCCAGGCCGCATAGCCGCCGACCTTGAGGTAATTCTCCAGCGTCCAGGGCTGATCGAATTGCAGGGTGTCGAAACAGATTTTGACTGTCATGCCCTACTCCAGTGCATCCAGAATCCCGTCCACTATTTCCGGGGTGAGATTCTCGTGATAGTGACCGTCAACCGTCATCATCGGCCCGCCGGCACAGGCCGCCAGACACTCCTCTTCCAGTTTCAGCGTGATGCGTCCGTCCGCGGTTGTTTCCCCCAGCTTGATGCCCAGCTTCTCTTCTACATGACGCACGATGGACTCCGCACCACAGAGCATGCAGGACAGGTTGGTGCACAGGGCCACCATATGCCGTCCGACCGGCTCCAGCTCGATCATTGAGTAAAATGTCCCGACTTCATAGACACTCACACGCGGCATATCGAGGTAGTCGGCAACGGCATCCATCAAATCGCGGCTGACCCAGCCGTTGTTTTGCTGCTGCGCGACCTGCAGTGCACTCAGCACGGCAGACTGTTTCTGATCTGCCGGGTATTTCCGAATCCAGGTATCGATTTGGGCCCGCGACCCGGCTGTCAGCAGGTCGGCCTTGCGCGATTGCAGTTCAGCTGACATCAGCGGTCAACCTCCCCGAACACGATGTCCTGCGTGCCGATAATTGCCACCACGTCTGCGAGCATGTGTCCTCGTGTCATCTCATCCAGTGCCGCCAGGTGCGCGAATCCCGGTGCACGCACCTTCAGGCGATAGGGTTTGTTGGCCCCGTCCGATATGAGGTAGACACCGAATTCACCCTTGGGATGTTCCACCGCGGCATAGGCCTCACCCTCCGGAATACAGAAACCCTCGGTAAACAGCTTGAAGTGGTGGATCAGGGCCTCCATGTCCGCCTTCATCTCTTCCCGCCGCGGCGGCGTCAGCTTGTGATCGTCCACCATGACCGGTCCGGGGTTGTTGCGCAGCCAGTCGATACACTGCCTGATAATCCGGTTCGACTGGCGCATCTCCTCGATGCGCACCAGGTAACGGTCATAGCAGTCACCCGTCAAGCCTACCGGGATATCGAAATCGAGCCGGTCATAGACTTCATAGGGCTGTTTCTTGCGCAGGTCCCACTCGATACCGGATCCACGCAGCATGGGGCCGGAAAAACCCAGTTGCATGGCGCGCTCCGGGCTGACGACACCGATACCCACGGTGCGCTGCTTCCAGATGCGGTTGTCGGTCAGCAGGGTCTCGTATTCATCCACACACGCCGGGAAACGCGTGGTGAAGGCCTCGATAAAGTCCAGCATCGACCCCTGCCGGTCCGTGTTTTTGCGGTCCACTTCCGTCTGGCTGTGCCACCTGGAGGCCGCATACTTCGGCATGCTGTCCGGAAGATCGCGATACACTCCACCGGGCCGGTAGTAGGTCGCATGCATGCGCGTACCGGAGACCGCTTCATAGCAGTCCATCAAATCCTCGCGCTCACGAAAGGTATAGAGGAATACGGTCATGGCGCCGATGTCGAGTCCGTGCGCGCCCAGCCATAACAAATGATTCAGGATGCGGGTGATCTCGTCAAACATCACGCGGATGTACTGTGCGCGGATCGGGACCTCGACACCCAGCAGTTTTTCCATCGCCAGCACATAGCCGTGCTCATTACACATCATCGACACGTAATCGAGCCGGTCCATGTAACCGATACTCTGGTTCCAGGGTTTGCTTTCCGCCAGTTTCTCCGTGCCGCGATGCAACAAACCTATGTGGGGATCGGCGCGTTCAATCACCTCCCCGTCCATCTCGAGCACCAGCCGCAGCACACCATGCGCCGCCGGGTGCTGCGGACCGAAATTCAGGGTGAAGTTGCGAATCTCGGGCATGGTTACTCCGCCGGTTCCGCGGCAGTCTCGCCAGCATCCGCATGCTGCCCTGCTGCTGCAATTCGCGCAGCACGGATCACCTTGGGTACCAGGACACGGGGTTCAATACTGACCGGCTGATAGACCACCCGGCGTTTTTCAGCATCATAGATGACCTCGACGTTGCCGCTCAGCGGGAAATCCTTGCGGAACGGATGACCGATAAATCCATAGTCGGTCAGAATGCGGCGCAGGTCCGGATGACCTTCAAACAACACACCGTAGAGATCGAATGCCTCGCGCTCGAACCAGTTGGCACTGTTCCAGATCTGAATCACGGACGGTACCACTGGCAAATCATCATCCGGCGCAAATACCCGGATCCGCAGCCGCCGGTTGTGTTTGATCGACAGCAGGTGATAGACCACTGCGAAACGCCGTGCGCTGCGCGGCTTCTCGATGACCAGGTCCTCGGTGATTGCCGTCAAGCGGCCCGCTGTGCCGGCCTCCACACCCCGGCTGAAACCGGACCCGGAACTCTCTTCGGTGACCCACTCGTCACGGCCATAACTGGCATAGTCAACGCCACACAGGTCCATCAGCAGCGCGAATGCGAAATCCGCCTCATCACGCACTGCCGTCGCCACGTCCAGCAAATCGTCATGAGCAACTTCTATCGTGACCTCGCCGAAATCCGTCACCACGGATTGCAGACTTTCACCGAAGCGTTGCTGGAGTTGCTCTGCGAGCTGCCGGGAAGATTCGGTCATGGATGCTGCCCTTAACGGGCGATGGTGTTGGTGCGTTTTATCTTGTTCTGCAGCTGCATTATGCCGTAGAGCAGGGCCTCGGCCGTTGGCGGACAGCCGGGCACGTAGATATCGACCGGTACGATACGGTCACAGCCACGTACGACAGAATAGGAATAGTGATAATAGCCCCCACCGTTGGCGCAGGAGCCCATGGAGATCACCCAGCGCGGCTCGGCCATCTGGTCATACACCTTGCGCAATGCCGGCGCCATCTTGTTGACCAGTGTCCCTGCCACGATCATGACATCCGACTGGCGGGGACTGGGGCGGAAGATCACGCCGAACCGGTCCAGGTCATAACGTGATGCGCCGGCCTGCATCATCTCCACGGCACAGCAGGCGAGTCCGAACGTCATTGGCCACATGGAACCGGTACGTGCCCAGTTGATCAGGGCATCGGCGGAGGTGGTGACATAACCCTCCTTGAGCAGCCCTTCTATTCCCATTCCAGTGCCCCTTTCTTCCACTCGTAGATGAAGCCGACCACCAGAATGCCCAGGAACACCAGCATCGCGAGAAATCCGAACATGCCGATGTCATCCAGCACTACGGCCCAGGGAAACAGGAAGGCAATTTCGAGATCGAAAATAATAAACAGGATGGCGACCAGGTAGTAACGCACATCAAAGCGCATGCGGGTGTCTTCAAAGGCCTCGAAACCACACTCGTAGGGAGAATTCTTTTCACTGTCCGGTTTGTGCGGCGCCAGCAGGAAACCAAGGACGATGGGGCCGACCCCCACACCGATGCCGATAATAATGAAGATAAGTATGGGCAGATAATTTTCCAGCATGGATATCGCCTCAATCTGTCCGGTTGTGCGGCCACCCGGACCTCGTTCGATTTCTTTTGAATTATCGTGCTCGAAAAAGCCTGTGAAGTCTAGGCCAGCACCTGGTTACTGTCAAGTTGGGGAAAAGACATTTTTATTATATATTACATTGGCTTGAGCTGGTTTTTAGGGGTATAAAAAAACCGCATGATGGCCCGTCATCCACGTTTGAATTGTACCGGTCTGAACACTTGCCGGTTTAAACCATCATAAATCCGTTTGGTGCCGATGGCCGGAGTCGAACCGGCACGGCTTGCGCCACTGCCCCCTCAAGACAGCGTGTCTACCAATTCCACCACATCGGCTCGATTACTAAGGAGTGTTAAATATATCTATTCCGGAAGGTCATCCGACTTGGCCGGTTTCGGGGTCCCGGTCACTTTGGGGAGTTTTTCTGCCGGAACTGCGGCTGCGCCTGGATCCGTGATTTCCACCTGCTGTGCATCCTGCACATCGGCAGGCAGATCCTCCACGACTGCGGTAACCGGCTCCGTCCGGTTCTCGACCTGTTGCTGCTCGATCTGGTTGGCCACCACACTCTTCGTCGTGCTGGTGTGACGTATCAGCGGAGAGGCAATCAGCAAACAATTGATAAAAAAGACCGCGGCAAGAATCCCCGTGGCGCGGGAGAAGAAGGAGCCTGATCCACGCGCGCCGAACACGGTCCCGGAAGACCCGCTGCCAAAGGCTGCCCCCATATCGGCGCCCTTGCCCTGCTGCAACATCACCAGCGCAATAATGCTGATGGAAACCAGAACCTGAACTACCAGTAAAAATTGAAACATAGTGACAACCGTCTAATTCAGCTGTGTTGATAAATCAGGCATTGGCTGCCTGTCCGATGGCAAGAAAGTCAGCGGGCTTGAGTGAAGCGCCGCCGATGAGACCGCCGTCAATATCCGCCATGGCAAGCAAATCAGCGGCGTTACCCGCATTCATACTGCCGCCGTAGAGTATCTGTACCTTGTCAGCGACGTCACTGTCCAGATCTGCCAGTTTCGTGCGAATGTATGCGTGCACATCCTGTGCCTGGTCCGGCGTAGCTGTCTTGCCGGTACCGATCGCCCAGACCGGTTCATAGGCAATCACCGCATCGCCCAGGGCTGCAATCCCTTCCAGGTCGATAACCGCGTCGAGCTGACGGGCGACGATCTGCTCGGTAATACCCTGCTCGCGTTCTTGCAGCAATTCGCCGACACACAGGATCGGAACCAGACCGGCCTTGCGGGCAGCAGCAAACTTGCTCGCTGTGAATGCATCACTTTCACCGTAGATACTGCGCCGTTCCGAATGGCCGACGATGACGTACTTGCAACCGATATCAGTCAGCATACGCGGCGCCACCTCGCCGGTATAGGCACCGGACTCCTGATCGCTCACATCCTGGGCACCGACTGCGACAGCAGTCCCCGCCAGCTGGGCCACGACCTGTGGAATGTACACATAGGGCGGGCAGACGGCCATCGCGGCCGTCGACACCATATCCATGCCGGCCTTGATACCCGCAACAAGGTCCTCGATACCGGCCCGGGACCCGTTCATCTTCCAGTTGCCGGCTATCAACGGTTGACGCATATCGAACTCCAAATCAAAACAGGCCGGGTAGCTTAGCCATCCGGTCTGTAAAAATCAATTTCAAACAGGCAAATACCTGAATAAAAGGCAATTAGCTGGAAAAGGTTTTGCATCGGCAACGCTATACCGTCCACATTTACCGGTCACACCTCAATGCATGGTCTGGTTGGCCCCGAAGGCGGCGTGAAACCTGATATGCGCCGGTTCGGTCAATGCGCCGCGGGCGAACACTACCAGCAAGCCCTTGTCCGCCCGGCAAACGGCAATGACTTCCGAGTCCCCGTCCGTGTAGGAAATCACGTGATTCAGCTCCATGACCGGCACATCGGCCGTCGCCAGCTGCTGCAGAATACCAATCGACAGCGCGCGACACTCCGCCTGGGACACCGCGATGTCAAAATCCTTTAACACGGTATTGGGCCCGGCAACTGCAGGGCATGACACAACCAGCAGCAGGCAACGGCGCAGCCAGGCGGGAATTCCGGGCCTGGTACGGCGCATCACGCTGACTCGAAGGCGAATATCACGGCATGCAGACAGTCAGGCCTGCATCAGACTGCAGCCGCGACAGCCGCGGCCAGATGACCGGCTTCCTCGATCACCTGCTTTTCATCCTCACCCTCGACCATGACGCGCACCACCGGCTCGGTGCCGGAGGGGCGCAACAGCACCCGTCCCTTGCCGGCCAGGCGACTCTCGACCGACTTCACCGCCTGCTGCACGGAAGGATCGTCATCCAGGTTGACCTTGCGCGTCAGGGGCACATTGATCATACGCTGGGGATACTTTCTCATGCCGGCCTTCAATTCATGCAGTGACTTGCCGCTCTGGACCATGGCGGCAAGTATCTGCAATGCAGAAACAATGCCGTCACCCGTCGTGGTACGGTCCAGGCAAATGATATGACCGGATGATTCACCACCAAGAATGCCGTCATGCGCTTTCAGCTGCTCCAGTACATAACGGTCACCGACACTGGCACGCTCAAAGCCGATATCATTTGACCGCAGGGCATGTTCCAGGCCGAGATTACTCATCAGCGTGCCTACCACCCTGCCATTCAGCGTGCCCTGCTGCTTGCGCGACAGCGCGATAATAAACAGCAGTTCATCGCCGTCGACCAGCTCACCCAGGTGGTCCACCATGATAATCCGGTCGCCGTCACCATCCAGCGCGATACCTATATCTGCATGCTGATCCAGCACGGTGCGCCGTAACAGCCCGGTGTGGGTGGAGCCGCAGTCACGGTTGATATTCAGACCATCGGGCTCGTTGCCAATGGCAATGACTTCGGCTCCCAGCTCATCGAATACGCTGGGTGCGACATGGTAAGTCGCGCCATTGGCGCAATCGACCACGATCTTCAGGGTTTTCAGGGTCAGGCTGAGCGGGATCGTGCTCTTGCAGAATTCAATATAGCGACCGCCCGCATCATCGACACGCTCGGCCTTGCCCAGTTCCGCGGAAGCCACGGTGACCATGGGCTGGTCCAGTTCGGCCTCGATTGCCAGTTCGATTGCCTCCGGCAGCTTGGTCCCCTCACCGGAGAAGAACTTGATACCGTTGTCGGCAAAGGCGTTGTGTGATGCGCTGATCACAATGCCGGCATCGGCATGCAGGGTGCGGGTAAGGTAGGCGATCGCCGGGGTCGGCATGGGACCGAGCAAACGGATATCGACACCCGCAGCCGACAGGCCCGCCTCCAGCGCCGATTCGAACATATAGCCCGAAATGCGGGTGTCCTTGCCGATAATGACGAGATTGCCGCCGGCAGAGCTGAGCACGCGACCGGCGGCCCAGCCGAGCTTCAGCATAAATTCGGCAGTGATCGGGTGTTCCCCGACCCGGCCGCGAATACCATCTGTTCCGAAATATTTTTTGGACACGATTACCTCTTTACCGGCCTGAATGACAGATACCAGCCGGTACTTTCACCGCAGTGCGAGGCGTTCGGTCTGGATACCCGGGGTAAGTCTGGTTTACTTCATCCATCTTGTCACTGCGAGCACAGCGAAGCAATGACGGGTTAATCAGTGCTTCCCGCAACTCACCGATTCCGCGCCGACGTCCCTGACTGCCTGACACATACACACGGCCTCACGGGTTGCGCGCACATCATGGCAGCGCACGATAGCCGCCCCCTGCCACACAGCCAGTACCGCGAGGGCGATGCCCGGGTACAGTCTGTCATCGACATCGAGACCAAGAACTTTACCGATCAGCGACTTGCGTGACAGGCCCACCAGCACCGGGTAACCTTCCGCAACCAGCCGGTGCAGGTGTCGCAGTAACAGCAGATTGTGCTCCACCGTCTTGCCGAACCCGAAACCCGGATCCAGGATAATCTGTGCGGGGTCGATACCGGCCCCGGTACACGCCGCGGCGCGCTCCACCAGAAAGCGTCTCACTTCAGCGACGACATCAGCGATATTCCGGATTAACCTGCATGTCTTCGGGGGTGCCCTGCATGTGCATGAGGCACACCGGCACCCCCAGGCTTGCCGCCACCTCCAGTGCGCCGGGCGCCTGCAGTGCATGGACATCATTGATCAACCCGGCACCGGCAGCGACAGCCGCCTGCATGACTTCGGGTTTGCGGGTATCGATGGAAACCGGTACCGGAATGGTCTGCACCAGCGCGTCGATGACCGGCAGGACACGGTGCAATTCTTCGGCAACCGGTACGTGTGCTGCGCCCGGCCGGGTGGATTCACCGCCCACATCGATGATGGCGGCGCCCTCCTCAACCATGCTGCGGGCACGGGCAACGGCTTTTTCAACAGGCAAAAAATCACCCCCGTCCGAAAAGGAGTCGGGGGTGATGTTCAAAACACCCATGATGGCGGGTTGACCCAGGTCCAGTGGCTTACCGGCACAGTCCAGGATCATGGCTGCTGTCAGCGCCGTTTCCGTAGCCGCAAGGTCCTGTCAGGCGCCGGCTATCCTAATGCTGACCAGCCGGACCACCGATCTTGGTATCCGATTTACTGTCCGTGTCCTTGGGAGCGGCCGAATCACCCGAGCTGGCGGTCGGCTCGGTATCATCCCAGTCCTGTGGCGGGCGCGGCGGTTTGCCTGCCATGATATCGTCGATCTGGTGGCTGTCGATGGTCTCGTACTTCATCAGGGCATCGGCCATCAGGTGCAACTTGTCGATGTTTTCCTTGAGGATCTCTTCCGCACGCGCATAGGCGCGGTCGATGATCTGCCGGATTTCCTTATCGATATCGTGGGCGGTTTCATCCGAGACCGCCTTGTGCTGCGCAACAGAATGGCCCAGGAAGACCTCTTCCTGTTCGTCACTGTAGGTCAATGGCCCCAGCTTTTCGGAAAGCCCCCACTTGGTCACCATGTTGCGCGCCAGTTCGGTACTGCGCATGATGTCGTTGGACGCGCCGGTTGTCACCTTGTCCGGACCAAAGACCAGCTCTTCGGCGATACGCCCGCCGAACAGGCTGCAAATCTGGCTCTCCAGGAATTCCTTGCTGTGGCTGTAACGGTCAGCCTCCGGCAGGAACATGGTGATGCCCAGGGCACGTCCACGCGGAATGATCGAGACTTTGTAGACCGGGTCATGTGACGGCATACTCCGGCCGACGATGGCATGTCCGGCTTCATGATAGGCGGTGAGTTTCTTTTCGTCCTCGCTCATGACCATGGAGCGCCGCTCGGTGCCCATCATGATCTTGTCCTTGGCTTTCTCCAGGTCTTCCATCTCGACCAGACGCTTGTTTGCACGGGCGGCAAACAGGGCGGCCTCGTTGACCAGGTTGGCCAGGTCCGCGCCGGAGAATCCCGGGGTACCGCGCGCGATGATGCTGGCCTGGGCATTATCGGCCATCGGCACCTTGCGCATATGGACCTTCAGAATCTGTTCGCGACCGCGCACATCCGGCAACGGCACCACGACCTGGCGGTCAAAACGGCCCGGCCGCAGCAGCGCCGGGTCCAGCACATCCGGCCGGTTGGTGGCCGCGATGACGATGACACCTTCATTGCCCTCGAATCCGTCCATTTCGACCAGCAGCTGATTCAGGGTCTGCTCGCGTTCGTCATGACCACCGCCGAGTCCGGCGCCACGGTGGCGGCCGACGGCGTCGATCTCGTCAATGAAGATAATGCAGGGGGCGTGCTTCTTGGCCTGTTCGAACATATCGCGGACGCGGGATGCGCCGACACCGACGAACATCTCGACGAAATCCGAACCCGATATCGTAAAGAAAGGCACCTTGGCTTCCCCGGCAATGGCCTTGGCCAGCAAGGTCTTGCCGGTACCCGGAGAACCGACCATGAGCACACCGCTGGGGATTTTGCCGCCGAGACGCTGGAACTTGGTCGGGTCCCGCAGAAATTCAACCAGTTCGGCGACTTCTTCCTTGGCTTCCTCGACACCGGCAACATCGGCGAAGGTCAGCTTCACCTGGTCCTCGCCCAGCATGCGCGCCTTGCTTTTGCCGAATGACATGGCGCCACGGCCGCCGGCGCCGCCCTGCATCTGGCGCATGAAGAATATCCATACACCGATCAGCAACAGCATCGGGAACCAGGAAATAAAGATCTGCATCAGCAGGGATTGCTGACCCGGCGACTTGACCTTCACCTCGACATTGTTATTCAGCAGGTCATCGACCATTTTCGGGTCATCGGGCGGTGTTTGCGTCAGGAAGCGACTGCCATCACTGCGCGTACCTTCCACGGTATGGTCTTCAATCTCCACCCGCTGCACCTGGCCCTGCTGGACCTCGGTAATGAATTCCGAATAGGAAATCGTCTGGGTACTGGATGTGGTGGGACCGAAATTATTGAACACCGACATCAATACGACTGCGATGACAATCCAGAGAATTATATTTTTTGCCAAATCGTTCAAACCGGCTACCTCGATTTACAACTGTTGAGTGTCATGCAGCTACAGACAGGCTCTTCGGCATAAAAAAAGCATGTCTTTAATTATTATGACACATTCGCCTTGCGGCGGCCCTGTGCCAGTACATACACCTCACGACTGCGCGGACGCGAGGCTTTGGGTTTACGTATCAAGACCTTGCGGTACTGACTGCGCAGATCCCGGATGAGGATATCAAAACCTTCACCCTGAAATGCCTTGAACAGAAAATCACCACCGTCCACCAGTACTTTGGCGGCAAAATCAGCCGCAAGTTCCACCA
This sequence comes from uncultured Gammaproteobacteria bacterium, assembly GCA_963768415.1. Taxonomy (GTDB): domain Bacteria; phylum Pseudomonadota; class Gammaproteobacteria; order UBA9214; family UBA9214; genus CAVYHX01. The sequence goes on from CAVYHX010000014.1 coordinate 36,022, forward strand.
GATACATGCTGCGGGGCTGATCGACTGCGTCCATGCCACTGATATTGGGGGCCATATCGGACATTACAAGGTCCACACTCGAACTATCGAGATTTTCCATTGTTAAATCAACGACTTTTTGCTCGGTGAAATCGCCCTGCAGGAAATCGACCCCGGGGAGATCTGCCATGGGCAGGATATCCAGTGCCATGATGCGGCCCCGGTCCCGCAACTGCTGCGCCGCATACTGCGACCAGCCGCCCGGCGCTGCACCCAGGTCGACGACCGTCATACCGGGCTTCAGGATATGGTACTTGCGCTGAATCTCTTCGAGCTTGTACACCGCACGCGAGCGATATCCCTCGCGCTGGGCGCGTTTGACGTACTCATCGTCAAAATGCGATTTCAGCCAGCGCTTGCTGCTCTTTGATCTGGCCATATCGCGGCGTCCACCCCTGTCTGTCCGTACTCACAATTCCGTATAATGACAACTGTTCACAGGAAATTATGACCATGTCCCTGCCAGAAACACAAAAACGCGAACTGCGTGGCCGCGGTCACAGCCTCAAACCGGTTGTCACCATCGGCAACGCCGGCCTGAATAAGTCAGTACTGCGCGAACTGGACCTCTCGCTGGAACACCATGAATTGATGAAAATCCGCGTCACCGGAGCGGACCGTGAAGCGCGCAAGCACATTATCGAGCAGGTCTGCGCCAACTGCCATGCCGCGCTGATTCAGGCGGTCGGCCATATTGCCCTGATTTATCGTGAACGCAAGGACTGACTCGCGACGACCAGATACAAACCCAGTAAACAGTTCATCAGAAACAGGATACTGGCGACACCATGCAGCTGCCCGAAACGGGCGTCCCCGGACAGTCCTTCTGCACGCAGCTGCGCAAGCATCGGAGCAAGCAAAAACTCTCCGGCCAGTACGATCAGCAGCATGAGACAAATAACCACCGGGCGCCAGCCCATGCTCCCGCCCGCCCGCCTGCCGATCCAGTACAGCAACAGCAGCAGGCTGCCGCAGAGCAGGCCGGCGTAATTCATTACGGTAAATATATGACCGGCCAGTGTCCCGGCCAGCGCGCGATCATCCAGTGTCGCAAACAGCATCGGGGCAACGATAAATCCGCTTGTCCACAGGCCGCCGACCCAGAAGGTCAGCAGTACGCGTTCGGCTGCGCATGAGAATTTAGCGGGCATGTTGCAATGTTAAAGGCGCTTTTTTATCCCGGAGAAACCCCGGAATTCTCCGTCATTGCGAGCACAGCGAAGCAATCTCCAGGCACTCGATAATACTTTATGAGATTGCCGCGCTGGCCGCTCCCGGCATGGCCCAGGCCAGCTTCTCGACCGGTTCCCGGTCTCACCTTCTCCATGCCTCCCACGGCACTTGTACTTCCATATACATCGCGCTCGCAATGACGAACACTAGATGTAAAGAACCTCGATGATCTCCAGACTGCGTTCGCCGCCGGGGACCTGCACACTGACCACATCGCCTTCGACGCGGGTAATCAGTGCCCGCGCGATCGGCGAGTTGATAGAGATCCTGCCAACCTTGATATCGGCTTCGTCCTCACCGACGATCTGGTAGGTAATGGTTTCTTCGGTATCTTCATCCATCAGTTCGACCGTGCAGCCGAATACGACCTTGCCATTCGCATCCAGCGCAGTGACATCGACAATATGGGCATGACTCAATTTGCCCTCGATATCCTTGATCCGGCCCTCGGCAAAACTCTGCTGCTCGCGCGCAGCATGGTATTCCGCGTTTTCCTTCAAGTCCCCGTGCGCACGCGCCTCGGCTATCGCCTGGATAATGCGTGGACGATCGACTGTCTTCAAACGCACCAGTTCCGCGCGCAGTTTTTCAACGCCACTCGACGGTAATGGGTACTTTTGTCGTCATGCTGTCAGCTCCCGATGCAATGTCCTGCAAGCTGGTCACCCTGCCGGTATCCAGGTACTCCAGGGCCATACAGGTCGCCCGGGCACCCGCCAGGGTAGTACTGTAGGACACTTTGTGATGCAGTACAGCCCTGCGAATTGTGTATGAATCAGCGATCGCACGCTTGCCCTCGGTGGTATTCACGATCAAGTCGATGTTGCCGTTCTTGATCAGGTCGACAATATGCGGCCTGCCTTCCGCTACCTTGTTGACAATCGCGCACTCGATGCCGGCCGCCTTGATCACGTCTGCCGTACCGCGGGTCGCGACCAGCCGGTAACCTTTGGCGAGCAGGTCACGTGCGAGCATGACCGCTGCCTGCCGGTCCGCCTTGCGCACACTCAGAAAGGCGGTGCCACTGACCGGTACGGCATTACCGGCGCCCAGCTGCGCCTTGGCGAAGGCCTCGCCGAAAGTTTGCCCGATCCCCATGACCTCGCCGGTCGATTTCATCTCCGGACCCAGCAGCGGATCCACACCCGGGAACTTGATAAACGGGAATACCGCCTCCTTGACGGAGAAGAATCCCGGCGTGACCATGCCGGTCAGGCCCTGCTCCTTGAGGCTGCGCCCCGTCATGACGCGGGCGCCAATCTTGGCAAGCGGTCGCGCAGTCGCCTTGGAAACAAAGGGTACGGTGCGGGAAGCACGCGGATTCACTTCAATAACGTAGATATCCTTTCCCTTGACGGCAAACTGGGTATTCATCAGGCCCCTGACCTTCAATTCCATCGCCATGCGCGTCACCTGCTCACACATCTGCTGCTGTATTTCCGTACTCAGGGTATAGGGCGGCAGGGAACAGGCGGAATCGCCGGAATGCACTCCGGCCTGTTCGATGTGCTCCATGATGCCACCGATAAGCACATCCTCACCGTCACACACGGCGTCCACATCCACTTCCACCGCGTCATCCAGGAAGTGATCCAGCAGTACCGGGGAGTCGTTCGAGACCTGGACGGCCTCGCGCATGTAACGCGCCAGGTCTTCCTCGGCATAGATTATTTCCATCGCACGCCCGCCCAGCACGTAGGATGGCCGGACGACCAGCGGATACTCCACTTCCGCCGCGAGTGCCAGGGCCTGTTCCGGCGTGGATGCTGTCCGGTTAGGCGGCTGCAGCAATCCCAGACGGGTGATCATTTGCTGGAACCGTTCACGGTCCTCGGCATGATCGATTGCATCGGCCGAAGTACCGATGACCGGCACACCGCTGGCCTCCAGACCACGTGACAACTTGAGCGGTGTTTGTCCGCCGTATTGCACAATCACACCCTTTGGCTGTTCGACGCGGATGATCTCCAGTACGTCTTCCAGCGTGAGCGGTTCAAAATACAGCCGGTCTGAAGTGTCGTAATCGGTGGAGACGGTTTCGGGATTGCAGTTCACCATGATGGTCTCAAAACCGTCTTCGCGGCACGCCATGGCTGCATGTACGCAACAATAATCGAACTCGATGCCCTGGCCGATGCGGTTGGGGCCGCCACCGAGCACGATGATCTTCTCACGGCTGGTCGGCGCTGCCTCGCACTCCTCTTCATAGGTTGAATACATATAGGCCGTCGCGGTGGCGAATTCGGCAGCGCAGGTATCCACGCGCTTGTAGACCGGATGCACTTTCAGATCAAACCGCAGCCCGCGCAGTTCGTCTTCGCTGCACCCGACCAGTCCCGCCAGACGGGAATCGGCAAAACCCTTGCGTTTCAACTGGCGCAGCCGTCCGGCATCCAGTGCAACCATGCCCTGCGCCCGCACTTCCGCTTCGGTGGCAACCAGATCGGCAATCTGGGCCAGGAACCAGGGGTCTATCCCGGTCAGTTCGTATAATTCCTCGATCGTCATGCCTGCCCGGCAACCGTCGGCCACATGCCAGAGCCGGTCCGGCCGTGCGATGCGCAGTTCCTTGCGCAATTCACCCTGAAAATCCGCAGCACCGGGATCGAACACCTCGTTCAGGCCGTCGCTGCCCGTCTCCAGGCCGCGCAAGGCCTTTTGCAGTGATTCCTGGAAAGTACGCCCGATGGCCATGACTTCACCGACAGATTTCATCTGGGTGCCGAGTACCGCTTCGGCCTGCGGAAATTTCTCGAAGGTAAAACGCGGTACCTTGGTCACCACATAATCGATAGTCGGCTCAAACGAGGCTGGAGTCGCGCCACCGGTAATTTCATTTTTCAGCTCATCCAGGGTAAAGCCGACGGCCAGCTTGGCCGCCACCTTGGCAATCGGGAATCCGGTCGCCTTGGATGCCAGCGCAGAGGACCGCGAGACGCGCGGATTCATTTCGATGACCACCATGCGCCCGTCGTCAGGATTGATGGCAAACTGCACATTTGATCCACCCGTCTCCACCCCGATCTTGCGCAGCACGGCAATCGAGGCATTGCGCATCAACTGGTATTCCTTGTCGGTAAGTGTCTGGGCCGGGGCGACCGTAATGGAATCGCCGGTATGTACACCCATCGGGTCAAGGTTTTCGATGGAGCAGATGATGATGCAGTTATCTGCCTTGTCCCGCACCACTTCCATTTCGAATTCTTTCCAGCCGAGAATGGACTCCTCCAGCAACACTTCACTGGTGGGTGAGAGGTCCAGCCCGTGCTCGCAAATCGCAACGAACTCTTCCTTGTTATACGCAATGCCACCGCCACTTCCACCCAGGGTAAACGATGGCCGGATGATCGTCGGAAAACCGATGGCGGCCTGCGACTGGTGGGCCTCTTCCATGCTGTGCACGACCACTGCATGCGGTGTCGACAAACCGATGTCACGCATGGCTATGCGAAACAGTCCACGGTCCTCGGCCATATCGATGGCTTCGCGGCTGGCACCGATCAATTCCACACCGTATTTCTCAAGCACGCCTTCACGCACCAGATCAAGGGCGCAGTTCAGGCCGGTTTGCCCGCCCATGGTCGGCAGCAGCGCATGCGGTCGTTCTTTTTCTATAATCCTTGCCACGGTACGCCAGTGCACCGGCTCGATATAAACCGCATCCGCAGTATCCGGGTCGGTCATGATAGTGGCGGGATTGGAATTGACAAGCACAACCCGATAACCCTCCTCGCGCAGCGCCTTGCACGCCTGGGCCCCGGAGTAATCGAATTCGCACGCCTGACCGATGACAATCGGGCCGGCGCCGATGATCAGAATGCTGTTGATGTCGGTTCTTTTTGGCATAGTATCGATCAGCCGCTGACGGCAACGGGACAATAGCGCGGCATCATGTCCGGCACCGGTCCTGTATGCGCCGGGTCGCTCGTAACGGGCAGTGAATACGTGGTCATTACATCTATATCCTGCCCTGTGTGAGCGCGCTCAATTACGCTTTTCCATCAGCTCGATGAACCGGTCGAACAGGTGTGCGACATCATGGGGGCCGGGGCTGGCTTCCGGATGACCCTGAAAACTGAATGCCGGACAGTCGCTGCGCACCACGCCCTGCAGTGATCCATCGAAGAGTGAACGATGTGTTGCCACGAGATTATCCGGGAGACTCTCTTCGGCCACCGCAAAACCGTGGTTCTGGCTGGTAATCATGACCTGTTTTCCGGACAGGTCCTGCACCGGGTGATTGGCACCGTGATGCCCGAATTTCATCTTGACTGTCTGTGCACCGCTGGCCAGCGCGAGTAGCTGGTGCCCGAGGCAGATGCCGAAGACCGGGATTTGCGTAGCCAGGAGTTCCCGAATAGCCGCAATGGCATAATCACACGGCTCCGGGTCACCGGGCCCGTTGGAGAGGAATATCCCGTCCGGCTGCAGCGCCAGCACCTCACCCGCCGGGGTCATGGCCGGTACCACCGTCAACCGGCAACCACGGTCAACCAGCATGCGCAGGATGTTGCGCTTTACACCAAAGTCGTAGGCCACCACGTGATGGGTAAATGCCTCCACCGGCAGCTGCTCCGGCAACCCGTCTGCCAGCGACCAGGTGCCCTGCCGCCACGTGTACGTCGCCGTGGTAGTGACCTCCCTGGCCAGGTCCATGCCTTTCAATCCGGGGAACGCCCGTGCCATTTCCAGCGCGGCGGCCGGATCGACAGCTTCCCCGGCCACCAGGCAACCACTCTGGGCACCCTTTTCCCGCAGGATGCGCGTCAGGCGGCGGGTATCGATATCAGCGATGCCAATCACATTGCGCTGCACCAGATAGTCTTCCAGCGCAGCATGGCTGCGCCAGTTGCTGACCCGCAGCGGCAGATCGCGGATGACCAGGCCGGCACAATGAATGTCAGCGGCTTCATCATCTTCCGGGTTGGTACCCACATTGCCGATGTGGGGATAAGTGAGGGTGACGATCTGGCGTGCGTACGAGGGGTCGGTGAGGATCTCCTGATAACCCGTCATGGCGGTATTGAATACCACCTCTCCGCTGATATGACCTTCAGCACCAATAGAAACGCCCCGGAACAGACTTCCGTCTTGCAAAGCCAACAGGGCCGGTTTCCTCAAGAAGACCTCCGCGTCTGGACGTACAAAACGGGAGGGTCCCCGGCGGAATCCTCCCGTTCTGGATACTGCAATGAACTGCCTGAAATCGTGCCGGAATTGTACTGGATCCGGACGGGGGCTGTCTATGCGTGACGCATGAGCTGACTGCTTGTACGTCTATTTAAAAATTTTATGACTACCTCAGACCCAGCACATCCTGCATATCAAACAGGCCGCGCTTGTGCGTCGTAATCCAGGCGGCCGCCCGGGCGGCGCCCCTGGCAAAGGTCATGCGGCTGCTGGCCTTGTGGGTAATCTCGACCCGTTCACCCTACGGCGGCAAACAGCACCGTGTGATCACCGACTATGTCCCCCGCACGGATGGTCTCGAAACCAATGGTCTTGCGGTCGCGTTCACCGGTACTGCCCCTCGCGGCCGTACACGGCACAGGTCTTCAGGTCACGTCCCAGGGCAGCAGCGACGACCTCGCCCATGCGCAGCGCGGTACCGGACGGGGCATCCACCTTGTGCCGGTGGTGCGCCTCGATGATTTCGATATCCACCTCATCACCGAGTACGCGGGCAGCCATATCCAGCAGTTTGAGACACAGATTGACTCCCACACTCATATTCGGTGCAAACACGATGCCGATGTCGGTCGCGGCAGCGGCTATCAGCGCGCGCTGTGCATCACTGAATCCCGTGGTGCCGATCACTATATTGCGTCCAGCCGCACGGCATACCTCGAGGTTCGCCAGGGTCACTTCAGGCCGGGTGAAATCGATGAGCACGTCGAACGCGCCGCTGACAGCGGCCAGGTCGGCACCCACAGGCACATCCAGCCGCCCCACACCGGCCAGCTCGCCCGCATCACTCCCGAGCAGACTGCTGTCCGGATGTTCCAGCGCGACCGATACCGACAGTCCCGCGGCCTGCTGGCAGGCCTCGATCAGGTTGCGCCCCATACGGCCGGCGGCACCGGTGATAGCAATTCGTGTCATGGTTGTTAATTGATCCCTGGAAACGTGCGTTATATCACCTGTAGGAGCGGCCTCCTGGCCGCGATTGTGTCCCGGCAAATCGCGCCGAGGACGGCGCTCCCACGGAATTTCTGTTTACCCTCCTGGTGCAATCCCTCGCTGCGATCGTGTCCGGCCCCATCGCGGCCAGGAGGCCGCTCCTACAGGTGTCCTTATCTCACCGTATGCGCGACATTAACGGGTGACCACTCAACCCGCCAGGTCATCGAAAAATTTCTTTACTCCATCCAGCCAGGAATGCGCCTGCGGGTTGTGACGGCTGCCGCCCTCCTCCATCTGGCCGGCAAATTCCTTTAACAGGTCTTTTTGTTTGCGGTTCAGCTTGACGGGTGTTTCCACGCTCACCTTGCAGATCAGGTCACCGACCGCGCCACCGCGCACCGGTTTCACACCCTTGCTACGCATGCGAAACATCCTGCCGGTCTGGGTCTCCGCCGGTATTTTCAGGTTCACACGGCCATTCAGTGTCGGCACCTCCAGTTCGCCCCCGAGCGCCGCCGTGACAAAGCTGATCGGAACCTCGCAATAGAGATGGTTGTCTTCGCGCCGGAAAATAGGGTGCTCCTTGACCTGGATCTGGACATACAGATCACCGGGAGGACCGCCGCTCTCGCCGGCTTCACCTTCTCCGGACAGGCGGATCCGGTCACCGGTATCCACGCCTGCCGGCACCTTCACAGACAGGGTCTTGCGTTCCTGTACCCGGCCCTGTCCCTGGCATTTCGTACACGGGTCGGTAATGATGGTGCCGTTGCCGCGACACCGCGGACAGGTCTGTTGCAGGGAAAAGAAACCCTGCTGCATGCGTACCTGTCCCTGCCCGCCACAGGTTGAACAGGTCGTCGGGCTGCTGCCCTTGCGCGCACCGCTGCCGTCACAGGCATCACAGGCGACCAGCGTCGGCACGCGGATCTTGACCTCGGTTCCGGCAACGGCATCCTCCAGCGACAACTCCAGGTTATAGCGCAGGTCCGAACCGCGGTAGACGCGCTGACCGCCGCCGCGACCGCCGCGGCCACCGCCGAAAATGTCACCGAATACATCGCCAAAGATATCATTGAAATTGGCCCCGGCACCGGCACCGGCACCGCCGCCCCCCATCGACGGGTCTACACCGGCATGCCCGAACTGGTCATACGCGGCACGCTTGCGCGTGTCACTGAGCACTTCCCAGGCCTCCTTGCACTCCTTGAATTTCTCCTCGGCTTCCTTGTTGTCCGGGTTCCGGTCCGGATGATGTTTCTGGGCCGCACGCCGATAGGCCTTTTTCAGATCGGCCTCGCTCGAGTTCTTCGACACACCCAGTACTTCGTAATAATCGCGTTTCGCCATGGCATTTACAGCTTCTATTGTGTCCAGCTCATTGAATTCAATTAGTCCCGTCCTTTTGCAACAAAGGCCCGGACCCGGCAACTGCCGGATCCGGACCTGTCATCTCCCGGGAATGTCTGCCGCCGTTATTTGTTTTCGGCGTCTTTAACCTCTTCAAACTCGGCATCAACCACATCACCTTCGGCGCCGGCTTCACTCGCACCCGCTTCGTTTCCGGGTGCCGCTTCGGCCTCGGCCTGTTCCTTGTAGACCCGCTCGGCCAGCTTGCCGGATTTCTCGCCCAGCTCCTTGGTGCGCGCCTCGATGGCCTCCTTGTCGTCGCCTTTCATGACCTCCTGCAGGGCTTCGATTGCGGCTTCGATATCCTTCTTCTCGGCCTCGTCCACCTTGTCGCCGAGATCCTGAATCGACTTGTTGGTCGCATGAATCAGGCCATCTGCCTGGTTGCGCACATCGATCAGTTCGTGGAACTTGCGGTCTTCATCCGCATGCGCCTCGGCATCCTTGACCATCTGTTCGACCTCTTCATCCGACAGGCCGCTGGAGGCCTTGATCTGGATCGACTGTTCCTTGCCCGTGGCCTTGTCCTTGGCGGAGACATGCAGGATACCGTTGGCATCGATATCGAAGGTGACATCGATCTGCGGCATACCCCGCGGCGCAGGCGGTATATCGCTCAGGTCGAACCGGCCCAGTGACTTGTTGGCCGTGGCTATATCACGCTCACCCTGCAGGACATGCACCGTCACTGCGGTCTGGTTGTCATCGGCCGTCGAGAACACCTGATTTGCCTTGGTGGGAATGGTCGTGTTCTTTTCAATCAGCTTGGTCATCACGCCGCCCAGGGTCTCGATACCCAGTGACAGCGGGGTCACATCCAGCAGCAGTACATCCTTGACCTCGCCACCGAGCACACCACCCTGAATGGCGGCGCCGACTGCCACGGCCTCATCCGGGTTCAGATCCTTGCGTGGCTCCTTGCCGAAAATATTCTGTACCGTGCTCTGCACCTTGGGCATGCGGGTCTGGCCACCCACCAGGATGACGTCGTCAATCTCACTTGCGGACAGGCCGGCATCCTTGAGCGCTATCCTGCACGGCTCGATGGTGCGATCGATCAGTTCCTCGACCAGCGATTCCAGCTTCGTGCGCGTCAGCTTCATATTCAGGTGCTTGGGACCGCTGGCATCCGCGGTGATATACGGCAGGTTTACATCCGTCTGCTGACTGGAGGAGAGTTCGATCTTCGCCTTCTCCGCGCCTTCTTTCAGGCGCTGCATGGCAAGCGGATCACCGCGCAGATCCATGCCCTGGTCCTTCTTGAATTGGTCGGCCAGGTAATCGATCAGGCGCTTGTCGAAGTCTTCACCACCCAGGAAGGTATCACCGTTGGTAGACAGCACCTCGAACTGGTGCTCGCCGTCCACATCGGCGATTTCGATTATGGATATGTCAAACGTGCCACCACCCAGGTCGTATACCGCGATCTTGGAGTCGCCGCGCTTTTTGTCCATTCCGTACGCCAGCGCCGCCGCTGTTGGCTCGTTGATGATGCGCTTGACATCGAGGCCCGCGATACGTCCGGCATCCTTGGTGGCCTGGCGCTGCGAGTCGTTGAAATAGGCCGGCACCGTAATAACCGCCTCGGTGACCTTCTCACCAAGGTAGTCCTCTGCCGTTGTTTTCATCTTCTGCAGCACACGCGCCGAAACTTCCGGGGGCGCCATGCGCTTGCCCTGCGCCTCGACCCAGGCGTCACCGTTGTCCGCCTTGACGATCTTGTAGGACACCAGGTCGATATCGCGCTGCACCACCTCCTCCTCGAAGCGGCGCCCGATCAGGCGCTTCACGGCGAACAGGGTATTGGTCGGATTGGTCACGGCCTGGCGTTTGGCCGCCTGTCCGACCAGCACTTCGTCTCCGTCGGTAAAGGCGACGATGGACGGTGTGGTCCGGTCACCCTCACTGTTCTCGATGACCCGGGCCTTGTTCCCCTCCATGACCGCCACACAGGAGTTGGTGGTACCCAGGTCGATTCCGATTATCTTTCCCATTTTCTCGATTCTCCGTGTAACTACATGATATACATAAAGATGACTTTGACTCTCTATTACCCCTCTAGATGGGGGTAATCGTTCCTGAATTCAAGTGCGTGCGCTTCATTGTGCGCGATCGGCCGCCGGGGCCTGCGACACGATTACCATGGCGGGCCGGATCAGACGGTCGTGCAGCAGGATAACCCTTCTGGACCACCGTGACTACGGTGTTCGGCTCGACATCGGCGCGTTCCTGCATGGACATGGCCTGGTGAAACTCCGGATTGAAGGGCTCATCCTGCGGATCGATTTCCTGGATGGCGAATTTATCCAGCGCACCGTTCAGCATTTGCAAGGTCAGCTCGACACCTTCCCGGACCTTGCCGGCGTCGGCATGCTCTTCACTGGCGGCCGCCAGCCCCAGTTCCAGGCTGTCGCGTACCGGCAGCAGTTCGCGGGCAAATTTTTCCAGGGAATACTTGTGGGCATTGGCAAGCTCCCGTTCGGAACGCTTGTGCATATTCTCCAGATCGGCACGCAGGCGCAGGCACTGGTCCCAGTGCTCGTCCGCCTTGCCCCGCGCATCCTCCAGCAAGGCTGCCAGCTGCACATGATCCGTGACTTCACCGGCCGCAGGCTGGGCTGCCTCCCCGGCTGTTTCGGTGACGACATCATCTGCCTTGTTTTGATTTTCAGACATAGGGTTACTCCACAATCTTCATAATTCAGATAACTTCATTCAGCCTGCCCGCTGCCAGGCATTCCGGCGTGCAAACAGAACTTGAACGGCAAATATGGGGATTAATCTTTCTGCTTCAAGGCCGCACTCAGCAGGCGGGCCGTGGCATCGACGATCGGGATCACGCGCTCATAGGCCATGCGGGTCGGACCAATGACGCCCAGCATACCGACTATCTGGTTATCGATCGAGTACGGCGCCGTCACCATGCTGCATTCATCCAGAATCTGGTAACCGGATTCCTCGCCAATAAAAATCTGAATGCCCTTCCCGTGCACGCACTGATCGAGCAGGTGCAGAATATCGCGTTTCTGGTTGAAGGCATCGAACAGCTTGCGCAGTTTCTCGATGTCGCACAGCTCCCGGAACTCCATGAGATTGGTCTGACCCGCCATGACGAAGTCCTCGTCCCGGTTCCGCTCCAGGATCTGGTCCGCCATCTGCATGGCTGTGAGCATCATGCTGTTCATGGTGGAACGCGCTTCCTGCATATCCCGCAACAGCGTCTCGCGAACATCAGCCATATCCTTGCCGGCAAACAATTCATTCAGATAATTGGACGCCTGCTGCAGCTCTGCTGCGCTGCACTGCTTTTCCGTCGTAATCATGCGGTTCTGTACCTCATCCTCGCTGGTCACGAGGATTGCCAGAACCTGATTCTTGGAGAGCGGCAAAAACTCAAAGTGCTTGAAAAATGCATGTTCGTGCTTCGGCAGGGTCACCATGCCAGCCAGGTGGGTGACGCCTGACAATAATCCCGAGGCGGTCTCGATCAGGATCTTGGGCGCCATCTCGACCGCAAACTGATTGCGGATCTCCTGTATTGCGCGCTCATCCAGTGGCTGCACCGTGAGCAGCGTATCCACAAAAAAACGATAGCCCTGCACGGTCGGCACACGTCCGGCCGAGGTGTGTGGCGAACTGACGAAACCCAGATCTTCCAGATCAGCCATGACATTGCGAATGGTGGCCGGGCTCAACTCCAGCCCGGCGTCCCGCGCCAGGGTGCGCGAGCCTACCGGCTGGCCATCCTGCACATAGCGCTCGATGAGCGCCTTGAGCATTTGCTGGGCGCGATCGGAGATGTCCGGTATTGAATCAGTCATGCTATATGCCCTGGGCAAGTCGCGCGGTTGCAGATCCTGTAATCTGGCACTCTCGCAAAGAGAGTGCCAATGGCAACGTACAACTGCCCCCGGCAGGTGTCAAGCTACCTGCCGGCACCACCCGCGGGTGTTGGCCGTCTTGATAAGTCATGTTAGGTTCCCGGTACAACCACAGGATAAACCATGAAACCCCATTTCAAGCGTGTTGGACTGATCGGCAAATCGGCGGACAAAAACGTATCTGCCACACTGCGCATGCTGACTGCGTTCCTGGAACGGCTGAAAACCAGGATCTTCCTGGATGAGGGTATTGCGGATATCTTCAGCGACCACCCCTATCCGGTAGTTGAACGTACCGAACTGGCCGGCAAATGTGATCTCGCCATCGTTGTCGGTGGTGATGGTACCCTGCTGAACGCCGCGCGCAGCCTGGCCGGGCCGGGCGTAGCGGTCCTCGGTGTCAACCTCGGCCGTCTGGGCTTCCTGGTGGACGTCTCCCCGGAAGACATGACCCGGCAACTGGAACATATCTTCGCCGGGGACTTCAGCGAAGAACAGCGCACGCTGCTGCATGCAACGGTAACCCGCAACGCTGAGGTCGTCAGCAGCAGCGCGGCCCTGAATGATGTCATTGTCCACAAGACAGACATCGCGCGCATGATCGAACTGATGACGTATATCGACGGCAGTTACCTCAATTCAAACCGCTCCGATGGGCTGATTGTGGCCACGCCGACCGGCTCCACGGCATACGCCCTGTCCGGCGGCGGCCCGATCCTGCATCCCAGGCTGGATGCGATCACCCTGGTGCCCATTTGCCCGCACACCCTCAGTAACCGGCCGATTGTGATTCACGACGCAGCGACCATCGAGATCGTGGTGCACCGGGACACGCTCGAAGCGCGCATTTCCTGCGACGGGCAAATAAGCCTGTCACTGGCGGCCGGTGACCGGATCACCGTGCGCAAGCATGAGCATACATTGCGCCTGCTGCACCCGCCGGGTCACGACTACTACGCCATGTTGCGGGAAAAACTGCGCTGGAGCGAACAGCCTTGAGTCAAGCCGGGTGGTGAACAGCGGGTTACGGGCTGCCTGCCCGACTGCGATATCAGGGAATTCTTACTCATCTATTCATTTCGACCGCGGAGAATATCCATTACTATTGCGTCTCGAGTGAGTACCGCAGCAAGCAAACCTCCCGCAAGCGGGATGACGGTCAATACAGGACGCAAGTCAAGCGGGACATCATGCTGACCCACATACACATTCGAAATTTCGCCATTGTCGATGAAATCGACCTGGAGCTCGATGGCGGCATGACGGCCCTGACCGGTGAGACCGGTGCAGGCAAATCCATCCTCGTCGATGCCCTGGGGCTGGTGCTGGGCGACCGGGCCGACAACAGCGTGATACGACATGGTTGTGACCGTGCCGAAATTTCCGCCGGCTTTGACATCCATGATCGATCCGGCGTATCTGCCTGGCTTGCATCCCGGGATCTGGATATGGACGGCGAGTGCCAGCTGCGCCGTATTATCAGTCGTACGGGGCGCACCCGTTGCTACATCAATGGCCAGCCGGTGCCGACGCAGTCCCTGCGCATACTGGGTGAGCAGCTGGTCGACATCCACGGCCAGCACGAGCACCAGTCCCTGCTGCGGACGGGTGTACAGCGCCAGTTACTGGACAGTTTTGGCGGCCACGACTCACTGCTGGGAAAACTCACCACCCTCCATGCGGACTGGAAAGCAGCTGACGCTGCACTGCAGGAGGTCATGCGAAATGATTCGGACCGTGATGCCCGGCTGGATTTGCTGCGCTACCAGGCACAGGAACTCGAAGCCCTGGGACTTACCGCGCCGGAAATCCTCGAGCTCGATGCGGAATTCGCGCGCCAGGCCAATGCCGGCCGCCTGCTGGAATCCTGTGTGCAGGGGCTGGCACGGCTCGACGGCGATACGAGCGACAACGCTTACAGCCTGATCAGCACCACACTGAATGAATGCACCGAGCTCACCGGGCTGGACACGCAACTGGAGGCAACCGGCCGTTTACTGAACGAGACCCTGGTCCTGCTGCAGGAAAGCATTGACGCGCTCAGGCACTATTCGGAGCAGCTGGAAATCGATCCGAAACGCCTGCATTGGCTGGAAGAGCGTATCGGCATTCTCCACGACCTGTCGCGCAAACACCGCTGCCGGCCGCAAGAATTACCCGCCATCCTCGAACATATACACGCGGAACTTGACTCCATCGAACATGCGGACCAAAACCGCGAGACGCTACAGGAACAGCTGCGCGAGCTGTCCCAGGCCTACCTGGAAACGGCAACCAAACTCGGCGCGCAACGGGTCAAGGCCGCCAGGTTATTTGGAAAACAGATTACCGGGGCCATGCAGACGCTTGGTATGGAGGGCGGTCAATTCGAGGTCAGCGTCAGCTCGCGCCCGGACAAGCCCTATGCTTCGCATGGCCTGGACACGATTGAATTCAGGGTCAGCGCCAACAAGGGGCAGCCGGTCCGCCCCCTGGGCAAGGTCGCCTCCGGCGGCGAACTGTCCCGCATCAGCCTCGCGATCCAGGTGATCTCCGCCGACAGTGAAACCATTCCAACCCTGATTTTCGATGAAGTGGACAGCGGAATCGGCGGTGGTGTGGCCGAGATCGTGGGACAAAAACTGCGCGCCCTCGGCAGCGGGCGGCAGGTACTGTGTGTCACTCACCTGCACCAGGTCGCGGCACAGGCCAGTCAGCAACTCCAGGTCACCAAGCTGTCCGGCGCGGATACCACCCGCACCCGCATCCGCAAACTTGACGGGGACGAGCGCATCGATGAACTCGCGCGCATGCTCGGCGGTATCAACATCACCGCGCAGACCCGCGAACATGCGCGCGAGATGATTAACCAGGCCCAGGGAACCGTAACGCCGAAACGGAAAAAGAAAAAAACAAAACGCGCCGGGTGAAAAAACCGTAGAAAAACCTCACCAAAATATTGCACATGTAGGTTGGGCAAAGGAGCGCAGCGACGTGCCCAACATGCGATCTATAGTCGTTCAGGCTCGATCCGATTGTTGGGCACGCTTCGCTTGCCCAACCTACATATCTGCGGATTGTTTGGTCAACCGTCCCTACTGCCCGCGGCAACCCGGGCAGATGCCATACATGTACAGGCAGTGATCGGTCATTTCGTAACCCAGGTCAGCGGCAATCGCCCGCTGCCGCTGTTCAATGGTTTCATCGACGAATTCATCGACACGCCCGCATTTTACGCACAGGATGTGATCATGGTGGGCGCCCGCATCGAGCTCAAACACCGAATGGCCGCCCTCAAAGTGGTGCCGCTTTACCAGCCCGGCCGCCTCAAACTGGGTCAGCACGCGATATACCGTAGCCAGGCCGATGTCTTCGCCACTGTCCAGTAATGCCTTGTAGACATCCTCCGCACTGTGATGGCGGCTGTCGCTGCCTTCCAGGATATCCAGGATCTTCACCCGGGGCAGTGTCACCTTCAGTCCTGCCTTGCGTAACTCGTTGGATTCCACAGTCTCCTCTCCTTTCCTGATGCCAATGAAGGCGAACTTGGGGTATCATCCGGCCGGTTGATTTCAAGGGAAACTGGCTGGCCTGCAAATGAAAAAGCTTCTCATTATTGTTACATGCTTTGCAAGCCTTGGCCTTGCCGCCTGCACCTGGACCGGCTTTGTCTATAAAATCGATGTCCAGCAGGGGAATGTCGTCACCAGGGAACAGGTCAGCCGACTGGAACCCGGTATGACGCGGCGCCAGGTGCGTTTCATTATGGGATCACCAATGGTCGCAGATGTGTTTCACCAGGATCGCTGGGATTATATTTACCGTTTACAGCCAGGGTATGGCAAGACTGAGGAAGAGCGGGTGACGTTGCACTTCAACGAAGACATCCTGGATCACATTGCCGGGACAATACGGCCCACGGAACTGGGCGAAGACACGCCAGCGCAGCCACAGCAGATAACGCTGGTGGTACCGCCCTACGAACGCGAAACACCGGGCGTCCTGACCAAACTATGGCGCTGGATAACCTTTCGCGAGCCGGAAGAACCCTGACGGGGATTAACTCCCTGCCCCCTTTTTCATGACCTTGCCCTGGGCGGCACGCTGCTTTCTGACCTGCTTGGGATCCGCGATCAATGGCCGGTAGATCTCCACGCGATCACCCGCCTGCAGGGTATCGGTCAGTTTGGCCAGTTTGCCAAAGACGCCCACCTTGTTCCTGCCAAGATCGATATCCGGAAATCGTTCCAGCATCCCGGAGGATCGTATTGCCTCTTCCAGGGTCGTGCCCTGATGCACATCAAGCCGGATAATGACCTGGTTCGCGGGCAGCGCGTAGGCCACTTCGACGCTGATTATGTCAGCGTGCTCCATAGATCTCCACGGCACGCTGCTGGAAGGCATCCACCAGGGAATTCGCGATCTGGCTGAAGACCGGCCCCACCACCATACTGACCAGGCGGCTGGAAAAATCATACTCGAGGTAAAGCGATATCTTGCAGCCACTCTCGCCCAGGGGGTCAAAACGCCAGTTGCCGGTGAGGTGACTGAAGGGTCCATCAACCAGGTGCATTTCGATCATTTTATTGACCTGGTGCCGGTTGCGCGTGGTGAATGATTTCAGCACCCCGCCAACGGCAAACTCGATCCTGGCGCGGACTTCGTCCCGGCCACTGGACAGAATTTCCGCCCCGTTGCACCAGGGCAGGAACTGCGGATATGCCGGAATATCACCGACCAGCGTGAACATTTCCTGCGGTGTGTAGGGCACCAGGGCAGAGCGGTCGATTGATTCCAATTCAGTTGCCTGTCGAGAAGATATCTGCATCAAGAATACCGATGGCATTCAAAAATACGACTATCACCGCGACTGGCGTGATATAGCGCACCAGGAAACGCCACAAGGGGTAGAAAAACCGGTCGCCCATGGCAAGCTCTTCCATACTGGACTCGCGCGACATGGCCCGCGCAGCGAATACCGCAATCAGCAAACCACCCAGCGGCAACATGATATTCGCCGTCAGGTAATCGAGCAGTCCGAAAATCGTACTGTCCCGGAAAACCGGAAACATCGACAGCAATTTGACCTCGGACCAGATGTTGAAGGAAAACACTGTCAGCAAACCGAACAGCCACGTTGCCAGTCCGGCAAACACTGCGGCAGTCACGCGTGTCAGTCCGTGATTCTCCACCAGCCACGCCACGGCCGGCTCGATCAGCGAGATGGCCGATGTCCAGGCGGCGAACACCAGCAACACAAAAAACAGCATGCCAAAAAAGGTGCCCCCGTCCATGTGCCCAAAGGCAATCGGCAGCGTCTGGAAGATCAGCCCCGGCCCGACAGCGGGCTCCAGTCCGTTGGCGAACACAATCGGGAAGATCGCCATCCCGGCCAGTAGTGCCACCAGGGTGTCCATCAGCGAAACCATAATGGATGTCTTGGCGATGGAGGCGTTATCCGGCAAATAAGAACCGTAGACCATGATTGCCCCCATCCCGAGGCTCAGGGTAAAGAAGGCATGACCCATTGCAATCATCACACCGTTGGGAGTGATACGGCTGAAGTCGGGCTCGAACAGAAATGTCAGACTCTGCTGGAAGGAGCCGCTGTTCCAGGCATAACCGACGAGCAGAAACAGCAACACAAACAGCACCGGCATCAACAAACGCACCGCACGCTCCAGTCCGCCGCTGACCCCGCGCGCGACTACAATCATGGTCATGGTCATGAAGATGGTGTGCCACGCCAGCAGGCGTTCCGGCTCGCTAACGAGGTTCGTGAAGATACTCTGGATACCATCCGCCGTCTGGCCGGTGAACAGGCCGCTACCGGCACGAAATACATAGGCGAGTGCCCAGCCCGCAATGACGCTGTAATAAGAGAGGATAAGGAAGCCTGCGATTACACCCGCCCAGCCGAGCCATTTCCAGTGTCTGCTGGCATTTTCCTCATATGCCAGGGTACGCATGGTGTTGATCGGACTCTGGCGGCCGCGCCGCCCGATCATCACTTCGGCCATCATGATCGGGATGCCGATGATCGCGATACACGCCAGATAGACCAGGACAAAGGCGCCACCACCGTTTTCGCCGGTGATGTACGGAAACTTCCAGATGTTACCCAGCCCGACAGCCGAACCTGTCGCTGCGAGAATAAAGGCCAGGCGACCGGACCACTGCCCGTGAATGGATGTACGCTCCCTTGCCATGCAGCATCTCCTCGATTGACGGCACGGGCATTGTCCGTGAATTGGCGGTTCATCTCAACCGGCCGGCCCGGCAATACGCGCCCCGGGCCGGATTGCTATACTGCGCCGATGGGAAAAAAGAAGACAGCGGCCAAAGGCGCATCGAACACCATTGCACTCAACAAAAAGGCCCGTCATGACTATTTTATCGAAGACCGAATCGAAGCCGGACTGGCGTTGCAGGGCTGGGAGGTCAAGAGCCTGCGTGAGGGGCGGGCGCAGCTGACAGAGAGCTATGTCCTCATCAAGGACAACGAGGCCTGGTTGTTCGGTTTCCATATCAGTCCGCTGTCCAGCAGTTCCACCCATATAACACCGGAGCCGACACGCACCCGGAAATTACTCCTGCACCGGGGTGAACTGGACCGGCTGATCGGCGCCGTGGAACGCAAGGGCTACACGCTGGTACCCCTGGCGCTCTACTGGAAACGTGGTCTCGCAAAACTCGAAATAGCCCTGGCGCGCGGCAAGCACAGCCACGATAAACGCAGCACCGAGAAAGACCGCGACTGGCAACGGGAAAAAGGCAGAATACTGCGCGGCCGCTAGGCCGGACGCAGGACGCCGGTCAGCACAGTAGTATCAACAGTTGGCACTACCGGTTTGCGGTCTACTGCGGGGTTGACTGCACGGGCGCAGCGGAAGGATTTCCCCTGAGCTCTGTATTGCGCGACTCAAGTCGTGCAATGAGTCCATCGATTCCCTCGCGGCGTATCAACTCTGAAAAACTGGAACGTTGGGTCACGACCAGGCTGACACCATCGATGGCCACGTCATAGATGAGCCACTTCTGTCCGGCCTGATGCAGACGAAACTCCGCCTTGATGAGCGGGGCGCCCGGCGCCTCGATACTCGCATGTACGATGGCCCGGCCATCAGTCGGCTGCTGGCGCATTGGCTGATAGCGTATCGTGTTGTTCTGGTAACTGGTTACCGATCGCAGGTAGGTATTTAGCAGGAGTTCGCGGAATTCGTTGATGAAGATCTGTCGTTGCGCCGGCGTCGCATCCCGCCAATGCTTGCCGAGCACCCAGCGAGACAGCTCGGTAAAATCCACATGCGGGTAGATAATATCGCTGGCAATCTCGCGCAGCCTGGCCTGGTCATTGATAATCTGCGGTTCATCCTTGATGATCCTGAGGATCTCGTCAGTCGTATCCTGCAACATCTCCACAGGACCTTGCCCTGCTGCCACCGCCATAGCCATGCCCGGTAACAGGCAGATCAGTAACAACACATGGTGAGGTATTAAATTTCGCTTTTTGTTATTCATTATTCCTGCGCTCTTATCCGCTAGTCTGCCAGATCATCCTCGAGGGCTGACAGAACTCACGGTGGTAGACACAAACCCCCCTGCAGAGTTCAAGCATAGTCAACCGTGGACCAATATGAAAACACGCCAGCAGCCAGGTTATTAATTATTTATATTTCATACGATTGAAGCGTATTCTTAATGCCGTGATGCAAGCTACCGGATCGAGCCTGCCGGGTTGCCGGGATGATCCGGGGCACTGCCCCGAATGCGGCCATACGGCCCGGTCAATCCGCTGCCTTCAGTGCGGCAATGCGTTCTTCCAGGGGCGGGTGCGTCATGAACAGCCGCTTGAACCCGGAACCGATCCCGCCGGATATACCAAAGGCCGCAAATTCGCCCGGCAGGTCGCGCGGCTCGTGCGCCCGCTGCAAGGCCTGTAATGCACCGATCATTTTGCCGCGGCTGGACAGGCGGGCACCACCGGCATCGGCACGGAACTCACGCCGGCGCGAAAACCACATGACGATGATCGATGCCAGGATGGACAGGAACACCTGGGCCACGATGGATGTAATGTAATACGCCGGGCCATAACCGCGTTCGGTCTTGAATACCACCCGGTCGACAACATGGCCAATAATGCGTGACAGAAAAATCACGAATGTGTTTACCACACCCTGGATGAGGCCCATGGTGACCATGTCGCCATTACTGACATGGCTTATCTCGTGCCCGAGCACCGCCTCGACTTCATCGGCATTCATGTTTTGCAGCAACCCGGCACTGACAGCAACCAGTGCGTTGTTGCGGCGCATACCGGTAGCAAATGCATTCGGCTCGGCCGCATCGAATATGCCGACCTCCGGCATATCGATACCGGCACCCTGTGCCTGGCGTTTTACCGTATCGACCAGCCAGCGTTCGGTATTATTCGCCGGCTGTTCGATAATCCTGACGCCCATGGAGCGCTTGGCCAGGAACTTGGACATGGCGAGCGAGATAAACGAACCGCCAAAACCGATGACCGCTGACATGACCAGCAGGGCCTGGAGATTCAGGTCCACCCCGTTCTCGGCCAGGATACCCTCTATTCCGAGCACCTGGAAAACAATACTGATCAGCACCAGCACGGCGGCATTGGTGGCCAGAAACAGAACGATTCGCATCATAGTGATTTACCTTTTGTCACGTGCATAAGTAAGCGTCAGTGTATAGATTGTATTCGAAGGGGAAAATTCAATCCCTGTCGCCACAAGTGGATGATGACCGCATCGCCAGGCTATTTTTCGAACACCACCGGCACTATATCGGTGAATCGGCGGGCGAAATGTACCTTCATTCCGGCCTTGATATGTTTCGGCAACTCCTCGAAATCCCCCTGGTTGGCCTCCGGCAGGATCAGTTCCCGGAAGCCGGTGCGCTTGGCCGCAATCACCTTCTCCTTGATCCCGCCAACCGGCAGGACCTCGCCGGTCAGGGTCAACTCCCCGGTCATGGCGAGCAGGCGCACCGGGCGGCGGCCCCGGGCCAGCGACAGGATTGCCGTCGCCATGGTCACGCCGGCACTCGGACCGTCCTTGGGCGTGGCCCCGGCTGGCACATGCAGGTGAATGAACGACTTCCTGAAGAAATCCTGTTTGATATTCAGCTTTTCCGCGTTTGACATGACATAGCTGTAGGCGATTTCGGCCGATTCCCGCATGACATCACCCAGCTGACCGGTCAGTTTCAGGCCGCGGGTATAGGTGTGCACACGGGTGGCCTCCACGGTCAGGGTGGCACCACCCATGGCCGTCCAGGCAAGACCTGTGATAATACCCACACCGGAATTGCGCTTCTCGCGCTCGAAGATGACCTTGCCCAGGTAATCCTCGATGTCACGCGCCCTGACAATGACCGGTGGTTTCACTTTCCGGAGCAGCTTGACGACCGCCTTGCGCACGATCGCGCCCAGGTATTTTTCCAGCCGCCGGACGCCGGCCTCCCTGGCATAGCCCTCGATAATCTTGCGCAGCGCGCTCTTTTCGATGCGCAATTGACCGCGCGGCTTGAGGCCGGCCTTGGCCAACAGTTTCGGCAGCAGGTGCTTCTGGGCGATAGCGAGTTTTTCATCGGCCAGGTATCCGGACAGCCTGATGATCTCCATGCGATCCAGCAGGGGTGCGGGTATGGTGTCGAGCTGATTCGCGGTACAGATGAACAACACCCTGGACAGATCGAACGGTACGTCCAGGTAATGATCCAGGAACTCGGCATTTTGTTCGGGATCGAGCACCTCCAGCAGGGCCGAGGCCGGATCGCCTTGATAGGACGCGCCCACCTTGTCGAGCTCGTCCAGCATGATGACCGGGTTGTCGGTTTCGGTATTGCGGATGGCCTGGATAAACTTGCCCGGCATGGCACCTATGTAGGTGCGGCGATGACCCTTGATCTCCGCCTCATCACGCATACCGCCGAGTGAAAACCGGAAAAACTTGCGGCCCAGCGCACGCGCAATCGATTTCCCCAGCGAGGTCTTGCCGACGCCGGGTGGTCCCACAAACAGCAAAATGGAGCCGGCCACCTCCCCTTTCATGATCCCGACCGCCATAAATTCCAGGATCCGCTCCTTGACGTCGTCCAGGCCTTCATGGTCCTGATCAAGTATCTTGCCGGCACGCCTCAGATTCAGCTCATCCTTGCTGTGCACGCCCCACGGCAACAACGTCAACCAGTCGAGATAATTGCGAGTCACGGCGTACTCAGGAGAGCCGGTCTCCAGCAGGCCGAGCTTTTCAATCTCTTCGTCAAAACGTTCCTGTACGGATTCGGGTACTGACAGTGCCTGGAACCGCTCACGGAACTTGTCGAGTTCGGCTGTCCTGTCATCCTTGGACAAGCCGAGCTCCTTCTGGATTGCCTTCAACTGTTCACGCAGGAACATCTCTTTCTGATGCGACTGTATTTCCTGTTCCACGTGCTGACGGATCTTCATCTGCGCCCGCGCGACTTCCAGCTCCTTGTTGATCAGCAACAGCACTTTTTCCAGGCGCGGCAGGATGTCTGCCGTGTCGAGCACTTCCTGCAGCTCTTCCTTGTCGGCGGTAGTCAGGCTGGCGGCAAAGTCCGCCAGGCGCGAAGGATCATCCGGACTGAAGTGTTCCAGGAACACCTTGAGTTCCTCGCCATACAGGGGATTCAGCGGCACCAGTTCCTTGATGGTGTTGATGATTGCAACCGCATAGGCCTTGACGTCGGACACCTGATCGTAGGTCGTCTCGGGGTAGTAACTGACGCGCACAGTGTAGGGCCTGGTCTTCGATACCCAGCCCTCGATCCGGAAGCGTTGCAGGCCCTCCAGCAAAATCTGCAACTTGCCCGAGTCCTTCATCACCCGGTGTATACGGCAGGCTGTCCCCATGGTGTGGAAATCCGCGAACGTGGCGTCGTCCACATTGTCCTGCCTGACCAGCACCAGCCCGATGATGCCGTTCGCCGAATCCTTGACTGCCTTGATGGTCTCTTCCCAGGGCTCGCTATCCACCAGCAAGGGCATCACCTGGCCGGGGAAAAACGGCCGGCTGCTTTGCGGCAGCAGCTGAATCACACCCGGCAGTACATCCTTGGCGGATATGATTGCACCCGTCGACTTCGGCGCATCCTTGTTATTGTTGTCGTGATCAATATCCATAGCTAATCAGATCCTTACGGGCAAGCAGTAGTTAATTGGGACAATTTCATGAAATATCAAGGACTGGCTGTAAACTTTCTAGCTGTGTATACTGTCTTATAGTTACATTTTGGGGGCGACCTGGCTTCGACGTGGGTTGCGAAACCTGAGGTGCATGCCGAGGTGCAGGATACCTCGTAAATCCATCTGCAAACTTTTAGTTGCCAACGACGACAACTACGCACTCGCTGCTTAAACCCCAGTAGGGTGCCGTCTGACTGGAGCCGTGCTTGTGCGTCCAGGTCCTCGGGACACCCAGGCGTCGATTCTCACAAGATCGCGTTGAAGCTCGTTCGGGGTGGATACGCTAAAACTTACCGAACTCGCTGTTTGTCTTCCCTGCCCGTCGGGTAGCAGGCAGTTAAATTAATAGACCTGGATAAGCATGTAGAGCCGATGGCAGAGGACTTACGGACGCGGGTTCGATTCCCGCCGCCTCCACCAACTTTTTGTTTTTATTAATCTTTTTAAAGCACTTTGTCCCGCGGCCGTCCACTTTTATGCCCCACACCGGGGGCTGGGATACTGAAAAGACTGCATAAATAATTCATGTTTCCCGGAAATGGGCATGATGTGGGCAACATTTGGGCAACATTTTATGCCCGGATTTCGGAAGCTGACGACTGGCTAGCCGCAACCCTCTTAGCCAAACCTCACCACAACGCCGGGATGAAACTGGCAGCATACGAGTTAATGATCAATGATGAATCTGCTTTCGCTAGAAAAACGGCGATGCACTGGACGTTGAAATAGTTGACTATCCCAGGGGCGCAGGACACCCCTTTGTATAAAAATATCTCTGGCATTCCCTCGTCGAAAAAATAATTGCTTCCGGTAGTAGACGGCTAATTTTCGATCCCTCCCGTTCATAACTCCAATACGCTTGAACAAGCTTCATCTGAACCTGTGGCCGCGTCGATGCTGCTGCCCCATTCCTCGACCTCCTCCACCAGACCCAACCCTTTCTACGCAGCGCTGAAAGGCTGGCAAATGGTTTTCTCTTGACGCTTTTTGCAACTGTTTGAGTACCACTTGAACATCTGGGTATTGTTTTGTTGATTCGAGCAACCTTTCATACATGTCTGCATTATCTATTTCTTCCTGAACACCTGCCTGACAGGCTTCCAACACAGAGGCGGGCGCTTTAACACGCGACTCCCAGTTATCTTCAGGGATAGGTATGCCGTATTTATCGAACAAAGGCAGTAACGCTTGTATATGCCGGCCTTCGGCCTCGACAATATTTATGAATGGCCGTATCTCGCCAAACTTGCTTATTACAAGACTATACATCGCGCGTGCCTTGTATTCGTCATTGATTGCTTCTACAAGAACACTGCCAAGATTCTCAGTCATAGTCACTCCGATATTACCTTCATGATTACATTCCGTTACCTGGCTGGCAGATATACGCACCCACCCATATACATAAACTCGGAACCTGCTCGATCAATGACCAAGAATCAGCTTGATCACCCACATCAATCCTATGCCGAATACAAAAGAAAGGAAGTGAATGATATTAGCTTTTATATCGCCGTGCTTGTTTACTTCCGGGACAAGGTCAGAAGCCCCGATATAAATAAAATTGCCGGCGGCAAACGGTACCAGGAAATCGATATTTACTTTGAATGAGACGAAGTATGCAGTGACACCGCCGACCAGGAAAGTAAGACCCGATAGAACGTTAAATAGCAAGGCCTTGCCCTTGCTCCACCCACCGTGAATAAGAACTCCAAAGTCACCCAGCTCCTGTGGAACCTCATGTGCCGCAGCTGCAAGCCACGCCATTATTCCCAGGCGGATATCCACCAGAAAAATCCCCGCTACAGCAAGACCACCGATAAAATTATGCAGCCCGTCCCCAACCAGAATTAAATAGGTAAGCGGTTGCCTGCAACTGGTTTCTGCCCGGTGACAGTGATGCCAGTGCAGCAGCTGCTCCAGCGCAAAAAATACGATGAACCCTGCTAGAACCCATAAATAAAATGTGTCGCCCCCCTCATACCTGACCATTCCGGCTGGAATCATGTGCAAGAAGGCGCCGCCAATTAGTGAGCCGGCTGCAAAGGCGACAAGTGGAAGGATGATTTTCTGTAACGTTTCCTTTTTAAGAAATAATGTGACACTTCCAACAAGCGCAATAGCACTCATCAAGAGACTGCTGGAGATTATCCATCCTAAAGCACCCATTCTCGCTCTCTACCCCTGGTCACTGTAACGCCAACTATAAAACGAGTATTCAAAACTTGATAATCAGCCTCGCATCCCTGTAACCGGGTACGATTAAATCCTATAGTTCCTTTGCAATTTGAGCAGCAAATCCGTTTTGTTCCATACATTCCACATGATTATGTTCCAGTGTTTCTCTGAATTTTGACCCAAACCTTCCGGCAATAACTTTAGTCACATGCATGCTAATCAACATATTCGCAACATCCGGACCCACATTGGTAGCATTACCTGCATAGGGGTTCTCAAGAATCTCACTCAAATGCCCATCTGTACCAAATACCAAATAAAACAAGGCCCGTGCGCCCTGGGTACTGATTTCGGCAGAAGGATCATTATTTTCTGTTGCAATAGCTATTTTCATATCGAGTTCCCTTCAAATAAAAAACCACTTAAGCGTGGTAGAAATGTATCAAAATAAATAATATGCCATTTATACAGGAGAACCTAGACACACATCAGTTACCTGAGAAATATTGTGTGCCAACCTTCTTCATCGACATGGTATCGTCTACACACTGGAATAGAACAAGGAGATAAACACAATGAGACGCTTGTATTTCATATTACCTGCCATGGAAGTTACACATAAGGTCGTGGATGAACTGCTGCTGGCGCGAATTGAAGAGCGCCATATTCATGTCATCGCCAAAGAAAACTCCCCCATGGAAGATTTACCGGAAGCCACACTCTTGCAGAAAAGCGATTTCGTGCCCGCCCTTGAACGCGGAGTTGCCCTGGGCGGTGCAACCGGTGTAGTTGCGGGACTGGTAGCATTGGCTTTCCCACCCGCAGGTCTAGTATTAGGAGGCGGCGCTGTCCTCAGTATCGCTCTGGCCGGTGCCGGCGTGGGCGCCTGGTTGTCCAGCATGATCGGCATAGACGCACCTAACAGCCGATTGAAGGCCTTTGAAGAGGCTATCGAAAAAGGAGAATTTCTCATGTTGGTGGATGTCCCGAAGGACCGCGTCGATGAGATCGATGAACTGGTTAAACAGCATCACCCGGAAGCCAAGATTGAAGGAACAGAGCCGACTATTCCAGCATTCCCCTGATTTTATCCCTGCCGTTTATTAGCGCTGAGTTCAATGCATGTCAGCTGCAGACGTGTCTCTGCTGGTATGACACGCAAGCGTTCAGGCAAGATAGTTGCGAAGAAACCCGTCTCTGGCGAATCAGTAATTTTCACCTGAAACAATTAGTCAGACGTCGTTTTAGCGAAGACTACATTGCCTGGCGATCTTGAAGGCGTCATCGACTGAGCAGTCATTTTGTTGCCAACTTCAGCTTGCTGCTTTTCTTTACCCGCCTACCCCAACAAGGCGTTCAAATGTGCAGCTACGCTACGACCCAGTGCTGGCAATGCATAACCGCCCTCCAGAACCGACACAATCCTGCCTTCAGCATGACATTCGGCGATCTTGCGAATTTCTTCCGTCACCCAGAAAAAATCTGCTTCGCACAAACTCAGCCCGGCCATCTCGTCTTCGAGATGCGCATCAAATCCTGCGGAAACAAGAATCAGCTGCGGTTTAAAATCTTCCAACCTCGGCATCCATTGAGCCTTCACTGCGGCACGAAAGGCCGGACCGTCGGTCCCCGCCCGCAATGGAACGCTGACAATATTCCCGGCGACAGCATCAAAACCGCGATGGGGATAAAAGGGATGCTGGAATGCGGAACAATAGAGAACCCTGGGATCACCTATAAAAATGGTTTCGGTGCCATTACCGTGGTGGACATCGAAATCCACAATCGCAATTCTTTCAAGCCCATGGGCGTGCAAAGCATGAGCGGCACCGACGGCAACGTTGTTAAAAATACAGAATCCCATCGCCCTGTTCCGTTCGGCGTGGTGACCCGGGGGCCTTACACTGCAAAACGCGGCCTTGCTCTGGCCAGACATGACCAGATCGACCCCGAGAACGACCGCGCCGGCAGCCCGCAAAGCGGCTGTGAGGCTATGAGGGTTCATCGAAGTATCCGGATCCAGCCAGACCCTGCCCTGTTGCGGCGCCTTGTTGAAAATTTCCTCGACGTAGTGCCGATCATGCACCCGGCAAAGTTGCTCGCGAGTCACCAGCGGCGCATCGTAACGCCGAAGCGCAACATAAAGACCGCTCGATAAAATCTGATCTTCAATGGCCGCCAGACGTTCTGGACACTCGGGGTGCTGCTCACCCATGTCGTGCAACGCGCAGTCGGGGTGTGATATAAATGCTATGGTCATTTAAGTTTCCGTTTCCAGACCTTGCCCCTTGCAAGCACGAGGACTGAAGATTACATCAGACTAGCAGAGAAGTTGATATGGGACCGCACTTTCTTGATCGTCTTTTTGCACCACCGGCGATTGCTGTTTTCGGCGCCAGTGAACGCCATGACTCTGTTGGTGGCCGGATATTCGGCAACCTTCTGCAAAGCGGTTTTTCCGGCCCGCTCTATGCGGTAAACCCAAAGCACAAGCGGCTGTTCAAGCAGGACTGCTATCCATCCATCGAAGCCATCGGCAAGCCTGTAGACCTTGCGATTATCGCAACACCGGCGGCGACAGTACCGGACATCGTCCACGCCTGTGGTGAACAGAGTGTCGGTGCGGCAATCATCGTTTCCGCCGGATTCAGTGAAGGTGACGGCCGGGGCGCCGCGCTTGAAAAAGCGGTGATCGACACGGCACGCCGTTACCAAATACGGATTCTCGGACCGAACTGCCTGGGTCTTATTCGTACTTCTGTAAATATGAATGCAACCTTCAGCAAGAACACGGCAAAGCACGGCCATTTAGCCCTGGTATCCCAATCCGGAGCGTTGTGTACGGCGGTTCTTGACTGGGCAACCACCTATGATATCGGTTTTTCTGTAATCGCTTCACTCGGCGATGCCGCAGACGTCGATTTTGGCGACATTCTGGATTACCTGGCACAAGATCGCGAGACGCACAGTATTCTTCTTTATGTCGAAGGCGTGCGTGAAGCACGGCGTTTTATGAGTGGCTTGCGCGTTGCCGCCCGGATGAAACCCGTGATAGTGATCAAGGCCGGCCGCCATCAGGAGGGATCGCGCGCTGCGGTAACGCATACCGGCGCAATGGTTGGCGCTGATGATGTGTTTGACGCGGCCCTGCAACGGGCAGGAGCGGTACGCGTGATGACCATCGGGCAATTGTTTGCCGCGGCCCAACTGCTTTCCACCCAGCATCGTGTACAAGGTAATCGGCTGGCCATTGTCACCAACGGCGGCGGCCCCGGTGTCATGGCCGTTGATCGAGCGATCGATCTTGGTGTCGAACTGGCCGCGCTTTCGGACGCTACGCTAGCACAGCTTGACCAGGTCCTTCCGCCTCATTGGTCACACAGTAACCCGATCGATGTACTGGGGGATGCCACGCCGGAACGTTACCAGGCGGCCGTCGATGCCTGCCTGACGGATCCCGGTGTCGATGGCGTTCTTGCCATGCTGACGCCACAGGCAATGACGGATGCAACAGCCTGTGCCGAGGCGGTGATTGCTGCACACGCGGACCATGAAAGAAAGCCGGTACTGACGTGCTGGATGGGCGAGCAACAGGTTGAAGATGCGAACAAGGCATTCTCAAAACATCATATGCCCGGCTTTACCAGCCCTGAAGCCTCCGTCGAAGCTTTTGCCTATCTTGCCACTTATTACCGTAATCAACAGTTACTGATGCAGGTGCCCACTCCGCTTTCACCGCGCAGCGAGCCCGACATTGAAGGTGCACGACTGATTATTGAGGGTGTATTGTCACAAAAGCGCGCTATCCTCACCTCTGCAGAATCCAGGGCAATACTGCATGCGTTCGCCATCCCGGTTACCCAGGTGATTGAAGCCGATTCGGCCAACGGCGCACTGGTCGCCGCTGAATCAGTGGGCTTCCCTGTGGCGATGAAAATCAACTCGCCGGATATAACCCACAAGTCAGATGTCGATGGCGTCCGCCTTAATATTGGTAACGCACAGGCAATACGCGGCATTTTTCAGGAACTCATGGCACGTGCATGCGACAAATGTCCCGACGCGACTATCAAAGGTGTGACCATTGAAGCCATGCACACGCCCGTGCACGGACGTGAATTATTAGTCGGTGTCGTCCGCGACCCGGTGTTCGGTCCGGCGATCACCTTTGGCGCTGGCGGCACCCAGGTGGAAGTGTTGCGTGATCGTACCGTGGCACTGCCACCGCTGAACACGTTCCTGGTGGAAAAGATGATCAGCACCACGCGCACTGCCCGTCTGCTGGGTACATACAGAGGCAGGCCGGCCATCAAGATGGACGCACTGATCCAGACCTTAAGGCGAGTCTCCGAAATGGTCTGTGAGCTGCCACAAATCAAAGCGCTGGATATTAACCCGCTCATCGCCGACGAAAACGGGATAAGAGTCGTGGATGCCCGAATCATAGTAGAACACCA
Organism: uncultured Gammaproteobacteria bacterium; assembly: GCA_963768415.1. Lineage (GTDB taxonomy): Bacteria > Pseudomonadota > Gammaproteobacteria > UBA9214 > UBA9214 > CAVYHX01. The sequence goes on from CAVYHX010000014.1 coordinate 66,558, forward strand.
CACGCCATCACTGGATCGCTATGTCCATATGGCCATTCATCCTTACCCGAGCCATCTGGTCTCTCACCACCAGTTAGCGGATGGCACTGACATCACTATCCGCCCTATCCGGCCGGAAGATGCCGTCATTGAAGATCGCTTTGTAAGGGAGCTTTCACCAGAGGCGAAGTATTTCCGCTTCATGAGCGGCCTCAATGAACTGACCCAGGACATGCTGGTGCGCTTTACCCAGCTCGACTATCACCGCGAACTCGCACTGATCGCTGTACTGAATGATGATGGCAACGAAAGTGAGTTGGGCGTTGCCCGTTACGCCGTGAACCCCGACGGAAACAGTTGTGAATTTGCGCTGGTTGTGTCGGATAAATGGCAACACAAAGGCATCGGTTCACAACTGATGACAGCTCTCATGGAAGCGGCACGTCAGCGGGGCTTTAGAGAACTGGATGGCGAGATTCTTGCTTCCAATCACAACATGCTTGAACTGGTAGAGAGCCTGGGATTCCATATCCGGATTCATCCGGAAGACCTCGGAATCAGGATTGCAACAAGGACCCTCTGAAGAACCCACATACCACCAGTCGTCAGGTCTGGTGAGATAAAACCTGACAAGTCTGTACGATCAGGCCTGGGTTGTCACAGCCAAGCATTTTGCTGGCAGTATTTGGGCAACACCCAACCATAACTGTTTGTTTCTATTGACTCAGCTCCGGGTTCGATTCCCGCCGTCTCCACCAATATAAAAGGCCACCCGAATGGGTGGCCTTTTTTTATGGCTCTTCCCCTGATTGAGTGGGTAACACATCAATTTAGACGAGACGCTTTCCTTCTGATGGCAAGGTTGTTGGCCGAATACCCGATAAAGCGCCGGGCACAAGTGAATTCGGCCCTACAACGGTAATCTACCCACTCGATGTGGGGAAAAGCCTTTTTATATTTGTGGAGATAACGATGGTTCGCCAGCTAGAGCCTGCTCCTACACCCGATTTGGGAGCGTTCCCCGCCTTCAGCCCCGTAGGCCGGGTCAAGGAGCAACGCGACGGACCCGGCGGAGATTGCTGATCAGAACCGGCAGTAACGAAGATTGTCACAAGTTTCATGGTAGCTGATAATCAACCCATGGTCCGTCTTGCCGTCATTGTCATGCTGGCCGTGTTCATCTCTGCCTGCAGCCGGGCCGAGTTCGCCTACCGCAATGCGGACTGGCTACTGGACTACTACGCCTGGCAGACTGTTCGAATCAACAAGGCTCAGCGCGATTACTGGCAGCCGCTAAAGAAAGCCGCACTGCAGCACCACCGCGAGGAGGAACTGCCACTTGTTATCGCCTGGCTGGACCTGGCCGGGCGCATTATCAGGGAAACGGACGCCACGCCTGGCGCTGCCTGCCTGGTCGACAGCGCCCTGCTTCTCTCCGAGCGGCATGCACGCCTTGCCGTCAACCTCAGCGTTCCCCTGTTTGCCGACCTTGATGCCAGCCAGATCCGGCACCTCGCCGGGTACATGGCGCAGCGCCAACAGGATGCAGTAAAGCGTTACCTCGATGCGGATCCCGAAAAGAGGAAGGCTTCACGGCAGGAACGGTTCCTCGACCGGGTCGAGCACTGGACCGGGAAATTGAATGCCAGCCAGAGAACGCGGATCCGGGACGCCCTCGAACGTATCCCTGATCTGAGCGCATCGTGGCTGGCGCATCGCGCCCAGCAAACGGACACCTTGCTGGCCATGCTCGAGACAGGCGCAAGCGCAGAAGACTTGCGAAAATACCTCGAAGAATGGTGGGTACAGCGGGAAGGGACATCGGCACAAACCCTGCGGCTGTGGCGCATTGCCAGGGATGAGTTCGTGCAACTGATGGATGAACTTGCCACAACGCTCACCCGCAAGCAGCGCGCAAGGCTCGAGGACCGGCTTGACGACTTGCGCGCTGACCTGGCAGCTTTCCTGCCAGAGCGGCAACTGCCGGCAGACCTGCAGACTGTGCCAACCTGTGCCGGCGCAGCCGTTTGATACGCGTACACTCGCCGCAGCAAGCTGTCTTCATGGTAAATAACATTCGTAATACTGGCATTCAAATGCAACTCAAAGATCTTGCATGCTCCACACTGGCCGTGGCCTTGTTACTGGCTGGTTGCACCAGTCCTCCCGGCAAGCCGACAACCATGCAAGCCTTGCCGGAATGCGGCTGGCTGCCAAATTGCGTTAACAGCGAATCCGGTCGTGGCGCACAGGCCAGCAAACCGCTCGGGGCAAATGCGCAAGGCTGACTATCGATTAACTGCCGGATACGTTCCCGTGTAGCCGGATCAGCTGTTGCAGCCGCACTGGCAGTAATGTCGTTACTCCTGAGGAGCGGTTCATCGACATTTTTCATAGCATTCCTTTCAAGGTCGCCAGCGAACCGGGTGGTTCACATGGGTTGTACAATCGTAAATGCGCCGCGGATATCACCGAGGCGATACCCGGTTGCCCGGTCCTGCGGATAGAGTGCCTTGATCTTTTCTCCAAGCGCACCCTCGAAGATTGCTGCCAGAAGCCTGTAACAGGCTTGCATGCAGCAGAAGCATGACCCGCGTATCTCGAGTAAATCCATCTGTAAAAAATCTGCTGTTGCGTGCAACTTATCCTGACTGTATCCATGCAAGCCCTGTTGATAACCCGTCCCGGAAGGTGCCCGCCGGTGCTTGCTCCGCATTGCCGGCATTACCTGGCGACAGCTGGCAGTCTCCCCTGCCTACCTTGCTCACGGGCGAACTCCCGTCTGGTCGTGTAGACTCATACCTGACCAGATCGCAGTAAATCGCGCATGATCACCGGTGGTTGGACTCGCTGCATGTCATTAATATTCATCTTATGCAAATATACTGGTTCGACTTCGACCCGCTGGCCATACCCTGCATTGCCTGTATTGGAAAAATCGAGCCGGGTCGACACGAGGACGGAACCAGGCGCTGCTGATGGAGACTAATGCACATGCCGATATTTCACGACCGCCCAGACATTCCCCGGCCATTGCCGCTGTACCGATGAGATCCGCACATTCACTCCGCCGTCGCCTGTGGCGTTGGCTCGCAGAGCGGCTGGCACCGGTCATAGTGGTAATGTGCGCGACCGGCATGCAGCCCGGCCAGGCGACGGACCAGGCCAGCGAACAGCACCCGCACGCGATGCCGGCACAGGCCGGGGCCAGGGTGCAGGTGGCCGCCACCCCGGTGCTGGAGCTGCGCAGCGCGCCGCAGCTGGAGGACATCATTCCCGCACTGTCCGCCATGCGGGTGGTGCTGGTCGGCGAGACCCACGACCGCTATGACCACCATCAGACTCAGCTGGAGATCATCCGTCGCCTGCATGCCCTCGATCCGCACCTGGTCATCGGCATGGAGATGTTCCAGCAGCCGTTTCAGAACATCCTCAATGACTACATTGCAGGCGAACTGGATGAACAGGAAATGCTGCGCGGCACCGAGTATTACCGCCGCTGGAAGTATGACTTTCGTCATTACGCCCCGATCCTGGCATACGCCCGCGAACATGGTTTGCCGGTAATTGCACTGAACCTGCCGGTCGAGCTCACCGACCGGCTGAGCCGCGTCGGCATCGACGGACTGACGGCAGCCGAGCACAAGCAGCTGCCTGCTGCAATCGATCATTCCGACAAGGCTTATGCAGAGCGGCTCCGCAATATCTATGACCGGCACCCTGGTAGCGCCGGGCGCGGGTTTGAGGGATTTCTCGAGGTGCAACTGGCCTGGGATGAAGGTATGGCAGAACGCGCTGCCGGGTACCTCGAGGCGCACCCCGACGAGCGCATGGTGCTGCTCGCCGGGAGCGGACACCTGGCCTACGGCAGCGGCATACCCCAGCGGCTGCAGCGGCGCCTGGGGGACGACATGGCCGTCATCCTCAATGACTGGCACGGTGAACTGCGGCCGGGGCTTGCCGACTACCTGCTACTGCCGCAACAACAGTCGCTGCCGCCGGCCGGCAAGCTGGGTGCCCTGCTCGAGGAACAAGAAGACCGGCTGCTGATCACAGACTGCCTGGCCGACAGCCCCTGCAGGCAGGCCGGTCTGAAAGCAGGCGACCGGATCCAGTCGATCAATGACCTCCCCGTTAACGAACTGGCCGACCTGCGTCTCATCATGTGGAACAAGAAGCCGGGCGATCGTGTCACGCTGGCACTGCAACGCCGCAACTGGCTGGGTAGTGCGCGAACGCTGAGCCGGGATCTGGTGCTGTACTAGCCGTGCCCTGCACCTGTGAGTGAGACCAGCATCATCCGGCAGCGCGTCCTGCAACATTTGCTGCTGGCGTGCTGCCTGCTGCCGCTCCCGCTGCAGGCGCAGCTGCACCACCGACTCGAGGTGCAGCTCGACCCGCAGCAACACAGTATCGTGGTGATCGATAACATCAGCAGAACGGATACCACCAGCAGGGATGTGGAATTCCGGCTGCATCACGACCTGACTCCCGAGCTGGTCGGCAGCGCGGGCCGTCTTGATGCCCTGCCCGTACCGGCCAACCCCCTGGAAAATACCGCCGTCGCTACGCGCCGCTACCGCGTGACACTGCCCGCCGGGCAGGAGCGCTTTGCACTGCGCTACCAGGGTCGCATCCACCATCCCCTGCAGCAACAGGGCGAGGAGTATGCGCGCGGGTTTCGCGAGACCTTCGGGATGATCGACGCCCGGGGGGTGTTTCTTGCCGGACAGAGTGCCTGGTACCCGCATGTCGAGGGAGAGCTGCTCAGCTTCGACCTGCATCTGCAGCTGCCATCGGGCTGGCGCGGCATGACCCAGGGCAAGCGCCTGTCACAGCAGGCCAGCGGGCAGCAGGCAGTGGAACACTGGCGCTGCAATTCTCCGCAGCAGGAGATTTACCTGATCGCCGGCCGCTTCAGTGAATACAGCCGCAAGACCGACGGCGTCGAAGCGATGGTGCTGCTGCGCGAACCCGATGCGGCGCTGGCGGAAAAATACCTGCAGGCGACCGCCGCGTATCTGCAGCTCTACAGCGACCTGATCGGGCCCTATCACTACAACAAGTTTGCGCTGGTGGAAAATTTCTGGGAGACCGGCTATGGCATGCCGTCGTTTACCCTGCTCGGGCCGAGGGTCATCCGTTTTCCCTTCATCCTGCACTCCTCCTATCCCCACGAGATCCTGCACAACTGGTGGGGCAACAGTGTCTATATCGATTATGCAAGCGGTAACTGGGCGGAGGGGCTGACCAGCTACCTGGCCGATCACCTGATCAAGGAACAGCGCGGGCTGGGCGCCGATTACCGCCGCGGCGTGCTGCAGAAATACACCGATTACGTGCGCCGCCAGCAGGAGTTCCCGCTATCTGCCTTCCGCGGCCGTCACAGTGCCGTGAGCGAGGCCGTCGGTTATGGCAAGACGCTGATGCTGTTTCACATGCTGCGCCGGCAGCTGGGGGACGCCCTGTTCACGCAGGGACTGCAGGCGCTCTACCGTCAGCAACGCTACCGGGTGACCGGGTTTGACGATGTCGAGGCCGTCTTCAGCACGGTCGCGGAATATCCGCTGGACAGGTTCTTCGCGCAGTGGGTGGACCGCAGCGGGGCCCCGTCACTGCGGGTCAGCAAAGCCCGTGCGCGGCACGAGGGTGATCGCCATCTGCTCACCGCCGTGATCGAACAGACGCAGCCCGGGCCGGGTTACGTACTGCAGGTACCGCTGGCGGTACAGCTCGAAGGTGTGGAAGCGGCCTGGCAGACCGAGGTGTTGCTGGATAACAAAACGCTGCAGCTGGAACTGGAACTGCCGGCGGCGCCGCTGCGACTCGACATCGATCCGGAATTCGACGTGTTTCGCCGTCTCGACCGCAACGAGATCCCGCCGGCCATCAGCCAGGCGATGGGCGCCGAGCACGTCATGATGGTGCTGCCGGCCGCCGCACCGGCAGCGTTGCAGTCGGCCTTTGCGGCACTGGCCGCCGCCTGGCGGGCGGGTGATCCCGACAGGTTCAGCGTCGTGGCGGACCGTGACCTGGAGAAGCTGCCGCATGACCGTGCGGTCTGGCTGTTCGGCTGGGACAACCGCTTCCGCAAACAAACGGCCGATGCCCTCAGTGGTTACGCCTTCAGCGATGCGGGTGACACGCTGAGGATCGCCGGCACCGCGCTGGCGCGCAGCCGGCATGCGGTGGTCGTCATGGCGCGCCATCCCGGCAATCCCGACCAGGCACTGGGCTGGCTGGCCGCCGATGATCCCGCTGCATTGGCGGGGCTGGGACGCAAATTGCCGCATTACGGTGGCTACAGCTACCTCGCCTTCAGCGGCAGCGGGCCTGACAACGTCCTCAAGGGAAAGTGGCCGGTGCTCGATTCACCACTGTCGGTTTCCCTGGCAAAAGCCGGCGCGCCGGCGCGCCTGGCGCCGCGCACCGCGCTGGTCGGCGCGCATTCACCGTGATTGCACAGTGGCGCAGCTGTCAAAGATGCTGCTTCAGGGCCTCCAGCAACGCATGCGCACTGCTATGCGCGGCTTCCACTCGACCCTGAATAAACCAGTCGCCGCAGGCGGCAAGTTGCAGGTCTGCATCGACGCAGCAGCCGGGGCCGTCGGTAGCCTCGATGTTGGCATAGCGCCAGCGATGCATGCCGCAATACGCTGCCTTGTGCACCTCAACACCCAGCACCTCCGAGCACTCGGCGAGCAGGTGCGTGATGATCGATTCATCATCATCGTCGATGTGCGTATCTGCCCAGGCATTCGTTGAATGCACGACCAGGCAGAATTCCTCCGCCCGACCCGGCTTGCTGCTGTTGACCGACACCCAGCTGATATCGGCCTGGTGCACGCGGGCGGCCTGCCAGGGCAGCGCGGAGGGCTGTTTGAATGCCAGCATCAGCGCAAAGCAGCCTTGCATGCGCGCGGCAACCAGGCCGGACAGACCGGCGCCGACTACGGCGATCGTAGTCACGAAGACAGCAAGATGACCAGCAGCGACACCGATGCCAGCGCCGTCGCGAGCGCACGCACGCCGAAATAGTGCCCCGATATCAGTCCGGCCCGCAGCAGTCGGTAATCGATCAACAGCAGCAACAGAAACGCAAGCAGCTGCGTCAGCAGCACCCAGCCGATGCCCGCAAGAACATAGGCAAACCAGACCACAAGGAACAGGACATTGCTGCTGACAAACAGGTTGAACGGGGTCCCGGCTGCCTTGTACAGAGAGGTTGCCCAGTGGACACCCGCCAGAAAACAGATAATCCCGAGGCCATAGGTGGCGGCCAGAACATCGAGCCTGCCAAACGGTTCGACGCTATCGATCCCGGCAAGCGGCAGGATTGCACAGGCAAGAAACGGTGTAGCACCGGCGATTGCCAGGATGAAATAGAGTTTTCCGTCTTTCATAAGCACACACTTCAGTCGGCAACCAGGCCCGCGTCGAACTTTTATACGACTTTTTAAAAGGATTTTACCCTGATTGAGTGGGTAACACATCAATTCAGATGAGACGCATTCCTTCTAATGGCAAGGTTGTTGGCCGAATGAATTCGGTCCAACTCAATCAAACCTGCAGGGTCGAATTCATTCGACCAGCGGTACTGTTGGCCGAATTAATTCGGCCCTGCAACGGTAATCTACTCACTCGATTCGGGGAAGAGCATTTTAAGATAGTGGCCGGTGGCATTGATCGCATTCCGGCTGTGCCGCCAGCACCAATCGCTGCGGCCTGCGGGCACAGGGGTAATTGTTTTGCGACGCGGGTGGATCAGGTGACACATGGTAGCTGTCGATAATTTAACCAAGCTGTACCGGTTCGACAGCCGCCAGTCAGTTTCGATGAAACCTGACAATATCAGCACGGTCAGGTCCAGGCTGTTACAGCCAAGCTTTTTGCTGACAGCATTTGGACAACATAGACCCAAAACTGCTTGATTTTACTAGTTCGGCTCCGGGTTCGATTCCAATGTACATGGATGCACAGGTGCCGCGAAGGCCATGGATGGCCGAGAGCGGCCCGCCGACTCCAACAACTTGTTGTTTTTATTAATCTTTTAAAGCGCTTTGTCCCGCGGCTGTCCACTTATATGCCCCACTCCGGGGGCTGGAATGCTGAAAATACAGCATAAATATTTCATGTTTCCCGGAAATGGGCATGATGTGGGCAACATTTTGTGCCCGGATTTCAGGGACTGACGACTGGCTAGCCGCCCTCCTCTCAGCCAAACCTGACTACAACGCCGGAATGTAAATTCAGGTTCCTCCCGGATACCGTTTTGAACCAAAACGGATGTCAGAGCGCATTTAATTCTGACATTGAGAAATATGTGTTCTGACACAGTTTATATGGTGTCTATTTTTTCCAATCCGGAAGGTCGTGCATCATCTTGATGTCATTAGTCATCGACAGCGCCTGCCACGCCTCCAGTGGAAGGTGAATACCTTCTTCTGCCCCATGCTTTTCTTTCAACGTCGTCTCAATACGCTTGTTGAAATCAAAAGCGCCAATGCCGCGCATGCCAGAATAATGCGCATAAACAACGCTAAAGCCAGTCAGGCTTAACTCGGTATAGCGATCATCTCACACGGGTGTTTTCAAGCACAGACAATACATCGTATTTATCGATGCTTTTGCATTAATAATTCGTATTTTATTCTTTCTCGATCGGGCGTTAAATAATTACAACGCAACAGCAAGCACCCCCGTTTGACGACATTATCGGACCGATGAACGGACTTGAGTTAAACGACGCGCTACTGATGCACATTTCTGTAACCGCCAGTCGGGCTGCGGAACGCTCAGAGCGGCATAACCCTGTGGACCCGGACTCATCGATTGGGTTCGCCCACGTAGATTGAACCAGAGGAGTAAAGCAAAATGGCCATTCTGGAAACATTACTGTTCGGCATGATTGCCGGCCTCATCACGCTAAAAGTCGCTTTGCTGGCGGCTGCGGTCTTACTGTTTATACATAGCTTGACCAGACGTATTCACCAGCACACGGCCGCACCTGCGGCGGTTGCAGCCAAACATCCAAAACTGGATGAATACGCCTGAGGTTCGCCTGGATTCTGAACGGACAGGCAAATGGCACAGCTGCGTTCAATAGCACTGTCGGGCATTGCGGCCAGAACGGC